>JAVRCH010000108.1:0-7723 GCA_034530795.1 Nostoc sp. DedQUE12a
AGATTTTGCTGCTAAACTTCAGCACAAGTTCTGAAAAATCGTAGACGCGGAGCGGCTTGCCGCAGGCTACCACAGAGACACAGCGAAAAGTATGAGCGCCGGCTTCCGGCGAACATAACTTTTCAAGACAGAGGTCACAGAGGAATAAGAGTTTTAGAGGTGTTTTGCATAAGTCCTATAGGAGTTTCAGCCAACGAGAGAATCATGGTTTCGGCTTATCCCGAACTCAGGTTAATTATCTGAAAACTACTTAGGTAAAACTTGCTGCAATGCTGCTATGAGTTGGTCAACACTTTCCTTACGACTATTAAAGCCCATCAGTCCTACGCGCCAGACTTTACCAGCGAGTTCGCCAAGTCCACCGCCAATTTCAATATTATATTCATTGAGTAACTGACGAGCGATCGCTTTGCCATCTACTCCCTCTGGAATGCGGACAGTGGTAAGGGTTGGCAGTCGATACTCCCGCTCAACGTGCATACTTAATCCTAAGTCTTCCAAACCTTCCCAGAGATACTCTACGTTCTTTTGATGACGCTGCCAGCAGTTTGCTAATCCTTCTTCGGCAACTAAACGCAGTGCTTCCCGCAATGCGTAGTATAAATTAATCGGTGCTGTGTGGTGATAGACGCGATCGCTACCCCAATATTTACTCAGCAAAGACATATCTAAATACCAATTGGCAACTTTCGTACCACGCTTTTGCAGTTTCTCGGCTGCACGCGGACTCATGGTAAAAGGCGAAGCACCAGGCGGGCAACCCAAGCCTTTTTGGCTACAACTATAAGCAAGGTCAACCCCCCAAGCATCCAAAAATAAAGGTACGCCACCGAGACTTGTCACGGTATCTAGTAATAGTAAAGTGCCAAATTCACGACATAAATCAGCAACTCCTTCTAAAGGTTGCCGTGCCCCAGTGGAAGTTTCGGCATGAACCAAGGCTAGAATAGCTGGACGATGAGTTTCCAGGGCAGTTTTCAATTCTTCCAAGCTGAAAACTTGTCCCCAAGGCTTAGTAATTGTTCGCACATCAGCGCCATAACGTCCAGCCATATCGACTAAGCGATTACCGAAGTAACCAGCTACACCAATCAAAACTACATCACCAGGTTCCACGCTATTGGCGATGGTTGCTTCCATTGCGGCTGTTCCCGTACCGCTGACTGCAATGGTGAGTGGGTTTTCTGTTTGCCATACGTAGCGTAGCAACGACTGAATTTCATCCATCAGTGCGAGAAAAGCGGGGTCAAGATGCCCAACTGGTGAAGTATTCATTGCTTCGAGAACTGTTGGATGGGCATTGGAGGGGCCTGGCCCCAACAGTAAACGAGATGGGATTTCTAAAGGTGAGAGTTGCAAGCGCCCAGAGTCGTTAATTGAAATTGTTGGCGTCATAATTTTGTCTTCGCTTAGACGTACTTACCGCATCATAAAGCGATCGCAGGCAATGGGGAATAGGGAAAGATCGATTGCTTATTCCCTAAGGTAATAGATCGTTTTTTCCATAATCAAATAAGATTGCTATATCAAGCATTAACTATTTGGTTTTGACTTATTCACTTACTAACAAACACAATTATGGTTTTTGCAGGTAAACGACCGAGTAATTTAGGTGTCAGTAACGGTCAACTAGCACCTTGTCCTAACTCTCCTAACTGCGTTTCTAGCCAAAGTGCAGATGTACTCCACAAAATTGCACCGCTGACTTTTACATCTACTCCAGAACAAGCAATTGCTAATCTCAAAAAGATTATTGAGTCCTTACCCAGGACTAAAATAATTACTGAAAGCCAAGATTATTTATATGCAGAATTTAAAAGTGCTTTGTTGGGATTTGTAGATGATGTAGAATTCTATCTCGACAGGAATGCTAATGTAATACAAGTGCGTTCAGCTTCCCGTTTAGGTCAAAGTGATTTGGGTGTGAATCGCAAACGTATAGAGACGATTAGAGCCAAATTTAACTAAATATTATTTCCCCTTTTGACCGAGACAATTAAAATCGGAAAGTGATTGCTAGTTTAGTAGCTTATTGGATTTTGAATTACAGCTAAATAGACCTCTGTGGGTTTCCATAAGTCTATATTTAGCTGATTGAAACTCCCTTAGATTAAGTATGCGATCGCAATATTTGTGAAACTTAATTTATTGAAAAACTTTGACCCGCGACCTCGATTACTCATTGCTATTGGAGTCGCTGTATTAATTTCAGTAATACTTCCGCCTTGGCTGCATTTTCCCACTCGGATTTTGTGTGCTTGGAACTCTGGCGCTGATTTATTTTTAGCCCTAACTTGGTGGAAAATGCTCAAAGCTAACCCAGAAAAAATTCGCCGTTATGCTGAGAGTGAATATGAAGGACATTTAGCTATATTGATGTTGGTCATAGCTGCGGCTTGTGCCAGTGTTTTAGCCATTGGATTTTTATTAACTGATAAAAAAGAGTTCTCAACAATTATGCTTATCCTACATGTCATACTTTCAATTATGACAATTGTAGGCTCGTGGTTACTAGTGCATACGATATTTGCAGTGCAGTATGCACACACTTATTACAAATATATTAGTCACAATAATAGCGAAGAAATTACTGGAGGTTTAGATTTTCCTCATAACGACTATCCAGACTACTGGGAATTTTTATATTATTCATTTGTAATTGGCATGACTAGCCAAGTTTCAGATGTGCAAACGACATCCCGCGACATGAGGCGCTTGACGTTGCTACATGGTATATTATCCTTCTTTTTCAATACCACGATTTTGGCTATGAGTATTAATATTATTGCGTCGTTGATTTAAAAATTGTTTGACTCAGCCAAAAGTATGATTATTTAGTTCTCTACTTAGAGAAAGATGGCATTCGATTACTAATTTTCTAGTATGAACTTAAGTTAAGAAAATTGGAATAAGTTTATGCCAGAGCAAGGAATAAATCAATTACCTGAAGACATTAAACAGCAATTGCCAGAACACGCACAGCAGATTTTTGCAGCAGCATTAAACGCTGCTCAAAAAGATGGTTTAAGTGAAGAAGGTGCCCGCGAGGTTGCTTGGAATAGTGTCAGAAATGAGTACGAACCAGGCAGCGATGGTAAATGGCAGAGAAAGGCTGAAGACACTGCCATACATAACAAATCTGTTACCTCTGGTGGTAATTAAGTAAATCTAACCTGTGGATACAGCAGAATTCAGGATTCAGAATTCAGAATTCGTACCATTTGACTAAAACGCTGAATAAATATAGATTTCCCTTAGGGACACGGCATTGCCGTGCCCCTATCAACCTATTTGTATCATAATTGAAGTGATACATTATCATAGAATATCAAATATTATAATTATGAGTTGATAGCAAAATGTTTAACTCATAAAAAACTATTGGGATTCTATCATGAAAGAGATAATCCTTATAGTTGATAAAGAGTCATAGAAGCAGAAAAACTACTTATCAAAGAATGAGATGAAGCAGTTATTTTCTGTATTTTTTATTAAGTAGGTAGACATAATTAAATGCAAAAAACAAAACTTTAAAACCGCCATCAACACTGCCTCCTGCCTCCTGCCTCCTGCCTCCTGCCTTGTCATAATGGCGATCGCGGCAAAGAAATCATTACACTTAAGTTAGTTGCCCTCCTAGTATTGACCGTCCCATAGAATCGATGACTCAACAAACTTCTAGAATCTGCATCCTTGGTGGAGGCTTCGGTGGTCTCTACACAGCCTTGCGTTTAAGCCAGTTACCTTGGGAATCTACACAAAAACCCGAAATTGTTTTAGTAGATCAAAGCGATCGCTTTCTATTTTCCCCCTTTCTCTACGAATTACTGACTGGCGAACTGCAAACCTGGGAAATTGCCCCACCATTTGAAGAACTTTTACAAGGTACAGGGGTACGTTTTTATCAAGGAGTGGTATCTGGAATTGACATCGACCAGCGACGGGTAAACTTACACGAAGGGCCGCAAATCCCCTATGACCGATTAGTGCTGGCGCTAGGAGGAGAGACACCGCTAGACTTAGTACCTGGTGCAGCAGCCTACGCCTACACATTCCGGACAATCTCCGACGCTTATCGTTTAGAAGAACGCCTGCGATTTTTGGAAGAATCCGATGCTGATAAAATTCGAGTGGCGATCGTTGGGGCTGGTTACAGTGGCGTAGAGTTAGCTTGTAAGTTAGCCGATAGATTAGGCCAAAGAGGACGCTTTCGCATTGTAGAAATCGCCGACCAAATCTTACGAACTTCCCCAGAATTTAACCGGGAAGCAGCCAAGAAAGCTTTAGATGAACGTGGCGTCTTTCTCGATTTAGAAACCAAAGTCGAATCAATCGCACAAGATACCATCTCTTTAGAGTATAAAAATCAGGTAGACACAATTCCCGTCGAATTAGTAATTTGGACAGTGGGAACACGAGTTGCACCAGTAGTGAAATCCCTTCCCCTCAAGCAAAATCAGCGCGGTCAAATTAGCACTACATCTAACCTGCAAGTCTTCGAGCATCCAGAAATCTTTGCCTTGGGAGATTTAGCAGACTGTCACGATGCAGAAGGACAACAAGTCCCCGCCACCGCTCAAGCAGCTTTCCAACAAGCTGATTACGCTGCTTGGAATATCTGGGCTTCTCTTACCAATCGTCCTTTACTTCCCTTCCACTATCAACACTTAGGTGAAATGATGGCATTGGGGAAAGATAACGCCACCCTCGCTGGCTTGGGAATCAAACTAGAAGGGCGTTTGGGATACATCGGTCGTCGTCTTGCTTATTTATACAGGTTGCCAACTTTAGACCATCAGCTTAAAGTTGGCTTTAATTGGCTAGTCCGTCCTATTATAGAGACACTTTCTCAGTAATATTGGGCATTGGTCATTGGGCATTGGGCATTGGGGAGCTAGTGCCGTGGGCAGGTTTCCCGACTTGAGGCGACTGGCGTCATTGGGCATGGGGAAAGGGGTAAGGGGAAAAGGGGAAAGATTAAATTTATTTCCTTTTCCCTTTAACCTTTTCCCTTTAACCTTTTCCCCTGCCTCCCCTGCTCCCCTGCTCCCATGCCCCAATCCCCAGTCCCCATTCCCCAGTCCCCAATATGGAACAACCGAAAGTTATTTTTTTAGATGCTGTGGGCACACTCTTCGATGTTAAAGGCAGTGTGGGTGAAGTTTATAGTCAAATAGCTCAGGAATTTGGTGTTACAGTTTCCCCTGAAACATTAAATAAAACCTTTATCCAAAGCTTTAAAGCATCGCCGCCGCCCATATTTCCAGATGCAGAACTGCAAGATATTCCCCAGCGTGAGTTTGATTGGTGGCGGATAATTGCCCTAAACACTTTTGAAAGTGCAGGTGTTCTCAAGCAGTTTTCTGACTTTTCGGCTTTTTTTAGCGAACTTTACATCCACTTTGGAACTGGCGAACCGTGGTTTGTCTATCCCGATGTCCTACCAGCTTTAATTAACTGGCGACAGTTGGGAATTACTTTAGGAGTGTTGTCTAATTTTGATTCCCGGATTTATTCAGTATTGCAAAGTTTGGGATTGAGAGAATATTTTAGTTCTATTACCATTTCTACCCAGGTGCGTGCAGCTAAACCCGACCCGCAAATTTTTACTATTGCTTTAAATAAACATAAATGTTCTCCTGAAGCAGCATGGCATGTTGGCGATAGCATTGTTGAAGATTATTACGGAGCTAAAGCTGCTGGTTTGAGAGCCGTTTGGATCAACCGTGATGAAAAAGAGGGGGGAAAGGGGAAAGGGGAAAGGGGAAAGGAACCAGCAATTTAAAAACAGGGGGGAAAGGGGAAAGGTTAAAAACAGGGGGGAAAGGGGAAAGGTTAAAAACAGGGGGGAAAGGGGAAAGGGGAAAGGGGAAAGGTTAAAAACAGGGGGGAAAGGAACCAGCAATTTAAAAACAGGGGTTTTATACATTGTGGTGAAAAGTTTTTTCTTCTTCCCTTACCCCTTACCCTTTCCCCTTTTCCCCTTCTTGGTAAATGAATAGGGAAAAGCAAGATTTAGAACTTGAAGGATACTCATTCGATCCTCAAACCAATCCCCACTGCCTAGCACCCAATTAGGATAAACTGTCTCAAGTGAGTGAGCAGGGGTGAAAATGAGCAGTATCACCAGCCATCGCAGATCTTGGCTTAAAATACCGAAGCTGTTGTTTGGTTGGCAGCAGGTATTTAAAGAAGCACGTACCCGAATTTTGTTCTGGTATTTGCTGATTTTGGCGATCGCATTTCTCATTGCCATTCCAGCTTTTCGCTATCATCTCTACCAGCGCATTGATGAACGCGTTCGCCAGGAGATGCTAGAAGACATGGCAGCTTTGAATGCGTTAATTAAAGGTGAAACCTTTGAGCCACATGATGCACTAACTGAAGACGATCCAGAAGACATAGTAATTGAACCACAGCAGTTGAAATGGTTGCTCGGCGGGAAAAAACAAATTGCTCCTCCGGCTTCTAAAGAAGATTTGATCCAGCTTTTCAGAGCTTATCTGTTGTATCGCTTACCAGAGGATGACTCTTACTTCATCACCTTTATTGATGGCAAATTTTACAAATCTAGCCCTAGGGCGCGTCCTAAACCCCTTGCCAAGGAATCACCACTGATGCAACGGTGGGCAAAACAAACTAAACCAGAGCAGGGAGAAAAAGAATTTTCTGACCCGGATGTTAGTAAGATTCTTTACATGGTGGAACCGATTAAAATTAATGGAAAAACTCAGGGAGTCTTTGTGGTTGCCCATAATACAACCGGTCAGCGGGCAGAGACTTTAGAAGCAGTTTCCGTGATTATCGAAGTTTCTAGCTTAGTGTTTGTGGTTTCCTTAATTTTGGCTTGGTTTGCGGCAGGAAGGGTGCTAGCTCCTCTACGCACAATTACTAGCACTGCTCATGCAATTAGCGAGTCAGATTTAACCCAGCGCTTACCTGTACAAGGCAAAGGTGAACTGGCAGAACTAGCAACAACGTTCAATGAAATGATGGACAGACTAGAGTCAGCTTTTGCTAGCCAGCGGGAATTTGTCAACGATGCTGGGCATGAAATTCGGACTCCCATCACGATCATTCGCGGACATCTGGAACTGATGGGAGATGACCCCCAAGAGCAGCAGGAAACCTTAGCGTTGGTGATGGGAGAATTAGACAGGATGAGCCGTCTAGTGGATGATTTGATTTTGCTAGCAAAGGCAGAACGCTTAGACTTTTTGCAGTTGGCAACGGTGAATGTGGCAGAGTTAACCCAAGAGTTATTTGTCAAAGCTCAAGCGTTAGGAGAGCGAGACTGGCAAATAGATGGGGTGGCAAGGGGTCAGATATAGTCGATCGCCAAAGAATTACTGAGGCTGTAATGAATTTGGCGCAGAATGCAACTCAGCATACTATCAAAAGTGATACGATTTCCATAGGTTCTGCGATCGCTAAAGGAAAAGTGCGTTTCTGGGTACGCGATACAGGTGAAGGCATTCCCCTTGTAGATCAAAAACGGATTTTTGAACGTTTTGCTCGAACTTCTAAAAGTCGTCGTCGTTCTGAGGGTGCGGGATTGGGGCTGTCAATTGTCCGAGCCATCGCCGAAGCACACGATGGGCAAGTATTACTTCGGAGTCAGTTAGGAAAAGGTTCAATGTTTACCATCGTTTTACCCCTCGATCCTCCCAAAATTTGAGAAGGCAGGAGGCAGGAGGCAGGAGGCAGGAGGCAGGAGGCAGAA
>JAVRCH010000109.1:0-9183 GCA_034530795.1 Nostoc sp. DedQUE12a
AGCAGATTTCATTTGCATGAGGTACAAATTGACTGGTTTTGAGGCAGGAGGTAGGGGGCAGGAGGCAGGAGGGAGAAGAAGAATTTTTATCTTTACTTCTCTAATTGTGTACCTCATTTAGTTGCAAACTGCTGTAAGTATGTAGACATAATTCCATGTAAAATCAAAAATGACACCGTTTTTCCTTGGCTGAGTGTCTCGAAAAACGCTTTTAAAATGGGCTTTTGAGCCATAAATAAAGTTTCTATAGCTGTTCACTGTTCCCTACCCGAAAACTTTTGTAAATAGGTTTCAAAAAAATATGGCAATAACTAGCTTTTTAAGATGAGCGAAAATTTCCAAAAAATTGAATTTATCTTGAAGGTAAATCTCGATTGAGATAAATATTTTTATCAATTATGTTAGATAAATATTAAGGATTATGATAGTAAAAATTTTTCCGAAATAGACTTTGGCGATCGCTTTCATCTAACTTACACCCGAAAAACTTCGTTTTCTAGTCAAACTCAAGTACTTGCATCTAGTTAATTTCCATGGTAAACAGCAAATAGCAGAATAGTTGCCAGTTATTTATTAAATAAAGCTATGGCTATTTATGATGTTCAATCTCGATATCAGTCTCCCGCACTTAACGCTTTATTCCGGTCTTTTTCCCAAAAAGCTAGTATTGCAGTGGCCTTAGTTGGCTGTGCTGTGATTATTGGTTGGATACAAGATATTACAGTTCTCAAAAGCATTGTGCCGGGATGGGTAGCTATGAAAGCTAACACAGCTATCTGTTTGATTTTGGGGGGAACATCTTTATGGCTGTGGCATTGGCAACCAAGAATTGCCACCAGACGTAGTACGGCTCAAGCCTGTGCCCTTTTGGTCTTATTAATTGGTTTGTTGACACTAATTCAGTATGCCTTGAATGTAGACCTTGGCATTGACCAAATCTTCTTTCGTACCAGTATCGACCCGCTAGGTGATGCGGCTCCTGGTCGAATGGCAGTTCATACAGCGGTTATTTTTGTGTTATTTGGATTAAGTCTACTGCTGTTAAATTTGGCTGCTCCTAAATATTTACTAGCCCAATTATGTGCAATAGTAGCATTTTTCATTGCCGGAATGGGGCTGTTGGGGTACATATATGGCAATGCACTTCTGTTTAGATTTGGCTCCTTAACATCAATTGCAGTGCATACAGCAGTTGCATTCTTGTTGTTAGCCTATGGCATTTTGTTTGCCTGTCCAAATCGTGGGTTGATGGTCGTAGTCAGCAGTAAAAATGCAGGGGGGATTGTGGCGAGGTTTTTATTACCCCCCGCAATTGCGTTTCCGCCAGTCATATGCTGGGTAGTTTTAGCTGGTTACCGAATGCAAATTTATACTGCTGAATTCGGACTGTGTGCCTTAAGCATTTTGAATATTGTTGTCTTTGTAATACTGATTTGGTGGAATGCTCGTTCGCTCAACGCGATCGATCGCCAGCGTCGCCGAGCGCAAACAGCGCTTAAAAAAGCAAATGAAGAGCTAGAACAGAGAGTGTCTTCACGCACAAGGGAATTGTTAACGACTCTGGGACGGTTGCAAGAAGAAATTGCCGAGCGCCAATCTATAGAACAAGCTCTTTTTCAAGAAAAAGAACTAGCTTTAGTGACATTGCAATCTATTGGCGATGGAGTAATTACAACTGATGGAAGTGGCTCGATTAAATATCTAAATCCAGTTGCAGAAGTGCTGACTGGCTGGAGTTCAGCCGAGGCACTAGGCTTACCATTGACAGAAGTTTTTAGAATTATTAATGAAATTAGTCGGCAAACCATAGAAAACCCAGTAGAAAAAGTTTTGCATTCTGGTGCGATCGTAGGTTTAGCTAACCACACAGTTTTAATTACCCGCAACGGCACAGAGTTGTCCATTGAAGACTGCGCTGCACCGATTCGTACCAGGGATGGCCAAATCGTTGGTGTAGTCCTAGTGTTTCGCGATGTTAGCCAAAACCGCAATCTGGCACGTTTATTATCCTGGCAAGCTAGCCACGATGCTTTGACTGGATTGGTTAACAGACGCGAGTTTGAAAATCGCTTAATAGAAGCTGTAACCAGCGCTCAGTCTGCCAAAGAACAGCACGCATTGTGTTATTTAGACTTAGACCAGTTCAAAATTGTCAATGATACTTGTGGTCATGTTGCTGGCGATGACCTATTGTGCCAAGTTGCTAGTTTGTTTAAAACTTATCTGCGTTCTTATGACACACTTGCACGTTTAGGCGGAGATGAATTTGGCATCATACTCAATAATTGTTCTCTAGAGACAGCATTATTAATTTGTGATCGCCTACGTGAAGCAGCCCAAAACTTTCGCTTCGTGTGGAAGCAGGAGAAAATTTTTAATTTGAGCGTCAGCATCGGCTTAGTTGCGATCGACGCAGATACCGACAATACGAACACTGCCTTAAGTGCTGCCGACGCAGCTTGCTATCTTGCGAAAAATCAAGGGTCTAATCGCATACATGTTTACCAAGCTAACGATCTTGAGCTAGTAAAGCAACGTGGCGAAATCCAATGGATAGGAAAAATTAATCAAGCGCTGGCAGACAATCGTTTCCGCCTTTACTACCAATCTATAGTTCCTGTATCGCAGACTTATTCTTTAACAGAGCATTACGAAGTTCTGCTACGGCTAATCGATGAAACGGGTGAGGTGGTGTCACCAATGGCGTTTATTCCAGCAGCTGAACGTTACAATCTCATGCAAACTATCGATCGCTGGGTGATTCACACGTTTTTTGCTAATCTCGCGCAATACGGGAATTTACAATGGCATGATTCTCGATCGCTTAAACACAGTCGTCGCTCTTTATATACAATTAATCTTTCTGGCGCTAGTATTAATGACGATCGATTCATTGATTTTGTGTGCGAGCAATTTCTTTTATACAAAATACCGCCCACAGCAATCTGCTTTGAAATCACTGAAACTGTCGCCATCAAAAACTTAGGTAAAGCCGCTGGATTTATTCGCTCGCTCAAGGAATTTGGCTGCTGTTTCGCCTTAGATGATTTTGGTAGCGGTATGTCTTCTTTTGCTTATCTGAAAAATCTACCAGTAGATTATCTCAAAATCGATGGTAGTTTTGTCAAGCATATTGTAGAAGAACCGGTTAGCTTAGCAATGGTAGACGCTATCAATAAAATTGGTCAAGTTATGGGACTGCAAACTATTGCTGAGTTTGTAGAAAATAAGGCTGTGTTGGAAGTAATTCAAAACCTGGGAGTAAATTATGCTCAGGGTTATGGAATTGCCAGACCACGACCTTTTCGTTTCAAATAAATTTTGACCAATTGCGTATCAAACTATTGCCTGTTCCCTGTTCCCTGTTCCCTTTTAATAGTTTCCGCTTTTAAGACTTCCTTTCAGACCGATATTTTGAACCATCCGGCATAATCGCACCTTCGAGGTAGGCACTACTAAGTTCATAATCGCTGACTTTAGCATTCTTAAGATTAGCACCAGTCAGGTAGGCTCCCTCCAAGTTAGCACCGCTCAAACTAGCATCCCTCAAATTAGCACCACTCAGGTTGGCATGGCTCAAATCTGCACAAATCAAATTAGCACCATTCAGGTTGGCACTACTAAGATTAGCTTGACTCAAGCAAGCAAAACCGAGTTTTGCATGGCTCAAATCTGCACCACTCAGTTTAGCCTGAGTGAGATTAGCATTATCTAAATTGGCATGGCTGAGATTGGCATTAGTCAAATCGCTTTCAATTAAATTGGTTTTACTCAGATTGGCATGGGAGAGATTAATCTCTACTAACTCTGCACTAGGAGCATCCAAACCTCTGAGAGAAACACCGTCTTCGTTTAAATCTTGAAGTGCGAGAATTCTGGCATAGCTAACTTTGACACCGTGGGCTGCATCAACTGTACTCCAAGCTTGATACTGAAATTGTTTGCGGCGATCGGGAGTTTCTTTGACAAATAAAACTACGGCAACCAATATACTAATAGCCTCAATGCCAGCGAGAAGTTTTCCCAGTGCAGAATGCTCATCAGCAAAGATAAAAACAGTTGACATAATCAAGACTGTAGCAAGTGCGATCGCCCAGGTTGGTAGTTCCCAGAAAGTCTTGCTTAATTGCTTGGGAATTTTTTTAACAGCTTCAATTAAGGATCTCAGCCACAATAGATAACGATGCAATAAGCTTGTTTGACCTGTCTGAGATCTCCTTGATTTTCTACGACTTCTTAATGGTTGCGATATTTCGGGATGAAATTCTTGAGATTCGTTGGGGATTTGTGTCCTTAATTCTGAAGTTTGCCGAATGTTTGCTTTTTTTGTAGTCGAGGCAATTTCTGGCACAGATACAGATTCTGTTCTTGTGCCTTTTAACATCTGTTGGGTAATCGTGGTCAAGGCATTTTTCCACGCTCTGTTGAGTTCTGGAGTCCAACTTTCCTGGAGATATTGCTCAAAAGTCAACAGCAGTATTTTATTGATTGCGCCGTATTGCTTGGGAACAGAACCATAACCAACGTGTCTAGCTCCCAAATTCTCTAGGACTGCGCTTAAAGCTTCTGGATTGCGGAGATTTTCTACTACTAAGACCAAAGATTGCAACAGCTTTTTGTTTTGCAAAGCCATATCAGTTTTGGCAAAGAGAGGTTTTACCTCTGGGTGAGCCTGAAACAGATTTTCGTAGAAGCTGGCGGCAAATTCTTCAGCATGAAGTTTGATGTTCTCAAAACTTCTTTCTAGCAGTTCTACAGGCAACTCTGACAGTGCTAATACAGGTGTTTCCTCAACTTCTGCTGTCGGTAAAATGTCGGGTACGGAAGTCGCAGTTGGAGGTGAGGGAATTGTTTTCGGTTCCAATGTCAAAGGCACACTTGACGATCGCTCTTGTTGTGTGTTCACACTCGCTGTTCGCTTCAACATTTGCGCGGCGATCGCTCCATAAGCATCCGTCCACGCTTTTTTGTGTTCGGGAGTCCAATCGTCTTCGAGATACTGCTCAAAGGTGAGTATCAAAGCTTGTCCCACCGCAGGGTAATACTGAGGAATAGCCCCGTAAATAACATGTCTAGCTCCCAGTGAATCGAGAACTGCTTCTAAAACCTCTGGATAGCGAAGATTTTCCACGACTAAAACCAGCGAATTCAGCAGCTTTTTTTGCTGCTTCTCCATCTCAGTATTTGCAAACAGAGGTCTAACCTCCGGGTGAGCAGCAAATAAGTTTGTGTAGAAGCTGGCGACGAAATCGTCTGCATAAGGTTTAATTTGCTCAAAACTTTGCTCTAAAAGCTCTATATTGAGAGACATGGCTATAAATTTAGACTATTGAGTTCTTCCCACACCTTGGCCATAAATTCTTCACTGTTTCTAATTCCCATCTCCCCTAAAGATTTCCACTCCTCGCTGGTGTAATCTAAATCTAATCCCATGACTTCTTGAGTCCAGTAGGCAATATTTGATGGGTTCTCCATCAGTTCACAAGTGATTTTTATCAGTTCTATCCCCGATAAATTACTTCTGGTTTTCGTAGTTAAACAAAAAGACAACAATTTTGCTAAATTACTTTCTGGCGGAATGGCGATTAGAAATGCCATATTTTGAGCTAATAAAAATTTGTCTATTTTCATAACACATTAGCGTCGTAGTAAACAAAATTGGGTTCGCAATTAATCCATTCTGTTTCAATTTCAGCTTGTAGCTCTTGGCAAAACCTATCTAATGGTAAGTCATTGCGATCGTAGCCAAAGGGATTTTCAATTTCCACTCCAATATCTTCTATTCCCAGTAATGCAAAGCTAATAATTCCCACAGTCGGAACAGTAAACCAATGTAGCTGTTCTACAAATTGAAAAGGTAAAGCAAAACAATATAACAATAATAAATGTTTTAAATGGATTGAATAAGGTCTAGGTAGCGGTGTGTTTAAAATTCGTTCGCAGCCGCTAAATAACATTGTTATTTGGTCTAAAGAACGATTTAATTCAACAAACAATCGGTAGGGAATTGCTTTTTGTACGTGATAAAGTTGTCCAAAATACTCTGCTAACCAATTAATAATCCTGAGCGGTATATTATGACATTTTTTTAATTCTAAATACTGCTCTTGAGTAAAATTCTCTTCAATTGCATAATCTATTTTTTCGTTCCTTAGATGTAGCTTAATCGCTGTGATTAATATACCAACTAATCTAATACTAAATCTTTTTACTCGCAAATCTTCGGGATTATTGACTAAAACAATTGTCCAAATATTTCGACATAATATGCGACTGGCATTGAGTAAGTCATACCAAATTTTACAAGCTTCCCAAAATCTGTCATAAGCTGTATTAGTTCTAAAAACCAATAAAAGCCCAAGGACTACTCCAGGAATTAAACTAGCTAGAGTAGGTTGGTTTACAGCAAATCCTTTGTGATAGGCGATCGTAATTAAAAAAGCAAATATCATAGTAGCTATTACTCGTCGCCAAATTGCGTGAATAACAGAACTTCTTAAATCAATTGCTAAATCTAACCACGTCGATCTCCTTACAAGTTTCATCTTCCCTCGACTCATACACCTAATTTATCTATTATTTGCCGGGAGCATCCCAATTTTTTCAAAACACAAAATGAAGTAACTCTCAATTAACCCTTTGCGTTCCTTTGCGTAAACCTCTGTGTACCTTTGCGTTTAAAAATTCAAACATTTGGGATGCTCCCTATTTGCCTCTCATGCTGAAGCAGAAGCACTGGCCGATCTCAACTTTCTTTGGGAGAGGGAACAGCTAACAGTAAGGTTTGTACTCACTTTTACGTTGCCTGTTCTCCCTTCCCTGTTACAGCTTGTCCGATTAATCAGTAACGCTGGATTTAGAATTAAGGCTACCTAGAACTACACCTAATTGCACAGCAATCATGCCAGCTACCATACTGCCCAACCAATAGATTAAAGCTACTGTTGTATTGCCTTTATCTATTTGCGTAAAAGTCTCTAATCCGTAAGTCGAAAAAGTGGTATAAGCACCGCAAAAACCAGTGGCGATCGCTAACCGAATTTCAGGTGAAAGGCTTTTAAACTTTTGCTCGTTTAAGGTGTAAAACAAAACAATAATAAAACAGCCTGTTACATTGATTGCAAACGTGCCATAGTAAGAAAAGTCTTTCCCAATAATTCCTTTGGTCAATTCAGTTATCAAGTAGCGTCCTAAAGCACCGGGAATCGCACCCAAAGCGATCGCCATAACAGTGCGAATAAAACTATTTTGCATTATTAACAGTTTCCTTTCTAATTAACTAATTGGATACAGGTTGGTATTTTGTTTGAAGAGAATTGTTATTATTTCACAAATAGATGGGCTAAATAACCACCTAAGATAATACCAACTACTGCTAAAATCGCACTAGCCGCCCAATAAAAAATACTAGCTCCCTGTTTCCCATTTCGCCACAGCGAGAATGTATCGTATCCGTAGGTTGAGAAGGTTGTATAAGAACCCAAGAAACCAGTTCTTACTAATAAATCTATCTCTGGTGGAAATCCTTTTATCCCCTTAAATAAGGTGAAGAAAAAGCCCATTAGTAAGCAGCCTGTAAAATTGATAATAAAAGTGCCGTAAGGAAAGTTTGTACCTATGGCTCTTTTACAAAATTCAGTCAGATAATACCGACTCACCGCACCAGGAATTGCACCAATAGCGATCGCAAGCACACCGAAAAAAGTAACATTTTGCAACAATTAGCACACTCCTTACCTAATTACATTCACTGGTACGAATTAAACTTTTTGAAATTAATAACCTTAAGTATCCAGGTTAATAGTACAAGTCCGTAAAGTCTAATGCTTTATAAGCATCATGTCTATAACTTTTACGCATAACCTATGATATTAGAGAATTACAGCATTTTAAATATTTAATTTAATCGTATAAATATGGACATTTAGAGTCATATTTTTGACATTGATCTGTTTGGTTTGGGGTTGTTAGCGTACTATATTCAAGTAAATCGGTGACAAAATTAATAACTATGTAACGATAACTTAAGAGCAAAATTTAGTTAAATTTAATACTTCTTATACTTAATTTATGCTATTTTTTAAACATACCGCCCGTATGCACTTATCCTAAACACCTCTGCTCGGCATTTAACTTTCTATGGTAAATCCATAACCGTAGGTTTGATAGAGTTTTGTTTTGCCTACGAGTTATAGTAGTTGCTAGCTAGATTAGGATATCAACTGATAGTATAACCCTGACACCAAAAGACTTTTAAGGCGATTAGCTGTTGCTTATTGCCTGTCATCTACTATATAAACACCCTCAAATGAGCGCCTAGATTTTACTTGCGTTGGTAGATAAATCTGCGTATTAATTTATCTTTACATCCTTTAGTTTTTTCACGCCGACTTACTTATTTATATTAAATATCTGAGAAATTATTTTAGGATTAAGTAGATACTTTCATTTTAAAAATGAGGAGACAGCCAAAAAACTATCCTCAGTGGGATTATTGGAGCTATTGATTTGTCAAGTAATAATAGTTCGCATAATGTTTGATCGTCGCTATTGAATTAAGTCTTTATTAGGCTTCTTGCAGAGTGGGAAAAAGGTAAGGGGTAAAGCTTTAACCTTTTCCCTTTCCCCCTCTTGCAAAACTAGTGGCGCAAGCTTAACATGATGCCTTAAGCGATGACTACATTGTTGATACCTCGATTGGCGATCGCTTCACCTGCATTGTTGCTGATGTTGCTGTTGGTAACGATAAGTGTATTGCCATCGCTGCCTGGACTAATTTCAATACCATCCTCACCATTGCCAACGATCGTGGCATCTTTGACAGCAGCCTTGTTCTTGTCTCCGTTGAAGTCGATACCATCACCGGGATTGTTGTTGATAGTGGCGTCAGTTACTGTGAGGGTGTTGTTACTACCATCAATTTCGAGTCCATCTTCGACTTCAATCGGTGTACCAACACCGTTACCGCTGAGATCTACTTTCTTGAGGGAGACGGCGTTGCGATCGCCATTGATATCCAAGCCATCGCCTGTGTTGGCATCGAGTGAGGCATCCGTCACTTTAAGAATGTTGTCATTGCTGCCTTCACTGATTTCAATGCCATCTTCACCACTGCCGGAGATGCTGATTTTGGAGGCAATCACTTTGTTATTGCTGCCGTTGAAATCGATGCCATCACCTGGA
>JAVRCH010000110.1:0-82874 GCA_034530795.1 Nostoc sp. DedQUE12a
ACAAGCGGTGGCGGCTAGCAAGGTGGGGATCATTAATACGCCGAACCAGCCGATGTAGAGGCGGTTGTTGGTGCTGGTAATCCAGTTGGCGAAGCGATCCCATACGTTGGCGCTTTCGCGACGTTGAATGGTTGCTGTCATGGTTTTATAAGTGCGGTTGATAATTTATGATTTCAGTAAGTAAACTTACTTACCTATATTTACTACCTTAAGACCAAAATTAAGATTTGTAAAGAAATTTTAAATAAGTATTGATTATAAAACTGATTTGTTTAAAAGATGAATCGCACTTGCAAATGCGATTCATCTGGTTTTATCAACCAGGAGGCCAATCTAACTGCCGCCCTCCCAGGATATGTAGATGTAGGTGGTAGACTGTTTGGCCACCATCATCACCACTGTTGATAACAACTCGATAACCATTTTTCAGCCCAGCTTCTTGGGCAACGCGTTTGGCAGTTAATAAAAGATGCCCCAACACTGCATGATCTTGAGATTCCGCATCAGCTAGTGTAGCAATAGGTTTTTTGGGAATCACGAGGATATGAGTAGGCGCTTGGGGGTGGATGTCTTTAAATGCCAACGCCAAATCGTCTTCGTAAACAATATCAGCGGGAATTTCCCGACGAATAATTTTACTGAAAATCGTTTCTGTATTTTCACTCATGGCAATATACCGACTCATCTGCTAAAGATTTTAAAGCTTTAATGTCATGCTAAGAAATCCTTACAAGAGTGTGCAGTCAATAAAGTTTGACCATAGATTATTCTGTTTAACAGAAGAATTAACACAAAAAAATATTCCTTCATGTGATAAGGTCTTCCATAGCTAAAATTAGTCTCGCCCCAAATTAGAGATATTTATTTTTAATATCTTGATTAATTCTAAATAGAATTTTGATAATTGAAACTTAGATATTGCGTATATTAATATATAGCAGTTGCAAATAAATCTTTTAAGGTACGTCTTCAAATCTGCTAAACTAGGCAAAAAAGATTTGGTTCTACCTCATTTGCTTAGGAAACACTATATATATTTCGGAGATAGGCATGAAAGAGTCAAAATATTATTTTGTGTTTTTTACGGTAATTACAATTAGCATCTTTACCCGTTTCTTTTTATTGCAAAATCAAAGTCTTTGGTTTGATGAAGGCTGGAGCCTAACTTTATCTGATGCAACAAGCTTGCAAGAAAATTTTTATAAAATCGTAAATCGAGAAGCTGGTGATAAATACCAAGCGCTTTATTACTTACTATTGTTTTATTGGCGTTCATTTTTTGGGGATAGTGAATTTGCCATTAGATGCCTCTCAGCTTTGTTTGGAGTGGGTTCAGTAATTATAATGTATTTTACCTGCCTAAGTGTTTATGGCAAAAAACACGCATTCTGGTCATCCTTAATTTTAGCAGTCAGTTCTTTTAGTGTATTTTATAGCCAAGATGCCAGACCTTACTCATTATTAATATTTATAGCTTCACTTCAAATATATTTTTTTAGTAATTCACTCAAAGATGACGAAAATAATAAGATTATTTCACAAGTCTTTTTTGGGATTTTTACTGCCATAGCCAGTTTTGGCAGTGTCTTAACACTAATGTTTACGTCCGCCCTTTATATATCTCATGCTATTGTTTATAGAAACTTTAAAGAATGGCTGAAATGGTTGATACCTTCAGTAATTTTTTCCTCACCAATGATTTGGTTTTATTTATCTTCACCTGCTGCATCTGATCCAACAGGTACAGCAGTAACTCGTACTGGATTACCTATAATTCAGAATATTATGTTTGTCGTCTACGGTATATTAGTCGGGACATCTTATGGGCCGCCACTTGAGGACTTACGCGGTGATAATAAAATAAATATTTTACTTAACTACTGGCCCCATTTTCTAATCTTTTTTATTGTCATTACTGTAATTTTTCTAGCTTTAGGTAAGAGATTGTTAAGGCAGTCAAAGAGAAACAAATATCAGCGTGCTGACTATTTATTTGCATTGATTTTGCTCACATCATTTTCCTTGAATTTTGTGTTTGCTCTAGTTACTAAAATTAATTGGCTACCGCGTCATTCTTTTTATTTATGTATTCCATTTTTCATTTTGATCCCGTCAGCATTTTTGCATAACTACCAAGCTAGAAGTAAAGTTGATATACTATCTAAGTTTGCCAAAATAGCTACTGTTTTTTTGGTAATTATGAATATTTATTCCAACTTTAATTACTATTTAGATCCAATATATGGAAAAGATGACTATCGCTCAGCGGTTCAGTATTTAGTAAAAAATCGAGATGCATCTGCAAGATCTGTACTAATGCTGGGACAGAATAGATTATTCAAGTATTATGGTGACCCATCGACTTTATATCTACCACCATATATTCTCGAAAAAACAAACGGAAAAAATTTAGCAGAAAAAATTAATACAGCTACCAATAATGCAAAAACAGTTTTCATGCTAATTAATCGCGAGTTTTACTGGAAATTTAAGGATACTTTTAAAGGTGAAATGAGTGAGTTATATAATTTAGAAAACGAGCAAAGTTGGCGCTATATTAAAATGTATAAATTTGTCAGCAATAAATAAATTGTGAAATCCTAAATATCTAGATATCAATGTAACTAGTTCGTGAGAATGAGGAATAGGTAATGAAGAATAAAAATGTCTAAATTACGATTTATCCTACATTTTATTGTAATTAATAAAAGGGGAATAATTTGAAATTAATGTAAATTAGCAATTTACATTAAGCTAACTTCAGGCCAAATAAAAACTAAGATTTTGTAATCGAGGTGACTAAAACATTCACAGGTAAACCCCCAATTATTATTGCACATCGAGGCGCTAGTGGCTATCGTCCAGAACATACTCTAGCTGCTTATGAATTAGCGATCGCACTAGGGGCAGACTATATTGAACCAGATTTAGTTTCCACAAAAGACGGTGTTTTAATTGCGCGTCACGAAAATGAAATTTCTGAAACTACCGATGTTGCCAGACATACAGAATTTGCTCACCGTAAAACCACCAAAATAATTGATGGAGAATCAAAAACAGGTTGGTTTACTGAAGACTTTACCCTTGCAGAACTGAAAACACTACGGGCGAAAGAGCGAATTCCCCAACTGCGTCCACAAAATATTTTTTATGATGGATTATTTGAAATTCCCACATTCCAAGAAATCATTGATTTAGTCAAAAATAAAAGCGTCGAAATTAATCGTCAGATCGGAATTTATCCAGAAACTAAGCACCCAAGTTATTTTAAATCTATTGGGTTGCCCCTAGAAAAACCCCTATTAACAACTTTAACCGCAAACGGTTATCAGGGAGCTAATGCACCTGTTTTCATTCAGTCTTTTGAAGTGAGTAATTTGCAATATTTATCTACACAAACTGATTTGCGTTTGGTGCAATTGCTGAATAATAATGGTAAACCTTATGATTTTGTATTTACTGGCAATGGTAATACCTATGCAGATTTGATAACGACTTCAGGTTTAGAAGAAATTGCTAAATATGCACAGGCGATCGGAATTCATAAAAATTTGTTAGTTTCTAGAGACAGCACTGGTAAATTGCTCTCACCAACATCTTTAATTATCAATGCTCATGCATCTGGTTTATTAGTTCATGCTTGGACTTTCCGCAATGAAGACCACTTTTTACCATTGGATTTTCAAGGAAATCCCCAAGGAGAATATGAGCTATTTTTCAAATTAGGTATTGATGGCGTATTTAGCGATTATCCAGATACCGCTTATGCTGTGAATGAAAACCTTGGGCTTAAGTTTTGTTCTCACTCTCCACTCCCCCCTTCTGATTCTTAAAAAGCGATCGCATTGGTCACAATTGCGAGAAACTAAAAGCAGATCCGTTAGGAAAGGAGAGCCTAATGAGCTGGACTAAAGTTCTTGCTGTCGAAGCACTGTCGCCAGGTGCGCGACAAGTGGTAAAAGTTGGTAACCGAAAAATCCTACTTTTAAATCACGAAAATCAGTTTTATGCCGTAAGTAACATCTGCCCCCATTTAAAATTGCCGATGAAAAGCGCAAAAATCACTGAAGATAAGGCGATTGTTTGTTCTTTCCATCGCAGTAGTTTTGATTTAAGTACTGGTGAGGTAAAACAATGGTGCCCCTGGCCACCTGGCGTAAGTAAAGTATTCTCGTTGGTTTCACAGGAAAAAACACTACCAGTTTTTCCAATTCGTGTGGAAGAAGGTAATATCTGGATTGATGTGCAGGAAGAATAAGTAGTGGGGAGTGTGGGGAGATGGGGAGATGGGGTGACAAGGGAGAGGGGGGAGACAGGGGGGAAAGATTGCTACCTTGTCTACCTTGTCCCCCTTGTCTCCATCTCCAGATGCCCCATAACCAATTTACTCTCGCCGTTGTTGATAATCTTCGGAAGACTTGGGATCTAACTCCCAACGGCGATCGTCACGTTCCTCTAAAATATCGTTGGTACGCAGGAAGGCGAAATCGTCCATTTCCAGTCCCACTGCTGCTTCTATATCTTCGGTGACATTTTGATCGGGAGTTCCAACAGTACCGCCAACAGCTTCATCTCCAACTGCATCTGCATCCTGCCAATAAGCATCAACGTCGCCACCAGTGAGTTCGGGGCTAGTTTCTGTGTACTCGCGTCTTTCATCTCGCAGCGATCGCCCACCAATATTGTATCCTGGCAAGTCTTTCACACCAGTACCGTAAGATTCAGTAATTTCTTGCGGCAAATCATCAGTTTTTATTTCGTCATTGTGATTTTTTTCTGCCATATTAGTAGCTATTTTCTGCACTTTTACAATAACGTTTTCTCCCTGCAAACTTGTCTTACTAAAGATGTATAGCTTTAGTCGTAAAATAATCTATCCCCTTAGTACGAAGCTAAACTAGCGATCGCGGCGTAAATTGGAAATATCAATTCATGGTCAAGCAACTTGTAGTTGAAGTTTTTAGTTATGAGTTGGGAGTTATCAAACCGAAATTATTCGATAGTCAACTTCTCGCTCGTAACTATTTTTTATTAGCCAAAAAATAGAATTTAATTTAACCATTTTGATGTTCTTAACTACCTGAATGCTAAACAATAATACATTCAATCAATGATTTTGCACAGCGGAGGTAGCAAAGTGGAATACAACGAATTTATTACACACGTACAAACCTTGGCTCAATCAGATTCTCGCGAAGAAGCAGAACGCGCTACCCGTGCCACATTAGAAACTCTTAAAGAACGGATAGCTAATGATGAGGCAGAAGAATTAGCTGCAAACTTACCTCAACAACTAGGTGATTATTTGCGAGGACAAAAACTAAATGGCGATCGTTCTTTCAACTTGCAAGAATTTATTTTCCGGGCAAGTCAAAAAGAAAATATAGAACCAACTACAACTGCAATTCATGTCCGGGCTGTATTTGCAGTGTTGCAAAACGCTATCAACCCACAAACATTTGCTGCTTTTCACGCCCATTTGTCTCACGATTATGAAGAATTGTTTGCTACTTCACCAACAGGCGAAGTACCTGCATAGAGGACAATTTAAACAAACATTATAAAAGGGAGAAATCCTAGTTGTTTAATTGTTCTTCTCGCTGAAAATACTAGCTAGTTAAATACTAGAAATAAACAGGTAATACCATACTATGACTCTAAATAACAATCATTTGGGTAAGAAAAAAGTTGCTATCCTCATTGAACAGGGAGTAGAAGATCTAGAATTTTCAGTTCCTTATAATGGACTAAAACAAGCCGGAATAGACGTAGTAGTCCTTGGTTCCCGGATGAATGAAAAATACAAGGGTAAACGCGGTAAACTCAGCGTCCAAGCTGATGGTACAACAACAGAAGCGATCGCAGCCGAATTCGATGCAGTAATAATTCCTGGCGGTATGGCTCCCGATAGAATGCGACGCAACCCCAACACAGTACGCTTTGTACAAGAAGCTGTACAACAAGGAAAATTAGTTGCTGCGGTTTGTCACGGGCCACAAGTTATGATTGAAGGCGACTTAATTAAAGGTAAAAAAATTACTGGCTTTAGTGCTATTAGCAAAGACATCACTAATGCAGGTGCAAATTATTTAGATGAACCTTTAATAGTAGATGGAAATTTAATTACATCTCGTGAACCTGGAGACTTGGCAATTTTCACCACAGCCATTTTGAGTCGGTTGGGTTATGGTGGCAAAGATGCTTCACTACCAGATGAAAAAGATACAACTGCCCAATGGTGGAAACTAGCTGATGCTTGGAGTGGCTCAACAAAAGGTGAAATCGGCAGAGGCTTAAATACTGCCCTTGCAGGAGAACGTTATTCCCTGGAAGCTTTAGAAAAATACGCAGAAAAAGAATCTGATGCCGAAATCAAATTAGTTTTTCAAGATATGATTGGCAACAAACAACGTCATATTGAAAAGCTCGAAACATATCTTCAAGCACTAGGTGAAAAGCCCTCTTTAGGGGCAAATATCGCTAATCAGTATGCCAAAGTTAAAAGCGCCCTAACAGGAAGTGACGACATCTATCAATTACGTTCTGCTTTGGGAGATGTGCAAACAGGTATTGGGGATATTGGCAATTTGTGTGCAATGTACACTGACCCAGTAGCAACTGCTATTTTTAAACAAATTTACCAGGATTTATTGAAATACGAACAGCGTCTACTAGAGTTGTATCGGGCGCGAACAGCCTCTCAAGTTCAGCCTCCCAAACCAACTACTGGCGCTGCTGTATCGATGTAAATAATCATTAGTAGAGAAGCATAGCAGTACTTCTCTACAAAAACAGACTTTCTTCAAATCTCGTTTCTCGGAACAATCTGGAAATGCAGACATGGAGGCTTGGCCTCTTCAAAGAAAGACAACTCGAACGAAATCGTTCTCAAATATTGAATGGCAAATACTCATTCAAGTTTGTGAATTTTACCCCAACATAAATGTAATTGAGGATTTTTATGAATCGACTGATTTCTTGGCTAAAAAATATTCGTATCCGTCAGATGATTGTGGTCTTTCTGGTAGGATTTATGTTTTTACTCGGTCAAGCTTTTAGCTACGGTAATACAGCACAAGCTGATGTTATCACTCCAGAAGGCACTTATTATAAAGGTGTTCCAGACGGTCAAGGTGACATTAGAAACGATAACCAAATCGGAAACACCCAAAACAAGCTAAAAAGCGCTGTTGATAATGTCCGCCAAAAGTTGAACTTGGATGAAGAAACTCCACGAGCTACAAAAGAGTTTTTTGATTCTACAAAAAACAAAGCCGCAGACAAAACTAACCGATTACAGAGAGATACACAAGGCTATTATCAATATTCTCCTAACACACCAGTTAGAGGCGCAGACTAGAATTTGAGCAAATCTTGAGTCTAATTTTTGATTCACATATCAATACTGATTTGATTGTGTGAACAAATCATCTATACCTTAGGTGCAGAGTAGGCAATAGGCAATTTTATATTGTCTATTGCCTACTTAATAAATTCACAAATTAGATACAAACACCATAGATTATTCAAGGGAGAAAATATGGCTGATAAAACCGTTACAAAAATAGACTCTGCTTATTCTCCTAAAGGTCAACTAGGCCAAAAATATCTGGCATCTGGCAAAACTATTTCCATGCGTTTGTGGGAAAATGAGCAACCTAATGAACCTAAAGAGCCAACGACACGGGAATATGAAACTGTTGGTTATGTAATCAATGGCCGTGCAGAATTGCACATTGAAGGACAAAATATCTTACTAGAACCGGGAAGTTCTTGGGTAGTACCAAAAGGAGCTAGCCACACATACAAAATTTTAGAACCATTCACTGCTGTTGAGGCAACAAGCCCTCCTGCTCAAGTTCATGGACGGGATGAAAATTAGAAACTGAAAATCAAACTTTGGATAAACAGAGGCTGCTGAATTGCGGGATAAATTCAAATGTAGAGACGTTACAATTCAACGTTTCTACAAGGATTTTGATATAAGACACAATCATTACATTAAATCAGCAAAATTGATCAACACAGATGAGAAATTATCTGTGTTTTTGATATGTATCTATAGTTTTAAATTTTCGGAAATTATGTCACATTTTTATCAAACTAGAGACTGATGAATATCAAAGATTTACTTAGTTTCCTAGATAAGAGAAGCAACACAAATATCGAATAAAACTTTGGCAATAATTTGATTTTGTGTTTCTACTATCTGCAATTAAAAAGGAATCCAAATGTTTTATCACACCAAGAAACTACAGTACTTTAAGCCACCAGAGAAACCAGATGCAGTCTACGCAATGAAAATTCAAGAACTCATTGGCGGGACTTTTGGTGAAATGACTGTGATGATGCAGTACCTGTTTCAAGGCTGGAATTGTCGAGGGCCTGCCAAGTACCGGGATATGTTGCTAGATGTTGGTACTGAGGAAATCGGCCACATTGAGATGTTGGCTACAATGATTGCCCATCTTTTAGACAAAGCACCGCTCAAAATGCAAGAAGAAAGTGTAAAAGATGCGGTTGTGGGTGCAGTCATGGGTGGTAGTAATCCACGAGATGCAATTATGGCCGCGGCCATGAACCCCCAACATGCTATTGTCTCTGGTTTGGGTGCTACACCATCTGATAGCGTTGGCTATCCTTGGAACGGTCGCTTTATTGTTTCCAGTGGTAACCTGTTGGCAGACTTTCGCTCTAATCTCCACGCAGAAAGTCAAGGACGTTTGCAGGCAATACGACTATATGAAATGACCAACGATCCTGGTGTGAAAGACACCTTGAGCTTCATGATCGCCCGCGATACGATGCATCAAAACCTGTGGTTAGCAGCCATTGAAGATTTAGAAAGTTCTGGACTAGAAAAGACTCCAGTTCCCAGTTCCTTCCCATTAGACTTGGAGAAACGCGAGTTTTCCTATCAGTTCTGGAATCATTCTGAAGGAACCGAAAGCGCCGAAGGTCGCTGGGCGAAAGGCCCATCAATAGATGGCAAAGGTGAATTCCAGTATGTGGCAAATCCCCAACCACTGGGGCCAGAACCACAACCACCCCAACCCGATCTGCGACTACATGGTACACCGAAAGTTGGAGAGACAGAGGGCAATGGTTCTAGCGCACCTTCAGTAACTGGACGCACAACTATTGGCGGCTAATTTTGGTAAGGGAATTTATAAGGATATATTGGAACCCCGTGCATTTTATCTCAGTGAGTATCATTATTTATTCCCGTAATACAGCGTTTTGCAAGTACATGAGGTACACCCCTCCCCAAGGCATCGGGGAGGGTGCGCGATAGCGCGGGTGGGGTGTTTCTGTACCTCATTTACCTGAAATCTGCTGTATTTTCTCTCCTCAATTCTCCCGTAAAGGAGGATTGGGGTGAATTTCCTAGAACTGAAGTTGATTTAGGTTACTGTAAAAAACTACAACTCAATCTGAATTTCTTAATTGAGAATTGCGTAGCTTGCTTCCGGCTTTGCAGGTATAACTTGAGTTAATTAGGGTTGATATTGCTCCTATGACCATTACTAACCATACCTAAGACATTCATCCGGTAAGTCTTTAGATGCTCTAAAGTTCGTTTTATCATTGATGAGTCCGTTTTGTCAATTCTTACTACTAGCAATATGCCATCAGTATGGGGTGCTAGCAGGCTAACATCAGCTAGTTCCAACACAGGGGGAGCGTCATAAATCACTAAGTCAAAGGTATGATGGAAATCTATCATTAATCGCTTCATCTTTTCAGATGAAAGTAGCTTTGTCGGATCGGACGGTATGGCGCCAGCAGTGATTACAGATAGTCCATTCATTGAGGGTAGCTGTCGGATCGCCTCATTCATCGGTACATTTGTTGAGATTAAATCACTTAATCCCCGCGAGTTATTTAAATTTGATAAGTTGTGAATGTTGGGTTGGCGTAAATCAGCATCTACAAGTAGTACTCGTTGCCCCATTTCTGTAGCTACTTGAGCTAGATGGAAGGCCATAGTGGATTTACCATCACCATCCATAGCTGAGGTAATAATTAGAGAACTAATAGAGCGATCGCCACTGAGCAATTGAACATTCGTATAAAGCACCCGCAAAGCTTCTAAAAATTTTGCCTGATAGCTACTACAATCTTTTTTTCTGATAACACCTAAGCCAGAAATACTTTTAAAAATAGGACTTGGTATTTTTATGATGGCAACTTTGCCGGTAGTTGTGTAGCTTTGAGCGCTTGCGAGTTGTTTTTCAAATGGAATATTTCCTAACAACGGCAATTTAACTTCTTCTTTGAGCGCCTGAATGCTATGGTAGGTCTTATCAAGCTTTTCCAGCAGTAAGGCTACGCCAATTCCTAAGGCTATACTTCCAAGCACTCCTGGTATTAAATAACGTTTGACGCTTGAATCAGAAATAGGAAACTTCGGCTGGCTTGGTTCTTCAAGTAACTGCCAACCAAGTTCTGTTTGAGATATCTGTATTTGGAGATTTTCGCGAGTGGACAAAAAACGATTCAGACTCTCAGTTGCCACCTGTAATTTTCGCTGTAGTTCAGTGTATTGTCGTGCCAAAATTGGCCATTGCTTGCGTTGTAGTTCAAGTTTCTGCTCTACTTTAGCAAGCTCTTGGCTTTGCACTTCTAAAGTTTGAACCTGAGTCGTTACTTCTGCTATTTTTGTACTCAGAAAACGTTGTGCTTCCTTATTTAGCAATGGAAACAACATTGCTCGTTTCTGCTTCAATGTTTGGAGAGTTGGGTTACTATCTTGTAAACGAGTTGACTCTGTAGCAATTTGAACGTCTAGTTGCTGTAATTGAGCCAACAGCTGTTGATACAAAGCAGCATCCTTGAGTGTTGCCACCTTACCATCTTTCTCCTGTAGGAAAGATAGATTGGCACGAGCCTCTGCCAATTGGCGATTGACCGTTTGTCGTTCCTCAGACAAGCTACTGATGCGAGTCACGACTTGTTCAGACTGGACTTCTGGGTCAACAAAGTCGTACTTTTGCCGGAACGTTTGCAGCTCTTTTTGAAGCTGATCGACTCGGTTTTGGATAAATGGCAGCTGTTTTTCTACGAACTGAATTCCTTGGCGTAACTTGGTTTGTCGCCTTTCTCGGCTATAATCTAGATAATCCTCAGCAATTTGGTCGAGTACAATTTTAACTTGCTTTGGATCGTGACTCCGATAACGAACTTCTATAATCTTGGTTTCACCAAATCGAGAAATCGTCAAATCTGCAATCAGCGAACTGTAGCTAATATCTTGATAGGTAGTTTGTAAGTGCTTTACAATCTGTCCCATCAATTCAGGGCTTTTGAGAACCTCAATTTGACTTTGATAATCTAAACCAGATGTGGTCACATTCGGGTCTTTGACAATATCCACTACTTTCGAGTCATCATTTACAGGTTCCACTAAAAAGCGAAAATTGCCTTCATATACTGGTAACTCCCGGTTTAGTATTAAGTTGACAACAACAACTGTCATTACACTAATAGTTACCGCTGCAATGACTAGCGATCGTCGCCGTATAACACTCAGAATTTGTGCGAAACCCGAATCATTTGCTTCCTCTGGTGACCACGGTAAAGGTTGAGACTGAAGAAATGGCGGTACAGAGTTACTATTTTGCACATAACTTGACGATTCAGAAGAATGATTCTCCATTTATTTAAAAATACTTATTAATTTAGGCTACCAAAAATGTACGTAATAGCTTCGGTACTTCTCAGTTAATGGAGCAAATACACAAAGGTTTATTATTAACTGGCAAACTCGCAAATTGGTTAGTATAATGCGTCATCAATGGAAGACATAAATCAAGATTTTGATAATTTGTAAATATCAATCTAGCATTTAGGTTAATTTTGACCCTCTATTATGCTACTGCTTACTTAGTTTCAAGTGTTATAATTTTAGGATTTTTCTCTCTGAGATTCTAGCTGAGTAAGCAACAAGGATAAAATCTTTGTTTCTAAGTATACATTTTTTTAGTTGTATATCATAGCTGAACTCAAAATCAATCTGCAATTACGTCAAGATACCGTTTAGAGCGACCAGGTGATAAGCCTTTTAAATCAATTGTAGCCAAAGTAATTTAAATATCACTGCGTGAGTTACCAATTATTATTCTCAAAACTATTACGATATTTTTTTAGTAAAATTTAATACTAATTTAATTTTAAATACTACTTTGGCGTCTAAAAAAATGATACATATCTTACTACCAACATTACAAAACTGACTGAGCTAGGCTGAATAAATATACAAATTTTTACCTACCAAAATTTGCTTACAAAAGAATAACTAGTTTATGAAGCTTTTGTTTACCTGCATTGTCAAAAAAATAAATTTTTTGTAAAGTGTCTCAGTAAATTTGAAACATTTTTTTGTCATGGTATTCTTGTAACAAGTTACATGTAAAATATAGTATCGAACTCCAAACAATACCCATAGTTATATGTAAAAAATATTGCTCGTTTAAGTCTCGATTAAGTAAACCAAAACATCCTAAACCCAATGACTATAGACTTTCTATTTTTTAGACTAAATCAGTGTAGAGTAGCTTTTAGAGTTATCTAGATATCAACTAAAGTTGCTTATAAACCTGTAAAAAGTGTTGTTGTAGAGTGATATTACATGTCTAATACGACGGTAGCCATTTAGACTTTTGCTTTTTGTTGTGTTCCTATGTTCCCAAAAGACCGTGTATACAAGTTAAACGAGTATATGTATATTAATAGACATATTTAAGCGGCTAAAATTAGCACCGTGGTTATTGTATATGTTTATATATGTGCCTTTGTGAAGAGACTATTATGTATACCCGTAAATCAATAAACTTGCTTTAGGCAAATTGAAAATGTTTCTTAATAATCAGACAAGTTTTTGTGTGTAATTAATGGCTTGAGCAGTTCAGTAGTGTATTGAATAAGATTTCTAGAATAGGATACAAGTGATGAGACTGAATAAATGGATTAATCAAAAGTTTTTGCAATCCATTTCTACAAGGATAGATGTAAAAAATGACTATTCTCTAAAAAGCCAGCAATCTATCAAATTGTCTGTGATCACACAGTTTTTTCCACCAGACTATGCTCCCACAGGACAGTTGATTGAGGAACTGGTGAAACAATTGGGGCAGCAAGGAGTTGATATTGAGGTTTTTACAAGTCAGCCAGGATATGCGTTTGACTCTCATACGGCTGCTTTACCAGTTGAACGTATGGGTAGAATCCGAGTTCAACGATCGCGCACAGCCCAACTTTGGCCGGGGCGAATTCGTGGTAAAGCTGTCAATGGAATCTTATACACCTTACGTGCTGCGCTCTATTTACTTAGAGCTTGGCGGCGCAGCAATGTATTGTTGGTAACTACGGCTCCACCATTTTTGCCAGTCATCGGATATCTGGCTCATATGTTGTTTAGAATTCCCTATGTTTGCATTCTGTATGACCTTTATCCCGATATTGCGATCGCTTTGGGAGTGATCTCAAAGCATAATTGGATAGCAAGGTTATGGCGTGCTATTAACAGACAGGTTTGGCTAAACGCTAAGGGAATTGTGGTTCTTAGTCCAGCCATGAAACAGCAAGTACTAGCAAACTGCCCGCAAGTAGCCGATAAAATTTCAGTAATCCACAGTTGGGCGAACCCGGAATTGATTGTGCCAATTCCCAAGCAAGAAAATTGGTTTGCGTTGGAGCATAAGCTAGTAGATAAATTTACCGTACTCTACTCTGGGAATATGGGACGCTGCCATGATATGGCAACTATGCTTGAAGCTGCTCAAGAACTGCAAGATGAGCCAATTCATTTTGTCTGCATTGGTGGTGGAGCCAAACGCGATGAATTGATTCAACAAGTGAATGAATTAGGACTCTTGAATTTTACATTTTTGCCATATCAAGACAAGCAGGTGCTTCCTTATTCATTAACAGCTTGCGATCTCTCACTAGTGAGTGTGGATGCATCCACCGAGAGTTTAGTCGTTCCTAGCAAGCTTTACTCGGCTTTAGCATCGGGAAGACCGATAGCGGTGATTTGTTCGGAGTATTCATACTTGAGAGAACTGGTTGCTGAAGCTGAGTGCGGTGGCACATTTGACAACGGAGATAGTCATGCTTTAGCTCAATTTATTCGCTTACTCAGTCGCGATCGCCAATTGGGAGAGCGTATGGGCAAAGCAGGTCGTCAATACCTACGCTCGCATTTTACACCCAAGATTATCTCTCAACAATACCTTGATGTCTTGCAGCAAGCAATCTTATCTGATGATGCGATCGCTATGTCTCAAAGCCATACAAAATAGTTATTTGCGAAATAATCGACACAGATTGGTACAGGCTCCAAACGCCTTTAACCTCATACCAATCCTCAAAAATGCAGTGTACAAATTATTTCCCTTTGCCCTTTGCTTCTGCCTTTGCACTAGTGAAACACTATTAGCAGAGTCAGTCATAATTCATGATTTGATAGTAATATTTACCATCATCTTTTGAGTTTGGCAGTACTTTCTCAATATTGAAACACTGCCACAATAGGCAAAATACAAAATACTGTTTCACCATAGACATTTACCTTTTTATTTAAGCTAGACCGACACCTTGCTTAAATAAAAACTCTTGTATCTTAAATAAAAATTTAATTTTTGGAGGATTCTATTTAATGCGTAATTGAACTGAAAAATAATTATCACAATAGACAAATACTAACAGTTAGCATTTAGTCTTATAGATGATAAGTATTTTATCACTCTTACTTATTTGTATGCTTAGAATTGTAGAAATAATGCCAAAAATAGTTTTGTGTTTCTATTGTAATGAGGTTCATTAAGATAATATGAAGTCGTCAGAGTATGTTATGCTCTAAGACAGATTGACAGTGATAAATAATCACTATAGTAAAAAAATAGGCAATATTATTGTCCAATAACAAGGTTAAACTTATTGCTACATACAAGAAAGAAATTCACGATTTAATAATCTTTTTAAATCAGCTTAATTTAATTAAATAGTAATTAGTTTTTAACTTTAGGAGTTGAGCTTTGATGGTCTTTTTGATCTCAGTTCCTCCAACGTAACCTTCCAGAATTTGTTGTCTATATTAATCAAGTGGGAGGCCGAATTGCAGAGAAGGTGTGACCGAAATCGGAAACGTTCAAAACGACGAGCTATCTACTGTCCAAGTCATGGCTGCTACCTAGAAAGCAGAAGTCAAAAATATCAATTGTTTGCCGATCAAGCAGGACAATTACAGCAGCGGGGTATGAGCCGCCGCAGTGCATTGATGCTGGTAGCCAACCAAACCACAGTTTCCTTGGAGGGAGAATGGTTGGAAGCCTTTTGGTGTGACCAGTGCCAGCAGACAAAATGGTATCACATCTGTAAGTCCGACGAACGCACCTATAAAGTTTCTCTAGCGCCACAAGAACTTTGGCAACAGGTAACGGGAGCGATCGATCCCCAGGGAAACCCTTCCGTGGGAGAATTTACTCGTAGGCAGGCAAAGATGCTAAATTATCGCGGCATCCGAGATTTTCAGTTGGTCACTTAACGCTCAAAAGCGTGGTCTTGAATCAATATTATGAATAGTAAAAGAATTACGTCAAAGCCAGAGTTAATAATTGAAGCTGGACAAACAGAGCAGCAATATTGGAAAGACCTATGGCGCTATCGAGAGCTATTTTATTTTCTGTCCTGGCGTGATATTTTAGTACGCTACAAGCAAACAGCTATTGGTATGCTTTGGGCACTGATTCGACCATTTTTAACGATGGTCGTGTTCAGCGTCATCTTTGGAAACTTGGCGAAATTACCTTCAGAAGGCACAGCACCCTATCCAATATTAGTGTTTGCCGCCTTGTTACCTTGGCAATTTTTTTCCAGTGCCTTAAGTGAGTGTAGCAACAGCCTCATCAGTAACGCTAACTTGATTTCTAAAGTCTACTTTCCCCGCTTGATTGTGCCTGCTAGTTCAGTGATTGTTAGCTTTGTGGACTTTCTCGTTTCTGGGATGATCCTTTTAGGGCTAATGGCTTGGTATAATTTTGTTCCCAGTTGGCGGATATTATCCTTACCGTTATTTATTGCCATTGCCTTTGCTGCTTCATTAGGGGTGGGGCTATGGTTGGCAGCTTTAAATGTGGAATATCGAGACTTCCGTTATATTGTGCCCTTTATTGTGCAGTTTGGTTTGTATATTTCACCCGTCGGTTTTAGTAGCAGCATTGTGCCAGAGCAATGGCGTTTGCTTTACTATTTAAACCCAATGGTGGGCGTGATTGATGGCTTTCGCTGGGCTATTTTAGGAGGAGAATCCAAACTTTATTGGACTGGATTCACCCTATCTTTAGGACTAGTTGCTCTGTTGCTGGTAAGTAGCATTTGGTACTTCCGCAAAGTGGAACGGACATTTGCTGACGTAATTTAGCAAGGATCTGTGCAGATGTCTGAGAACATGATTAGTGTAGAAAATTTAAGCAAAAAATATATCATCGCTCACCAACAGGAGGGAAGAAGCCGCTACAAAGCGCTGCGAGATGTAATTGCTGATGGTGCTAAATCTTTTGCCAAAGCATTTATTAAACCTAGTGGCAAAAAAATCTCCAACCCAGCGCGGGAAGAATTTTGGGCTTTAAAAGATATTTCCTTTGAGATTCAACAAGGTGAAGCCATTGGTGTTATTGGACGCAATGGCGCCGGTAAATCTACCCTGTTAAAAGTTCTTAGCCGCATTACCGAACCGACGAGGGGACGTATCGCCATCAAAGGGCGGGTGGCAAGTTTATTAGAAGTAGGGACAGGATTTCACCCAGAACTAACGGGACGCGAGAACATTTATCTCAACGGTTCCGTTTTGGGAATGAGCAAAGCCGAAATTAAAAAGAAATTTGATGAAATAGTAGCCTTTGCTGAAGTGGAAAAGTTTTTAGATACCCCAGTCAAGCGCTATTCTTCAGGAATGTACGTGCGCCTTGCTTTTTCCGTTGCAGCACATTTAGAGCCAGAAATTTTAATTGTCGATGAAGTTTTGGCTGTGGGTGATTCAGCATTTCAGAAAAAGTGCTTGGGGAAAATGGGTGATGTTGCCACCAAAGAAGGACGAACGGTTTTATTTGTGAGTCATAGTATGCAAGCGATCGCCCAACTCACTAAACGTTGCATACTACTTTCTAAGGGTAGCGTTCAGTTTGATGGTAATACTAGCAAAGCAGTACAGCTATATATGGCTGGGCAGAAAGATGATTCTGTCTCCCAGGCATATTACCAAGCTCCTGTCAACAAAACTGGCAATCATGTAGCTTGGGTAAGGGCGCATACCTCTGAAGGAGAAGGAATTCACTGTTGGGGAGAACCGATTACCTTTGAGTTTGCCTTACATGTTACTGAACCTCATGAAAGCCTGCGCTTTTCCTTTCAGATAGTCAATTTTTTACAACAACCGATTTGTATCTTCTGGTTTTTTGAGTCTGATGCTCCATTTTGCCGAGAACCAGGAACATTTATTCTGCGATGTGAGATTCCCAAATTTAGAGTGTACATGGGTTCATACACATTAACTACATGGTTTTCAAACCGTCGTAGTGACACTCTATTAGAAAATCTCAGAGAAATTTGCCCGTTTGAAGTGACTATGCACAACTTCGAGCGTCCAGATTATCAATGGCAAGCTGATGAGTGTACTTATTTAGAAGATGCTATTTGGCAAACAGTGGAAAAGCATTAATTTGAAGGCAGATTAAATAATGGCTGTAAATGATGATGTTAAATTAGGCACAAACGTGAAGATTTTTCATCCCGATCTTGTAAACCTCTACGGTTGCGTTATCGGCGATGATACGAAAATCGGGGCATTTGTTGAAATTCAGAAAGATGTCACCATTGGAAGTCGGTGTAAAATTTCATCCCACAGTTTTTTATGTGAAGGCGTTGTCCTAGAAGATGAAGTATTTATTGGTCATGGAGTCATGTTTACTAATGACCTTTATCCCCGTGCAACCAATGAAGATGGAAGTTTAAAAACAGCTGATGACTGGTATACAATCAAAACTTTAGTGAAGCGCTGTGCATCTATTGGTAGTAACGCTACCATCTTGCCGGGGGTAACTATTGGTGAAAAAGCCATCGTCGGTTCTGGAGCCACAGTAACTCGTGATGTTCCTGATTATGCAATTGTAGTTGGAGTCCCTGCTCGTGTTATAGGGGATGTGCGCGATGGGCTACGCCCCGCCGTAGGCGATGGCCAAAACTTGCAAATTTCAGCTAGTAGTTTATGAGATTTTTGCTTGTGTCCTGTTTGAACAATTTGAGTTTTGGACATTGGGTAAATTTTTAGCGAATTCTCAAAGTTTGCAAAGATAAAGCTTTTTTAGACCAAATAGCAAATAAATTGCAATCCAACTATTAATTATTGCCTTTGTGGCAATAATTGATAGTGCTTCAAAAATAAATTCTGATTAATTAAAAGCAACAAGAAACATGATTAATATCGGTGTCATCGGCTATGGTTATTGGGGGCCGAATTTAGTAAGAAATTTTGTCGAAATGCCAGGAGTTCAGGTAAGAACAGTCAGCGACTTTAAACCAGAACTACTAGCAAAAGTGCAAGCTCGATATCCTATTATCCAAGTTACACAAGATTGTCGAGATATATTTACAGATCCTAAAATTGACGCCGTAGCCATCGCCACACCAGTTTCAACTCACTTTGAATTAGCTTTAGCTGCATTGCAGGCTGGCAAACACGTGCTAGTCGAAAAGCCAATGACAACTACCTCCGAACAAGCAAAGCGGCTAATTGAAGAGGCAGAAAAACGCAACCTAGTGTTAATGGTAGATCACACCTTTGTTTACACAGGTGCTGTACGCAAAATGCACGATTTGATCGCCACTAATTCTCTGGGTGATATTTACTACTATGATTCTGTACGCGTTAACTTGGGACTTTTTCAGCATGATGTGAATGTCATTTGGGATTTGGCAGTCCACGATTTATCGATTATGAACTACGTATTGCCATCCCAGCCTTATGCTGTCTCGGCCACAGGCGTCAGCCACGTTCCTGGAGAACCCGAAAATCTTGCCTACTTGACCTTATTCTTTGAAAAAAATCTCATCGCTCACATCAATGTCAATTGGTTAGCGCCAGTGAAAATCCGCCGCACATTGATTGGTGGTAGTCAACGGATGATTGTTTACGATGACTTAGAACCGAGTGAAAAACTCAAGATTTACGACAAGGGTATTACAGTCAATGGCAGTTCTGAAAGCGTCTACCAAATGATGATTGGTTATCGCACAGGAGATATGTGGTCGCCCAAGTTGGATGTGACAGAGGCATTGAAGACAGAAGGATTACACTTTATTGATTGTATTCAAAAAGGCGATCGCCCCCTGACTGATGGAGAAGCAGGACTGCGAGTAGTCAGAATTCTCGAAGCTGCAACCCAATCTCTTAAGAAGCAAGGCCAATTAATTGAACTGGATGTGGCAGAGGTAGCAGTATGATTCCATTTGTAGATTTAAAAGCTCAGTATTTAAGTATTAAAGACGAAATTGATACTGCTGTCTTAAAAGTGCTAGAAAGCACCCAATTCGTTTTAGGCAACGAAGTCAAAGCATTAGAACAAGAATTTGCAGATTACTGCAATGCAGATTATGGCATCGCTGTCAACACAGGTACTAGTGCCCTGCATTTAGCATTATTAGCAGCAGGCATCGGCGCTGGAGACGAAGTAATTACCGTACCTTTCACCTTCGTAGCGACGACAGCAGCAATTTGTTACACCGGAGCCACACCCGTTTTCGTAGATATCGATCCTGTTTCCTACACAATCGATGTTAACCAAATTGAAAAAGCAATAACTGAACGCACCAAAGCTATCCTACCCGTGCATTTGTACGGTCAACCAGCAGACATGGAGCCAATTTTGGATATTGCCCGTCGTCATGGATTGGTAACCATCGAAGATGCAGCCCAAGCTCACGGGGCTGAGTACAAAGGGCAGCGTATCGGTAGTATTGGCGATATTGGTTGTTTTAGTTTTTACCCTGGTAAAAATTTAGGCGCTTACGGTGAGGGAGGTATGGCAGTCACCAAAAATCCCGAATATGCCCGGATTATGGGAATGCTGCGCGACTGGGGTCAAGAACGTAGGTATCACCACATCCTCAAAGGTTACAACTATCGCATGGATGGCATCCAGGGAGCGATTTTGCGGGTGAAGTTACGCTACATCGAAGCCTGGACAGAAGCTAGAAGAAGTCACGCAGCATACTACGACCAACTGTTGGCAGAATCTGGTGTTAGTATACCCACTGTGATGCCTTACAGCCGCCACGTTTACCATGTCTACGCAGTGCGATCGCCTCAAAGAGATGCTCTGCAACAAAGTCTGCAAGAAATGGAAATTCAAACAGGCATTCATTACCCAATTCCAGTTCATCTCCAGCAAGCGTATGCTGAATTGGGTTATCAAGCTGGAGATTTTCCCCACTCAGAAGCCGCAGCCAAAGAAGTGTTATCTCTGCCAATGTATGCAGAACTCTCCCAAGCACAGATGAAGACTGTGAGCCAAAGCGTCAAACAGGCTATGCAAGTTCTATAGGTTTTGCTCAAAAGGCTTCGGCAAAACCCATTCCTTCTAGGGATGAGATGAAAGACACCCCGACGCCGTTGACGGTTAACGGTTAACAGTCAACACTCAATTTTTGAGCGATGAATTTTTAGAAGTGATAGAGGCGTTTTATGCATGATGTTTTAGAAAAGTACCGCTATTTTTGGCCGCATACCAGCTTAGAAACTGCTGCTAATTGGCGAGTGGTAAAAGACAAATCTATTTATGTCCACGATTTGCCAGAAACTCCAGAACAACTATCAAATGATAGTCGATGGCCGGCTTTTTTCCCTTCCCCAATTTGTTTAGTGACAACTGCTGATGGTTCGCAAATTGGCTTAGAAAAAGTTGTCGGAGCCTCAATAGTCAATAGGTTTCCTTATATTTTAGCTCTGAGCTTTTGTATTCAAGAGCTATCAGAACGACATCATATCCGGGGCACCTTTACTGACATGCTAGAAAGCAGTGGTAGCGTTGCCGTACAATTTCTTCCTCCAGGGGAAGAACTTGACAAAGCGATGAATGCCATCGCTTCCGTACCCGAAGAAAAGACTCACTCACGCATTGCTTATTCGGGATTATCAACACGCAAAGCCTTAACAAATGACACATTTGTTTTTGACTCTGCATACATGATTTACGAGGCAAAACTTGTTAAGCCTAGTAAAGATTTTGCAGGTCAACCAATTTATTCTCAACCTTGGGTTGACGTTGGTAGTCATAGAGTTTATTTTCTGGAAATTAATGCCATTCAGCTGCGACAAGACATAGCACAAGGACATAGCCAAATCCTCTGGCGCAGCTTACCAGCTTGGGAACCACAAAACGAACTTCAAAAGCCTGTATCTGTAACTGAAGAACTGATGGCAGATGGCAGTTACAAAAAAGGATATACACCCCACTACGCCTTTCCATCGCCAGGGACAATTGCCTTTGAAGCTGATGCTGTGGAAAATGGCATGGCAATTAAGTATCTTTCTCCTTTACCAGAAGATCAAGTACAAGTCGATAACGATAAAGCTCGTTGGCCTTGTTTCTTTCCATCATCAGCTGGCATGATTACCTGCTGGGCTGAAGATGGAACTCCCAACCTCATGCCTTGTGGCTCAACGACAATTGTCAGCCGACATCCATTAGTAATTACCCCTTGCATTTCTTACGCCAAAATTAATGAGCGTTATGCCCCGCGTGTAAGTTTGGACTTAATCCGCAAAACTGGCAAATTCGGCTGCGGCGTGCCGTTTATTAACGATGTTGTCATTGATGCCATCAAATATGCAGGCAACATTTCTCTTGCTAAAGATCCGCAAAAAGTTGCACGGGCGGGATTGGAGGTAGAAGCACATGACTGGGCACCTGTTTTACCCGCTTTGCCCATACACTTTGACTGTCAAATTATAGGTGAAGTCACTTTAGGAACACATATTATGTTCCTGGGAGAAGTCCGCCAGATCAGAGTTCGTGCAGATGTAACACCAGAAAATCCAATAGAATGGTTTCCTTGGGCAAATGTATTACCATCAAACATTTAACCCCAGCTAAAAGTTCCTCTTGGCGTGACAAGCCTTAAATGTTGCAATAGATTTTATTGTGGGATGGGTGTCCTCACCCGTCCGAGCGGGCAAGATGCCTACCCCACAAGAGTTTGCTAATGCACTACTTTAGCTGTGTCAGCCCATTAGTAGGGGTTTGCATCTGTATGCAGACAAAAATTTCCAGGGTGGATTTATAGACGCTCAAAGCGTTGCAGTTTTGGAGGTGATGAATGTCTAATGTGCTGAATGGGAGAACACAGCTGATTAAGGCTGTACACGGTTCCCAGGAACTCAAACCAGATCCTGACTTTGAAATCGGATTAGCAGAGCATTTACGTAGCAAATACGATCGCGGCGGCTTACTTGATTTGTACGGCCGCTTTGCAGTCGGTGATGGTGATTATGATATGTTAATGCGGCGAGTCATCTGGCGTGCAATGGCTCGCCAGTTTGGACATGGCGTGCAAATTAGTACTGGTGTTAGTTTTAAGCACTTAGAAACCTTTGAAATTGGTGACTCAGTATTCATCGGCGGACAAACCTATATCCAGGGATGGTTTAAAGGTAGATGTATCATTGGCAACAATGTTTGGATTGGCCCCCAGAGCTATTTTGATGCCAGAGACTTGATTATCGAAGACTTTGTAGGCTGGGGGCCGGGTGCAAAAGTTTTATGCTCATCCCACACTGGATTACCGATAGAAACTCCCATCATCAAAACAGATTTTGAAGTCAATCCCGTAAGAATTGAATCAGGAGCTGACATTGGTGTGAACGCAATCATTTTACCAGGAGTCACCGTTGGGAAAGGCAGCATTGTTGGCGCTGGGGCAGTTGTTACCAAAGATGTACCACCATTTGCGATCGTCGCTGGTGTCCCTGCTAAGTTTTTGCGCTGGCGGCAAGGATATGAACCATCGGAGAATACAAAATAATAAATATGCAAAATCAGCGAATTTTAATTACAGGTGGTGCCGGTTTTATCGGCTCTGAACTAGTACATCAAATCATAACTAAAACAGCAAACAAAGTTGTAGTTGTTGATAATTTGGTGAATGGAAAACGCCAAAACCTAGAGAATTTACCTAGCGATCGCTTGGAATTAGTTGTAGCAGACATTCGAGATGGCGATCGCATGACAAAATTAATGTCAGGCGTAGATATCGTATTTCATTTAGCCTGCTTGGGTGTCCGGCATTCCATCCACTCACCCCATGAAAATCATGAAGTGAATGCTACAGCAACTCTCCAACTATTAAGCGCCGCTAAAGCAACAGGAGTCAGTCGGTTTGTATATGTTTCCAGTTCCGAAGTTTATGGTACTGCCCGTTGGGTACCAATGACAGAAGAACACCCAACTTTTCCCATGACTGTTTATGGTGGTTCTAAGTTAGCTGGAGAATGTTATACCAGGGCATTCTACGAAACCTATGGCTACCCCACTGTTGTAGTGCGTCCTTTCAACGCCTACGGGCCGCGTTGTCACCATGAAGGAGATAGCGGAGAAGTCATACCCAAGTTTTTACTGCGTAGCATGGCTGGCAAACCAATGGTAATTTTTGGCGATGGCACTCAAACTAGAGACTTCACCTACGTTGGCGATACAGCTAGGGGAATTATGTTGGCAGGATTTACAGACTCTGCCATCGGACAAACAATTAATTTGGGCAGTGGCTTTGAAATTGCCATTCAAGATTTGGCTAGGGAAATAGCATCAATCATGGAACCAGCAGACACAAGCGTGATTCACGATGAATCTCGTCCTGGTGATGTCTTGCGTTTATATGCTGAAACTACAAAAGCGTACAAACTTTTGGGATTCAAGCCAGAAATATCACTGCGCGAAGGTTTAATCAAACTCAGAGATTGGTATGTGAGTTTTGGCAAATCTCCAGAAGTCCTACTAGAAAACGAAATTGTCCGTAACTGGGATCTAGAGAGGAGCAAACAGCGTGTCTGAAGTCAAATCTTTTATCCCCATCGCCAAACCTTGGATGGGCGAAGCGGAGGCTGAAGCCGCTAAACGAGCGATTATGTCTGGCTGGGTAACACAAGGGCCAGAAGTCGCCGCTTTTGAACAAGAATTTGCCGCTTACGTAGGAGCAAATTACGCTTGTGCCGTCTCCAACTGTACCACAGCATTGCATTTAGCGCTTTTAGCTGTGGGCGTGCAGCCAGGGGATGAAGTGATTACAGTCAGCCATTCTTATATTGCTACTGCCAACAGCATTCGTTACTGCGGTGCGATACCAGTGTTTGTGGACATTGAACCACAGACATACAACATCAACCCAATGTTAATAGAGGATGTGATTAGCGATCGCTTACAGCGCGGCATAGCCGAACGCACCCGTGCCATTTTGATAGTCCATCAAATCGGGATGCCTTGCGACCTTAAAGCCATCTTGGATATTGCCCACCGCTATCAGTTACCAGTGGTTGAAGATGCGGCTTGTGCCATCGGCAGTGAAATTCTCTCGAATGGGCAGTGGGAGAAAATTGGCAAACCGCATGGCGATATCGCTTGCTTTTCTTTGCACCCCCGAAAAGTGATCAGCACTGGTGATGGTGGCATGGTAACTACAAATAATCCCCAATGGGATAAGCAGTTTCGCCTCTGGCGGCAACATGGCATGAGTGTCCCCGATACTGTGCGCCACGGCGCAAAAAAAGTAATATTTGAGACATACCCAATAATGGGTTACAACTATCGCATGACTGATATTCAAGCAGCAGTCGGGCGAGAACAACTCAAACGCCTGCCAGAGATAGTAGAACGTCGGCGTTATTTGGCACAGCGATATCAAGAAAAACTAGCAAATCTGCCGGGATTAAAGTTACCCACCGAGCCAAGCTGGGCCAAGAGTAACTGGCAGAGTTTTTGTGTCCGGCTCACAGACAGATGCGACCAGCTACAAGTAATGCAGGAAATGTTAAATGCTGGCATTGCCACACGACGCGGAGTGATGTGCGTTCACCGTGAAAGTGCTTATGAAAAAGAAGCTTGGTCGTGTGGAGTTGAGCCGAAAGCTTGTGAGTGTGAAGTTGGAAAGTGCGATCGCCTTTCTGAAAGTGAGCAAGCACAAGACCACACAGTTCTCCTACCCCTGTTTCATCAAATGACTGAACAGGAACAGGACTATGTGGTGGAAGTTTTGAAAGTAGCTTGTCAGGTTTAAGGGACTTCCCAGAAATTAATTACCTAATCTTGTGGGGTGGACATCTTGTCCGCCCTTGGCTTGGCCACCCCATAAGAAGTAGTTGATTATTTTTTTATTTGCAAGTCCCTTAGAGGATGTTTGAAAAGTCCTCTTGTCTGTAGGAAAACGTTCTAGATCCACCATTATCCCCCGATAAATTGGGGGACTTTGATTCCGGTTCCCCCCTTTTTAAGGGCTAGGGGGTATCTAAACGTGTACAAAATCACAACGAAACACTTTTCAAACAACCTCTAAGCAAGTTACTTTTTATCTTCCGTAATTATTAAACCTTATGGGAAACTAAGTATGGCTACCATCTTTAGCAATCAAGTTCCAAGCATTCCCAATAACAGCGATAGCTCTTACGAATTAGGGATGAAATTCCGCAGCACCGCAACAGGAGAGATTTCCGCCGTTCGCTTTTGGAAAGCCCCCAGCGAAACAGGAACTCATGTTGGCAAGATCTGGTCAGCAAGCGGAACTCTTTTAGCAAGCACCACTTTTACCAACGAGACGACTTCTGGCTGGCAGCAACAAGCTCTGGACACCCCACTAATCATTCAAGCTAACACCACTTATGTAGTCTCTGTCAACGTCAACACCCATTACGTCGCCACTTACGACGAACTAAGCACCCCCATTATCAATGGGACTTTCAGCTCAGTGGCAGACGGTAACAACGGGGTTTTTAATTTCACTCCGGGAGCTTTTCCAACTGGTTCTTACCAGAATACGAACTATTTTCGTGACATCGATTTTGTAGCTGTTCCCCAACCGACAATCACAAAGATCGGCGGCGACAATCAAACTGGTGCATCCGCAACTCCCTTACCCAACCCATTGGTTGTTCAGCTCAAAGATGCAGCTGGCGATCCCATATCAGGGACTACGGTGACCTTTGCCGTTACCAGTGGCGGGGGATCGGTATCACCTTTAAGTGCATTAACTGATACAAATGGTCAGGCTAGTACAAACTTAACCCTTGGAGCGAATCCTGGCGCTACAAGTTCTGTGATTAATACTGTGACTGCCACAGCAGACATAGGCAGCGTTATCTTTTCTGCTAATGCCAGTCCTTCGGGAGAGAGCCAAACTCTGTTTACAACTCAAGTCCCCAGCCTTGCCAATTCTAGTGATAATAACTCTCCCTATGAATTAGGCATGAAATTCCGCAGCGCTCAAGGCGGACGAATTACCACTATCCGGTACTGGAAAGCTGCTAGCGAGAAAGGAAGTCATGTCGGCAAAATCTGGACAGTAACGGGAACTCTATTAACAAGCGTCGTTTTTACTAAGGAAACGGCTTCTGGCTGGCAAGAGCAGGTTCTAGAAACACCAATAAATATTCAAGCCAATACGACTTATGTCGTTTCTGTCAACATCAACACTCATTACGTTATTACTTATGATGGACTGGCTAACCCTATAGTCAATGGCGATCTTAGCTCAGTAGCAGACGGTAGCAACGGGTTATATAATGTAAATCCAAATTCTTTCCCAACCGGCTCTTTCCGGAACGCTAACTATTTTTGCGACATTGGCTTTATCGTTGGCAGTGCCTTAATTAAAGTCAGTGGAGACAATCAAAGTGCCACCACAGGAGCAACTCTGCCCAACCCCCTAGTTGTACGAGTTGTAAACGCTCAAAACGTTCCTCAATCAGGGGTGACGGTGAACTTTGATATTATCAGTGGCGGGGGAGCGCTCTCTGTTACCAGTGCAGTCACTAATGCTAGTGGTCAAGCAAGTACTACTGTCACAGTAGGGCAAGCTCCTACCGCACTTGGAGGACTGACAGTCAGGGCGACGGCACCAGGTATTGGCACTACCAACTTTTCGGCTACAGCAATTCCGACGAACCCGAATCCCATCTATTTGGAAAATCTCAATCCAGGCACGACTAACTGGAAACTGGACAACCCTGGCAATGGAGAGATCGCGGGTTATGCCTCGGCCACCAGTGTCAATAAAGGGGGATCGCTAGACATTAAGGTTTCCCTTGGACAACAAGGACAATATACCATCGATGTGTATCGCTTAGGCTACTACAGTGGTAAGGGAGGAAGGCTGATTGCCAGTAGTGGTCCCCTCACTGGCACGACCCAACCCCCCTGTAGTTTAGACTCTGATACCAGACTTGTTGAATGTAACTGGACAACTTCCTACGTTTTGCAGGTAGGTAGCAACTGGACTAGTGGTCTTTATGTAGCGAAACTCACTGACCAGGCAACAGGCGTAGTAGCCCACGTGTGGTTTGTAGTCCGCGACGATAGCAGTACTGCTGATGTTTTATTCCAGAGTTCCGTTTCTACTGTCCTAGCCTATAGCTCAACGGGGGGTTACAGCTTGTACAGTTCTGACAGCCTTGACGGTCAGCGGGCTTTCAAGGTTTCCTACGACCGGCCGTTCTTCCAAGCAACTTATCAAAATTCTAGCCAACCAGCCAAACCTTTGCAGTGGGAATACAACATGGTGCGTTGGCTAGAATCTCAAGCTTACGATGTTACCTACACCGACAACATGCAGGTTCACACCAACCCACAAGAATTGTTCGGTCACAAAGTATTTTTGTCTGTAGGCCATGATGAGTACTGGTCTAAAGAAATCCGCGATCATGTGGAAGCTGGCCGCGATGCCGGAATTAATTTGGGAATTTTCTCCGCCAATAGTTGTTATTGGCGAGTGAGGTTTGAAAGTTCTACTACTGCTGCGGGACAAGTGAGACCTAATCGGGTGATGGCCTGTTACAAAGCGGATTGGGCATTAGATCCAGTTGTCCAACAGCAGGGGCCATCAGCTGCAACTAATAAATTCCGCAGTTTCCAGAACCAGCGACCAGAAAATGCTTTGTTTGGAGTGATGTACGGTAGCGACTTAGATACCTTCGGTGGTTTTAATTTTACTGTCAGCAACGCTAGCGATCCTTACTACGCAAACACAGGACTCCAGAATGGAGATCAGCTGGCGATGTTAGTGGGTTATGAATGGGATTTTGTCGTTAATAATGGGTCTGCTCCTGCTGGAGTCGTCAAATTGTCTGAGTCGGCAACTATACCTTCCCCTGTACTGCCTACCTTCGACGAACCACCTGGAGAACAAGGACTTCCTGCCAACCAGGATTTTACCAAATCTCACTCAGTCCGCTACACAGCTAGTAGTGGAGCTAAAGTTTTTGCCTCCGGTACCATTCAGTGGGCATGGGGGTTAGATAGTGACGGCATTAGCCCATTTCGGGAAGATATTCGCGCTAAGCAAATGACTGTCAACATCTTAGCAGATATGGGGGCGAAACCCCAGACACCAAATGCAAACCTGATTGTTCCTTAAAGCATCTCACAAGGAGTATCGTAATGCCATCATTAAAACGCCGACAATTTGGCCAGCTGGCTGCTGCTAGTTTGACTTCCACTGTTGTTGCTGGTCTGTCTAATAAGGCCATTGCTCAAAAGGCCGAACTCAAGCAGGAAATTCTTTATGGAGTCAAACCCCTTGCTACACCCAACAATCAAAACCCGGAAGACAAAACTCCGTCAATAGAGTTGAGTACTGCCGAATTCGCAACGGGAAAAGTTCTTTCTAAACTCAATCGCCTATCTCTGTTCGTTGACAACCCCTTATCTGTACCGAAAAAAGCAAGAGCTTTCTATATTGCTCAGTCTAATCGAGTTACAAAGGCGATCGCGCTTAAAGATGGGAGTCTTGTAATTTCTACTGTGTCTAGCACGAGAAATGGTTTTTTCAACCATCTGCTTTTCACTGTCGGTAATGCTGCTGTCCCTGTATTTAAAGCGAAAAAAGTACTAGGCTTTAAGAAATCCAATCAAACTGTTGAAAGTTTGCTAAGCCTTCCCAATAATCGACTTCTGTGTTTGGTAGGAACTGAGGGTGCCCCGCCTTTTAGTTTCAGAACGATCGATTTCATCACAGGTAGAGTTCTTGACCGCGACGATTTGGATCTACCTCCACTACCACTCAACCATCGATTCGCTAACCTGTGCCAAGATGGCAAGGGAAATATTTTTGCAACTGAGATCGGCTCAGAAGGTATCCCAATTTTAATTTCAATTAACTTGCAGGAGAAGGCCCTAATTACTGGCAAGGTGATAATTAAGAGATTGGCACCACTGAAGTTTGAAGGACGCCCTATTTCCAACGATCTTAAAGACTTGGCCTTCTCTCGCTCTGGTCAATTGTATGCCCTTGCTGCTGACAGTAATAGAAAAAACAATTCCGTATTTACAGTGGACGCGAAAACCGGTAGGATGGGGCGAGTCAGGAACATTGAATCTGAGAAGTTTACATTCGCTCTCTAGTATTACTAGTTGATACTAATTCGCAATCAATAATTCAGATTGTATCTAGGCTTCAAGATTGAAGCTATTGCTGAATTTTAGAGAATTAGTATTAGCTATAAAGAAGCGATCGCATGAATGAAAACCTTTGTGCGATCCTTTTGCTTATTGTTTTTTATACTAAAAATGAAAAATTAAAAAAAATAGAACGGCGGGTAGTTTTTTATTAAAATTTTGCGGTACATAGAAAAGTAAAATTGAGCGATCGCACTTAATAAAACTAAATAACTCTATATCAATAAAACATTTATGAATAACATTAAAAAGCCAAAACTTGTTTTTTTTCAATGGAATAATCAAGGTTTAGCCAAGTTCTACAATGTTCATAAACAAGAACATATTAAATGCCTATCCGAATTTTTTGAAGTAATTCTCATTAGTGACGAAAGTGACTATCAACAAATTTGCGAACAATATCAACCAGATATAGCTCTATTTGAAACTGGGAATGCTTCATCTGATAAACGACGGATTAAAAATACCCATTATTATCCAGAAATACCAAAATTAGCTTTTTATAACGGAGATTCTTATTGTGGTTTTCATTCAGCTTTTCTTTCTGATATCGAACATTGGGGAATAGAGACAGTCTTTACAATATCCATTCCTTTTGCTGAATATCTTCCAGAAATTGCCGACAATTTATTTATCTGGCCAAATTTTATAGATTCCGACGTATTTAAAGACTATAATCAGCCTAAAAATATACCAGTGCTAATTACTGGAAGCCAAACATCACTATATCCTTGGCGGCAAAAAATTAATAGACTTGTTGCTAAGTATTATCCTAGTCTTATTTGCCCGCACTTAGGATATATGCAAAACCGAGAAACATCAAGAATGCTTTTTGGCGAACAGTATGCCCGGATGCTCAATGCTTCTTTATTTTCACCTACCTGCGGCACAATGGCAAGGGAATTTGTTCGCAAATTTCTGGAAATTCCCGGTTCTAAATCCTGCTTAATTACAGAAAAGAATCCAACTGTTGAAGCAGCAGGTTTTGTTGATATGCAAAATTGTGTATTTGCTGATGAAAATGACATATTAGATAAGCTGGATTACCTATTTCAAAACCGAGCAGAATTAGAAAAAATTACCGATGCTGGTTATCAATTAGTCCATTCCCAACATACATTTAAGCAACGAGATGAAATTTTGCAATGGTTTCGTCTACACAAAACCCTTAAACCAAATCAAAGGATTGTTCAAAAAAGTCCTTTTGAGCCTTTGACGGTTGTAGACAAATCATCAGAAATTAAAAATTCACATATTATTGTTAATCCATCAGATATATTGCTGCTGCGTCAAGGAGATGAAAAACTCTGGGCGGGTAAATATGATGAAGCAGAAGCTTTGTATCTCAAATGCTTAAACTTTGTAGACTCTCAAGCACAACCAAAACTCCGACTGGCATTATGTAACCTCTACAAAGGCAATGCAGCAACAGCACATTATTGGATTATCCAACCAATTGAATGGACTCTCGATTTACTAAAAGCTATAGATCCCGATCCATTAGAGTGGGCTTATTTAATTATTACTCTCCTTTGTCAAGGAAAATTAAATGATGCTGTCAACTATGCTAATAAATTTCCCTCTCTTTGCCATCCCGAACTAGATCGGACTCGTTGGGTTGTTAATACTCTCATAAGTAGAGATATTTTACCCTACACTGACTCATTAAAATGCCGCTATAGCGCTCACCGATTGCCTAGCCGAAACTTCCAAGACTGGCTCAATCAAATCTGTATGCTGCTTACAGCTTGTCAACAATTTGAATTTGCTAAATTGTTGAGCGATCCGGCTTATTTAAAATCCCAATCATTAAACAAACAAACCAAAAATTTTGCCAAATCATCTAGTTTGGTTTCTAAATCGATTGAATTTATAAGTTTAAAAACTTATAAAAGTTCGGTAAAGCAGTGGCTGATTTTAAATCTAAAAACATTACTACGTAAGCCACTCTCTCGCTTAGAAACTAAATTTGGTTACTTCCTGCCTTACGAATTTTCAACTATAAAATCTGATGAATTTTTTCAGATAATTCGCAAAATGGTCAAGGAAGAAGATATCAAAACAGCTTTAGTAATTGGAGCGTCTAGTGGAGAGGTGATTACCGAAGCACTTTTAACAGGTATTAGAGAGAATCCAAACAAGCCAACCGCCTTTTGTATCAATATCTCTACTGCTAAATTTAATAAATTGCAAAAGCGTTTCATCAGTAAATCTGTTGTTAAATTTTACGATATTTTGCCCAGTTATTCACAAAACTTAGTTGAAGAAACTAGTAAAGTTCTCAAAAATATTAAACAAGAAAACAATGTCAAATTTTTTGATATTGTTTTAATCGATGGTTCTCAATTAAGCATAAGTATTGAAGAACTAGATAAGGAGTTGAAAGATTATAAGTTTGTTTTACTGGATGATATAAATACATTTGAAAACTACAAAAATCATCAAAAACTACTTTTAGACTCCAATTATTTAGTGTTTACTCAAAATCCAGAATTACGCAATGGATATGCGATTTTCGAGCAACTTACTTATAAAAATTCTGGGTGAAAATGTATACAGATAACCCCATAGTCTGGGGCACTTCCTTGGGAATTAGTACAGAATAATTACAAAATTGATGAATCTAACTATTCATATTTCATAGAATATTATTCCCCAGAATGCTTTCAGTCTGTTATTCTTCAAGCTTGTAGTACTTTTAATAAATAAAATTAAATAAAATGAAAAATCAACATCTTTGGAAAGAAACAAAATTTTCCGTATCAAATAATCAACTTCAAGTTAATAAGCGTAATCCAGATTTTCCTGCAACTGGGTGGATTTTTGCTGAATCTACAGCAAGAGTTTATGGACAATATTTACCTTATTATGTCAAAGGTGATTTATTAGATTTGGGATGTGGAATGTGTCCTTTATATGGACTCTACAAAGATTTAGCAAATTCTTACTACTGTATAGATTGGGAAAATTCGCTTTATCCTAATCCTTATGTTGATTTATTTTGTGATATTAATCATTCCATCCCTGTTGCAGATAATTCATTTGATACAATAATTCTTTCTGATGTTCTAGAACACATAGCTGAACCAAAGCTTTTATTGCAAGAAATTTATCGTTTATTACGAAAAGATGGTGTAGTTATTTTAAACGTACCTTTCTTTGAACGTATCCATGAATCACCATACGATTTTTACCGTTATACAGAATTCATCCTTAAGGAAATGATTACCTTAACAGGATTTAAATTGGAAGTATTTGAAGTTGTAGGTGGTGCTATTGAAACTTGGTCATATATGACTGCAAACCTTTCTACATATTTACCTTTAAGCAAAAAAATTGTGCCTATAATGCTTTTTTATTTTGCTTCTCAATTAAAAAGAAGTAATTATATACGTAACAAATTCAAAGTTTTAGATTCATTGTATCCATCTGGCTATTTTTATATTGCTAGAAAAATATAAATTTAATTTATGATTGTTATAATTCAAGGCTAAATAAAGTGAAGGAAAAAACTTCTATTCTGTTGGCAGCAGATGATAATTATTCCCGCTACTGTGCAGTAACAATACTTTCAACATTAGAAAATACATCTACTCCAGAAAATTTTGAATTTTATATTCTTTCACCAGATATTTCTAGAGAAAATCTTGGCAAAATTGAAGAAGTATGCAAACAATTTAACGCCAGAGTATCAATTATTCCAGTCGATCTACAATTATTCAAATATTTACCTGCTTTTCATAAACATTTTAATCTAAATAATTATTCGCGGCTGTTTGGCCCAAACCAATGTCATAGCTGCGATCGCCTTATATATTTAGATTGCGATATTATTATTTTAGCGGATTTACAAGATTTATTTAAACATGAATTAAACGGTAAACCAATTGGTGCTGTTCCTCATGTACAATTACCTTATGAAGATACTTTTAGACAAAACTTTGAAATTAATGGTGAAGATATTTATTTTAATTCAGGCGTGATGCTAATTGATACTATTTATTGGCGGGACAAACAATATGGTGAAGTTGTTTTAGAATTTTGTTTAGAAAATGCTAGTAAATTACATTTTGCAGATCAGGATGCTTTGAATGTAATTTTTTGGAGAAATTATTGTCATTTGCCAGGGTTCTGGAATGTAGAAGCACGACTTTATAAAGAGAAATTGTTAGGTTTGCCTCAAAATCAAGAAATAACCAAACGAATGGAAAATCCCAAAATTATCCACTATACAGGTTCGGATAAACCTTGGTCATCTTACAATTATGTACCTATGCGACATCTCTACATTCACTACAGCCAAGAACTGTCTCAAAAGTTTTCCTGGCTTCCATCTAAACAAGAACCTCAGAAAAACACAATTCAATCAATATTGAACTTTGCGTGGTCATGTTTCTATTTTCGTGCCAGTTGTAGTATTAGAAAAATTTTCTAATAATTTATTGTTACTTATTTACAATAAAAATATTTTTTAAATATATTTTGTACTAAATTTATGAAGTTGCAAAAAAATACTAGCGATCGTACTTTGAAGTTGTTGAAGATGAGCTTCAAGTTTGGATTAAATTTGTTCGGTGCAAACTACCACATCGGAAACCTTCAAGAAGGCCAATTGTCATTTGTTGAGGATAATCTTCCAAATTTATATGGTGATAAAGAAATCCTCAAAGGGCAAAAAGTCAATGATTATATTTCCGATCTTTTAGTTCGAGGAGAGCCATTTTTTCTAGGGAGATGGGGAACAACAGAATATGAATGTATCCAACATTTCCTCAAAGAAATACCCTGGTATGAAAAGCCTTATAATGTCCGTGTTAGATTTAATATGGAAAAATATTCAGGGTTTTTTCCAACTGATAAATCGGAGTTATTTGAACGGTTTTCAAAAATATATTTAAGTTCTTCTTCTGCAATAGATGTAATGGGGTTATTAGGATTACCTAACGAAGAAAAAATAATATCAAATGTGTGTCCAAAAGCTACCTACATCAGAATGTTAGATATTGAGCCTTGGCATTATGACAACCCCTGGTCGGAAAAACTTGTAGGAAAGCGGGTTTTAATTATTCATCCATTTGTAGAAGATATTAAAAAGCAATATGCCAATCGCAAATTTTTATTCAAAAATCCTAATATATTGCCAGACTTTGAATTAAAAACAATACGTGCGGTTCAGCGTAATTCCCCCGAACAAGAGAAATTTGATTCGTGGTTTGAAGCATTAAATTTTATGAAGGGAATGATAAAAGCAACAGATTTTGATGTTGCATTACTTGGCTGTGGAGCCTACGGTATTCCATTAGCTGCTTTTATCAAAGAAGAACTCGGCAAAACTGCAATCCATTTGGCTAGTATAGTACAGTTACTTTTTGGATTAAGAGGACGACGCTGGGACAAAACTCAGAATGGACGTTTAGATCATTTATTTAATGAATACTGGAAGTATCCAATAGATAATATTGGAAGAATTAGCCCAAATACGAAATTGACTGATGCAGATACTTACAGCCAATAATCTCTCTCATCTGATTTTTGATTGTAGGTAATTTTGCATTAAACAAGTAATTAAAAATTAAATTTTTGTATTGCGTACTCAGCATTTAGAGGATAATTATCCTTGATAAAGATGGATTCAATATTATGATTGAAAAAAAAAATGGTGGCAGCCGTTTTCTCGAAAAAGAAATACCGTTCGAGCAATTATTACCAAAAATCTCTGTAATTACAGTAAGTTTTAATAGATATGATGGATTACGTGAAACATTTGCTAGTGTTAATTTTCAGACATTTAGAAATATAGAATATATTGTCATTGATGGTGGTTCACACGATGAAACAGTGAACTTTTTACAAGACAATGATGACAAAATCTCTTATTGGGTGAGCGAAAAAGATGCTGGAATTTATGATGCTATGAACAAAGGAGCCTTAGCGGCTACTGGAGACTGGCTAATTTTTATGAATTGCGGCGATAAATTCTTTGCAGAGGATACACTGGCTAAGGTTGCAGAATATCTTGATAATTCAGTGGATGTTGTTTATGGCAAAACTGAATATGTTGTTAATGATAAATATGGGTATCATACATATCAACGCCAGCCATACGATTTGTCTATAATCTGGCGGGAAATACCTAGTTGTCATCAGAGTATTTTCGTTAAGAGAGAACTACAAGTTAAATATCCTTTTGATACATTGTTGACTTGGTGTGCAGATCACGATCTCATCGCCAAGGTTTACGTTGCTGGCTATCACTTTCAGGAAGTTCCTGTAGTTATTTCTAGTTTTGACGCTTCAGGGGGAGCATCTAGAGATTTATTGAGCTTTACTAAAGAGCGTTGGTCTATTTGTAGAAAATACTTTGGCAAATCTTTGCAGCAAGAATTGTATTTTATCAATGAATACAAAAGTTTTTGGTTGGAAAAAAACATTATTAGTAAAATACGCGAGATGGTTCCTAATGAGTGGATTCTTGCTTTACGTAAATATAGAAAAATATATTGATTAATATGGCTCATTCTCAAAATATTGGAGTCTATTTTTCAGCGAATGATGCAGTTTATGATTGGACGATCGCTTTTCTCAATAGCTTTAGAACCTTCAACCCAGATTTACGCCTGATTCTGATTCCTTTTAACGAGCAGTGCGATCGCCTATTAAAATTAAGCGATACTTATAAATTTGAGGTATATACTGATTCATCTTTTTCGCGACTGGAAGCCATCGGTCAAGCATTTGAGCTAGGCTACACCCCTACTGGCCCTTATTGGTTCAGACGCTATGCAGCTTTTTGGGGGCCACTAGATTATTTTATGTACTTAGATGCTCGGCAAATTGTATTAGCAGATATTAAACCATTTATTGAAGCACTAGAAAATTTTGGTTTTGACTTTCTACATTATGACTGTGCGATCGACCAAGTTTACGAACAAGGAAGATTTCGCCAAGAACTATTAAAACAAAGACGAGGGCGTGGGTTTAACTCTGGACGCTGGGCTTCCCGAAAAGGGCTATTTTCAATAGAAGAATTTGAGAAACTAGCAGAAAGCGCGTTGAAAATACGTAACCAACTCAACCCTCGAAATACAGATCAGGCTTTCATTAACTATTGCTGCGATATGAAACCCGTATGCTATGGGCATTTTGCAGAAGTAATTGGAGGTATTTGTCAAAACGGGTGGGCACGTCAATCGGGTAATATTTTTCAGGATAGTAGTAAATACTTTCTGTGGAATTATGGCAGTTTAGACCATAAAAAACAAGTTATTCTTCTGCATTGGGCAGGATATCAACTTAATTCTTTGATGCCTTATAGAAATTTCTTTGATAAATTTTATCTCCAAAGACAACCTATTTTCAAATCTAGCATATCTTATTTATACACAACTTTAGATTATCTATGGAGAAATCCTTTGGAAACTTTGAGGCAAAATCGTTTTATTAATAGTATATATCATGTTTTAATAAAAAAATAATTTAATTATATTGCCTGATTTCAACGACAATTATTGAAGCCGACTTATTTATACTATGCCATCACCAATTCTCACTTTTATTGTTCCATTAAAGAGTCCCAAAGTTAGTAAAGACTGGTCTCTTGTCTCTCGCCTTTGTTCCCGAACATTAAATAGCATTCTTCGACAAACTTGTCCTGACTTCAAAATAATTTTAGTCTGCAATGAACCACCAGAAAATTATCCTCAAGATTCAAGAATAGAAATAGTAACTGATTATTTTCCCATTCCCAAAAATACTGGGGAAGTATATCTTGACATAAAACTTAAAGTTAAACGAGGTATGGTTGCCTGCAAAGGTTTTGGTGAAGGATATGTCATGCGGATGGATGCAGACGATTTTATTCATCAAGAACTTGTCAGTTTTGTGAAAAATAATTATGGCTCCAATGGATGGTATTTTCCAAAAGGCTTTGTGTATCAAGAAGGCATAAAATGGATATATCTACGCAACGACTTTTATTGTTGGTCAGCTACCTCAAATATTGTATGGCTAACTGAAAAAGATTTACCCAAGTCTATGGAAACTCCAGATAATGAGTTTTTTGTAGATTTCTGGGAACATTTAAAAATGAAGAAAGTTTGCGAACAATTAGGCAAGCCATTACAGCCCATGCCATTTAGAGCAGCAGCTTACACTATTGGTCATTCTGAAAGTATTATGCTGCACTCGCTTGCTAACTGGCGTTCTCTCAAGAAATTAATTTGGCAGACAGTTAGTGCTAGACCGTTAACAACACAGCATATTGATAATTTTGGATTTGAATATTTTCCAGAAATCATACCGAATGCTCATTAAATTGTGGTGTAGAGATACATGATGCTGTTTATCTAAAAATTTAAAATAATCAAAGGAAGATTAAATATGTTCATTAATTTAGCTTATATTCAAATACTGACATGTTTACGTTTAATATACTTCTACAAATTCGCTGGGTTAAATATTTTTATCAAATTATTTGGCAAGAAAGGTTTAGCAGAAATTAAAATTCCTGGTAATAAACAAAAGTTTTATCTCCGCAAAGGAACGTCAGATATTGCTGTCTTCACATCAATTTATGCTTTTAATGAATTTAAGTCGGATTTTTCTGTTTCTGAAAAAGGTGTAATTCTTGATTGTGGTGCTAATATTGGAATTTCAACAGCCTATTTTGCCGAAAAATATCCTCATGCCTTAATTATTGCATTGGAACCTTCGTCAGCAAGCTTTGAAATTTTAAAGAAAAATACTCAATCTTACGAAAATGTTGTTTGTTTACAAGCAGCTGTTTGGAACGAAAACTGTGAATTATTTTTACAAAATCCTCAAGATGAAGATTGGGCTTTAAGGTTTGGAGAAAGCAAAAATAGTAGTGGCGATTTAGTCAAAGCTATATCCATTAAAGAATTAATGCGCCAATATAACATCAACAAAATAGATGTTATGAAAATCGATATAGAAGGTTCTGAAAAAGATTTATTTTCTTTAAATTTCCAGGATTGGATTTATTCAGTCAATACATATTTAATAGAGTTTCATGACGCAGTATTACCAGGATGTAGTAGTGCATTCTACCGAGCGTTGGGCGGTGTTGACTTTGTGCAATCTATACTTGGAGAAAAGGTTGTAGTTCAATTATCCGCTTCAGCCGTCAGTTCTCAATGAGCTTGTCAGATAATTTGAGATTTTGAATTGAACCCACGGCTAGATACCGAGGGTTTATTCCATCAAAACATCATTGCTTAGTTAGCTAAACTTTTATACTGTAATTTTAATTTATTTGTGAAGTTAGTTTCTTACATTCATCCCATTCGCACATACTTACCTTGTACGGGAGTAGGGCGGCATATAAATCAAATTTTGCTTGGACTTGCAGAGCAAAGTGGCGTTGAGTTAAATCTGCTTTTCTCACAACAGTGGTTGGAGGCTGACGGTAAGCTTAACCCACGTTGTCCTTTACGGGAACTACGTAAGATTACTTTTCCTGGGCTAGAAAACCCCACTGAACGGACATGGAAACTATTTGGCTATCCTCGTATGGATAAATATTTGCCAGAACAGACAGACTGGCTTTACGCGCCAATGGAAACTTACATCCCAGTATCCAAATGTCCGGTTGCTGTTACAATTCATGACGTACAAGCATTTGAAATAAATTTGCCTTGGTCGCGTACTTGGCAGCATCAATGGTTTCGCTATAAGTGGGGGCGTTGGGTGCGTCGTGCATTGTCTGAATGTCGGGTGGTTTTTACTGTCTCGGAATTTTCTAAGCAACGGATGGTGGAATTATTAGGAGCCGATCCGCAAAAGATTGTAGTAGTTGGAAATGGCGTTGAGCAGTCTTTTTTTGATATTGCATCAGTTAATTCTTTAGATTTCAAGCCCCTGGTGGAAGCACCTTACACTTTGGTTATTGGTGGTTTGCGTCAAAAAAAAGGAGGCGATTATGTTCTTGCTGTTGCAAAAGCTCTCCTTGAGCGCAAAAGTAATTTAAAGATTCTTGTGGCTGGTGAATTAGAAGCTGATTACATTGAAGCAGCTAAAGCTCACTCTAATATCAGCTTGTTGGGCATGGTTTCTGACGAAGATCTACCGAGATTATTACGCCAAGCATCATCACTATTGTTTCTTTCTCTTTATGAAGGCTTTGGGATGCCGGCGCTAGAAGCAATGGCTGTAGGGACTCCAGTAATTGTTTCTAATAGAGCTTCTCTTCCTGAAGTTGTTGGCGATGCTGGGATTGTTGTTAATCCAGAAGAAACTGATGCGATCGCCGAAATACTTATAAACTTAGAAGCAAATCCTAGTGTTGCAGAAGAATATGTTCAACGAGGCCGCAAACATGCAGCAGAACATACTTGGTTACGCTGTGTAAACAGAGTAATAACTGCTTTACAGGAATTTGCTTAACATAAACAAATCCTTATGGCTTTAAAAGTTGTTTTTTGCTGGTCTGATATCTCTGGTTACATGGCAGCCTGTTGGCTAGCTCTGCACCAAATACCAGAAATTGATGTATTTGTCATTGCCTTTCAAGCTCGTACTGAAACGGCATTTGCTGATGAATTGATGCGAGGAATTCCTTGCCGACTCTTGGATATCAAAGAAAGACAAGATGCAAATTTAATCAAAGGTTTGGTGGTTGCAGAATCACCAGATGTGGTTGTTCTTTGCGGTTGGTTACATAAACCTTATCGTCAGCTGGCGTTTGCTTGTGAATTATCTAAAACCGCCTTTGTGATGACGATGGATACCCCTTGGTGGGGTACCTGGAAACAACATTTAGCTCCCTGGTTTCTTCGCTCTTACTTGCGATGTATAGATAGTGTTGTAGTTGCTGGAGAACGTAGTTGGCAATATGCTTCGCGTTTAGGAATTGAAAGAGCAAACATAACACATGGAGTTTATGGTATTGATTATGATGTTTGGTCTCCATTGTGGGAACAACGCCTTAAGCCCCAATGGCCGCGTTCATTTTTGTTTGTCGGTCGCTACGTTCCGGTTAAGGCAATTGATGTTCTTGTAGAAGCTTACCAAATTTACCGTTCCCAAATATCTAATCCTTGGACTTTGGTATGTTGCGGACAAGGAGAATTGGAATCATATCTTGAGGGAAAACCAGGAATTGAGAATCGAGGATTTTTACAACCATCCCAAATGCAAGCTGTATGGCGATCCGCAGGAGCTTTTATTTTACCCAGTCGATTCGATCCTTGGCCGCTAGCTTTAGTTGAAGCTGCTGCGGCTGGGTTACCTATTATTTGTACTGATATCTGTGGTTCTGGGGTTGAGGTAATTCGACCTTGGTATAATGGTTTAACTGTACCTAAAGAAGACCCAAACGCTTTAGCCAAGGCAATGGTGACTTTACACCAGCACTACTCTGAGTTACCAACTTGGGGAAAGCGATCGCAACAATTAGCAGCTCCTTATGCTGCTAATATCTGGGCAACCCGTTGGCAGGAATTGTTACAAAATGCACACCAGATGAAAACAGCCAAGCATAATACAAGTAATCTAGTTACTCAAAATTTGGCATGAATTTTCCAGCATGAATTCAGATCCTGTTAGCAAACTTCTTGACCTCATCTTTAGCCCTTATGGCATATTTGGTATTGTCATCGGTCTTTTCATATTGGAAAAAGCTAGACACTCCCGGCGTTTAGCTTGGCTATTATTCGCATTTTGCTGTTATGCAACTTCCTTAGGAAAATTTCAGGATGAGTGGATAACTGAACCACCACCTTTAGTTTTTCCCTTACAACAGATACGCGACATGGGTCGCCCTCTGACGATAGTTCTCCTGGGTTTACTTATTTTACTGGGAATGCAAACACGGAATGGATGGCGGCGGATAATTATTCCACAGCCAGTTTATTATCTGTTCGCATTTCAGCTGGCAGTTTTTTTTAAGATTTTAGTTTATGGTGATATAAATTTTGCTCTACTTGCGCTAATTACATTTGGGGCAATTGTGCTGATGTTTAAGTTAGGCCCTTCCCGTTGGTTGCAGGATGAATACAATTTTCGCTTGGGTGTTTGGTCGCTGGCAATGGTTGGTGTAATCTTTGCGATCGCCTGCGCTTATCAAGGAAGATTTGATATGTATGCAATGACATTTGTGCAAGGAAGATTCCTGGGAACTACTGGTAGTTCTCAACATGCAGCTGCTTTGTTAGCAGGTACTATTCCCTGCTTCATGTTTCTCATTGAAAGCCATAAAAAATGGGACTGGATAAAAGGTTTTTGGATAGCTATTTTACTTGTTGTTGCATATTTTTTATTTCTCACAGCTTCTCGCACTGGCGCACTTATGGGAATCAGTGCGATTTTATTTTTCTATCGTAATAAAGCTGGTTCTTTACTACGCTTAGGCTTGTTTATTGGTGTTTTATTGGGTGTCATTTTTTCCTTTGTCAGCCCAGATACGATTACCGAAAGTACACCAGCAAGCAATAGGTTCATTTCAGGTGGAAACACACGTGAAGGAGCTTGGTCTGGGATGTGGAATGGCTTCATGAGTAACCCATTCTTTGGTTCTCCCTTGGAAGGAGGACGTTTAATTTTTGGAGAAAATTCTTGGTTAGCGGCTGGAGACACTACAGGATTAATCGGATTTATACCTATAGTGATGATGGGGTTAGGGTGTTTAAGGATGATGTTTGAACTTCATAAATTAAGTAGTACAAAACCTACTTATTTTTTGCATAGTAGTACTGTTATTGCTGGTTTGGCAGGCCTTTTAGTAGGAAGTTTTTCCGAAGCTATTCTTTTAGGTAATTTATCTTTTCCTGTCTTTTCACTACTAATGTATTTATCCCTGGGAAAATATTTACTCGATCTCGATCGCATCCAGAAAAAATACTTTTCGTTACAGACAGTTACAAATTAATATTTAGTAAATTTAATTTATTTGTATAATTACTTCTAACTTGAGATTTATTTTTAATGAAAGTTCTTCACGTTATTCCTTCGATCGCAAAAGTTCGTGGTGGCACAAGCCAAGCTGTTTTAGATATGGTTAAGGCATTGCAAATAACTAATGTGAATGCCGAAATTGCCACTACTAATGATGATGGTGATAACTTACTAGACGTTCCCCTCGGCAAGCGTATTAGCTATAATCATGTTCCAGTTTGGTTTTTTGACCGCTTTTCACCCAATATCAAAGCCATCAGGGAATATGCGTTCACAGGTGAATTGACACAATGGCTTTGGCAAAATATTTCTCAGTATGAGCTTGTACATATCCACGCTCTTTTCTCCTATCCATCAACCATCGCAATGGCCATCGCCCGTTGGAAAAATATTCCTTACATAGTCACCCCACACGGCTTACTATGCGAGTGGTCTTTACAACAAAGTACGCACAAAAAACAAACCTACCTTAAAGTCATAGAACAAGCAAATCTTGACGGCAGCCAGATGCTTCACTTTACTTCCGAGAAGGAACAGCAAGAAGTGTCTTTACTGGGATTGCACAAAGCTAATTTTGTCTTACCCCTGGGAATATCTTTACCAACCAAAATTCCTGATGCTCGTCAGCGTTTGCGGCAACAGTTTAACATTCCCAGTGACGAACCTGTAATTTTATTTTTGTCTCGACTGCATTCTAAAAAAGGTTTAGAGTATCTAATTCCGGCTCTCGGCAAACTGACTCACCACCGTTTTACTTTTATACTTGCAGGTAATGGCACTCCAGATTACGAAGCGCAAATAGAATCTTTGCTTGTCTCTCATGGATTGCGCGATCGCACTTTTGTTGTGGGATTTGTCGAAGGCCAGACCAAAGATATATTGATGCAAGGTTCTGACCTTTTTGTGCTAACTTCTCATTCCGAAAACTTTGCTGTCTCAGTTTTAGAATCATTAGCTGTAGGTGTTCCTGTTGTTGTGACTCCTGGCGTGGCTCTAGCTTCTGTTGTCAAACAAAATCAACTAGGTTACGTTCCAGACTTGGATGTAGCAGCGATCGCCCAAGCTTTAGAACATTATTTAAATAATACTCAAATCGCTCAAAACATGGGTGAGCGATCTCGTAAACTTATATCTGAAAAATACACTTTGGAAAAAACAGCCTTGCAAATGCAACAGATTTATCAAAGTATTCTTCAAAAAGAATTTCTGACTACTTCTGTGTAAAAACTCTTGACCAATTTATCAATTTATATTTACATGCAAGGTACAGCAGATTACAAGTAAATAAAGTACACATTTTCAGAACAAAGCTATATACTAAAAAACTCTGTTCCCTATTCCCTGTTCCCTTATGTATTTGTATTTATTTTTATATTTATGCTAAATAAAATCACTCCATTAATTCTAACCTATAATGAAGCACCCAATATTCAGCGAACGCTAGAAAAACTAACTTGGGCAAATCAGATTGTTATTGTTGATAGCTATAGTTCTGATGAAACTCTAGAAATTATTGCATCTTACCCTCAAGTTAAATTATTTCAAAGAAAATTTGATACTCACGCTACACAATGGAATTATGGTTTATCTCAGATTAACTCCGAGTGGGTATTATCTCTAGACGCAGATTATATTGTTTCAGAAAAACTGACTGAGGAAATCAACGAATTACCTGAAGATTCAACCATAGATGGTTATTTTATCAGATTCAAATATTGTGTTTTCGGTAAACCTTTAAGAGGTACTATACTTCCTCCTCGACAGGCTCTTTTTAGAAAAGATAAATCTATTTACATTGATGATGGTCATACCCAACTGTTGGAAGTTAACGGGAAATCAGCAATGTTATCTGGCTATATTTACCACGACGATCGCAAACCTCTGAGTCGTTGGTTATGGGCACAGGATCGTTACATGGTGATTGAAGTCCAGAAGCTATTGGATACACCGACGAACGAACTAAGTTGGGGCGATCGCATCCGCAAACAAAAACTTTTTGCTCCTTTCATCATCCTTTTTTACTGCCTGATTCTCAAAGGTGGCATTCTTGATGGCTGGCATGGTTGGTACTATGCATTTGAACGTGTATTAGCAGAAATTCTTCTGGCAATTCGTTTAATTGAAGCCGAGGAATTCAAAGAAAAAGCATGATGAGAAAATTTCAATGGCTACGCAAAAAATATTTAATTTTAGCTTTAGGAAGTTTTTTCCTCTCATTAGTACTGATAATTCCTGTGCGTTTGACCATAGCCCATTACCAGGCGCCCCAACCCCAAGCTATCCTCACTCTTGGCGCTTGGACAGATCGCGAACAGGCAGCCGCCGAAATAGCTCGTTGGTATCCTTCTTTGGAAGTTTGGGTTTCCTCTGGTACTCCCCCTGAAATAGCACGACCGATTTTTCAAGCTGCTGGCATTTCAGACAGTCGTCTTCACTTGGATTATCGGGCTGTTGATACCGTTACAAACTTTACTACAATTGTCCCGGAGTTTGAGGATAAAGGTATACAACATATTTATCTAATCACCTCAGATTTTCACATGCCTAGAGCTAAAGCGATCGCCACCATAATTCTTGGTATCAAAGGTATCGCCTTTACTCCAATCTCTGTACCATCAGATCCAGATCAATCAAAAAAAGCAAAAAAAGAAACTATTTCTCCTATTATTCGCGATCTAGGACGCTCCCTACTATGGATTGTCACAGGTCGTACAGGAACCAGCCTTCAGTCTGTTATTGATTTACCCTAGTATGCGTTTAGATTGCTACACAGTCGGTAATTATATTCCTGGGGCACCTTATTGGAAGCAACTTCTGTGGTATTTTTTTGGTTCACCCTTAGTACAAAGTCGCTTGCTTCCCATGTCAGGCTTAAAAGTTTTGCTACTTCGTACCTTTGGAGCAAAAATTGGTCAAGGTGTCCGTATCAAACCAGGAGTTCGCATCAAATTCCCCTGGCGATTGATAGTTGGCGATTATGTATGGATTGGAGAAGATGCTTGGATTGATAATCTTGCTCTAGTCACTATCGAAAGTCATGTATGTCTATCTCAAGGCGTTTATCTGTGTACTGGTAATCACGATTGGAACCATCCTGATTTTCAATTGATTACTGCACCTATTTATATTCAACAGAGCAGTTGGATTGCAGCCAAAGCATTAATTGGCCCAGGAGTTACTGTTGGTCGGGGAGCAGTACTTACCTTAGGGGGAGTAGCTAGTAGTTCTTTAGAACCCATGACAATTTATGCAGGTAATCCAGCTCAAGCCATAAAGCAACGGAAATTGGGTATTGAGAGTGCTGAATGTTAAATGTTGAATGAGGAGTTATTATTCTCCCCATTTCTCGACACTTCCCACACTTTTGACACTCCCACTCCCTACTCCGTACTCCCCGTTTTGATATTAAGGAGACAAGTACTTAGTGGGGTTCATACCATCAGTATCTATCAGAGTCTTTTCAACCAGACCATTTATATATTTGACAACATACACAGAGCCTGCTTTCCTCGCACGTAAAGTCAGAGTTCCGAGTTTGTTATCGATCTTCACCTTCACATCGCGATCGCTACCCACATTTGCCCAAGCAGTAACTAGCCAACGGTCTTCGCCGCTTATTTTACGTGCCAACACACGAGCAGTCGGTATGCTTATAATCCCCCATCTACTTTGTACTTGCTGTGTCTGACCTTCAGCAGGAAACTCCATTGCGGGCAATACCTTAGTCCAACTCTTATAGGGATGCTGATTTGGCCCCGGCAAAAGGTCACCCTTACGTAAGTACTCTTCTAAATGTGAGAACAAGGCATGGGCATGACCTTGTATTGTTAATTGCTTAATTAGTGTGGGAGTTGTGGCACCAATCGGCTTATTGTAGTTGAGTGCTTCCCACAACGACCCACCACATACGAAATAACCACCTACAGACCCGATGGCTCCTGCCGTATAGTAGGCCTTCATCATACCCATAAAGGTATCTGGACTGGAGATTGGTTGACCTGGATCTTCCCAACCGATGCTTACCCAAGGATAAGTCCACTTCTGTCCGAGACTAATTGCCCCAGAAATATTATTCAACGCTTGTGTCAATGCGTCCCAGGGCACCGCGCTATTGTACTCAATACCAGTCCAGCCAGAGTTGTGAAAGTTGTAATACATCTCTGGTGATGTATAATCAGACACTATTGGTTTTTTATAAATATTCAAGAAATTTTCGTATTTGAACATATACCAAGACCATCCAGCCCAGCGTCCACGCTCAGTACCGTATTGTTCCTGATACCAAGAGTATACAGGTCGAGACTGCAAGTTACTAAATAACTTTTCTTTGAGTGCTCCTTCCTGTCGTGCTTTGTTGCGAGATATATAGGCGAACCAGTCATTCAGACCAGAGTTAGTGAAGTCAGCTTTTACTTGAGGGTCTTGTCCGAATAACTGTGCAGGATCGTTGTCCAGAGGCACCCACAAACCAGATTCACCTTGGTTCTGTACCAGCTTGATAGGTTGGCCAGCAGTAATCTCTAATTGTCTGATAGATTTTCCGTAGTAGTCGCCGATGATTTGAAATGCCTGAGCTGGTGCAGCTGGACTTACTATCGGTCGGCCACCGTTGAGAATGATGTTTCCATTTGCGTTACGTAACCATGTGTCCGGGGGAAGCTTCGGTAGCTCAGGGTGGCGTCCATCATAGTTGTCATAAAATCTATACACCTCTCCTACCGATGCGATCAAATGGTAGCGACCAGGATTAGCTTGGGCGACTTGTGCCAAATTATCCTTCTGTATTGGTAAGCCATAGCCCCAATAGTTAGCTAATTCTATGTAAGTATCTTTCGATAGTCCACAATGCGCTTGACCCAAAGGTAATAGAGTATTGCCTTTTTTAAATACAGGTCGAGGTGCGGCTTTCAGATGATCTAGCGGAGTCGATTGTGAAGTGAGGGTTTGAGCGTACATTGGAGTGTTAACGACCATACTCAAAGTCATGGCAAAGCCAAGGGCCGAAGAAATGGTCGAGCGCATCGAACCCAGATGAAGTTTTTTCATTAAGTCTCCTTAGCACCACACAGGGAACACAAATTACTGCATGGCAATATGTTTGCACACGAATAATTAAGCGATTTTACCAATATAAAAAATAGTAAAATTCACTCGCCTTTTCGTTTTTTTATAAGCGAGTACAGTTTATGAATTTTTGGTAAAAATAGTCAAGGGTAGTTTCTTTGAGTAAATATCTCCGATAAAATCAAAACTACTCTGTGACTAGGTTAGGGCGTTTGATTTTTTTTTCTTATTAGCCAAATTTAGCCAAATTTCTGCAATATCCATGCAGTTAATACTCTCACAACGTCTATTTTATAACTAACTAGGCCAAAGCAAAGAAGGCTTCAGTATATCTACTAGCTGACCTACGAGTATTGACCTAAGTTGCTAACTAGTGTCTATAAAGGTTATCAAACTGATACAAAAATTGATATTTTCAGTACTGTTAAATACAAAATAATTAAATTTCATACTTAAAATAAGCTACTTATTGCTAAATAGCGATTTGCCTTACTGCATACCAAGTTTGTAGTGCCAGGTAGCTTTGTATTTGGTAACCCAAGAATTACTTTTACTCGCCCGTCTATATCATTAAAAAAATCATAATAATTTATTCTTAATAATTTATTTTTAATTCTATTTAGTTGTTTATTTATATAGTTATGAATAAGATAAATTATAGTAGCTAGCTTTAATTTTTGAATTTACGATCTAGCTAAAGAATACGGAAATAAGTAATCAGCGTTTCATATTTGAGAGCGTTTTTTTTACGCAATAAAATTAGGATTTTTGCGCTATTAATCTTTTATTAATATTAATTATAAAATAGTTTGCAGGCAAATTTTAGAAGTACTTGCCTGGGCTATTTATGAAATTAAATTCTGATAAGCTATTAGCATTATCTTTATAATCAATGTTCTTCAATTAGTATCAGTATAGAGTTATAGGAGCTAACTAAAGACGATCGCTGTGTCAAAAAAGTATTGTCGATCGCTAATTATCATTAACTTGTTAACAACTTTATCCTCCCTCTAACAAATGGTTCACCCGATTGGGTGAATGCGATCGCTTGCTCACGAACTACTCTGGGAGAAGGTGCAGTCTTGGTTCTGGGAGCATCATCGCTAACAGAATCCAAACTGCTCTGTTGGCTATTGTAGCTTTTAATCATACATCAATAACTTGTTTATAAAGGGTCAAAGAGTGGATGAAACTGTTGTACATGCCCATACACCGGATTGCCAGCAAGAGGTTATTAACCTGCTCTCCAAAATTGCTGTTAATCTCCCAGGAATAATTTTTCAAGTTCTGCAACGACAGGATGGTTCTGTTTGTGTTCTTTATATAAGTTCTGATTGTAAAAAGTTGTATGAAATAGAACCAGAAGTTATACAAGCAGATTTTCGCGTGTTATGCAAACTGATTCATCCACAGGATATAAAAGCCTTTGCAGAATCCATAACTGTTTGTACCACTACTTTTAGCCCTTGGCATTGGCAAGGCCGCATCATTACACCTAGTGGCATAAAGTGGATTCAAGGTAGTTCTACTCCAGAACCACAAGCTAACGGAGATTTGCTTTGGAATGGCCTAGTCATGGATATCACAGAGCAAAAACAAGTCCAAGAAAAATTGCAAGAGAGTGAAGCGCGGTATAAAGCAATATTGTCTGCTATTCCCGACTTGATGTTTCGCATTAGCCGCGATGGCGAATATCTCGATTTGAAAAGCGAGGGAGCAAATGTCACACTCGATCGCGAAGAAATAGTGGGAAAAAATTTGCAGGAATTATTGCCGAGTGATGTTGCAGCCATTAGCCAAGAAGCGATCGCTAAAACTTTAGACACTGGAAATTTACAAACTTGCGAATATCAGCTAGCAACACCTTTGGGAATCAGAGATTATGAAGCGCGGTTGGTGGTCAGTGGCCAAAATGAAATATTAGCAATTGTTCGAGACATCACAGAACGCAAACAAGCAGAAATCGCTCTGCAAAATTTTGCCCAAAAATTTGCTAAAGCTTTTAGTTGCAGTCCCGATTCCATTACCATTAGTACACTCAAAGAAGGACGCTTTATAGAAGTTAACGACACTTTTGTCAAACTTTCTGGTTATCAGCGACATGAAGCGATTGGTAAAACTTCATTTGATTTAAATCTTTGGGTAAATGCAAGCGATCGCCTGAAGTTAATACAGGAATTACAAGCTACGGGAGTAATTCGCAATTTAGAAATAGAATTTAAGCAAAAATCTGGAAAAATAATTACAACCTTGCTGTCAGCTGAAGTCATTGATTTGGATGGTATTCCTTGCTTACTAGCAGTTCATCACGACATTACAGAACGCAAGCAGGTAGAAGCTAAATTACGCCTCTGTGCCCAACGCGATCGCTTGTTGGCAGAAACCCTAGTGCGAATTCGGTCTTCGCTAAACTTAGAAGAAATTCTCCAAACCACAGTTAATGAAGTCAGACAATTTCTGCAAGCCGACCGGGTTTTTATTGGTCTATATAATGCCAATTCAGGAATCAGAACTCTTGCTGAATCAGTAGATCCCAAATATCCATCAGTTTATGGTTGGTCTACTAATGATGAAGATTATATACAAGAATTAAGAAACTTTTTAAAAGATAATGTTGTGCGTGTCGTAGAAGATATGACGCAAATGGCGCAATCTTCTAAAGTAAGAGTACACTGCCAAAAATTTCAAACAAGGGCTAGTTTAGCTGTACCAATTATGCTAAATGAAGAATTATTTGGTGCGTTAATTGCCAATCAATGCTCAGCACCACGTAATTGGCAGCCAATAGAAATTGATTTGCTACAACAAATGTCAGAACAAGTAGCGATCGCCATTCACCAAAGCCGAATTTACCAAGAATTAGCACAACTCAACATTAATTTAGAACACCAAGTCCGAGAACGTACAGCACAATTGCAACAAAAAATCCAAGAAGTTGAAGAATTACATCGCCTCAAAGATGTAGTTTTACACACAGTTACTCATGATTTGCGAACTTCTGTTATGGGTAACTTAATGGTATTAAAAAATTTGTTAAATCAGGGAGTGGGGACTGGGGATAAGGAGACAAGGGGACAAGTGGACAAGGGAGCAAGGGGAATAACCAATGCCCAATCCCCAATTCCCGTATCTCGTTCAATAATCGAGCGGATGATTCAAGGTAACGATCGCCAACTGACGATGATTAACTCATTGTTAGAAATTAATTCTTGTGAAAAAGAGGGTCTTGAAATTAAACCCGAAGTTGTAAAGTTTAGCACCCTACTTAAAGGAATCTTCGCTCAGTTGGAACCTATGCTGACACAAAACCAAGCGACTCTGAAAAACTTGGTTCGCGCAGATTTACCATTAGTAATGGCAGATGCAACTCGCTTGCAGAAAGTTGTGGCGCATTTAGTTACACATAGCTTGCAAAATAATCCACCGGGATTAAACTTCACCCTCAGTACCAGTGTTGAAGCTGGAATGATTCGCACTCAGATTCAAGATGACGGTGTAGGAATGAGTAAATCAGAGTGCGATCGGCTTTTCGATCTGCATGTCCGCGATCCCCAAGATTGTTGTTCCACAAGCATTGGTTTAAAAATGTATCTTTGTCGGCAAGTTATTAAGGCACATGGCGGCGAAATTGGTGTGATTAATAACCGCAAGCGCGGGTTAACTTTTTGGTTTACATTACCTTTAGCAACTGCATCCGCAATAAATCGCCCATAAAGTACCGAAAAATGGGACAGTAAATACTAGCTAATTATATGCTAAGTATTACTAAAGACTGCTAAGCAATGCCAGATGGCTACCCCATTTACAACAGTGCAAAGCTGGTGGAGAAAAACCCTTTCTGCACCAAAAACAGATGAAATCAATATTCTTTACAAAGCTTGGCGCAACAGATTTTTGTGGCAGAGACTCCGTTTATGGTTGTGGCTGGCACTGATTTGTCTTTTGTCTTTTACTTTGCGCGACATTTATGGCTTGTTTTTCCCTTTCCAAGAGTTCAAAAAGCTGCCAGAATTACTTCAACCAAGAAGCCTTGTAATTAATTTTGCAATGCTTCTAAATATACTTGTCTGCTTTGCTCTACATAGAACTCAATTCGGCCGCCATCGTCCAGATTTATTATTTTTGGGTTCTTCTTGGTCAATTAGTTTAGCATCACAATTATTTGCAACTCTCAGAGGTTTCGCACTACCCGATAGTATTGGTTGGTCGCTGCTGTTCTTGAGTCAAGCTATATTAATGCCAGTGTGCTGGACTCTTCACTTATTGTCTCAAGCAGCTGTGCTGATTTACTATTTTGGTGTAAATACAATACTTGGACTAAAAACACCAATTCCAGAACACCCAGAGATATATAATGTAACGTTTATTTTATATATTTTTTGGTTTTGTACGATATCTGATATAGGTGTTTATCTCTACGATCGCTTACAACGTTCTGAGTTTTTCGCCCGTCAAGAACTGGAATCTGCCTATCAAAAACTCAAAGTTGCAGAAGCGAAATATCGCACCATTTTTGAAAATGCCATTGAAGGTATCTTTCAAAGCACTCCCGATGGACGTTACATCACAGCAAATCCAGCTTTAGCACGTATTTATGGCTACTCGTTACCAGAAGAAGTCACAGCAAATTTCACAGACATAGAACACCAATTGTATGTCGATCCAAACCGCCGAGCCGAATTTGTGCGCTTAATGGAAAAGTATGGCAGAGTTTCCGAGTTCGAGTCTCAAATTTATCGCCGAGATGGCAGTATTGTCTGGATTTCCGAAAAAGCCTATGCAGTCCGTGACGAACAGGGAAAATTGCTATATTACGAAGGTTTGATTGAAGATATTACACAGCGCAAACAAACTGAAGAAGAACTACGAGTGTTTTTTCATGCAGTTTCCCACGACTTACGCAACCCAGTGCTGGGTACTTTGATGGTGCTGAAGAATTTGTTAAATCAGGGAGTGGGGAATGGGACGCGGGGACGCGGTGACACGGAGAATTCTTTCCCCGCGTCTCCCACTCCCCGTGTCCCCACGTCTTCTTCAATTCCTGTACCGCGTTCAATTTTAGAGCGAATGATTCAAAGTAGCGATCGCCAACTTAACTTAATTGATTCGTTGATGGAAGCTCATGTCAGCGAATTACAAGGTATTATTTTACAACGCCAACCAGTACAATTGTTGACGATTGTCGAAGCAGCGATCGCAGATTTAGAGCCATTACTAGTACAAAACCAAGCTACTCTGACAAATTTGGTAACCGCAGATTTGCCATTAGTGGATGCCGATCCAACTCAACTATGGCGAGTTTTTTCTAATTTAATTGTCAACGCTCTCAAACACAATCCGCCTGGATTGCTTTTGACAATTAACGCCACCCCTGAAGATGACAAAATTTATTGTACTGTTAGCGATAACGGTGTGGGCATTAGTCAAAAACAAAGCGATCGGCTTTTTGAGCTTTACTTTCGAGGCAATAACATCCGCAATTCCGTAGGTTTGGGATTAGGATTATATCTATGCAAACAAATTATCAATGCTCATGGCGGGGAAATTGGTATTAATGCCACTTCCGAAACAGGCGCGACTTTCTGGTTTACATTACCCATTGTTTCTAATAGCCATTAGTTATTTGTTTGAGACAAAGAAAAAATTACAAATAACAAAAAATAAATGATATCATGTGCGCTGAAAGACTTATCATTTAAGCTGGCGTAAACAGAAGTCATAGTCATGGCTAACCTTCTTTTGGTGGAGACGCTACGCCTAGCTTGCTTGCCATAGGGCTGCGGGAGACGCGAAAACGCTTTGAGACAAATAAATTTTAATGATAAGTCATTAGCCTAACTTGATATGACTAATGACTAATAACTAATAACAAAGGACAAATTTTATGGTGAGAGGATTGAGAGTTAGTATGCTGCTGTTGGCAGTCTTGGGAAATTTGGCATGGTCATCTACTGCTAAGGCAGGTTATAACGGCAAACTCACCGTGGAAATTGAGGGATTTAAAAATAAAGAAGGACTAGTTTGTGCGAGTATATTTAGTAGCAGTCAAGGATTTCCTAACCAACGCGATCGCGTTTTACAAAAACAGTGTATTGAAATTACAGATACTCCCTTGCTGATGACTTTTGACAACTTAAAAGCAGGTAATTATGCCGTTGCTGTCATGCATGATCGAAATAGCGATGGCAATCTCAATCGTAATACTCTTGGTATTCCTATTGAAGGCTTTGGATTTTCCAGAAACCCAGAAATCAGAACAAGTGCGCCTAAATTTAGCGAAGCAGTATTTTTGGTAGCAGGCCCAAACACTAATATCCAAGTTCAATTGAAATATCTTTAGAACAATGACTACAGTCTACACACAAGTCATACAGTTTCACTTGAAAATTGATACAAATAGACAGCAGGGAGCAGGGGGGAGAAAATTAGAGACTAATCATTTGTATCAAGTATTTTGCGAAATGGTATCAGATCCAGTTTTATCCCAATACCCTTGAAATAAGCTCCAAAGCCCTCATGTAGAGACGCGATTTATCGCGTCTAAAAGGATTTATCACCTCTAAAAGGATTTATCCATTTATCGCCTCTAAAAGACTGACACGTTAGAAAGACTTGGGTAAATAATCGCCGTTTCTACAGAGAATCTACTCGTCAATTATTCCTTGACAGACTAATATTTCCGACTTATGTGTATAGCGTAGCCCCGCTTTCAGGGTATGGTAAGCGTTTAAGCTGAAGTTGACACCAATGACAGCTTTTGAATTCTGACTCCTGAATTTAGAACTCTATTGTAATTACGAGTTACTATTTAAATCTTCTGATATATTCTTTTGTTCTGGCAAAGCACGTATTCTATTCATTTGACTTAAAGCGTATCGTGCTGTTGCTTGTACTTCGGCATCAGGATCTTCTAGTGCATGGCATAATATCTGACTCATTTGGCTCATCATGTCATAAACACGAGTCAAGTCACGGATTGCATTTTGCCGCACTTGTGGATTTTCATCTTGCATGGACATTGCCAAAGCACGATTCATTGGTTTGAGTGTGCGGGCGCCAATTTCGGCTAAAGCTGCCAAAATTAAACTGCTTTCTTGAGAATCAGCATCAATCATTAAGTCAACCATTGGCTGAATTGCCCTAGAATCTCCCTGTTGACCCAAATCCCAAATCGCCTTGCGCCGCTTGGTTGGGTCAGGACTGCGTAAGTCTTGAATTAATTCGTCAACGATATTGAGCTTAGCAAGACGGGAAGTTTTTTCTGGTAGCAGCAATTGTGTAGTTGCTGGTAGCTTATTTCTCTGGGAACTAGCTACATTCTCTGAAGAAAGTGCTGTAACGGCATCTTTTTTCACTGGACTTAAACTTTTAGTATTTGATATTTCCGACTTTTGTACTTGTTTGACTTGACGAAACCACCTCAGCAGGAAAATCAATGCCCCAAAACTTCCAAGAACACCAACAGCAAGTATTAACCACCAGAGAAAACCTCTTTCGGTTGGCTGGGGTTTTGCAGTTGGCTTGGGAGTTGCAGCACTAGAGATAACAATTGGAGATTTAACAATTGGAGAACTAAACAGCTGAGTTTTAGCTGCTAAGGCTGCTTGCAGTCTTCTCCTTGTTTCTAAACCAACGATGCCATCTACTTTTAAGCCCTTGACTTTTTGGAATTTAGCTACAGCGATTTCGGTAGTAACCCTATACTTTCCATCTACTGCGCCACTGTAGTATCCTAATTTTTTTAATTGGACTTGTAGTCTCTGTACATCCGACCCTTGGCTACCTAGTCCTAAAACAGGTGGACTAGCAGCAACCCTGGAATTAGCTTGTGCAAATTCTAAAACTTCAGGTACAGGGTTAGATGTAGCTGTGCTTGGGGTATTTGTATAAAAACCCAAGCAAGAAAAACAGGTAAATACGACGATTGAGGAACGGCATAGCCTCATATTGCAAGTTTCAGCCTGAACGTGCTTTTGAAGTCATCGATATTACAATACCTTCAAGATGCCCAAATGTTAAGTATTGTTTGTTATTTGTTATGGGGCATGGGGCATTGGGCATGGGAAGAGGACAGGGGACAAGGAGAATTGGGGACAAGGGGAAAGATTTACTGCAACTTCTCCTGTACCCCTTTGTAGCCACTTGCTACTCCCTAGTCCCCACGGGATTAAATTTTTTAGCAGATGATTCTAAAACCGATTGCTGTATGTTGGCTTGTTCGCCAGTATTAATCTTGTCATTGTGCCCTGCTAAATTATCACGTTGGTTAATCAGGTAGATGCTGATTAAAGTTAGGAAAACACCTAGCCATTGTAATGGGCTGAGGAATTCTGAGAGAAAGAGGTTACCAAATAGTAAAGCAAAGATGGGTGTAAGAAAGGTGAGGGAACTTAGACTGGTGAGATTGCCACTGGAGGCAAAGTAGAAGAATAATCCGTAGGCGATCGCACTGCCAAATACGGTAGCATAACCCAAGGCCGCTAAATCAGATGCTCCTAAATTCTGCCATTGTTGGGATTCTACAACTGATGAAACTCCCCACAGCGGCAATCCTCCCAAAATCATGTGCCAGCCTGTAGCGGTTACTGGGTCAGCATGTCGGCACACAAATCGAATCAACACTGTTCCTACTGCCATTGATAGGGCTGCTAGCAACATTAACCATTCGCCACTAGCGAACAAATCTTGCCACTTACCAATTGTGACATTTGCACCTGAGTCCAGAAGCTGAAAAATCCACTCGTCTGGTAAGCCAATTAAACTAATACCCGTGACTCCCAAGCCTAATCCCAGCCATCCCCACAAACCAATGCGTTCCTGGAATAACCACAATGACAGCAAGGCCACAGCCAAGGGTTGGGAGTCAATCATCACAGACCCTAACCCAGCACTAGTTCTGACTAATCCCTCTGCCAAAAATCCTTGAAAAAGTGTCCCATCTACTAAGCCAAATAAGGCAATCCATAGCCATGCAGCCCAAGTTTTTGGCTGGGGTCTACCCATAAATGCTGCTGCTATCAAAATCAACACTCCAGCTGGCAACAGACGCACACCCGCCATGAATAAAGGTGTTGTATGGGGTATCACTCCCTTCATTGCCACCATTGCTGTCCCCCATAGGAAAAAGGGGGCAACTAAAAAAACAGGAGCGAATGTCAGTCGTAATGCACTGAGTTTCAGTTGCATGGGTTTGCAGGGGCCTTTATTTAACAAGCGTAAAAATTGCTTTACCCAATTTTACCGAATTATGTCGTTTTGTGAAGTAAAAATACTTGTGGTAGGCAATAGGCAATAGGCAATAGGCAATAGCCTTAAAACTGTTCTGATGGCCATGTTTAACAATCAGTTGATGTCCCAATACTTGTCGGGTTTTGGGGAAAAGGGGAAGGGGAAAGGGGAAAGAAAAAACCTTTACCCTTTACCCTTTACCCTTTTCCCCAAACCAAATTCCGAGTTCAAAATGCAAAACCCAAGCAGTATTGGTTGATGTCCTAGTCTCACGGGCTACTGCTATATTTGTACCTTCAAACACATGATGCTAGTTGCTAGGTGTGTTAATTTTAAGTGCTTTTGAATATTAAAAAATACAAAATTGCTGAATGAATTAATACTTAACCCATAAAGCGAAAGGTTCACAAAATAAGGCTTTTTTGACTCTCAACTTTTGAAAACAGCTATTCCCAGAAGAAACCCACAACCAAGTATCAAAAAGATTTCTTTCCCTACTCCTTAGTTTCTATTTTCAAACTAGTCAATCACAAGAAAATCCCACAACCCAAACATTAAAATATTTCTTTCCCAATTATCAGTCAAAAGTCAACACTATTTTCAAGCTAAATATGAAGTTTTATGTTTTATTGTTAGCTTTCGTTTCTTAGCCAATCAACGCAGCATAAACAACAGCTTGAAAACAATGACTTTTGTAAGTACTTTCACAAAACCGATCGCTAATTAAGAACTTAGTATATTAAATTCTGCTTTCTTAAATATGGAACAACTAATACCCTTAAATTTGAGTATTGTTAAGTGCAGAATACGAACAAATTTACATATATATAAGAATGAGGATACCTCGGTTTCTCAAGCCTAGATATCCCCTTGCAACATAACCTAACAGTAACTAAACTGTTAACTACATTTTAATAGCTAATTCGGGTTATTTAAATACTTCTTAAGGAGATTTATATATTCTTTCTTAAGTAGGATGAAAATGTAATGGAATCATAAAGATAGATGCCTGAATTCAAACTAATAGGTATTAACGTATATCTGTGCGCTTATACTGTATTATACAGGTGCATGAACGCTTTGTAATGCACCTGATTAGTACTTTCTAGGAGAAACGAGCAACAGCAGATTTTTCTAAAGTCGCTACTAATTTCACGCCAAATTCTTCTTCAAAGACTCCTTTTTTGTAATCTAAACTCCAGAGTTCTAAGGCACAATCATCATCCAATTGAGATGGGAAAATCAACAGATTGACTTGCCGAAACTGAGGATAATATTCACATTGTACCTGAGCGATCGCACCAATTTGCCGTCTATCTAATGCGACAGCTAATCTTAATATGGCACTCAATTGGCTGACTATTTGTCGCTGATGTTTAGTTAGCAAACTCTGGTAATTTTCATGTTTTTTCCTCGGCGGTGATTTCCGATGGTAACGGGCTAAATTGGCAATAATTTCAATCTCAGTTTCTGTATAACCGAGTAATTCACCATTGCGAATTAGATAGTAGGAGTGTTTGTGGTGAGAGGAATGGCTGACATAATGCCCGCAATTGTGTAGTATTGCAGCTGCCCAAAGTAATTGTCGCTCGTCGGCTCCCCAATGGTGTAGAACACCTTGCATTTGGTCAAATAAACTCTGGGCAAATTTAGCGACGCGATCGCTATGTTCTAAATTAATGTGGTACTTATTAGCAAGCTTAAGAACATTGCGTTCCCGAACTGAACTTTGATAGCGCAGCTTATCTTCAATTAAACCATGAGTAAGCATCCAGTCTACAATTACACCTTCCCTCAGAGAACGTTCGCAGACTGTCACCAACTCAATACCCAAAAGGGTCATCGCTTCCTGTAGAATTACTGCCCCAGCCAGTATCACTTCTGACCGTTTTTCCGGCATTCCAGGGATAGTAGCCTTTTCGGCATTACTCAATTTCCGTAGCCGATTTACCAACTCCCGTAAATCTTTGAGACTGAATTGGTAGCCATTGAGAGTAGAGGGAATACCACCAGACTTTTCCCGTGCATGAATCATCGCCAGGGTTTCAATGGTGCCAGCCGTACCCACCAAACGTACAGATTCTCCCATCTCCAGATTTGCTTGTACTTCTTCTACAGAACGTTCCAACATTCCGCGTGCGTAAGCTTGGAGATATTGAAACTCAGCGTTACTAATGGGATCGGTGGTAATTAACTCGCTAGTGAGTCGCACTGCACCGACTTTGGTACTAGTGAGAGTTCGGGCTTGGTGACTGTCTCCCAAAATTAATTCTGTGGAACCGCCACCAATATCAATAATCATGTGGGGCTGGTTGTGAAATTCCATCCCCGACAGTACGCCAAGGTAGATTCGTCGCGCTTCTTCTTGACCAGAAATCAAGTCAACGTTTAAACCTAACTCCGCTTCTATGGTGTGCAAAAAATCTTTACCATTGGGGGCTTCGCGCACAGCACTAGTCGCCACAGCAATGATTGTTTCAGCATTCATCGTTTTGGCAACTTTTTGGAAGCGTCCTAAAGCAGCGATCGCCTTTGTAACGATCTCTGGTTTGAGTTCTCCTGTAGCAAGATTGCGATCGCCTAGTCTGACGGTTTCTTTTTCTCTGGCAATAATGCTGAAAGCTGGTAGTGTGGGATCGATTCTTACCACTACCATGTGTAGAGAATTTGTCCCCAAGTCAATGGCAGCAATAATCCGGTGTTGGTCAACTGGTTGAGTTGGAACACTCTCCCAGCTAGCCGAAACTAAATTCTGCATCTAGTTTTCTCTCTGTATTAAGAAATGATGACAAACGGTGGTATGTCGGGGTAGCTGGCACTGATATTTATTGCAACACACTTGCTCAAATTCAGTGCTGAGTTCCGAGTTTTGAGTTTTGAGTAATAAGCAAGATTGCTTACTCAGCAATTAGCACTGGAAACTCAGTACTCAGCACTGGCTACTCAGTTTGGTCAAGATTAACTAAGCTAAGTATATTCACTCTACTGGTTACAACTTAAGTGACTACTTAAAGGACTTTAAAGTTGCCACATCGAGTTATGTTTTTACAAATAACAAATAACGTTATTCTATAGATGTAAAGATGTGTGAATTAAGGCATGGGGATGAGGGAGACGCCGAGAATAACCAATGCCCCATGCCCTATGCCCTATGCCCAATAGTTATGTTAACGACACAAGAACGCGACGAAAAGCCAGTTTGGCTTGTGATTATCCGCCTTTTGCGCTGGCATAAGCCTGAAGGACGATTAATATTGATGATTCCTGCCCTGTGGGCTGTATTTTTGGCAGCTGCGGGGAAACCGCCTTTACCTCTGGTTGGTGTGATTGTATTGGGTACTCTAGCGACAAGTGCAGCTGGCTGTGTTGTCAATGATTTGTGGGATAAAGATATCGATCCAGAAGTGGAGAGAACACGCGATCGCCCCCTGGCTTCTCGTGCTTTATCAGTGAAAGTTGGGATTGTCGTCGCTATAGTAGCGATGGCTTGTGCAGCAGTTTTAGCTTTTTATCTTAACCCCTTGAGTTTCTGGTTATCTGTAGCAGCGGTGCCAGTAATTATACTTTATCCAGGGGCAAAGCGGGTGTTTCCTATTCCACAACTAGTGCTTTCCATTGCCTGGGGTTTTGCGGTGTTGATTAGCTGGAGTGCGGTAACCCAAACTATCTCCCAGCCAACTTGGTTACTTTGGGGCGCAACTGTATTGTGGACATTGGGATTTGATACAGTTTATGCCATGAGCGACAAAGAAGACGATCGCCGCATTGGTGTTAATTCTAGCGCTCTGTTTTTTGGTAACTATGCGCCTATGGCTATTGGAATTTTCTTTGCTGGCACAATCTTATTATTAGCTTGGTTAGGCATAGTTATAAACCTTCAGCTACCTTTCTGGATTAGCCTTGCACTAGCCAGCATCGGCTGGATTTGGCAATGTCTCCGATTAAGAGAGGAAAACTTACCTAACCCTACTTATGGTGAGATGTTCCGACAAAATGTCTGGATTGGTTTTATCTTACTTGCTGGGATGATCGTTGGCTGTCTATAGCAGGCAATAGACAAAGAAAGTCTATTGGGGCTGGGGTTTTACGATTAGTTTATGTCCTAAACTATACGTCAAGTGCTAAGCTACTAAGCTTTCAAATTGCACAGTCACTTCTTAAGTTTGTTGAGTGTTGACGGTTAACAGTCAACCGCCAACACAAAAAGATATGCTGCGCCCCACAGCTTATCATTCAACATTAGACATCAGAAGCTTTGATATCTCCGCATGTGCTAGCACAGCAGCAGGTTCGCTCTGGAGGGCGTTATAATACTTTCTTTCAAAGGTATTACCTGTCTCTAAGGGCACAATCAAAGTGCGGACACCAGCAATCAACTTTTGCAACTCATCCAGGGCTATTGGTTCATCTGCTGTCAGCATTTCATCAATTTGCACAACAATCTCAGAAATCCTATGTAGCCAAGCAAATTGTTCGTGACCGATGACTAGTTGCAGAAGTTCTGTACTTGATACCCGTCCACTAACCTGTTCGTAGGCGATGCGTTCCGTCTCCAGCAACATCTTGTGGAGGTACAATAATTTATTTCGTAGATCGCCTAGATATTGATGTTGACGGATTCTTTGTAGAAGTGTGTTGGAAGTCAATGTTAGCCATCCTCTCGTTACGATAGTCTTTAATAGCTTGAATAATTTCTGCTTTGATATTTATCAACTAAAGTTCATGTATAGCAGGCAATAGGCAATGGGCAATGGGCTTGAAAATCTTTTGATGTCAGGGTTTTACGATTAGTTTATGCCCTAAATGCTGCTTGAGCTGCTGTATCGATTTTTTTACTAGGACACACTATAGTTAACATCTCTTTTTATAGTGTCATCTCTCATATCTGATTAATCATATATTAGCATAAAGTTATAGCAAGTATATAGATAGGAGCTATGAGTAAACAGTAAATTATGGAAAAACCGTTTTCATGTCGCTAGCACATGTAATTCTGGGTCTTCTTCAGCAGCAAGCAATGACGGGCTATGACCTAAAAACAAGCTGCTTCGACCAATGTATTGGCCATTTGTGGCCAGCAGACCAGGCACAAATTTATAGAACCCTGGAAAAGCTAGTTGAGCAAGGCTGTATTAGCTGTACTATCGAAATTCAGCACGATCGCCCTAATCGCAAAGTCTACACCATAACCGAATCAGGGAAAGCTGAATTAATCAGATGGCTTGGTACTCACCAACCCTTACCGATTCTACGGGAACCATTGCTAGTTCAGTTGCAGTTTGCAGATCGATTGCCTAATGAAATGATTATTCATCTATTAGAGCAGCAATTGGCGGCTCGAAACGAAAAGCTTGCAAAATGTGAAAATATCAATTTGCCAGTACTAGGCGACGAGTCTGCTAGCCGTGAGGAGGTAATGCAAAGGCTGGTGCTGGAGTTGGTGATTCGTAGAGAACAGACTTATATTGATTGGTTAAACACAGCAATCAAAGTCATTAGTCAGCAAGATCCACATTCATCAGAATATCAAATTTTCTAACTCTCATCAATCACAAGAATGACAACAATAGCAGTTAATCCCTATCTCGATCGCAATTTTGCCCCAATCCGCCAAGAAATTACCGCTGACAAATTGTCAGTTATTGGCGAACTACCTCCTGACTTATCCGGAATGTTTGTTCGCAATGGCCCTAACCCTCAATGGCCGCCCATCGGTGAATATCACTGGTTTGATGGAGATGGGATGTTGCACGGTATACAAATTAGCAACGGTGTAGCAACTTATCGTAACCGCTACATCCAAACAAGAGGATGGAAAATAGAAAAAGAAGTGGGTAAGGCTATTTGGACTGGATTGTTAGAACCACCACAAATGGATAATCCCTACGGCCCCAGTAAAAATACAGCCAACACCGCCCTAGTGTGGCACGCTGGTCAAATGTTGGCGCTGAATGAGGGTGGTAGTCCTCACGCCATCCAGCTTCCGGAATTAGAAACCATTGGCGAGTACACCTACGATGGCAAGCTAGTTTCTACCTTCACAGCCCATCCCAAGGTAGACCCGGTGACCGGCGAAATGATCTTCTTTGGCTACTCTCCGTTTGTACCACCGTACCTGCAATATAGTGTAGTTTCCGCAGAAGGTGAGCTGTTATGGACAGTGCCAATTGAGTTGCCAATAGGAGTGATGATGCACGACTTTGCCATCACCGAGAACTACACGATTTTCATGGATTTGCCGATGACTTTCAACCCCCAAAGAGCGCAACGGGGAGAATCTGTAATCATGTTTGAGCGCGATCGCCCCAGTCGCTTCGGTATTGTACCACGTCACGGTAACAACAGTAATATCCGCTGGTTTGAAAGTCCCTCTTGCTACGTCTTCCATACCCTCAACGCCTACGAAGAGGGAGACGAAGTAGTGCTGATTGCTTGCCGCATGAGTTCTACCACAGTCTTGATTGTTGATGATTCCCAACCCGACCCAGAAGCAAACATTCCTCGGTTGTATCGCTGGCGATTTAACCTCAATACCGGCACAGTGCGCGAAGAAATGTTAGATGATGCAGCTTCAGAATTTCCCCGCGTCAACGAAAACCTGTTGGGACGACCAACCCGATATGGCTACACTAACAAAATGGCCAACAGTCCCTTACCTTTATTTGAAGGTATCATCAAATACGACCTCAGCACCGGAAAGTCTCAAATCCACGAATACGGAGAAGGACGCTACGGCAGTGAAGCTGTGTTTGCGCCACGTCCAGGTGCAACGGCTGAGGATGATGGTTGGCTTGTGACTTTCCTCCACGATGAAGGTTCAGATACTTCAGAATTGGTAGTGGTGAATGCCCAAGATATAACTGCTGAACCTGTAGCGCGGGTGATAATTCCCCAGCGCGTACCTTATGGGTTTCATGGTATCTGGGTTCCACAGGAATAGGCGTTTATTCTTGAGGCAGGCTGTTATTGACCAAATAATTACTAATTGGTAATGGGCTACGCCAAGGTTGGCGACTGGAGTCCATTAGTACCAACAGGTAACGCTGACGAGATGATGAGTATTTTAATCCGCCAAATTTTAATGCAATAAACGCTCTCAAGATCCCCGACTTTTCAAAAAAGTCGGGGATCTGTCTTTCCTGCAACGCCCATAAACCAATTATTCATGTAGAGACGCGATTCATCGCGTCTCATAATTCATTGCGGTTCATCGAATTCGGGATGTCGTTTATTGAATTCGAGATGTCATTTATTGAATTCGGGTTGTCGTTTATTGAATTCGGGATGTCATTTATTGAATTCGGGCAGTCGTTTATTGAATTCGGGCAGTCGTTTATTGAATTCGGGATGTCGTTTATTGAATTCGGGATGTCATTTATTGAATTCGGGATGTCATTTATTAAATTCGGGCAGTTGTTTATGCTTGCCACGCCAGTAGAGAAGCGAAACCCAACAAATATTTTTAGTGCAATACCCATAAACCAATACTTCAGTAAAATTTCTTAGTCATAGGAATTGCCATATCTATCGCTGTATCTGTATTTATGGCACAATTTCATCTAAATACTGAAAGTAATATGCTAGAAACACCTCAAGACGGCATTTGGATTGTGACCGATGAAACACCTCAAATAGCAATTCCTGACGGTGTTAAAGGCGGGAATACTATTACACGCGGTTGGGGAGACGAAACCATCGCTGAAAGCACTGGTAGCAAAGGAGTCACAGATGCCGTTAAGGTTAGCGCTCAAAAATTAGAGCAAAATATGACTCACTTTCTCAAACTAGTGACGAATTTGTTTAGTCAAGCTGAACGGCAAGCAAAAGTCAACTCCGTCGGCATGCAGCTAGATGAAATTGAGTTATCCGTAGAAATTAGTGCCGAAGGGGAAGTTAAATTAATTGGTAATGGTGCCAAAGCTGGGAGTAAAGGAGCAATTAAGCTGAAATTCAAGCGCCAAGAACCATAATCAGATGGCAAAGAATTGGGCGATCGCGATCGGCATTAACCAGTATGATTATCTGCAACCGCTAAACTATGCCAAGCGGGATGCACAGTTAATGCAGGAGTTTCTTCGTAGCGAAGCCGGGTTTGAAAAGATATTTTTCTTCACCGATGACTCTCCTGAAATTGGCGGAAAATCGACTCGTCCCACCCGCGCAAATTTGCGCCGAGTCTTCTTAGAGTTATTTAATCAACCCTTCATGGGTGCAGGTGATAACTTTTGGTTCTTTTTTAGCGGACATGGGATGCGCCATGACCAACGCGATTATCTCATGCCCTTGGATGGCAATCCAGCAGACATCGAAGAAACAGCCATTCCCATTAACTTTGTCACCGAACGCCTGCGTCGCTGCGGTGCTGATAACGTTGTCCTAATTTTGGATGCTTGTCGTAGTCTTGGTACTCGTGCTGGTGAAGGAATTGGCAGACAAACCGCCGAAGAAGCGCGTCAACAAGGAGTTATTAGCATATTTTCTTGCAGTCCGCAGGAATATTCTTATGAAATTGAAGCATTACAACAAGGTGCTTTTACCACTGCGCTATTAGAAGGGTTGGGAGTTCGAGGACAATGTGCCACCGTTGAAAGATTGAATCAATATCTCAATTTTCGCGTACCGGAAATTGTGCGTCAGCATAAAAATGCTCGGCAAACTCCTTATATTATTGCTGAACCTGTAAGTAAATCACACCTGATACTTGTACCGCGATATGCAACCCTAACAGATATCGCTACGTTGAAAAATGATGCTTATCGCGCAAAAGATGAAGGAAATTTAGATTTAGCAGAACAATTATGGATAAGGGTGTTAGCTGCGGCTTCTGGTACAGATATAGAAGCAGTGAGGGCGTTGCAAAGAATTGAACGGTTGCGAAACTCAACTCCTGATATTCCTCAACAATCTCAACAACCAATTTCACCTAAGTCAGCGACAAATCCACCTGTAAGTACACCGTCTTCAAAGTCAGCCTCACCACTTACTAATAATACTCCTTCAAATCCTAAACTTGTTGCGCCAACACCTGCAATAACTTCTTCACCGCCACTAGTGATTAACATATCGCGGCGAAGGGTAATTCAAACTGTAGGATTTGCGGGTGCTGGATTGGGTTTAGCAATTATAGTACCGCGTCTTTGGCAAGCTAATACAGGAGAAACCCCTGTTAGCGAAACACCACAACCAACAGAAACTCCGGTTGTTCAACCTTCATCTTCACAAAAACTCAGCTTACAAACCTTTTCATTTCAAACTGCAAAAGTAGATGCAAAAGGAAACGTTACCAGTCGCCCTAAACTAGAAGCAAAATATTTTGTTGAAGACTTGGGAAATGGTGTCACCTTGGAAATGGTGCAGATACCAAGGGGAACCTTTATGATGGGTTCACCACCAGGAGAAGCTGGACGAGATTCAGATGAAAGTCCCCAGCATCAGGTAAAAGTTCCTAGTTTCTTCATGGGAAAATACGAAGTTACCCAAGCACAGTATCAAGCAATTATGGGGACGAATCCTTCTAATTTCAAAGGTGAGAAACGACCTGTAGAACAGGTGAGTTGGGATGATGCAGTAGATTTTTGTAAAAAGCTGAGTCAAAAGACAGGACGCACTTATCGGCTACCCAGTGAGGCGGAATGGGAATATGCTTGTCGCGCTGGGACGACTACGCTGTTTTATTTTGGCGAAACAGTTACCACAGATTTAGTCAACTACAACGGTAACTATCCCTACGGTTCTGCACCCAAAGGTGAACATCGTGAGCAAACAACAGATGTCGGAAAATTTCCGCCGAATTCTTTCGGTTTATACGATATGCATGGTAATGTATGGGAATGGTGTCTAGATGTATATAATGACAATTACCAGGATGCGCCAAAAGATGGTAGTGCATGGCTCACTGGTAAAAATAATAACATAAGGCTGCGTCGTGGCGGTAGTTGGAACACCTTTGCCAAGACTTGCTGTTGTGCTGATCGCAGTAGGCTCGCGCGCGCTGTTCGTTACATGTATGTTGGTTTTCGCGTGGTGGCAGTGGCTGTGGCGTGAGTACTCCTCAAAGTCAGAGTCGGGAAGTGGGAATTTATCGAGCGTACACCAAGAAGTCCAGACCTGAACCAGCCAAGAAAGCGACGACCTCCGAATATCAAACCGAGTCGGATAGCTTGGTAGGTTGCAAAACCGAAGATTTGTCCGACTCAATTAATTATGCAAGATTCCCGAATTTTTCAAAAAGTTAATAATTTGACCACCCTAATACCAATTCAATTAATGATTGCAACACATCCTTGGGTGAAGACGCGACGCGAGTCACTACAACTCTTGGAACCCCAACGCGAGTTGTTCATGGGGGAAACCCCCAAGACCACACTCGCTCCGCAACACGCTGGCTCATGAATCGCCGTCTCTACAATAATCATTCTTTGAATTTTCATCAAAAAACCTTAACAAAACTGTATTGGGAAGTTCCTTAGCCCATTTGCGATCGCACTTTTGCATCTCCATCGTCATTGGTGTCGCAGCTACGCCCGTCCCACAGATCGCTGGACTGATATAAAACCTTAAAATCAGCTAATTCCAACATCTAGTCCAGATTAAAATTAGATATGCATATTGTATTTATAGAAAAGCTACTACAAAAATTAAAAGCTTATGACTGCAAGCAATATTAAGCAGCAAATTTTAGAGCAGCTTAAAACTTTACCTGGAGAACAGGTGAAAACTCTCGTCTTAACATGGCTGACTGGTTCATCGACTTCTTTAGAAGATTTTGAGCGGTTACTAACAAATCAACTTACTCAAAGTACAGAAGAATCATTTGAGTCCGGTGAGATAGACGCAGCATTAAATTTTCAACCTCTTACTGAAGCTCAAATGGTTCAGCAAAGCAAATCTGCTCTCGAAGCGTACCGTCGCACAGGCTCAGGAGTAGCCCACGAACGTGTACGCGAATGGGCAGACAGTTTAGGAACAGATCGAGAACGTCCATGTCCGAGATAGTTTGGACAGAAACTGCAATTGAGGACTTAAATCGTCATTACGATTTTGTAAAACTGAATAATCCTGATGCAGCAGCACGCGCAGTACAAGCAATTGTTTCTTCAGCCGAAAGTCTAGAGCAGAATCCTCGTCGAGGTGCGATCGTAGATGAAATAGCAGGCTTACGAAAACTTTTAGTTTCTTTTGGTAAGTACGGCTTTATAATTCACTACGTTATTCTTGAGGATGATGTTGTTATTCTACGCGTCTATCACGGGCGAGAGAATCGACCACGTTAGGGAACTCCAAAAAATAAATTATTCCGCTTGGGGTCGTTGACTGTTGAGTGTCAACCGTCAAAGCTCAACAGTTAACAGTCTTCTATGGAATATTTTTTTACTTGGAAGTCCCATTGCTAAATCTACCGCCAACTTTTGCTATTAGGTTGTTTGCTAAATTTTCCTTTTGGAAAAAGCTGCTGTTCTAATTCTTCATAGCTACCTTCAAAATCACAATGACCATAAAGCGGACATTTTTGACAATAAATACCTTTGGTATAGCGTTCTAAATTTTCGCGATTAAAAAAATACGGTTTATGACTAAAAGTGCTGGCTACCCATTGCCAAGACATATTATTACTAGCAGGATCGCCATCTAAAAGGTGTTCTAAAAACCATTTAGCTCCTGCTTGCCAACGAACCCGCCGCCAATGGACAATGTAAGCAGCTATCCACATCCGTCCGTGGTTATGTAAATAGCCAGTTTCTCGTAAATCACGGCTGAAGCTGTCAATACAAACTCTACCTGTAGTTGCGTGTTTAATATCTTGCGGTAATTCCGGAGCATATTCAGCCACAGTGTAACCAGTTTTGTATTCTTCCTGGTCTTTCCAAATTCCATCCCCTAACTTTACATATAACCGCTGCCAATAATCGCGCCAGCCCAACTCGTTGATTAATTTAGTAGCATCTTCTTGCTGCTGTACCCAGTCAAGGACAAAATCTCGAATTTCTCGCAAACTCAAAACACCGTAGCGGATGTAAGGCGAAAGCCGTGTAACTGCACCTGCGAAAAAATTACGTGTTTGTGCGTAGCGTAGTGGGTCAATTTCTTGCAGTGCTTTTTCTGCCGCTTTGCGTCCTCCCACAGTTTCGCTGATGTGGTCATCGCGTTCGGTTGCATTTGGGAATTGTTCGCACAGGTAAGCTACCAACTCATCGCGGTTGGCAAATTCGCGTTGCATATCTTTAGACATTTGAATTGTGAAAGGTGGGAATGGACAAACAAAAATACTAGTAGGCTAAATCATTATTATGGCGGATCGGTATGAGTAATTTTTCTCAACCTAATGAGAGAACTTTTTTAATAATCGGTACTTAGGCATGGGCTACAGCAGGCATGATTCATAATTCGTGGTTACATGCGATCGCCTAACCTATGTACAATTCTAAAACGGTTTTCACTGTGCAATTATGAGCAACATTCCCCAAATCGGTCAACCAGCACCAGATTTCTCCACACCTGACCAAAATGACAATCTAACAACTCTCTCTGACTTCAGTGGTAAATGGATTGTACTTTATTTCTACCCCAAAGATGACACTCCCGGCTGTACCACCGAAGCAAAAGATTTCAGCGAATTGTACGAAGACTTCAGCAAACTCGAAGCTAAAATCTTAGGCGTGAGTCCAGATTCTGGTAAATCACATTGTAAATTTATCAGCAAACATAACTTGTCAATTACCCTCTTAAGCGACCCCGAACATATTTTGACAGAAGGTTATGGTGCTTGGCGTTTAAAGAAGTTTATGGGCAAAGAATATATGGGTGTGGTTCGCTCAACTTTTTTGATTTCACCTGATAGAATTATTGCCTATACTTGGCCAAATGTAAAAACCAAAGGTCATGCTCAGGAAGTTTTAACTAAATTACGGGAATTAGCAGCCACATAAATGCAACTGAATGCGGGTATAGCAGTCCTAAATCATTTGTGAAAGTGTCTCGTAGAGAAGGCGTCTTGGCGGTAGGCTGTGGCAAGCTGCTGCGGGTCTACGTTAATTTTTACAACTGAGATAGGATAGCTATATAGGAATCCTATTTGATTCGTGAAAAATATAGAGAAGGAAACAAACCGCAAAGTACGCAAAGTACGCAAAGGGAAGAAAGAAGAAAGAGATATGTAATTTTCACAAATGATTTAGGATTTCTATAGTAGTATATCCAGTTGCATGAACTATGGTTCAAGTTATTCAAGCTCAAAATGTCACTCTCGCTTACTTAAAGAAAAAATTTGGTTTACACCAGTGTGAAGATGAGCAATTTTTTACAGAATGGGTTAACTTTTTACCTGAAATTTCCGAATTGGAAAAGCAATACTTAGATCGAGTTAAAACTAACTATCTCAATGTTCTAGAAAATGCTCCTCTTTTGGAAGATGCAGTAAAATTGGTAGTATTGTCTCCCCTGCTCGATTTAGCTGGTTTTTATATTCCTCCTTTTTATATTGCTACAGAAGAAAGTAGAGAAATTAGCGAAGAAATTATTATTGATGAGCAAGAAAGTGCTGAAGAAGTTAAAGAAATTATCAAAGGCAAAATTGATGTTCTTGTTTTACAACAACAGTTATGGTTACTGATAATTGAATCTAAGAGATCTAGCTTTTCTTTGGCAAAGGCAATTCCTCAAGCACTAACTTATATGTTGGCAAATCCTCAGCCTAATTATCCTGCATATTCATTAGTACTAAATGGAGAGGATTTTCAATTCATAAAACTAATTAACCAAGATAAACCAATGTATGCATTATCTGAAAGGTTTACTTTATATAGACGTGAGAACGAATTGTATAAAGTTGTAAGTATCTTAAAAAAAATAGGTCAAATTTTAATTTAATTATCTTTGCTTTTTTATCTTAGTTAAGAACATAATAATGTCATAATATTTATACCGCGCCTTGAAATAAATTATGGTTCAATTTATCCAAGCACAAAATGTCGGTCTTGCCTATTTAGAAGACAGATTTAGTTTACAGTTAGCTGAAGATGAGACGTTCTTCACAGAATGGTTTGAAAGTTTACCGGAAATTACAGACTCAGAAAAGCAAGATTTAGACAAAGTAAAACTTCATTTTCTCCGTTTAGTTAAACATCCTCCTTTGTCAGAAGAAACGGTGAAATTAGTAGTTTTATCTCCTTTACTCAGCTTAGCTGGATTTTATGATGAGCCTTTTTATATAAGAGGCGAACAATCAATAGAAATCTCTGCGGAAGATGAAGGAGAAATTATTAGAGATAGAATTGACATTTTAGTTATTCAAGAACAATTTTGGGTGTTAGTAATTGAATCTAAAAGGTCTAGCTTTTCTCTTTTAGAAACCGTTCCTCAAGCACTGGTATATATGCTAGCGAATCCTAGCCAAGACAAAGCTACTTTTGGATTAGTAACAAATGGTAGTGATTTTATTTTTTTGAAACTTACCAAAAAAAATCAGCCAAAGTATGCTATGTCTGACCAATTTACACTTTTAAAACGAAAAAATGAATTGTATCAGGTTCTAAGTGTATTAAAAAATTTGAGTCAAATTTTGAGTTAATTTATGTCTATTCGCCCTATCTACCTTGATTGCCACGCTACCACACCTGTAGATGAACGGGTAGTAGCAGCAATGCTTCCCTATTTTACAGAACACTTTGGCAACCCAGCTAGTATTAGTCATGTTTACGGTTGGGAAGCGGAAGCTGCTGTTAAACAAACACGAGAAATCTTAGCAGCAGCAATTAAGGCGACTCCTGAAGAAATTGTTTTCACCAGTGGTGCAACAGAAGCGAATAATTTAGCTATTAAGGGTGTTGCGGAAGCTTATTTTAAAAAAGGTCAACATATTATTACTGTTGCTACTGAACATAGTGCTGTGCTTGACCCTTGTAATTATCTAAAAACTCTGGGTTTTGAAATTACTATTTTGTCAGTTAAAAAAGATGGATTAATTGATTTAACTGAGTTAGAAAAAGCTTTGCGTCCGGAGACGATTTTGGTATCGGTGATGGCTGCAAATAATGAAATTGGTGTATTGCAACCACTAGCAGAAATTGGGGAAATATGCCACCAGTGCCAAATCATTTTTCACACCGACGCCGCCCAAGCTATTGGTAAAATTCCCTTGGATGTGCAAGGAATGAAAATTGACTTAATGTCGCTCACTGCACATAAATTATACGGCCCCAAGGGCATCGGGGCGCTATATGTCCGCAGGCGCAACCCCAGAGTACAACTAGCTCCACAGCAGCACGGAGGGGGACACGAGCGGGGAATGCGTTCTGGTACATTGTATACACCGCAAATTGTCGGCTTCGGCAAAGCCGTAGAAATCGCTTTGGCAGAACAAGTCACAGAAACGCAACGTCTCACCGAACTCAGACAAAGATTGTGGGAACAGCTTTCGCAACTTTCAGGAGTTCATCTCAACGGACATCCACAAGCGCGGTTGGCGGGAAACTTGAATATCAGCGTTGAGGGGGTAGATGGTGCCGCACTTTTGCTAGGGTTGCAGCCAGTAATGGCAGTTTCTTCTGGTTCTGCCTGCTCCTCAGCAACCACCGCACCCTCCCATGTTCTCATAGCGCTGGGACACTCAGAAAAACTAGCTTATGCATCGGTACGGTTTGGTATAGGCAGGTTTAATACACAAGAAGAAATTGATATTGTAGCGAAACATGCGATCGCCACTATCCAAAGTTTACGTAATTCCGCTTTTGTGAATTTGGGGAGTAGGGAGTAGGTAGACTGGGGTAGATATAGCCTAGCTGAAGCAGGGGCAAGACAAGTTATAAAGTTATCTAAAGATAATTGCAAAAACCCCTGATTTACCTTTGTTTCACTTTTAAACTTAGTTGTAAATTGTTATGTCTCAATCAGATCCGTCTTCAACACACAATACCTTCAATATTTCAGGTAGTTCAGTTACAAATCTGACTGGCTCCGGTTCGATTCATTACAATGAAGCGATTTCTAAAGCAGAGAACCAGAACGCTCAAGTTTTTAGTCAGCAGACTATCCCTGAATCAAATTCAAGTAGAATGTCTGTGGTAAAAACCATTCTATTCTTAGCCGCCAATCCCAAAGGAACATCCCAACTTCGGTTGCAAGAACAAGTGCGAGAAATTGACGCCGGATTACAAAGATCTAAACTGCGCGATCGCTTTTTGCTAGAGCAGAGATGGGCTGTGCGTTGTAGGGATGTCCAACGAGCTATGCTAGACTTGAGTCCCCAAATTGTCCATTTTTCTGGACATGGTGGAGGAGAAGAAGGTTTGGTACTGGAAGATGAAACCGGAAATATCAAGTTTGTAGACGGAGATGCGTTGGCAGGCTTGTTTGAATTGTTTGCTGAACAGGTAGAGTGTGTTATTTTAAATGCCTGTTACTCGAAAGTTCAAGCAAAGGCCATCTCTTACCACGTTCCTTATGTAATTGGCATGAACAAAGCAATTGGTGACAACGCTGCTATTGAATTTGCTGTAGGTTTTTATGATGCTCTAGGTGCTGGAAAGTCCGTTGAGTTTGCCTACAAATTCGGGTGTAGCAGCATCCGTATGGCGGGAATTACAGAACACTTGACTCCTATTTTAGAGAAAAAGTCAAGCTAAAAACATAGAGAAGTAACTTAACTAATTTATCGATCTGCTTGTGTATTTGCACTCTCAATTTCTACAGACGGTTGAGGGATATTGCTATGATGTTTACCAGCTTTTGCAACGGGCGTAAGATTACTTAACATTGCGATTTTCTTCATCTAGGTCATCTAATCGCCAATAACCGACTAGTCCCTCTGCATTGTCCTTTTGATGAACTTGCAAACGTCGATACATATTAGTCTGAATTTGATCCTGAGTTCGCGCTACTTTCCAAAGACGAACTTCTGCAATGAATCCATTAAAGTAACTATTTTGGTCTTGAAGATTACTGCCACCAATATAAAGTTTTTCATTCGGTTCGCCAATTGGAGATTTAAACAAGCCCCAAGTTTTATATTGTCCTCCGATTAAAACACTTTTTAGCTCTCCTTTTAAAACTACACAATTTTGCCGTAGCCCATCGATATATATTTCAATTTCTTTCTGAGATATACGATTTTCTCCTGCTATTTTTCCCCAAGTAAATGCAATATGATGCCATGTGCGATCGCTAGGAGCTATTTCTTGCGTTTCTACTAGAGAAAAATTTGGTTCATTTTTCAACTCTACACGAATTCTGCCATTAACCCAAGCAAGAGAGTAACCAAGATTGACATCTTCTCTACCAGAAACTAACCCATTTCCATAAATATGTTTTATCCACGCTTCGATTGTAATCCCATCTTTAATACTTAAGCCTGGATCGTTACCACAATCAACGCGATCGTTTTGGCCATCAAATTTGAGTGCATACGGTAATGGTAAAGATGGAAAGTTCGATTGAATTAACCATTTTTCTTGGCTTTGCTGAATTACTTTTTTTTCATCTTGGGAAATTCCTTTCTCTTCACTCTGTTGAGTTACCCTATAAATTTCTGATGAAGAATCTATATTCTGTTTAAAGGCGAGGTTATGTACTTTATCCCCTTGTCCTTCCTCAAATCGCCAGTACCCAATCAGTCCTGGTTCCTTTCCTGTTAACCGTCGTGACATATTTTTTTTAACATCTTCACAAGAAAGGACTTTGTTCCAAAAACGGACTTCTGAAATTGCTCCTCGGAAAAAACTCCATAAATTTCCTTTAAGTGGAAAATTAGGAATAGCAAGATTTTTACTAGAATAAGCACCTATAATTAACGGACTTCCTTTGGTAAAATCTATACTTCTTTTAATAATTACAGATTTAAAATTTTTATCACTTTCTCCATTTATTTCGCCTCCACAATTTTGACCATTTACATATATATTTATGGAATTGCTCTTAAAAGTTATGGCAATGTGATTAAATTGACCAAATTGGATAACATTCTCTCTTGTCTGAAAATCCAAAGATTGAATTTTAGTTAGTATTCTTTGAGTCAGCGGGCCGAATACACCGTCATTTTCTAATCCACACTGTCCTTGAAATTTCTTTACTGCTTCTCTGGTGAATTCATCAAATTCTCCATGAAGTTCACCTCCGTATAAACCTAAATTTTTTAAAATATTTTGAAGTCCTTTAACTATTTCTCCTTTACTAGGTTTTTTTTCAACAGGCATTGTCATGTTTTCTTTGTTAAGATCATCGTAATTTAATTTATATAAAGAAATAAAAGTAATTTGGGAATTCAAATTATCTATAACTTGAGGAGTTATATCTGTTGCTGATTCTATATTCAAGTAATCAGATTGAAAAAGTTTTATAGCTTCTTTGGTTAATTCATCTTCTTTTCCACTTAATGAAACAGCGTAACAAGTATTGCTTTGTGGTCTGCATATACTCTGGAGAATTTTTTGTAGATTTAGGAGTACTTCTTTTTTACTGTCTGGTTCTTGTGGTAACTCTAAAGGTAGAGTAGGAAGAGTATGCATTTTACGAGATACAACAATTTTACCGTCAGTTGTTATATAAATACGCAAGCTGTCATAACCAAGGGTTGCAATTTCGTCATAACATTTACTTTGGTAAAATTTACTAAAGACAGTAGTTTCTACTTCATTCGAGTAAGGACAAATCCACGCTTCTATACTAAATTCTTCAATAGGATCTCCATGTTGAAAATTTTCTAAAAGCACATAGTCATTTACTCCATCTAATTCAAGTGCCGATGGCAGAGGAGGATTAGTTAGTTGTTCCGCAGTAACAACATAGTCTTGAATAAAACTTCTTAATTTAGAATCTGCAAAACTTTTTATTTTTAAATCTTCAATAATTCGATAGATCCTAATACCTTGTTGTAAACTTTGTTTATGTGCATGATGTAATGCTACTAATTCCCAATTTCTATTAAATACAGGACTACCAGAAGAGCCATAATCAGAGTCTAATTTATATCTTAAAAAATTTTTGTAAATTCCATCATCGATAATTTTATTATTATGTAATACAATTTTTTTATACATTCCTTTTGGATGTTGAACTATCAAAACCATATCTCCAGATATTCTTCCTTCTTTTTCTTCAAATCCTATATATTGAAGCTGCTTCTCTGTAAATTTTTCTTCCTTGATTTGTGTTAATTCAGATTCATTTAAAGTAAAACCAGGAAGTATATTTTTATCATCCTCGATCAGTTTAATCCAGCCAAATGAATATCCAGGATGCTTAGTAAAGCTATTGGTTTTCAACTGAACAAGTGTATAATCTAAATTTGGATTATAAATAAATAAACTTTCTGGTTCTAATTTATAATTAATTAGTTGATCGGCAGTTGCAAAGTTATCCTCTATGTAATTAAATTCCGCTATGCATTGTTTAGCGATATTTGGACTTGAAATTACATGGTTATTAGTTAATAAATAATTTCCACCTACAAGAAATCCAGTTCCCCAAGCGATAGGGTTAAACTGAGATAAAAAAACGTTATTGATGTTTTCTTTTAAAAAAGTTAGAGCATTATTTTCTGCATGATAATTCTTAAAAAGCTCATTAGATACTGTCTTGGGAATAGAAAAAACTTCTTCTATATCACTTTGGTTAGTAAAAATAGAACTATTATTATTTTCAATTATTTCCAGAAAATCCTTGAATTCGTTGAGTGAAAAATTTCTCCTGATTCGACAAACTGCTAAACTAGTTTTTTCTCCTATTGGTAAAAATGAAGTAGGTAAGAAATCAGGCGCATCTGTTAATGCAGAAATTAAAAAAGGTTGAACAGAGTGCATTCTTTCCTTGATTATTTCTATAAATCGAGTTTGGCGCTCTGTTTCTTTCTCAGGTTCTTGTTCCCATGTAATGCCTTGTTGTACCTCTCCAACAGTTGATAACATTAATGGCCCCAATGGTATCCCTATTTCATTTATCCAAGTGTCAGTGGGATGATTATCTTTATTATCATTGTTGCTTAATTCTGTACTTTTATTTATCATAAAGTTACCCGGTGTTTAATTTAATAAATACATGAATAATGATATACGTGGTATTCTTTTTAATCAAGAAAACTTAGTATTGAACCTAACCAATAAGGTTGCTGGTCAAAAAAAAGTCACAAAAATTATTTTAATTTTATTGATTTTAATATCATGTTTCATCATTGGCATTTTTGTTGGTTATACAGGTGCAGTTACGAGCTTACAAGTTTTTATCGGAAAAAAAGCTCGGTTAGAATATTTATCAATGATACTACTTGTAGTTGTCTGGGTGACAACATATATTTTTGGTAATTTAAAAAAAAGTTTTGTAACAGTAATTATTAGTTTCTTTACAGTAATAGTAATTCCTGGGGTGCTAGAAAAATCAGGCTTTTTAGAGCTTCAGCCCCTTTTTTTTATTGCATCTCCAGTCATAATTGTGTTTTTTCTGATTGTTACAATTGTCAATTTCTTTTTATTACGTTTTATTATCACCTTAACAAAGTTAATTTTAACTTCTTCTTTACTAGTTGTTCAATATCTGAGTGTCTTTACGATAGTGGCTGGAGCAATGACTGGCTCACTTATTGGAATAGCAGGTGAGGTACGATCGCCAGTATCAGAGTTTAAAGATTTACCAATTCCAGCTAATGTAAATATCGGTTTAATTTTTAGTGGTGTGCTGTATGCTTTATTTCTAATACTAAGTAGTTGGCTAACTAATCGTCTTCGGGGTTTACCTTGGAAACATCCAGATCTACTGCGTTCGTGGGCTTTAATTATTGGTTCTTGGCGTGGTACATCTTGGTATGGCCTAGATTTAAGCCATGTCAACTTTAAAAATGCAAAATTGCCGAATAGCGATCTAAGAGCGCGAAAGCTTTACCGTACCTGCTTTCAAGATACTCAAGGATTGGAAAGAGCGCGAATTGATAGTCGGTATATGGATTTAGAAATTCCTAAAGTCCAAAAACTTTTAACTAAACCTCAAGATTATGCAAATGATAAAGACTTTAGCAACTTGAACCTACGTGGAGCATTTTTACAAAATGCCCAGATGAGGCGATTTAATTTTACAGATAGCGATTTGAGTGGTGCAGATATGCAAAGTGCAGATTTGCGTGGAAGTATTTTTGTCCGTACTCAAGTTATCGGAGTTGATTTTACAGATGCAGATTTAACAGGAATTTGTATAGAAGATTGGAGTGTTAATAGTCAAACTTGTTTTACAAATGTTAAGTGTGATTTTGTTTATCGTCGATTAGATGAGGATGGGGAATTAAGCGATCGCTTTCCCGTAAACCGTAACTTTGAACGAAGAGAATTTGAATCTTTGTATCAGGAAGTGGAAAATGTTATTGAAATCATTTTTAATGAGGGGGAAAACTGGCAAGCTGCATTATACAGTTTAATTAAACTTCAAACGGAAGATGAACAACTAGAACTACAGCTTAAAGGTGTAGAGAAACGAGGAGATGTTTGGGTTGTCAAAGTTACTTATAATCAGGCTTATCCTAAACAGGAAGTAGAACATAGCTTGAATGCCACGGTTGAAGAAATAAAGCGTCAACTAGCTGCTAAAGAACAGCAAATTTATCAACTAGAGCAGGAGAAGTATAGAATATTAGAAATTGCAGCAGATCAAGCAAAAGCTGTTGTACATCAAGCCCAGGCCTTAGAGAGGCAGTCACTTGGTAATAGTAATAACTTCTTTATTTCTGGCAGCAATATTACTAATTTATCTGGTTCTGGACAAATTGAGTATGGCGAAGCAGCAGCACAAGTACGCAGTATTGTTGCTAATAGTGCTGATTCCAGACAAGCCACAGCGGTATTACAGAATTTTTTAGCAAAACTCCAACGTCAAAGCGTCGCCACAGATATAGAAACACAAGCAGAGTTAATGCAGCAGATGATTTTAACTGAGGCACAAAAGGATTTGGATTTAAAGCAATTTTTAATTCAACAAGAACAGCAAATTGTGTCTGCTTTTCCACAAGGTATATTATCTACAGCGATACAGTCTGCGATCGCACAACTGAGGGATAACCGATCATAGTATCGATCCTAGATGCGCGATTTGGATAATACAGATTTCCAGAAAGTCAGAAACTCAAGGGATAAAGGGCACAGGGGCGAATAATACTTCTCGGCCAACAGTTAGACTCGCAATGTCCCATGCCCCAGTCCCTTCTACGGATTTTCGCGGATGAAAGTTTCAATCTCATCTAATTCCTGCTGATTGAGGCGGAATTCACCAGCACCGATAACTCCTTCCACCTGCTGAGGGTTGCGTCCGCCAACGATCGCCGCAGTCACCGCTGGATTATTTAAAGTCCAAGCGATCGCCACTTCACCAGGGGAACGGCCGTGTTTTTCACCAATGTGTTGTAACACTTCCACCAGCTTCAGATTGCGAGATAGACGCGGTTCTTGGAATTCACTGCTGTTCCTACGCCAATCATCATCTGGGAAATTGGCTACACGTTCAGGTGTCATTTTTCCTGTAAGCAAGCCAGATTGCATTGGTGAATAAACAATTACGCCGATATTGTTTTCCTTGCAGAAAGGCAAAATCTCGTTTTCAACATTAGGTTTGACTAGTGAATAAGGCGGTTGCAATGAAGTGATTGGCGCAATCTTCTGGGCGCGTTGCAACTGTTGGACATTAAAGTTTGAAACCCCGATGTAGCGAACCTTACCTTCATCTTTTAGCTTGGCGAGAGTTGTCCACCCTTCTTCAATTTCTGGATCTGGGTTCGGCCAATGGATTTGGTAAAGGTCAATGGTTTCAATATCCAATCGGCGCAGACTGGCTTCAACCTCCCGCCGTATAGAATCAGCCTTGAGGCTGTTACCAATTTTGCCGTTTTCATCCCAGATCATTGAGCATTTAGTAAAAATGTAGGGGCGATCGCCTCGACCTTTGAGCGCCTTGGCAACAACCTCCTCCGAATGTCCCAGACCATAGATAGCTGCGGTGTCAATCCAATTCACGCCCAGATCGAGAGCGCGATTGATGGCTGCGATGGATTCTTCATCGTCCTGCGTTCCCCAACCAAAAGCCCAGTCACCTCCACCGATCGCCCAAGCACCAAAGCCAATTGGAGTAATGTGAAGCTCTGAATTCCCAAGCTGTTTGGTTTGCATATCTACTTTTCTCCAAAAATTTTTCAGTCAATTAGTAGTCTAGGCTGCCAATATTGTCTCAACCGCTATCTCAGGTGTGAATGACTACTAGTATAAACACTATAGTTAATCACACTTGTGTAGGATTACTCAATCCTAAATATTGTGTTGATAACATACTACATATACACTAGAGTGGCTTGTAAATAGTAGCAGTTGTTAGTTAAATAAAGAGAATAATATGTCAGAAGATTTAAAAGGCAAAATTGCGCTCATTACAGGTGCAAACAAAGGTATTGGCTATGAAATCGCACGTCAACTAGGTTCTAGGGGTGCTACCGTGCTTGTTGGTGCTAGAGACATCGGACGTGGTGAAGAAGCGGCGAATAAACTTCGTTTAAATAATATTGATGCCAAAGCAATTCAACTGGATGTAGTAGACCAAAAGACAATCGATTCTACGGCTCAACAAATCGAGAGCGACTTCGGAAAACTTGATATCCTGGTAAACAATGCTGGGATACTAAGTGATGGCGATCGCCTTCCACCCAGTCAAGTTGATATTCAAATACTGCGACACACTTATGAGACAAACGTCTTTGGAGTATTTGCAGTCACAAAAGCCCTGTTGCCACTTTTGAAGAAATCAATAGCAGGGCGAATAGTAAATATATCCAGTGGTTTAGGTTCTCTGACTCTAAACTCTGACCCAAATTATGAGTTCGCCGATTTTAAACTTGTTGCTTATAACTCATCAAAAACAGCAGTAAACGCCCTCACAGTTTTGTTTGCTGCTGAGTTAAAAGATACCCCAATAAAAGTTAATGCTGCCGACCCTGGTTACACAGCAACCGACATCAATCAAAATCAAGGTCACCGCACCATCGAGCAGGGAGCCACAGCAGCAGTCAAACTTGCTACCCTCCCTGATGATGGTTCTACGGGAGGATTTTTTGACGAGAATGGCGTGGTTCCTTGGTAAACGGGCATTGGGCATTGGGGGTAGGGGAGGCAGGGGAAAAGGTTAAAGAGAAAAGGGAAAAGGGAAAAGGGAAAAGGAATAAATTTAATCTTTCCCCCTTACCCCTTCCCCTTTGCCCAATGCCCAATGCCGCATTCAATAAGGATTTGAATCAATCCGTCCCCTTTTAACACTCCTGAGATAGTATCCAGAAGTTGGTCTGTTTCTTAAGTTGAAGCTGTCGCCACGGGGAACCCTCCAAATTTTGTAGTTGGAAAATGTCAAAGGCGATCGCGGTTCGCATACTTCTGGCATATGATCGCCTAGTACAAAGTATGCTGCACCCCTACCTATAACTTTCACCAGACCGTATTTATCTATAACAACCGATGTACTTTCGCTAACTGCAATACCCAACACACTATTAGATACACCATCTTTAATTTGACGGGCAATAAAAGCCATAATTCGGCCCATTCTTTCTCGTCTGTCGAAGTGTGTATCTACGATGGTTCCTTTCAAATAACCCCAATTCAAAAAATTGTAAGTAAAAGTAATGTCTCGATAAGGATCTTCGAGTGCATCTCTAGTTTCAATGCCTTTTTCCGAAGAAGCACAAGCATCGTAAACATACTCACTTTGAATCATTGCACCCGCGCTGGTGCCACCAATACCACCTCCCTTTAGGTAAACTGACTTAACAGCAGCCTCCAACTTGGTATCTTTCCAACTGCGAACGTATTGACATTGGTCGCCACCAGCAAAGAAAATCACATCAGCATTTCTGACTTTTTCAGCAATCTCAGCTTTGTTTGCTTCTTCGCGATTGCTAACAATCAAAGTTTCTACTGAGTTTACGCCTTTCATCGCAGAAATTAGGCGATTGTAATCGTGATTACCATAGGTGCGGATAACGACAACGTTGACTTTCGTGGCGGAGTTAGTACCTCCCCTCACTTCGTTAATCATCCACTGAATAGCATCATCGACATCGGGGCCTCCCCCGCCCAAGCTAAGAACCGGGCCAGCCAAGGAAGGAGAACGGACATCGAAGGAGGGGGAAGGGTGGATATCAACAATGTCGCCTAAGAAATAGCGTTTCCAGTTTGCTATAAAACGGGTTATAACGAAGATTCCCATCTTAAACAACTTGATTGCTCTACTCTTCAAGCGCCTTGATACATTTGGGAATGCCTTTGTCATACTAAACTTTTGATACAAACTCCAATTGTTGCTAAGCTGTTACGCATTTAAACTGCATATTTACTCTTGAGGATCGCCCTTTGTCATTAATCATTTGCCCTTTATCCAATGACTAATAACCAATGACAGTTCTAACAAAAAATGTGCAATTTAGACGCGCCTTAGCTTAACTCTGGCATCAGAAAGCTTGAAATTCCAGCGTACAGGACTTGTACTGTTTTTTCACACAAAATAACGCAGAGTAATCATTTATTCTCTGCGTTACTTTGTTAAAATATCCACATTATTGTAGCATTTAATTTTCCCTAGATAAAAACCAAAATAAATTAGGTGTTGGTTGCCACTAACCAAATCCTTCCATAGTTGCCAGGAATAGTTAAGTATAACGACTTAGAAAAACCAAACTATGTAAGCAAAAATTAAATAAGCTTAAACCCCTTTACTTCTGCCTTCTGCCCGATCTCAATATTGAAGGAGGCAGCTATGCTGGAGGTTTTTACCTCAGTTGGGGATTGGTAACCCCTCAATAGGGAGAGCCACCAAATTTTTAATTTGGTGCGGTGTTTCACCTTGTCCTGACGGTACTAGCAGGAGTTAGGGGTCAGTTTTCCTCCTGCCTCCTGCCCCCTAACTCCTGCCTTCATTGATAACTCACCTCCCATAGAAGAACCAAGTAATAAAAGTGCGCCT
>JAVRCH010000111.1:0-123686 GCA_034530795.1 Nostoc sp. DedQUE12a
TTAACTCTTAACTCCTAACTCCTAACTCTAATTAGACTTGGGGCGGGGAAACTGGGAAGGTGGCTTGAAGTTTTCTACTGGCACATTTTTGAGTGCCTTTTCCATAAAATCTTTCCAGATGGGAGCAACCATACCGCCGCCTGTAGCACGACTAGCTAATTGTCTGTTGTCGTCTCTTCCTACCCAAACAGCAGTGGTTAACTGCGGCACAGTCCCAACATACCAAATATCCTTTTCTGAGGAAGTTGTACCAGTCTTACCAGCGCTGGGACGATTGATAGCAGCACCTTTACCCGTACCATTGGTAACTACCGATCGCATCACATCGATAATGGCTGCCGAAGCCCAAGGATCTAGAACTAGCTGGGGTTTAGGAGTATTATCTAGTAACACGTTACCACTACTATCACTGACACGGGCAATTACAGTTGGTGGAGACTGCCAGCCATAATTAGCAAAAGTAGCATAGGCACTAGCCATTTCCAAGGGAGTAACACCAATTGCGCCCAGAGGTAGTGAAGTCACAGGTTCCATTGGACTCATAATGCCCAAGGTACGGCAGGTTTCTATAACTCTATTCATCCCTATAGATTTACCAATCTTAATCACAGGAATGTTCCGTGATTGGGCTAAAGCTGTACGGATTGGCATCGCGCCGCTAAAACCTCCATCATAATTTCTCGGAGAGTACCAACCACTACCATCTTGATATCTGACTGGAGAATCTATCACCGTTGTATCCGGCCCATATTTACCAGTTGCAAAAGCTGCATAGTAAACGAAGGGTTTGAAAGAAGATCCAGGCTGTCGCTGAGCTTGAGTTGCTCGATTAAATTCACTGACTTTAGGATCTACACCACCCACCAACGCTTTGATATAATGCGTGCGCGGATCGATTGCCACCAAAGCGATTTGATTCTTCGATAATCCCTGCCCCAGCAGTGATTTATGCCACTTGACGACAGTTTCCTCTGCCATAATCTGAAAGTTGGCATCAACTGTAGTTTGCACCCGCATTCCACCCTTGAGTAGTGTCTCGCGCCCAAACTTCTTAGCCAACTCCTGCGCTACAGTGTTGGTGATATAAGGTAAAGCACTACCTTGAAAGGATTTTATTTTGCCAAGTTTGATTTCTTGCTTGAGGGCATTGTCATACTCTTGCTGGTTAATCCAATTCAGTTCCAGCATCCGTCCCAGCACTTCTTTTTGTTTCTGTTTTGCCAGCTTCATACTCGCAAACGGGCTGAATTCTTCTGGTGCTTGAATCAAACCCGCCATCATTGCTGACTCACCCAAGGTTAAATATTCTGATGACTTATTAAAGTAACTGCGTGCCGCCGTCTGTACACCATAATTGTTATGACCCCAATAAACTTGATTGAGGTACATTTCTAAAATTTGCTCTTTGGTGAGAATTTGCTCTAACCGAATTGCTAGCACCCCTTCTGCTAACTTCCGAGTAAAGGCACGCTTACGAGTCAAAAATAGGTTTTTTACCAACTGCATGGTAACAGTAGAGCCACCTTCGCGCACTCCACCTGCTACAGTGTTAACTACTACAGCACGTCCAACACCAGTGGGGTTAATCCCGTGGTGTTCGTAGAAGTGGCTATCTTCACTTGCCAATACAGCCCGTTTGAGATTTGGGGAAATTCTATCTAAGGGAACTACTTCTCGGTTAGCTTCCCCGTGGACACTAGCTAAAAGTTTACCCTTAATGTCATAAATGTAACTCGTTTCTGAGGGAAAGAAATTACGTAGCTGTCTTACATCTGGCAAATTACGGAAACTAATGGCTAAACCAACCAGTCCTCCGGCTACAATGGAACTTGCCAGCATGGTGATTGAAAGCAGAGTACCGCCAGTTACCTGGCCGACTCCTTTCAAAAACTCGAAACCTGATGAAGCCTGACGTTGTGGCTGTTTATCTTCAAAAGTCCTAGACGACGACACGGCGATTTCACTTCCTCATTTGTAAATTTAACTGTAATTAATTGGGCGAAGCAAGGCGGTTAATTTTTTGCAATTATAGTAGTTTGGCAGATGAGAAAGTGGATAAATTGCAAGTGTTTATAACCAACTTAACTTCTAGTGTACAAAGCATAGCTAACGATGGATTTTCTGGGATGACGCAAGATATTAATTGGTTGCGTCGTGGTGTAGTAGAAGTTTTCCCACAACCAGCTGATAATAACAGTGAAAGTCTAGAAAAGCGCTTATTAACTACAAACCAACCTTTGAGGATCAAATTGGGAATCGATCCTACGGGTGCTGATATTCATCTAGGTCATAGCATACCAGTACGAAAACTGCGAGGGTTTCAAGATGCTGGTCATACAGCAGTTCTAATTATTGGCGATTTTACAGCACGCATTGGCGATCCGACTGGTAAATCTGAGGTGCGTCGTCAGCTGACGGAAGCAGATGTAGCCCAAAATGCCCAGACTTATCTTGACCAAGTACGCCCTATCTTGGATTTTGACACACCAGGAAGGTTAGAGGTGCGCTATAACTCTGAATGGCTTTCCCAGCTTAACTTAGAGAAAATTTTGGAGTTACTCTCCACGATGACGGTGGGGCAAATGCTGGCTAAAGAGGGATTTGCTGAACGCTATAAAAAAGAGAATCCGATTTTTATCCATGAGTTCCTTTACCCGTTAATGCAGGGTTTTGATTCTGTTGCCGTGAAGGCAGATGTGGAATTAGGAGGAACCGATCAAAAATTTAACATTGCTGTGGGTAGAGATTTACAGCGCCACTTTGGTCAAAAGCCGCAGTTTGGAATGCTGTTGCCGATTTTAATTGGCACGGATGGTGTGCAAAAAATGTCCAAGTCTTTAGGTAATTATATTGCCTTATCAGAACACCCAGGACAAAAGTACCAGAAGTTACAAGGAGTTCCCGATGGCCTGTTGGAACAATATTTTGAACTATTGACGGATTTACCTTTAGACAAATTGCCAGAAAATCCCCGCGATCGCCAAACACTTTTAGCATGGGAAGTTGTCAAACAGTACCACGGCGAAACAGCAGCCCAAGAAGCCTTAGAAGCTGCCCAAAGCGGCGGGAAAGAAGGTGCAGTTCCAGAATTCTCTTTAGCTGGAGTGTCGCAATTTCCCGTGAAGTTAGCTTATCTTCTTAATGTCACTGGCTTGTGTAAAAGTACAGGGGAAGGCAAGCGGAAAATTCAAGAAGGTGGAGTGCGCTTAGATGGCGATCGCATTTCTGATGTTGATACCACTTTCGCTGCTGCTGCTGATTTACAGGGTAAAGTTTTACAAGTCGGCAAAAATAAATTTGTCCGTTTAGTGCTTTAGATGGGGAGTAGGGAATGGGGAGTGGGGAATTTGCTCAACAACGAGTGATTGTGGCTTTGGATGTGCCAGACCAAGAAAGTGCGATCGCCCTTGTAGATCGACTTGAGGATGTTACTTTCTTCAAAGTAGGTTTAGAGTTGTTTACCAGCACTGGGCCAAAAATTCTGGAAGTGCTAAAATCCCGGCAAAAGCGGATTTTCCTGGATTTAAAGTTTGATGACATCCCCAACACTGTCGCTGGTGCTTGTCGTAGTGCAGCTCGTTATGGTGTGGATTTATTGACAATTCATGCTACATGTGGTAGGGAAGCACTCAAGGCTGCAACAGAAGCGGCACAAGTAGGAGCAGCACAAGCGGGTGCAAAACCACCGAAGTTAATTGCTATTACTTTGTTGACAAGCATTTCTACTAGACAACTGGCCTTTGACTTGAAGATTCCCTTAGAGTTGCCAGAATACGCTCTACAAATGGCACTGATGGCGCAAGAGTCGGGTTTAGATGGGGTAGTTTGTTCGCCTCAAGAAGTGGCACAGCTACGACAAACTTGTGGAGATGACTTTTTGCTAGTTTGTCCGGGGGTTAGACCGACTTGGGCAGACACAGCCGATCAAAAGCGATCGCTCACCCCTGCACAAGCTATGATTGCTGGGGCAGATTATTTAGTGATTGGGCGTCCCATCACTACTGCTGCTGACCCTGAGCTAGCTTGGAAGAGAATTTGTGAGGATTTGAGTGCGATCGCATGAAGGCAGAAATCAGAAATCAAATTTATGGCTTGTGGCTCCTAGTTTGTGGTTTCTGGTTTGTAACACCAAATATCTTGAATAGCTCAGCATTCGCAAAGAATTTTACTCCTAGCCCCTCTTTCCTAGCACAGAGGGGAAACACTAACAGTGGGTCAAAGTCTTTGTGTTCTGAGCAAGATTTAGAAACATTGACTACACGCCTATTGCAAGATTTACCGAGTTACACCAACCGCACTATTCAACGTGCCCGTCGTCGCAGCCGCAGCGCTGACCTATACAGCTATATGCTAGTAGCAGGAAGGCCTGAGTTTACTCCCCTACCGCTTAACCTTGAAGAATATAGTACAGATGCTCCTGAAAGTTCTGCATCAGGAGTCGAACAAGTTTTTTTTAGCACATTAGAGCGCCAGTACATAGGTAAGCAAGCGATAGAATTACAAGAATTTCACTGGCTGTTGTTGACTAAAACTAGTAATGGTTGGCGTCTAGTAATGATGTTTTCTCAAATAGGTGCTTATCCAAAACAACAACCACCATCACCACCACGTGATAGTAGTAATGGTGCGATCGCTCAAGGGGTTAAAGCTTGGTTACGCGATTGTCAAGCTGGAAGTGTGGGTAAATAAGCAAATTAGGAGAACATTAAATAATGTCTACAATACCGACTCAAATTCTCTATGAACAAGATTATCAATTGTGGTTAGAAACTACATTGAAACAATTGCAAGAACGAGATTTAGATCGTCTTGATTGGGAGCATTTGATTGACGAGATTGCAGCATTGAGTAATGAACAAAAACACAAGCTCGAAAGTTATTTACTGCAACTTCTCAAACATCTGCTTTTATATCAACATTGGAGTTTACCGGATTGTCAAAATCATTGGGAAGTAGAAATTGATAATTTTCGGGTAGAACTCAGAAAACTAACTAAATCTAAAAACCTCTATGATTATTTGCTCAGAGTGCTTGAGGAAGTATACATTGATGCATTACGACAAGCAAAAAAGAAAAGTGGCTTAAATTGTTTCCCCCAAAGTTGTCCTTATACTATTGAGCAAATTTTAGATGTGGATTATTTACCACCATTTACATATTTATAAGGTGGCCATTGCTCACTTTACGACTTTCCAAAGTTCCTGAGAAAACACCAGATAGTTGCTAACTATTTATTTGATTGAATTTCATCTAACTTGGCACGCACCGCTTGGATGTCCTGCCACATCAGCCATTTTGGGCTACCTCTTTCTTTGGAAGGGTTACGCAGCAAATAGGAAGGATGAAAAATCGGCATACACAAACGCCCTTCCCACTCTAGCCACTGTCCGCGAATTTTCGTAATCGCCCGCTTGTCGCCAGTTAAACCTTTGAGGGCAGTTGCACCTGTTAAAAGAATGATTTTGGGATCAACGAGACGAATTTGTTCTAGTAAGTAGGGTTTGCAAGCCGTCATTTCTTCAGTAGTGGGAACTCTGTTATCTGGCGGACGGCATTTATTAATATTGGCAATGTATATGTCTTCCTCAGTACTCAAATTCACAGATGCCAGAATTTTCTCTAGCAACTGCCCTGATTTGCCCACAAATGGTAAACCTGTTTCGTCTTCATTTTGACCAGGCGCTTCTCCGACAACCATTATTGGTGCTTTGAGGTTGCCACGCCCTACAACAGCATGGGTACGAGTGTTTCCTAGTACACAGCGGTGGCAGCGATCGCAATGCTGCGCCAACTCGGCCATAGTGGAATAGGTTCCGGCAGGGATAGAAATCTTAGCGTCTGTGGGAATCAGCTCTCGTTGGTTAAAGGTTGAGTCGTCAAAGAGGCTGAGTTGGGTTTCGCTGCTCATGTAAATTTACGATTTTGGTATCTGCACCAGTAGTCTTATCTGATTTAAGTCGTCTTTGGTTGGGGACTTATCAGAAATAGACTTCACAAATAGACTTTTACTGAATACTTTTTATTTATACAAATCTTATTCTATCAGTTAATTTAAGACAAAATTCAGTCATGATAAAGGCAGTGCCGTCCTAAGACACTAGGGGAAACCATGTCATATACCCCACTTTTTGCCGATCGCATCCATGCGGGTGAGGAATTGGCACGAGTAATTCACGATCTTTTGACTCAGCAAACTATTGATTCTGGGATAAAGCCTGTACCAATCGTTTATGGTCTGCCAAGGGGGGGTGTACCGGTAGCAGCACCAATAGCAAGTCTTTTGGGTTGTCCGTTAACGATAGTTGTACCTAAAAAAATTAGCCATCCAGAAAACCCAGAGTTAGCTATTGGTGCAGTCACTAGTTCTGGAAATGTTCTTTGGACTGAGCAAAAACTATTTCGCCCCAAACATGATGTACGGTGGCGAGAAGCGGCTTTAAATAAAGCTATTAAACAAGCTAAGTCTTTGGAGGAGCAATTAATTTCTGCTTGTCCTCAGGTGAATACAAAGGATGCTACGGCGATCTTAGTTGATGATGGCATTGCCACAGGTATGACTATGGCTGTTGCTGCTATTGCCATCAAAGCCCTTTCACCGGCAGCAATTTGGCTATGTACTCCGGTAGCACCACCAAAATTGCTACCTTGGTTGAATCAATGGGGCGATCGCATTATTGTTTTAAAAACACCCGAACCTTTCTGGAGTGTAAGTAATTTTTATGCACAATTTCCCCAGGTAGACACATTAGAAGCGATCGGATATCTCCAGCAACAAAAACAATAGCTAACACAGATTTATGCAAAGAATTTTAATTTTTACCTTCTTGCAAGAATTCCTGGGGCATAAGCCTCAACCACTTTGCCAGTCCGAGTGCAGCTAATCATCAAGTAATCACAACTTGGGCATTGTGTTCGAGTTAATTCATTATCAGTAATATAATAGCGCTCCGCTTTGCTACCACAATTTGGGCAGTAAATCTTTTGTACTGTCTGCATTTTAAGACCCCTGATTTTAATTATTTTTTTTGCTAAAACTGCTACTTAAACCAGTAAAAAATTCTGGTTCGACCCAATTTAACAAACTGCTGTGAAATTAGCTAATGATTTTAAACAAAATTTCAGGTTTGAAAAACTTTGGATATCTTCAATCTATTATCTTCAAATTTACGTTATTTTCTCCTCCTACTTTAGGTACATAAATTAAAGTTTTAATAAATTCTGTTTAGAGATTGAGTGATCCCTATCGTTAATGCCTTGAGAGAGACTGATTTTTAATGATTGTAGGCAAACACAAAAAAGCCGTTCTAGTATTCAAAAGTTAAAATTCAAAAATTACTGTATCTTTGGTTACAAAATATCTGTCTTAAGATTTAGTTAATATTTACTAACGAGATTTATCATATTAAATTCTGGTCAGATAATATTTCATCCAAAGAAACATACGGAGTGGGTACAGACAGTTTAGCCAATTTACGTAACATAACTTCACAACAAGTCCGGATTTCCACGTATCTCACTCTATCCCAACTTACTTATTCCCGACGCCGTTGGTAATTTTTACAGAAGTGCGATCGCTTTGAGCTTGGCCTTAGCAGTGTTGGTGTTCTGAAATTTCTGACTGATATCAAAAATCCTTAACCCAAGCGTATTGGTTTTTAGATGCTATAGCAGTCCTAAATCATTCGTGAACAACAAGATCCCCGACTTCTCAAAGAAGTCGGGGATCTGAAGCCCCTCGATTTTTACAAATCAAATATAATTCTGGAAACACCTTTGTAGCAAAGGCTTTGATTCCAAAATCCAAAATATAAAATTGGTATCACTCTCCCAAGCGTGGGAGAGGGACTTTGAAATTTGCTCCCCTTCTCCCAATTGTAGGAGAAGGGGTTGGGGGATGAGGGCAAATTTTGTATTCGTGCAAGAGACTCCATGAACACAATTCACAACGAAGGAATGAAAATATTTCTTTCCTAGTCACCAGTCCCCAGTAAAGAGTCCCTATTTTCAAGGCAGGTCTACTCCAAAATTGAAAATCTCAAATCTTTGGATTGTTTGGCTTGTATCTTAATATCAAGATGGATGAAAATAATCGTAAATTTCTTGAGCCAAACGCGGCCCGATTCCGGGAACTTCGGCGAGTTGTGCGGTTGTTGCTTGCCGAATATAATCAACCGAGCGAAAATGTCCTAGTAGCTGCTTTTGTCGATGATGTCCTAAACCTGGAATTTCATCTAAACGCGATCGCTTTAATTTATCACTGCGTTGCTGACGATGGAAAGTCACTGCAAACCGATGCGCTTCATCCCGCAACCGTCGCAATAGCTGTACCCCTGGTTGTTCTGCGTCAGTGGTTAATGGTTGAGATTCTCCTGGTAAAAAAATCTCTTCTCGCTGTTTCGCTAAACTAACAACTCGCAAGTCTTCCAATAAATTCATTTCTTGCAAAACAGCAACAACTGAAGATAATTGACCTTTGCCGCCATCAATCATAATTAAATCGGGCCAGTCAGGATTACCCAAACGTGTTAATTGCGGATCTTCGGCATACTTGCGAAACCGACGTTGGATAACTTCCGCCAGACTCGCAAAATCATCGGAATGTCCGGCTGTAACTGTGGGATTTTTGATTTTATAGTGGCGATAGTGCTGCTTGGCGGGTAACCCGTCGATAAACACGACTTGCGAAGCTACAGCATTTGAGCCTTGAATGTGGGAAATATCATAACCTTCGATGCGGTGAGGTACATCTGGTAAATCGAGAATAGCCGCTAAATCTTGCATTGCTTGGTGATTGCGATCGCCCAATTTTTGCATCCTTTGTAATTCATATTGGGCATTTCGCTCTACCATCTCTATTAATTCTGCCTTAGTTTGCCGCAAAGGAGCTAAAATCGTCACTTTTCTACCTTTACGTTCAGTTAAGACATCTGCCAATATTTCTACATCTGGTAATTCATGCTGTACTAAAATTTCTGTGGGTATTTCCACAGAGTCAGCAGTTTGGTAATGTTCTTCTAAGGCTCGTTGTAAAATTGCTCCTGGTTCTGCATGAGCATCCGCCACAAACGCCAAGCGTCCCACCAATTGTCCAGCGCGAATTTGGAACAGTTGAATGCAGGCGTGTTGTACGTCAGCTGCTAGGGCGATCGCATCCCGCGAAACTGTATCATCTGGTAAGGACACTTTTTGGTCGGCTGTCAGTGACTTTAACCCGGAAATTTGATCGCGAATTCGCGCCGCTGACTCAAAATTCAAGTCTTCAGCAGCAGCGTTCATCTGTTGGCTCAAAATATCAATCAACTCTTGAGTTCGACCTTGAAAGACCATCGCGATTTTTTGGACAATTTTGCGATATTCTTCTGGTAAAATCATCTTTTGACACACACCTGGACAACGCCCTAAATCGAAATTCAAACAAGGACGATCTTTGAAGAGCGGTTGAGGTCGTTGTCGCTGGGGAAAGATGCGCTTACACAAACGTAAAATTTCTCGCAACAAACCAGCATCGGTATAAGGCCCATAAAATTTATCCTTTTCTTTGCCTAGCTGGCGTTTGCGAGTGATAAAAATCCGTGGATAGTCTTCCGACCAAGTGATGCAGAGATAGGGATATTTTTTATCATCTTTGAGCAGCACGTTAAAGTATGGCTGGTGCTGCTTAATTAAGTTGGCTTCTAGCGCCAAGGCTTCGGATTCGGTATCAGTGACGATGAATTCAATTTCCGTCACTAATTTTACCATTGTGGCGATGCGTTCGCTTTTGTTGTATCCATCCCGAAAATAAGAACGCACACGCGAGCGCAACTTACGCGATTTACCTATATATATAATGCGATCGCTTTTGTCCCGCATGAAATAAACCCCCGGTTCCGGTGGAATTTCCGCGAGACGGTTTTCCAGTCGTTCCGGCTCTTTAACCAGTGGTAGTATTTGAGTGGATATTGTCACAACTAAAATTAAGTAATCTTTCTCTATTTTAAGAAAAATTATCTTTTCTTGCCTATTTTACGAAGCCTTGTAAAGTAAATATACTTAGGTAAGCTTCTAGCCGATATTATAGAAGAGTATAAGTATAAGTTTCCTTGACTAAAGCCTCTGCTTGGACTTAGTTATTGTAGCTATGAGTTGAATTTTCAATATTTATTAAAATCAAAACTTTACTTTTTTAATTTATCTTTTACACCTGATAATTATATTTGAAAGAAAAAGTATTTTTAATTTTTGCCAGCGCCAATTTTAGATTTTAGATTAAAAATTATTTCGCTATTTTTTCAAATAAGCAAGCTACATCCTCTGCTGCTAAGAAACCAAACAAATCTTTTCATTTTAGATTTTAAATCCTCAAACTGCTAGCTAGTGTTGTCTGTTTCAATGCAGAAGAAGCCGTTGTTGCTTGCTTTTGTGTAGTAGGATGGCGAGAGAGCAGGGGCTAGTTCTCAGCAATCTAAAATTAATTTAGTATGTTAGGTTTATATATTTTTTATCAAACTGACTAATTTGTTGAAGTTTTAATATTAAGCGTATTAACGGATTTAGGAAGTTAAATTTATGCTTATTATTGAAAATATAACTATTATGATAATTACAGATAAATAAATTATGAATCTGCAAGACTTTGAAGCCCAGTATCGTGAAGCTATAGCCGAAACGCTTAATGAACTGCAAGCAGCAGTTTTATTGCTAGCAGAAGTACAAAATAAAATTTCTAGTATTGGTAATTCTGTACAAAATCTTAGCCAGCGTGTTGAAGAGTTCATCGCTGAGCAAAAAGCAGAGTAAATGATATGGGAAAAAATTTTATCTATGACGACAACTAAATTCTTTTTCAATTGTCACGATTAGATCCTTAAGTTTTAGAGGTTTCACAAAATAGTGACGTGCGCCCAAACTCAAAGCTAGTTCTTGATCTGCTTTAAAAGCAAAGGCTGAAACCACAATAATAGGTATTTTTGCTAAATCGGGTTTTTGCTGGACTTGTTTTAAGAGCGAGTAACCGTCAACATCTGGTAATTTCAAGTCCAGTAACATTAAATCTGGCTGGAATTTTTCGATAGTTGAAAAAAAAGTAGAACCTTCTGATAAACTCTGGACATCGTAACCACAATAACTTAAGTAGTCACTGAGTAACATTCTATTAAGATAGTGGTCTTCGACTAACAAAATTCGTCTAGCTTGATTTGAACGGAATTGGTGATTTATATTCAGTAATTGTGCTGTCATTGCCATTTATGGTCATTTTGAGTTACAAGCCAATTATCGCCAGATGAATTGTGAGATCAATAGAAACCTTGAGTTATCTTATGCAGTCAAGAATGATAATATACTATTTCTAAGTATACTGGTATAATTAAATCATATTATGTAAAATAAATAATTAATAAAAAATTAAGCTTTTCTTCACAAAGCTTTTATTATTAACTCTATTAAATATTTTGCTATTAGGGTAAATGCGTTAATAAAGCAGTTTTGATTTAGATATTATGGAAACTAAAAAAGAGAATACATCCATCATTCGATAGTTTGGGGAGAAATATTCAAAAAAAAGGGAGCTAATAGCCCCCTAATCATTTTATAGATTTACATCCACTATCTTAAATAGATGCTTTTTTTATTTGGCGTCGGGTAGTAAAGATACCAGCAACACCCAGCAAACCAAGTATTACCGATGGTTCTGGGACTGAGCTTGAAGGAGGAGTGGGAGCAGTGTATCCTGGTGTCTTCCAGGTGTAATATGCACTGTATGATACACCATCATCGGAGGCTGTAATTCCAGATGCAATGGAATTAAAGCTATAAGCGTAGTAGGTTTTATCACCAGTAACGACCTTGGCAATTTCACTAGCTCCTATTGAACCTGAGTAGCCCTTTAATGTCGCTTGGAAGTTGAGCAGATCTTTCAATGATGTCAGTGCATCTATTTTGCTTTGTTGGGCTTGCTTTAGAGCAGTAGGAAGCGCTTGAAGCGGTGAGAGCACAGCGTCAACGTCTGAAACCTTTAGTAGATTTATATCTTTATTACCAAATAGTGATTTGATTGGAGTATACAAAGCACTAAGCTTAGTAGAAAGTGTTTCTGAGAGTTTAGTTTTGACATCCAGGTGACCAACCAATGTCAGTTCTACACCACCATTTTGACCGAATTGGAAGTTACCAACATTCGGGTCTCCCATTCCGAATGAAGGAAGGGAACTCGCTATTGCTAATTTGGTATTTGTTGAAAACCCGTTCCACACTGCCTGGAATGGAGTATAAGTACTGAACAAATCACCCAGCCACTGAGAACTAAAATTTTTCCAGTCACTAGCAGTAACACTGCTAACGGTAGCGCTGTAGTTTCCTTGTGTGGCGGTGAAGCCAACGTTAGAAGTAGGATTTTCATCCCTATACCAAAGTTCGACGTTAGAGGAAGCATTACCATCACTCAAGGCTTGTGAAGCAGCTACGGTATTATTTGCGATAAAACTACCATTTGATCCGCCAGTATATGTTTTAATTTCATTTGGATTGTTGAAACTAAAAGATGTAGCGTGTGCTGGTGCAGTTGCAAGAGCGCTCACACCAATAGCCATTGATGCACCAATCACAAGTTTCTGAAAAGTCATCTTCATTTTTTTTTAGTCTCCGTCAGTTTGGAAGTTAAGGTTTAAACTACTGCTATTTCTAGGCTTGGACTGTCTTGGCTACAGGCTTTTTGGCAACACTGTTGCTTAAAAACACAATTTGTATTGTTAGCCGTTTCTGGTAGCTGAACGTACAAACCCAGTTTAAGAAACCGGGAGACTTTATTGGGTGAAGTTCGTGTTGATTATCAATAAAATGATGACGAATATTTTTCTATATCTATATGTAAAATTACATAATTATCCAAAATCGTTTAGTATTACAAAATACATATTAAATTGATTTCATTTTTTAGTATATATACGTAAAAATGGGGTAGCACAGCTGTCTTGTACTACCCCGGCGAAAAAATGCTTGACATTCAGTTTGAATTTAGGAACTTAGCCATTCTTTCTACAGCTGTTTCCAACAAAGAAGGCTCATGCACCAAAGCAAAACGGACATAGCCTTCGCCGGATTTGCCAAAACCCGCACCTGGGGAAGCAGCTACACCAGTTTGTTTCACCAGCTGAGTGCAAAATTCTATGGAGTTTTGACTCCAAGGTGAAGGTAACTTTGCCCAGATGTACATTGTGGCCTGGGGTGTGGGAACATTCCAGCCAATGCGGTGTAAAGCAGTAATGAAAGCATCACGGCGCTGCTGGAAGGTAGCTACAGCAGTTTTTACTCCAATTTGAGGGCCAGTCAAAGCAGCGATCGCCCCATTTAAAATTCCCCGATACTGGTTAAAATCAACAGCAGCTTTTACCTGGCGTAAAGCATTAATTAACTGGGCATTACCGATGGCGTAGCCAATACGAAAGCCGCCCATATTGTAGGACTTGGAAAGGGTAAAAAATTCAATTGAAATGCTTTTCTCTGGATCGGCTTCCAAAATAGAAGGGACTGGGGATTTTGGATTTTGGATTTTGGATTTTGGATTGGGAAGATTTTTCTCCCAGTCCCTAGTCCCCAGTCCCCAGTCCCCAGTCGCTTCAAATACCAAATCCACGTAGGGGAAATCGTGAACCAAGGCCAGATTGTGTTGCTGACAGAAGGCGACGGCTTCTTGGAAAAAAGATAAAGGAGCGATCGCAGCTGTAGGATTGTGGGGATAACTTAATACCATCATCCGCGACTGAGCTAAGACTGGGGCGGGAATATCAGCAAACACTGGTAAAAAACCGTTTTCTTCCCTGAGTGGCATTGGATAAATTTGCCCGCTTGCAAGGTGGACTCCTCCAGCATGGGAGGGGTAACCAGGATCGAGCAACAGGGCAAAATCTCCAGGGTTAAGCAATGCTAAGGGTAAATGGGCGGTACCTTCTTGAGAACCAATCAGGGGTAGCACCTCAGTTTGCGGATCGATTTTGATACCAAATTTTTGTTCGTACCAGTTGGCTGCGGCTTCGCGAAAGCCTTGGGTACCATTAAATAATAGATAGCCGTGGGTGGTGCGATCGTGAAGAGATTGGGCGATCGCGTCAATAACATGTGCCTCGGCTGGTAAATCAGAAGACCCCAAAGACAAATCAATTAGCTGTTGTCCAGCAGCCAAAGCAAGTGCTTTGGCTCTATCCATATCAGCAAATACATTAGATTGTAGGGGTTGTAAACGTTTTGCAAACTGTATGTTAATCATTAGTCATTAGCCATTAGTCGTTAGTCCTCTCTTACAAAGTTACGATGGTCGGAAACCTCCGCTCATACTTTGCGCTTAGTCATTAGTCACTAGTCATTAGTTACCAAGTTATGTATCCTTTTGTGTATGAAGAGGCTCTTGCTCGCTTGCTTCTCCGTAGAGATATGGTATGGCAAAGCCAGAGGTTCGCACACACAGCAAATGGTTACTCTATCAGAGGAAACCTGATAAGAGACTTTGGGCTTTGTCATTTGTCCAATGACTATTGACCAATGACTATTGACTAATGACTAATTAATATCTAAATGCTTGGCTAAAAGGCTGAGTAATTTATCTTTGCCGATGACACCCTCAGTGGATTCTAGTACTTTTTCTCCTTGAATTAGCCTGAGGGCAGGGACTCCTTCCACTTGGTACTGTTTAACCGTGAGTGGGTTGGGGTCAATTTCCATTTTAACGACTTTGAGACGATCGCTATAAGCACTGGCAGCTGAGTTAATCATGGGCGACATTAATTGACATGGCCCGCACCAGGAAGCCCAAAAGTAAACTAATACAGGCTGCTCGGCTTTTAACACTTCGGTTTCAAAATCAGCATCAGTTATGGTGATTACAGCCTTACTCATTGCAGTCTCCATCAGGTGGCGATCGAAGTTGGCACACACAATACTCTATCCCAAACTGAGTCCTGAGTCACCGAACTTGTGATTTGGGTAACCCTGAAGTTTTAAAGTTATTGCCCAGTGCTGAGAAAATAGTACAAATCGTTGTAGCAGCACAATACTTATGTACCTGATTGAAATGAGAATTGTTATAGATTCAAGCTAGAGTGAAATGTAAATATTACAGGCTGATGCAAGTTAAGACAGCCAATAGCGCCTGGATATCACTCTGTTTAATTATCAGGAACAAAGCGCGATTCTCTTGCCAAGAGGCTGCGCCCATGTGTGCAGAATACTTACAGTGTTGCCTAAAATTATGGATAATTTCCCAGTGGTCGCTCAAGCGGATGCATCCCTACCCAATTACCCTCAAGAAAATACATTTCTAATGCGGCCTAATACCGATTCGGGTTCACCGCCGAAGGAAAAAGTAGGAACCGACTTTGACTCTCGCATGATGCAGCGGTGTTTGGAACTTGCTCGCCGTGCCTTAGGGCGTACTTCACCAAACCCACTAGTGGGAGCGGTGATTGTCAAGGATGGCGAGATTGTCGGGGAAGGATTTCATCCTCGTGCAGGTGAGCCTCATGCAGAAGTGTTTGCCTTGAAAGCAGCAGGAGTTCGGGCCCAAGGGGCAACAATCTACGTCAGCCTGGAACCTTGCAATCACTACGGACGCACTCCCCCTTGTTCGGAAGCCTTGGTTAAAGCAGGAGTGGCAAAGGTGGTAGTCGGTATGGTCGATCCTAATCCACTGGTGGCTGGAGGAGGTATTGCTCGCTTACGTGCGGCGGGGATCGAGGTATTAGTAGGAGTAGAAGAAGAGGCTTGTCGTCAGCTAAATGAAGGTTTTGTTCATCGCATTCTATATAAACGACCTTTGGGAATTTTAAAATATGCCATGACTTTAGATGGCAAAATTGCTACTACCTCTGGTCACAGTGCTTGGGTAACAAGCCAAGATTCCCGCACTGAAGTACATCAGTTGCGGGCGGCTTGTGATGCTGTCATTGTCGGCGGTAATACAGTACGACTAGATAATCCTTATTTAACTAGCCATCAGGTGGGGGCACATAATCCCCTGCGGGTGGTAATGAGCCGCCGTCTTAACTTACCGGAAAATGCCCACCTGTGGCAAACTGCGGATGCTCCAACTTTGGTGTTGACAGAGGAGGGTGCTAACCCTGATTTTCGAGAGGTGTTGTTTAAACAAGGTGTAGAGGTAGTGGAACTGACATCACTTACACCAGATCGAGCAATGGCCTACTTATATGAACGGGGTTTTTGTAATGTGTTGTGGGAGTGTGGTAGTACTTTAGCTGCTAGTGCGATCGCTCAAGGAGCAGTGCAAAAAGTCTTAGCGTTTATTGCCCCAAAAATCATTGGAGGTAGCATTGCTCCTACACCTGTCGGGGATTTAGGTTTTACTACTATGACTCAGGCACTGTCTTTAGAACGTGTTCGTTGGCGTGTAATAGGCTCAGACTGCTTAGTAGAAGGTTATTTCCCCAAACAAGCTGATGGTGAGAGGAATTCTAAATTCTGAATTCTGAATTCTGAATTCTAAAATTTAGTGATTTTGCTCTTATCCATACTGACGTTCATGAGCAAGATCGCGTATGAGTGCTAGCCGAGATTGAATGTAGTGGCTGAGAAAATCGGTTTCGTTGGAATTTAACAAAATTTGCGTTGCTGTTTGTTTCACTAACCACTGCACCAAGCTAGCATCATCAAGTTGTAAGAGGATCTTCGCTTGGGCGGTTTCAACCACAGACCAAAGCTGACGCATAATTGTAGGAGTCATCAGACCTCAATAGAATCATTAGCTTAGCTGTTTTCAGATTACACAATTTTGATTGCACTTTACGACATCAATGTGGAACCTGAGACAAGTATTATTAAAAACTTAATAATGGTATTTATAACTTTATGATGATTCAGAATTGAAAATGGGCATTGGGCATTGGGCATTGGGCATTGGGCATGGAAGAGATAGAATTTTATGAGTTTATTACCCAAATCCTAAACATAAATTTACTAATCTTAAAAAGCAGATTTTTGTACTTGAAAATACTGAAATTGTCTTAATTTTAGCCCAATATAGCCGATTTTTTAAGTTCTTTATTGAATAGTTGATTTGTGTTATACGATACAAAAATCTTAATAATTGAGAATCCAGAATACAGATTGATAAATTAGGAATACTTTAATACTCAAGGTTAATAATCAACAAGAAAATTAACAACTCTTACCAAGCCTGATTTGACAAATATTCTGGATTTGGACTCTAATTTATGAAATCAATTTCTGCTCAAAAATTAACATTTTTTGCCTGTAGATGGATTGACAAAATCATGTAAATCTTCATCCCAAATACTAATGTAAATAAAATTACATTCTTGGCGAATAATCTGGCCTTTAACTGAACCATTTTTGAAACTAAAATTATCAGACTGCCTCTGCTGTACTTGTTTAAGCCCCTGCTTAATCTCTTCAGTGGCTTGCCCATTCAAGAGTCGATTTAGAGTAGACTCCATTAGCTGTGGTTCTACGGAATCGGCAAAAGATACCTCGGTTTGACGCAGTGCTTGAGAATTGCGATCGAATAAGTACCCAAGGTCTATTTTGTTTGGCACAAGTTTGTAAACAACAGCGCGGGTATTACCCCACGCGCCTCTTAAATCTTTCCTTGGTTTGCCGAGGGTAGCTTCTACAACATTTCTGGATGTACCTGTGGGAAATGCGGGAATGTCCTGCTTGCTAACAGTTGCAGCTAATTTACTGCGCGGCTTTTTCTGTGGTGTGGGAACTGGAACCTGATTCTCTGGTTCTGGCTGTGGTGTTGATGTTGCTACTGCTGCTGGAGTCTCTAAAATTACAGGCTCGTTTTCTGGCTGTGGTCTAGATGCAACTGGGGGATTAAAAGTTGGTATGGATTCAGGAGTTACTTCTGGCTGTGGTGGTGAGGTGGGTACAACTGGGACTGGAGAAGTTTGAGAAGAAACTGGTGGATTGGTAAATGTAGGAGTGGGCTGAGATTCTGGGGATGGAGTGGGACTTGTGGCAGTGGTTGTCTGTAGTTGTTGCTGGCGAGTCATGCCAGAAATTGCAACTGCACCAATTAAGCCGCCTACCAGCAAACTACCAAGAATCACAGCAGGTTTTTGCCAATTTCCAGGCTTAGAAGATCCATTAATAATTGGAGTTTTTTGAGGAGAAGATATCGCTTGTGTTTGTCGATTTGATGTCGCAGGGGGGGATAAGCTGATTGTGTTAGCAGTTTTAGGTGGTGGGGAGATATAACTAGGAGACTGCAATGCATATAGCATTTTACTAGCAGTACTGTAGCGATCGCCTGCATGAGGTTTTATTGCTTGATTAAGTACAGCAGTCAATTCGGCAGAGACATTAGGCGCGTGCTGATGCCAAAGTATTTCGCCAGTTTGTAAATCGGTTAGTAGTTCTTGGGGGTGTTTGCCAGTCAACAGATAAATTGCTGTTAAGCCCAAGCTGTAGATATCTGTGGCGTAAACTGGACGCCCAACGGCTTGTTCGCTGGGCATATACCCCGGCGTACCAATGACAAGCGATCGCGTGGCGTATCCTGGGGAAGTCACCACGGAACGTATTGTTTCTTTGACTGCACCAAAATCAATCAACACTGGCTTCCCATCAACAGAACGGATAATTATGTTCTCAGGCTTGATATCCCGGTGAATGATGCCTTTGCTGTGGACATAATCCAAAACTGGTAGCAGACTCAAGAGGATTTCCCGCACAGCAGTCTCACTCTCAAATCCTTTGGCTTCAATAATTTTTGTCAGAGTTTGGCCGTGAATCCATTCTTGGACGAGGTAAAATTGCCCATTCTCCGAAAAATAAGCGTAGAGTTTGGGAATTTGGTTACAACTTTCACCCAAATACTCTAAGGTTGCTGCTTCTCTCTTAAACCGTTCTTGGATTATTTGGTAGGTTTGCGGGTCATTATTGGTTATCGGTTTGAGTTGTTTAATTACGCAGCGACGCCGAGAAGGCATGTGAGTGTCTTCTGCGAGTAAGGTTTCGCCAAACCCACCAGCACCGATTACTTGGATAACTTGATAGCGATTGTTTAGCAGCGTTGTTGTCATGAAAATTTACAAGCGTGCGCCCTTTCCCAATGTACCTTAGATATTTTCCTTATTTTGGGTTCAACCTGCTATATCTCATGACAAGATTCTTTTAACAAACAAGGCAGAAGGCAGGAGGCAGGAAGCAGAAGGAAGAGGATTTTACTTGTTTGTTCCATCAGTGAGCGCGTCTGTAAACTGCTCTTAAGAATCCATAATTAAACATTTTGAAACCAACTTAAGTTTATGAGTGCAGGCAAAAATAGTACAAATGTAAATTCTTATTTAAAACTAGAAAATAAAGGGATAATTTTATACTTTGAACTCAAGGAGCAACAACATATATTGGGGCGCGATCGCGCTTTTGCCGATCTGGTTGTCCCTATAGATTGGCAACTTGTAGGGAGATATCAAGCTCTTTTACGCAAAGATGGCCAAGACTATCGCATTTATGATGGAAATGGTGAAAAACCTAGTACCAATGGGCTTTATATCAATCAGATCCGCATAACTCCAGATGGCTATAGCCTCAAAAACGGCACCCAAATCTGCATAGGTGAGAACTCTCAAGAGCAGGTAGTACTGACATACTATAATCCGAGCCAACCTTCAGCTAACAATACACAGCAATTACAAAGAATTTCTCTGAAAAATCGGTCAGTTTTACTAGGTCGCGATGTCAACGCTACTTTACCTCTAGAAGCTCCTACTGTTTCTCGCCGCCACGCCACAATTGATACTGACGCTCAAGGGCGTTATATTCTGCGCGATTACAGTACCAATGGTGTTTTTATAAATGGGCAAAAAGTCAATGGCACTGCTGTATTGTCAGCAGGAGCAACAATTCGCATCGGGCCATTTACACTGGTGCTGCGTGGCGATGAGTTACAAATACTTGATCCAGGAAATAAAATTCGCTTGGATGCTTGCAATCTAGTAATCCAAGATCGAGACAAGCGGCGATTGGATGATATTTCGATACCGATTGAACCCGGACAGTTTGTCGCCTTGGTGGGAGGAAGTGGTGCTGGGAAGTCAACTTTGATGCGGACGCTATTGGGAGTTGAGCAAACAACCCAAGGTGTAGTTTATCTAAATGGGGAAAATTTGCGGAACAATTTCAACATGTACCGCACGCATATTGGTTATGTACCCCAAGACGACATTATTCACCAAGAACTCACCGTGTCTGAAGTTCTCACCTATGCAGCCAAGCTGCGACTACCGCCAGATATTGATGTGACTCAGGTGGTGGAAAAGACTTTACAAGATGTAGAAATGTCCCATCGTCGGGACGCTAAGGTGTTTGAACTGAGTGGAGGACAGCGGAAGCGGGTAAGTATTGGGGTGGAATTACTAGCCGATCCGAAGTTATTTTTCTTGGATGAACCAACTTCTGGACTCGATCCGGGATTGGATAAAAAGATGATGCAGCTGTTACGCAAATTAGCCGATCAGGGACGGACGGTTATTTTGGTGACTCATGCAACGACGAATATTAAATTGTGCGATCGCGTTGTCTTTCTCGGTCGAGGAGGACGGCTATGTTATTTTGGCCCTCCCGATCAATGTTTACAGTTTTTTGGCGTTAAAGATGATTTTGCCGATATTTATAATCAGCTAGAAAAACCAGAAAATATTATCGACCAAGCTAACAAGTTTCGGCAATCAGATGATTATCAACGCTATATTGATAATCGTCTCAATTCTGGCACTCAATTACGAGAATCAAATATTGTCAATAATCACAGTCATGGCATTTCTTTTTGGGAACAGTTTAAGATTTTAGCCCAACGTTACTTTCAAATTCAAAAGCGCGATCGCGTGAACCTCGCTTTAGCACTTTTAACAGCACCCATTAGTATTAGTTTAATGACATTCGCTATCCAAAATAAAGACCCTTTAGTATTAGGAGAACAACCAGATCCGACTCTTGCACCTTTAGCTTTGCGTGTCTTATTCGTTTTTACTTGTGCTGCCTTATGGGTAGGACTTTCTAGCTCATTACAAGAAATTGTCAAAGAGTCAGCGATTTACCTGCGAGAACGGTTAGTAAATTTAGGTTTATTTGCTTATCTTGGTTCTAAAGTCGCAATTCTTTCAGTTTTAGCAGGATTACAAACTCTGTTAATGACAGCGGTGATTTTCCTATTTTTTAAATCCCCACAACCAGAATTAATTTCTTGGCAATGGGGATTAATTATAACTACATTTTTGACACTTGTAACTAGTTTTAGTTTGGGTTTATTGGTTTCAGCATTTGTAAAAAATACTAGTCAAGCCAATAGTGCTTTACCCTTGTTGTTGCTTCCTCAGTTTATCTTTTCTGGCGTTTTATTCAAAATGGAAGGTATTGCCAGTAAAGTTTCTTGGTTAATGTTGAGTCGTTGGTCAGTGGGAGCTTACGGTACTTTGGTTAACCTTAATCAATTGGTCCCCGAACCGATTAAATTACCTGATGGCAGTACACTTCCACAACCATTTGAACCAACATCTGTTTATGAAGCAACATGGTCTAATTTGACTTTGAATTGGAGTATTTTATGTTTACACGCATTTATTTATTTAACTATGACATTTTATTTACAAAAGCGAAAAGATATTTTTTGAACAAGGAATCAGGAATGATGATTGTAGAGACGGCGATTTATCGTGTCTCTTGTTTTCAAGTCAATCTACTTAGCGCCAGTTACAACCCATCTACTATTTCCCTCATCCCATAAAAGAAAGAAACGTACAGAACTAGATGATTGTTTGCCATTTTTAAGTAAGTATTTTAATTGAGCATTAACCGTAGCTGTTTCTGAATTATTTTCTATTAAACTCACTTGTTCAACATCTACATTTTCTACTTGTCCTCCCCACCAATCAATATAAGAAAGATAACCTTTGGGATGAAGACGTTGATTATTTTGATAGCTAGGAGATAACAAATTCCACGCTTGTTGATATTCACCATTATTAATAGTTTGGTAATAGCCTTCTACTGCTTCTTCTGGTGAGGGTCGAGTAATTTGTTGTTGTGTCGAAGTAGGCTGCTGTTGAACAGGAGGCGTAGTTTGTTGCACAACTGGAGAATCAACAGGTTCTTGAACAGGAGGTGTAGTTTGTTGCACAACTGGAGAATCAACAGGTTCTTGAACAGATGGTGTAGTTTGTTGTGCAACTGGAGAATCAATAGGCTGTTGAGAACTTACCGATGGTGAGACGTTTTTGTCATTACTATTTGTTGAAAGTTCAGTTGATGAAGGTGTAGACTCTGCTATTGGTTGATTTGATTTATTAAGAGCAAAACCAATAACAATAGAACTACCAATTAAACCACCAGCTATTAAACTACCGAGAAGGATTCCCTTTTGTCCACTCTTGTGTGCAGTATTTTGATGGGTAGGTTGACTACTATAACCTGGACTGACAGCAACTGTATTTTGTAGTGTTGCAGGAGGTTGGACGTTGACTACTGGCGGTTGGTTATAAGGTATTGTTGGTGCTACTGGCGGTTGATTATAAGGTACTGTTGGTGCTACTGGTGGTTGATTATAAGGTACTGTTGGGGCAACTGGCCCAAATTGCAAGGCGTCTAGCATTTCTCTGGCTGTGGCGAAACGATCGCGTGGATGGTAGGCGATCGCTCGATCTATCACTCCTGCTAATGTAGGACTAATACTCAAAGCATGTCTGTGCCAAATAATTTCTCCAGTACGTGAATCTGTCTCTAATTCTTGTGGTTGTTTTCCAGTGAGAAGATAAATTGCTGTCATTCCCAAACTGTATAAATCACTCGAATAAACTGGTCTACCTGCGGCTTGTTCGCTTGGCATATATCCCGGCGTACCAATCACAATCGAACTCGTAGGTAATCCTTGGGAATTCACCACTGTTCCCATCGATTCGCGGACAGCACCGAAATCAATCAGCACTGCTTTATGGTCTCGATGACGCAAAATGATATTATCTGGCTTGATATCTCGATGAACAATCCGCTGATTGTGTACTTGTTCTAGTACTGGTAATAAATTTATTAATATTTCTCTGACGGCGCTTTCACTTAATAAGCCTTGTTCTTGGACTTTCGCTGTTAAGGTATCACCTTCTATCCACTCTTGAACCAAGTAAAATTGTCCATTTGACTGAAAATAAGCATACAGAGAGGGAATTTGGTTACTTGTACCGCCTAAATCTTCTAAAATTGCCGCTTCCCGCTGGAATCTTTCTTGCACTAACTGATAAATTTGCGGGTTGTTTTGAATTGGTCTTAGCTGTTTAATTACACAACGGCGGTTGGAAGGCATTTGGGTATCTTCCGCTAAGAAAGTCTCACCAAACCCACCGCTTCCTAAAGTCCGAATAACTCGATAGCGGTCGTTTAGCAGTGTTTCCATAAATTAGCACTAGTAACTATAAGGGTGTTTTGTGGTATCGTTTTATCTACTTTAGTTTGTATCTGATTTTTTTTCCTATAGCAGTCCTAAATCATTTGTAGAAAATTATATATCTCTTTCTTCTTTCTTACCTTTGCGTCCTTGGCGTCCTTGGCGGTTCGTTTCCTTATCCATATTTTTCACGACTCATTTAGGATTGCTATAGCAGCAATATAAATATTACTGAATATAAAACCCTTCAAAGAGCGAGAATCAGAAAATAGCGCTGCCCACTCAATAAGTGAGAAGCGCTATGCTTTTAGTAATGAAAATATCGCTATTTTGACCTTTTTCAGACGCGATCGCCACGCCGTTATAATACCTGAATTCACCAGCAAAAGATATTTCTACTGCTGGTCTTCTCGATCCTTAGGCTGGGATCTTTGGCGATGTTGTTCGACCTGTCGATCGACGGTTTCTTTGATTTTTCGCTCAGTCGCGTCCATTGCAGAATATTTAAAGCGGTTGAGTATGCTACTGAATAAATTACCAAAGAATCTCTCAATTTCTTGCATGATTTTATACCTCAATATTTAAAGGTAAATTATTGACTCTATATAGTAATCCGCTTTGATTTTTGAATTTATTTGTCTAGTCAGGGAGTAGGAAATCAACCTTTTTGAATTGAGGGCAAGTTTTTTCAAAAATCAAATAGGAGTCCTAGTATTTGGTTTTGTACTTTCTGGTAAAAGTTTGAAATCAAACCCTAAACTGTTTTTTTGAAGTATCTGTTAGTCTCTTAGCCTCTCTGGGTAATAGATTGAAACCCGCTAGACACCCATCTATTGTAAGATGCTTCAAGTAATAAATTTGACTTGATAATAATTCGTAATTCGTAATTCGTAATTAAAAGTACAAAAAATTTACTCAATAGTATCGGGGTCTATGTTGAGCGATCGCAATTTTGCCTTTAACTGTTCTATTTCTAATTGCGCTTGTTCTGCACGTTGGCGTTCTTGTTCTGCGCGTTGACGTTCCTGTTCTGCGCGTTCTTCTGCCTGCTGCCTTGCTACAACTTCTTGCCGTAAAGCTTCTACCAATTCATCGGCAATGAGCAATTTTTCGCCTGTATCCTCTCGATAAAACGCAATTATCTTTCCTTCGATCGCTAAACGTAGTTGTAGCGGTTCACTGCGTCCATCCTCTATGGGTTCGTAGATTTCTCCCCGCAGTCGATAGCCGCGTAACTGTTTTTCTACCCACTCACTTTTTGGGTCAAATAACCAGTATTCTTTAACACCTAACTGCTCGTACAGAGTCTTTTTGAAGATTTCATCGTGTCCTTTAGTACCAAAGGATGTCATTTCAAAAATTACTGTTGGTACTTGACCCTCTTCCCAAATTTTATAATTGTCGCGACCGCCGGGTGCAACATCAAAAATTACCATCACATCTGGGGCTACCCGTAATTTGGGAAAACCTTGTGCATAGTAAAGAAATTGATTTGCTAATACCGTTGCCTGACGGTCTGCCAAATATTGTTTGAGTACTTCTAAAGTAGTTAATAAAGCGTAAAGGTGGTCGTAGGTTTCTGCCACTGGTTGACCATCAGCACTGGGGTAAAAGATTTCTGATTCGACACTAACAGGTAGAGTAGCCGTCACGTCGTTTCGCTCCGAATTCAAAATTCAAGTTGCGCTTCCAGCGCACCAAAGGTGCGACTCAAAATTCAAAATTAAGAATCTCCATAAGTAAAATCAGTGCTACAAGATTATTGTAGAGCAAGTGCAATTCTCCCTAATTTTCAGTGTTAAAGCTTTGCAAAATGTAACTAGATAACTCACAAAATCCATCGCCTTCGGCAGCATTAGTAATATAAGCGGGCTGGTGTTGTAATTTATCTGCATATTCCAGCACATTTGCCACGCCTACAGAAACAGGAAAATAACGGCGATCGAATAAACTTTCATCATTGGGACTATCACCTACAGTGACAATTTGTTCTGGTGAATAATCGGGCAAGTATTCGCGCAATACCTGTAACAATCCCACAGCTTTATCTTGCCCTTGGGGTTTAATGTGACACTGGACGTTACTGTAAGTAAATCCCCAACCCATTTGTTGACAGAGACTATCTAAAATTTGTAGTTCATCTTGACTCAAGCCAGCTACATCAAAAGTCCAATCCGTGATGCGAAAGCGATTATCAACAGATTCCTCGATTTGGGGAAATTGAGTTTGTAACTTTTCAAAAGTTGTAGCCAACTGCTGGCGATGCTTAGCTAAATCAGGAATGGCTGTTAAAACTGCTGGTTTTTGGTTTCCAGGTGGAAAGTACAAACCGCCATTTTCTGCCATAGCACCTGCCACAGGCATCAAACTACTCAATCCACTCACCCACCCAGCAGAACGTCCTGTGACAATCAGTACCTTAATGTTAGCTGTTGCTAAATCCTCTAAAGCTTGCAGCAATGCAGGAGTAAATTTTCCTCGTTTAGTCAGGGTGCCATCCATATCTGTGGCGATGAGACGAATATTACTCAGGCAAGTAGATGAAACCTCAGACAGGCCAGTGAGGCTCAGATGTTTTGGCATGTGCGGTTTGTAAAAAGCTGTAAAAAATAATAATCATACAGCAAGATGACCTGAAAAATTTGGGAACCCTAAACATTAGGAGTCAAGTTTTTCAGTTTTCCAACCATGCCTACTTCGATGTTTCTTGCCCAATCCTCTGGGACAAAAACTAAAAAGGCATCCCAGGAAGTGCCAGCAAGTAATCCTCAAACACCACCATTCTTGGTGCTAACCTCTGGAGGACTGGCTTTAGTGGTGATTGCTTTGATTGTGTATAGTAAACTCCAGATGAGTAAACTGGAGAAAAAAATTAAGTTTGAACAATTCCGGGCGCGAGAATTAGAAAAAAAATTTAAGCTAGCCTTGGAAACAATTCGCAAAATGGAAACTAATCCCGATTTGGTGAACTCACGGGATTTCAACTTAGATTATCTCCGAATGCGGATGTCAGAGGAGGTGTTTCACTTTGCGATTCTTAATCAAGTAAAGATTAAGGTCAAAGATAAAATTTCTCAAGCGCTGCGCCCAAGTCAAGCCCAACAAGGATCGGTGGGAATTGCTAACAGTGCCGGTCGGCAGGTGGATGAAATTTTTGATGTAGAGTATGAAACTGGTAATCCACCAAACTCTGCTAAACGCGTACTATTTCGGATTCAAGTCCGGTTAATGAAATTACCGACGCAAGCAACTTCCGCAACTATTAGTCAAATTATTGATTGTATAGAAACTTATTTAAGTCCTATGGACGATGAAGATAGTTGGCAACCAACTATTCAAGGTCGGATTGCTACTATGCATTGGGATCAAAAGGCTAAGCCTACACCTTTACTGGTGTTGGAGCAATCAAATGAAGGCGTGAATGTGACGTTTCGCACTAGTCGCCAACCAGCTGCCCCGACTCCACCAAACCAACCTGGAATGAAAAAATAAGGCTTGGCTAAACAATAATTATGTTTGTCATTTGTCATTAGTCACTAGTCATTTGCAAAGAACAAATGACTAGTGACATCAAAATTATGACTGAATAACTGTATTTGAAGAATTACGAGTTAACAGGCCATCTTCCATTTCTACGATGCGATCGGCGATGTCTAAAATGCGGTTGTCGTGTGTGACTAACAAGATAGTTGTACCTTGATTTTTAGCTAGACTCTGCATGATTTCTACGACATCGCGTCCTGATTGTTTGTCTAATGCTGCTGTTGGTTCATCTGCTAGCACTAGGGGAGGACGATTAACCAAGGCGCGGGCGATCGCAATTCTTTGTTTTTGTCCGCCAGAAAGATTATCTGGGTAATAATTAATCCTTTCTTCTAAACCAACAGCCCGCAACATCATTTCTGATTTAGCGATCGCTTCTGCTTGAGAAACGCGATCGTTTAATTCTACTGCCATTTGTACGTTTTGTTTGGCAGTCAAAAACCCCAGCAAATTGTGAGCTTGAAAAATATAACCAATGTTACGCCGCATTTGCACCAGTTTGTTTTGACTGACACCAAATATTTCTTCACCTAAAAATTTCAAACTTCCTTCTTGCACAGACCGCAAACCACCAATCAAACTCAGTAATGTTGTTTTACCTGAACCTGATGGCCCGGTCATAATGACAATTTCACCAGCATAAATGTCTAGGTTGATGTCAAATAAAATCTGTTTCTTCAGTGCGCCTTTGCCATAGTAATGATTCAGGTTTTTAATGGCAATTACAGGTTCTTGTCTCTTCATAAATTTGTTAGTTATGATTTATCAGTTCCAAGACGGAACTGTATTGATTGCCAGAAATTAGAATTACTTAATTATCAATTATATCTCTGGATTAATGATGAAAATTAATAATTAATCTTCAATTAATTAAAATATATCTGCGGGATCGGCAGAGCGTAATTTGCGGACTGCGATCGCACCGGAAACAAAGCACATGATTATGGTCAAAATCAACACAGTTGTGGCGCGATCGAAACTCATAAATACTGGTAAAAGTGTTGCTTCTCTTGCACTTTGATACATAAACAAAGCAAAAATTATTCCGGGCATATATCCTAAAACTGCTAGTAAAAAAGCTTCTTGGAGAATGACTTTCAATAAATAGTTATGTGTATAGCCTATGGCTTTGAGAGTGGCGTACTCAGCTAAGTGATCTGAAACTTCTGTATAAAGAATTTGATAAACAATTACAGTTCCTACAATAAAACCCATAATAGTCCCTAGTGTAAAAATAAATCCGATAGCTGTACTACTTGCCCAGTAATTTCGCTCAAAGTCAATAAATTCTTGCTTAGTTAAAACATTTATTTCTTTAGGTATATACTTCTTTAAATCCTCAGCAACAGCATTAACATTTGCTCCAGGTTTCAATTTAATTAACCCAATATCAATTAATCCTTTCTGACGAGTGTTGAATAACCGTAGAAAGTTAACATCGCTGGTAATTAAGTTACCATCTGCACCAAAAGATGCGCCTAATGTAAATAGTCCTACCACTTTTATTCGCCGCCTTCGTACTTCTGCTGTGACGGTTTTTCCTTGGTCATAATCAGCAGCAATTGGCCCATACTCAACCCTAGAAGAACGGTCAAATAAAACTACATCTGGTAGTTTAAGTTTTTCTAAATTTTCTTGAACCCCAGGCAAATTGAGCAGATTAGTTTCTGGGTTCATGCCAAATACTAGGATACTACGAGGGCGACCTGTTACAGGATTTTTCCAGGTTGTATAATCTAAATATATAGGATGTACTGATTGTACTGTTGGTAACTCTAAAGCTTTATATAATCGCCTTTGAGAAAAGCTTCTCATGGCTAAAACAGCACTAGATTGACTATTAATTAAAACAATATCGCCCTGCAAACTGCTATGGAATCGAACGTTACTATAATACAAAGCATCCCGAAATCCGAGTTGCATAAACATTAAAATGTCAGCAAAAGCAATTCCGGCCAAAGCCACAGCTAGGCGAGTCCTTTCTCTGGTTAGTTGTAGCCACGACAAAGGGATTTTTTTATTCATTATTAAGGATTGATTGCTGAGGAGTTAATTTCCACAAGAACTTTCGCATAAGTTAAACCAGAAACTTTCAGACTATCTTCTGGAGATAAAGCAATTTTCACTTCTATGACTCTGGCATCAACATCTGCTGCTGGATCTGTATTTAGCACATCTTTTTTACCAATTTTTCTGCCAATTTCAGTGACAGTTCCTTTTAGTTCTTCGCTAAATGCTCCATTATCGCTGGTGATAGTAGCGTTTTGACCGAGGCGCACTTTGCTAATACTATCTTCAGGGACTTCAGCAACTACAAACATTTGATTAGTTTGTCCAAGTTCAGCAATGCCATTTGCACCTATAGCTTCACCCGACTTGGTGTAAATCTTTAAAATTTCTCCAGCAACTGGCGCTTGAACGTAGCTTAATTTTAGTTCTGCTTCAGCTTTTCTAACATTAGCGATCGCATTACTAACTTGGGCTAGAGCAACTTGCACATCAGTGGGACTAACCTCCAAAAGCCTACTCAATCTGGCTTGTTCTTCGTCGATTTGCCTTTGCAAAGTTGCCACAGTTTTGTCACGGTTGACTTTGGCTTCAATCAGCTGCTGTTGCAAAGTTGCTAAATTTTGTATTTGAGTAGCTCTGGCCTCGGCAAGTTGCTGTCGCAGAGTTGCCAATGTCTGTCTCAGGGTAGCTTGACTTTCAGCAACCTGCTGATTAGCTGTAACCGCACTCAAGCGTCTGCGATCGCGTTCCTGCTGAGAAATTGCACCTTCTTTGTATAAAAATTCATACCGCCCAGCATCGACTTGAGCATTACGCTGTTCGGCTTGGATACGTGCCAAGGTTGCCCTAAGAGCCTCTCTTTGTCCGCTAAGTTCAGCTTCTAGCCGATTCACGGTTGCTTGTTGGACGAGTTTTTCTCCACTTAACTGAGCAGCAATTCGAGCAATTGTCGCTTGTTGAGCATTCTTTTCGCCAACTAACTGTGCTTGTAGACGAGCAATAACCGATCTTTGAGCTTGAATATCTCGCGGAGATCCGGCTCTGACTTGCGCTAAATTCGCACGGGCTTCTTGGACTTTAGCTTTTGCCTCTTCTAGTCCGGCTATTTGAGTATCGCGGTTGTCCAAAATTGCCACAATTTGGCCTTGTCTGACCTTTTCACCTTCTTTCACTAGAAGCTGCTGAATTCGCGAGGATGGTGCTAATCCTGAGGATGGCGCAGACAATTTAATAACTTCGCCTCGCGGTTCCAAACGCCCCACAGCACTAACGCCATTGGTAGATGGCATTACGGGTGCGGATACAGTTAGTTTTTTGAGCTGCTCGATTTTAGCTGTACCTAGTACGCCAGCAGCAATCACTATTGGCACCGCTACAGCAATACCCCACCAAATCTTAGGTTGTTCGGGATTAAATGTCTGCTCAGTTGGCTTTGGCTTCTCGGTCACCCTTGACATAGTATGTTGCCCGTTTATCTGAATTGTGCTGATGCGAGTAAAAAAGGGTTTTTAATCAATAGCCAGCCGCTTAGGACAAACAATGGGTATGGCTTAAAATCCATTGCGCGATCGACACTCAACACTCACACTAAAGCTTTGCAAAATGATGCCCTCTTGTAGCTGGCTATCTAATAACTCTGAGTATTTTCAGATGTGGTGAGATGGAAGCAAAGTAAATTCTATAATTCACAAGCTCCATCACTCATAATTCAAATTTATTCCCTGCCCAATTACAGTTATGAATTGAGGTATAAAGAGGCGAGATATCGCCTCTTTACTAAAAATCCATAACTGGTATAATGCGGTACTGTACTGCTACATTGAGTATCGCAAGGATAAAGTTATTGACATTAACTAATCAGCGAATACTACTAACTGTTTATTGATAAGAAATCAGCAGGCAGAATAGTCAAAAAATAAGTAGTTGTATACCTGATTGATTTTGTGCAAATTATCAAACTTGGGTATCCACACCTATTAATTATGACCAGAGGCAGAGCTTCTCCGGCTCCGCTCCTGAATTCTGAATTCTTATCTTTACTGATAGCTAATTAATTGTTTCAAATCCCCAACTTAAATTTTGATTACTGATAACTGTTTGAGCTATCACAGCTGAATTAGCGGAGACTACAGTTATTTACAACATTGAAAAACAAGATCGAAAATCATTTGTTTCAAAGACCTGATACCAATTTTCAAAAATTTTGCTACACATTATTTTCCGCGTCACTGTGTCACTGTGTCCCCCGAAGTTCTGATCGGCGGAAGCCGCCGCTCAGACTTCTCTCCGCGTCATTATCTGTAACCTAGTTAAAGCTAATTGGTCTTACTAATCTCCCTGCTTCTATTTTGGGACTCCATCAAACTCTCGTTGAATAAATTCTACATTTATCAGTCACCGGAAAACGTAACAGAGCCTACAGATGCGGGAATAAGGGCATGGGGCAAAACACTTCGGGTAGGGAAAAGGGAAAAGGGAAAAGGGACAAGGAGGGGTCTTTCCTTTCCCCTTTACCCCTTGCCCTTTGCCCCTTGCCCTTTGCCCCTTGCCCTTTGCCCCTTGCCCTTTGCCCCTTGCCCTTTGGCGTTGCCATCTCCCCTTGCCGCCTATTTAGCAATCTCCTGGGGAAGGTCGAATAAAACTGTGGTCATGTAATGTTCCGCCCAAGCTGGGCCAAAGGCTTTTTCTAGGACGCGACGGGTTTTGTCGTTTTGCTGCTGTTTAGTGCAGTAGTTGTGTTGTCCAGCGAGATTTTGTGTGACTTGTTCGAGTGGAACTGGACTAGAGGCGATCGCTTGGGTACAATGAATCTCTAAAAAGTCTCGCACACGAGAGAGAAACATTGTTTCTTCTTCTGGAGAATTAGGACGCACAAAGATACAATAATCTGAAAAAATATTTCCCCATTCAGGTAATTCGCGGGGTTGGGAAAAGTTCAGCACCGTTAGCTGTGTGAGTTCAGCTGTATAAGATTCTGGTAAGGTACGTTCTAAGTGTATGGGAGAAAGGTCTGCGATCGCCGCACTAATTTGACCTCTACCCCCCACTAAATCGCAACCAAACATCGGCAGGTTGTATTCAGGACGGGGAAACATGACGCAATGCAAAATATCGAGCATATTTCCGATTTTTGCCAGTTCCAAGTGCATTTTTCGGAACTGAGGAGTTTGATAGCAACGGTTTTCAATGGTCAGTTTTTCCCCTTCTAGTCTACCTTCCACATACCCCAACTCCGCTGGCAAATGGTAGGGCGATAGATCCAGATGCTGATGCCAAGCTGCCTCAATACAATCAGCTAGCTGACGAATTAGGGGATGTTGTTGCTCACGCAGCGAGGGCATAGAAGTAAATGACATATTCTAGTTGGGAGAATTGCGGTCTAGTAGCCAGTCTACAACTTGCCGTGCCTCACAGTCATAGCTTGCAATATTAAGCAAACACTTACATCAGCCAACGTAAAGTTATAAGACAGTTGCTTTTCACAAGTATTGTTTATTTTGTAGTCTAAGTTACAGAAATAATTTTTGATTAGCCCATTGGTTAAGGCTAAGGCGAAGATATGAAACTAGATTCTCATAGACCAGATTTTGCCATCCAAGCAAGAAGACCCAATCTGGAAAGTTTACAGCACTTAAAAGTTTCTAGTTGGGTCAAGCTTTTGGAACTTCCCAACCCTTTGAGTTTTGACGAAGCACTCTTATTGTGTCCAGTTTCAGACGATCAATGGCTAGCTTGGATTCCAGATCACGGAGAAGCGATACTAAATGTTAGACAATTTAGTTATTGGGTATAGGGCATGGGGAGATGAGGAAGTGTGGGGAGTGTGGGGAGTGTGGGGGGATGGGGAAGTGTGGGGAGTGTGGGGAAGTGTGGGGAGAAAGAGAATTTATGCCCCCGTCTCTTCCCACACCTCCCACACTTCCTCGAATGCCCAATGCCCAATGCCCAATAACTATTGCCCAATAACTATTGCCAAAAATCCGTAACATCGTATCCCAGTTCTGCTAACATCTGCCGCAGTAGGGGTAAACTCAGACCAATGACATTGCTGTGACAGCCTTCAATTTTTTCGACGAACAAACTACCAAAACCTTCAAGGGCAAAAGCACCAGCACACTTGAGGGGTTCGCCTGTGGCCACATAAGCTTTAATTGCCTTATCGCTCATGGGAGCGAAGTAAACTTTTGTAACTTGAGACTTGACTAAAGTGCGGTTCTGCTCAAGGTCAATCAAGGCGTGACCTGTGTATAAGTCACCAAAGCTACCTTGCATTATCTCCCAACGGGCGATCGCTTCACTAGCGTCTGCTGGTTTGCCATGAATCTGATTATTTACAGACAAAACCGAATCACAACCCATAATCAAAGCTGATTCAAACTGCGGGGCTACGGTTTGGGCTTTGTATTGAGCAAGAGTTTTGACCAATTGTGCGGGATCGCTTAATTGGATTTGCGACTCATCAAAATCACTGGGCCGAACTATCGGTTCAATACCAACAGTTTGCAGCAAGCGCCGTCGCGCTGGAGAAGCTGAGGCCAGTACAAAAGGTAGAATACTCATAGAAAAGCAGGAGATGAGGGGGGAGGGGCAAAGGGGCAGAGGAGATGGGGAGATGAGGAGATGTGGGGAGATGGGGAGATTAGAAAAAAGCTTCCCACACTTCCCACACTCCCAATGCCCCATCCCCAATGCCCAATGCCCCATTCCCAATTAATAAACAGAAAAAGAATTTACAACTTCATCAATTGTTTGTTTAACTTTTGGCCAGCGTTTTTCAGAAATTGAGGCGTTGAAAGTAAAAAGTTTACCACGGCTAACAGCTACGCTGGCGATGTTGTGTCGTTGCTGTTGATTGGGGAGTTTAACTTCATACTCTAAGAGGTAGTATGTTTTACCATCCACTTCGCGCTGTGCGGCATTGATTAATTCGGCTGAACGACCAGAATCAGGTGGCGCTAGAGCGGCTTTTCCCAATTTATACCCTACTTCTGTTGGAGTCCCCAATTCTGCTAAGGTTTTATTTTCTGGGACTGGGCTAATGACTACAGAAACATTTTCAGACACCTCAATTAAATCGTGAAAAACCACATCAGGGCCGTTGGCAACTTTAACTTGCAGCCAGCCATTAGGATATAAAAACTGATAGCCATCATTGGTGTCTACAAAGCTTTTGAGTCCAGCGGCAACTGCTACACCAGAATTACTCAGGCTGAAGCTCAACACCAATAGCAAAATTAATACAATTCGTTTCCACATTTATACAGGTTCCTTTGGGCTGGAGGCAATACCAGGCAAGCATCATTTCTCGTTTTTATTTTCCCACCAAGCGGTACGCTTCGGATGAAGTACCCGCCTTGGAATTTATTCCAAGGCTAATAGTTAAACTCGGCTCAAGCCGACTAGAAGATTTTCAATAATCGAGGGAATACTAAATGCAGGAAAATTATTCAAAAACAACACGTGCATGGCTCTGTGGCGACTTTACTATCATCTTATTTGGGCAACAAAAGAGCGACAGCCACTAATTACCCCCGAACGCGAAATCCTACTTTATGGTTACATAATTGGCAAAGCCAATACACTTGGTAGCATAATCCATGCTGTGGGCGGGATAGAAAACCACATTCATTTAGTTACTTCTATTCCACCTAAAATTTCCATATCTGATTTTGTCCAAAATATCAAAGGCAGTAGCGCCTATCATCTTAATCATCTGTCATCCTCACAAGATTTGTTTGCCTGGCAACGTGGATATGGCGTTTTTTCACTTGGAAGCAAACAACTCCAGCAAGCTGTTGTCTATGTTCAGAATCAGAAAGCACATCATTTAAATGGGACGGTAATTTCGTCTTTGGAACGGCATAATCATGAAGATGATGGGCCAAAACTCACGCAGCTAAACCAATAAATTTAAATTTCTTCAATTATTAATCTTGGATATTTGAGCATAGTCAGCTTAAAGCTGACTTGAGCTATGAGCCTGAGAATTCATTCTCAGGCGGACTCAGGCAAAGAGGTGATTTTTAGAATCTCGCACCTGAACCCATGACCTGCCATAGGTTTTAACCTATGGCTAATAGCGAAAGTCATCTCAAAGATGACTAGAATTAGTTCAAGAAATAAGCAGCTAATCAAGAAAACAAAAAACCCCGACTTGATAGCCGAGGTAAATGGGAGAAGTCCAAATGTCGATGAGATATACCGATACCGAAGTCTATTTTTTAGTTAACATCTAAGCTAACCAAAACTAGAAAGGTCATATACAACGTCCAACCTTAGCTAGGTGGCTTGCTTTGCTGCTTTGTTAACCTATGTAAATAAATTTAACAAATTTTATTACGATTAGTCAACTAGACTTGACAAAAAAAGCTTAACAGTTTTATAAGATTCACTTATCATAGCAGTGCTAATGAAAAAATTTTCACCGTCATCCATGAAAAACGAGCTAGGGACTGGGGACTGGTATTTTTACTCGCAAAAGTCTTTACAATTCCCTTGTTGACTCAAAAAGAATTTCTCAACGTATGACGAATCAAGCTCCTATCCCGGTTATTGTCAACGGTGCTGCTGGTAAAATGGGTCGTGAAGTAGTTAAGGCAGTGGCACAAGCACCCGATTTGAATTTAGTGGGTGCAATTGATAGCAGTCCAGAACATCAAGATAAAGACGCTGGAGAACTGGCGGGTTTAAGCGAACCTTTGGAAGTGCCAATTACCAATCAATTAGAACCGATGTTGGGTTATGTGGCTGGAGAAAGACAAGGGCCGCCAGGGGTGATAGTAGACTTTACCCATCCCGATTCAGTTTATGACAATATTCGCAGTGCGATCGCCTACGGTATTCGTCCTGTAGTTGGCACCACTGGATTAAGTCCAGAACAAATTCAAGATCTCGCGGACTTTGCCGAGAAAGCTAGTACTGGTTGTTTGATTATTCCTAACTTTTCCATTGGCATGGTGTTGCTGCAACAAGCCGCAGTTGCCGCCTCTCAATATTTTGACCACGTAGAAATAATCGAACTGCATCACAACCAAAAAGCTGATGCTCCCAGCGGTACTGCCATTCAAACGGCGCAGTTATTAGGAGAATTAGGTAAAACCTTTAATCCTGCCTTAGTACAAGAAACTGAGAAATTACCAGGAGCTAGGGGAAGTCAAGCAGAGGAAGGCATTAGAATTCATAGCGTGCGCCTACCAGGATTAGTTGCTCATCAGGAAGTTATTTTTGGCGCACCCGGACAGATTTATACTTTACGACATGATACGAGCGATCGCGCTTGCTATATGCCAGGAGTACTATTAGCCATTCGTAAAGTCTTAGCGCTAAAGTCGTTAGTATATGGATTAGAAAAAATACTTTAATCAGAACTCAGAATACAGAATTCAGAATTCAGAATGTACCTGAGTACGACTAGTGAATCTAGCTTGCTTCTGTGTAGGAGTATAAACAGTGAAACACTCACCCATAATTTTCAATTTAGCTGTCTATTAGTAGCGATTCTCTAGCAAGATCCCGCAGACTATCTCCCACTAATTAATTCTCAATTCTCTATTCTGTATTCTTCTTCAAACTCATTACCCATTACTCAGTACTCAGCACTCATGTTAGTACCACTGACTCGCCAGAAATTTGAACAAATTGTCCCCTTAATTGCCACTGGTCTTCAGTACAAGTACTACTGGGGAAAGTTTGCAAATCTTTTGCAACGCCTGTTAATTTCTGTAGTCGCCATAGTCGTAATTCTCCTTGTAAGAGCCTTATTCGGGCTACAGTTTGGCCCCATAATATTTGTGGTGGGGGTAATTAGCGCTTTGTTTTGGCTGTGGTATCCAGTGTTTCAAGCAAGTATGCGAAATTTACAATGTCGCCGTTACAAATATAGCGGTTTTTTTCGCGGTCGAATCCTGGATTGGTGGATTACAGACCAGTTAATTGGGAAACAGGAAACCGTTAATAGCAAAGGTGAATTAGTAATTGTAGAAAACCGAGAAAAACGGATTAACTTAGAGGTGGGTGATGACACCGGATTTACCATTGAATTTGACGTACCACTACGTCCTAGCCACAAAGCCATAGCTCGCGGTCAAATTGCAGAAACGGTAGTGATGTCAAATCGCCCAGATTTAAGCAGCATCGAAGAATTCACCGATATATACATTCCCAGTCGTGAGTTGTGGGTCAGCGATTATCCTTACTTGCGGCGCGATTTCTTTAGCGAAGTCGGTCGTCGCTTGCGTGAAGATCGGCAAGAAAGAAGGCCGCGTCGGCGTCAGCGTAGAGTAGAGGAATGATTTCTGAATAAACTATGAAACACCGCACTAAATCAGAGATTTGGTGCGGTGTTTCATTTCTGACTAGCCTTTTAGAGATCGTTTATAAACAACCTCTTGCAAAAAGCACTTTTGCAAGAGATGGGAAAAGGGACTCATGTTAAAGGGGAAAGGGAAAATACCAAACCTTTCCCCCTTTCCCTTTCCCCTTTTCCCGACTTATGCAAGAAGTCTAAAGTAATACAGTTCAGATAAGACCAAAACACTTGTAGAGACGGCGATTTATCGCGTCTCGAAAATCCACAATTTTGTACAATTAGCCTTTAACCCAAGCGTATTTGTTTATAAAGTAAATCTGCCATGTCCGCGTACTCCTGCAAAGAGCAAGCTAGCAAGAGTGTCTGTCTTCGACACCCTGCGCGAACGTAGAGAGCGTCATGCAAGAATTTTAAATTGCTATAAGTCTGTTTTTTCTCCCTGCTGTTCCCGTTCCCCCAAACCTTTTCCCTTGCTTCCACATTCGCTAACGGGAACATCCCACTTTGATGACTTTGCCTTTAAGAGTATAAGTCACTGGCTCGCAAACAACACTTGCTGAATTAAGCTTGATAGAAGCTGGTGCAGAGCGATTTTGCTTAGATAATTGTGAGTTCCAATCACCAGCTATTTTTCTTAAAGTGGGATGTGTCCTGATAAAATCTCCATCTGCAACAATATCGTGAGGCCCTTTAACATTTGCAGAAGAAGTATTTAGGTATATATTGTAATCAAAAATAACGTTTTCACCTTTACTTTTGCTATTAACATTTTTGCCAGGAAAAGCATACAGAATATTATTTAAAATTTTCACATCAGATGACGCCTGAGTAAATATTTGTCCTAGTTTAAGTTCGGGAGTCTGATTATTTAGAAAAGCTGTGTTATTTATAATATCAATATGATCGCTATTAAATGCATGAATACCTGAACCACCATTATGAAATGTCAGATTATTTTTAACTAAAGTACGTCCTTTATATGGAGGGTATGTTGAGTTTTTCTCCTTTGTAAAACTATCGAGAATAACGCCATTACCATCGGTGATAGTTCCTGTCTTAATCCAGGGAATATACTGTCGATTGTTGTATACCTTGTTGTTAGTTACGAATATCTTATATCCCTGGTAATTATCAAAGTTCCAATTACGCAGCAACGAAATACCACTGCTAGCATAGATACCGTACCAAGCATTATCAAACACCACGTTATTATCTATAGTCACATAGTCGGCTTCAATCGCTACAATACCTGAACCACCGCAGCTATGTGTCTTGTTGTTAAGAATACGTATATGGTGAGGATGGCCTTTTTTTCGTCCATCTACGCTAATGCAGTTTCCATTTGTTAGCGGATTCGTTCTATTACTCTTTTGGCTCATCGCATAATCAAGAGTTACATTGGCATTATTTCCTATCACTTCAAGCCCGTTAACTTCAATATATGAAGCTCCATTGTTAATTAAAACTCCATGCCATCCATCGTGCTTAAGTTTTGGTGAATGCCCAGGATATGCTTTAAACTTAATCCATGCATTTGCAGTTCCAGAGCGAGTAATTGCTACTACCTCTCCTTTTGGATTTGCATTTGTGTAGACTCCGTTCATGATGAGTACGGTGTCTCCTGGCTTGGTCAGATTTGCTGCCTTTTGAATAGTTCTAAAAGGCGATGAGGCGGAAAGTCCATTATTTTTGTCGTTCCCTTTGCCACTAACGTAATATGTTTTTCCAGCTGTTTTAGTGCTGACTAACTGGGGGCTAGGAGCGATCGCTTGTTGTTCGATAGACTCTTGACTAACATTTTTAATTACAGATACTTTTACGTTGTCTCCCTCAAGTAAAAGACTTAAAACTAGGGGGATTGCAATATAAGCGCTTAAACTGAAACCCTCAGTTACCACAGTATTAGGCTCCTTACTCGGTAGTATTCAATAAAAATATCAGGATATTCACTAATTATGAATACTCTTTTGGATACAGGATAGCACAGAGCCGGCTTTCCTAGCTTCCTCGATTTCGATCTTGCCCGTAGGCTTGCCAAGCCAAATCTACCAATCCGTCAACGATCGCAGCTGCTATAACTGCATTACCTTTACGACTTTCTATTGTAATGTGGGGAACCAGAGAGTCTTGTAAACGCGCCTTTGCATCAACATTTACAAATCCCACCGGAGTTGCAATTATTAAAGCGGGTCTAATTTCCTCAGCTTCGATTAAATCTACCAATGCTGTTAATGCGGTTTGCGCTTGACCTACCACAAAAATACCCTCTGGATAACGCTTTGCCAGGGTTTCTATTCCCCATGCCGCCCGCGTTTTTTCTATTTGTGGGCGTGTTAAAGCTTCCATACTGCAATACACTGGATTGGCAAAGGTATTTTGGATGTCGTAGGCAATACCTACTTGTACCATCGGTACATCTACCACAATCGTGGTACGCGCAGCTAAGGCTGCTGCTCCAGCTTGCAAGGCACGCTCAGAAAAGCGAATCAAAGACTTATACTCAAAGTCAGCCGTGGCGTAGATTACCCGACGCACAATCTCATACTCTGCTGGTGAAAAGACATGATCGCCAATTTCACTATCAATGATTGCTAAACTTTGAGCATCACTTACGTGCCATTCCATTGTTGTTGAGCTTCTCAAATATTTAGCTTTCAGCTTATCAGTTTAGGAGAGTTAGGAGTTAGGAGTTTTGAGTTAGGAGTTTGGAGTTTAAACTCACCACTCATAACTGACCACTCCTAACTCTTTACTCGTTAGTCGAAGAAGGCCGACTGAAAACAGGAGATAGATAAGCAACTAAGACGCCAATAAGAAACCCAGAAATATTACGAACTAGAGGTAACCAGTCGTTTGTACGTGTCACTACTGGGCCGATACCAAAGGCAATAAATAAGATTCCCCACAAAGGAGAGAAAATTAAAGCCCATTGCCAAGCAAAAACTTGCCCTTGTTCGCGTGGTTGAGCTGCAAATCCGCAAATTATCCCACCAATAACTGAAGTAATCAAGGTGAGAATCCACTGTTCTCGTGGCAGTCCGGGGACGACATTGCAACCACCTTTGAGTAAACAGCCTTTTACAGATTCTAAAGCTTGCAAAATGGCTTGGTCTTCGCCTTGTTCGCGTACAAAGTACAAATTGCCGAACCTGGTTTGCAGTTCTATCCAGAAAGTTCGGGGTAAAAGTTCATAAACAGCATCGCCGACACTAAAGCTCAGGATGTTACCGCCACGAGAATCAGCAACTAGCAAAATACTTTTATCATCTAAGCCCCAATAATTAATCACTGCCCGGCCGGGTGTGCGGTCATACTGAGTCAATACTCGCAATTTCCAGCCCGTATCTACTTCAAACTGCTCTAAATCTTTGACAAGTTTTTCTTCTTGTAGTTCAGGGAGAGATTTAGCTAAGTCTACAACTGGGGTAAAGGTCTTTGGAAGCAAGTCAGGATTGTCATAAGCCAGCGCTGGAGGAGAATGCATCACCCAAATTGACCCAGCCAGGAAAAATGCTGCAATGGATACCAGGATTCGTCGCCAAAAACAAGACTGCATGAACGTTTTTATAGAAATATCAAAGGTAAAAGTGAACAAGTTGTTTTAAAAGAGTACTGGAAAAATCATACTTCTTTACACTTGTTTACTTTACTCTAATCTTAGGGATCAAAGCAAAGCGTTTTTAGGCATTGGGCATTGGGAATGGGGCATGGGGATGAGGGAAGGACGAATAATAACTCCTCACTGAACAGTCAACAGTCAATACCCCGATGCCCGATGCCCAATGCCCAATGCCCATCCCCAAATTCACTGTTCATCATCAAAATCTGTTTCCCAGCTAGCAGTAGCAGCGTCGTTGTAACTGTCATTGGCGCGGTAGGCTTCTGGTTTGATGCGGTGATTGTCTTGTCTCAACACTTCTCGTTCTCGCAACGTCAGTGCTGGTTTTTCATTGCCGACGAGGCGATCGCTCATTCGTCTTGTTGGCTTTTGGCGCGTGAAGTTTCTCCAAGCTGCTTTGACGCCCACTAAGATGCTGCGGGTACCTACTTGCAAATTTTGAGCCTGAATTCTTGCAGTATCAAGGCTTTGGTCAACTTGTTTGACAACTTGACTGGCACTTTTTACGCCTTGACTGACATCATCAGTTAAGTCGGTAATTTCTAAACCTGTGACGCGGATAGCATCTAGGGTCGGTGGTAATTCTCGTGATAGCGTGTCAAATAGCTTTTCTGCACTCCGGGCTGCGCGTGCTAACTCCTGCAAAGCCGGTATGGCTGCCACTAAAACGGCAGTTAAGCTTGTGGCGACTAAAAGTAAGGAAAGTCCCAACCAAAACAGGGGTTCGATCACGGTTACATCATTTATAAGCGTTCTAATTGCTGGGGAAGCGAATCTGAATCTTCAGGTGATGTTTGCCGCTTCAAGACTTGGCTTTCTCGCTGACTAGCATCTACACCTGCGGCGATCGCTTCCTTTAATCTATCTAAAGTTTCATCCCAATTTCGCAGTGCGCTGGCAGAAAGACGATCTGCCTGGATTTGCACGCTTGTCGATATATCTTCTGCCAATTCTGGGATAGCATTGGCAGATTTTTTCAATATTTTCCGCGTTTCGCGCCCTGTGCGGGGAGCAACGAGTAAACCAGCTAAAGCGCCGATGGTAGCTCCCAGCATCAAACCGCCAACAAATATTCCAGAACGATTATTAGACATTTTGTTGTTTCTCTCCTTAGACCCATTTTAGGTGGGTTTTCCCCCCTTGCAAGACTTAAACAATTTTATATGTATGTAGCACGGTGCAAATCCAGCTAGTATCTTAATTCAGCAGACTAGGGGTTTAAGTCCTTTGTTAAAGGTAGCCAGGACTTCTATCACAGTGCGGTAGTTACTATCCTGACAAAATATCAGCCACAAATGTTGCTTTTATTCTAAGAATTCAGGAGTCAGAATTTTGCTGTCAATCTTGACTTCTGGCTTAAGATTTGCTCAATTGTCATCTTTTCTTGATTAACTCATTTTATGAGTGTTGTTTTCCCAGCTGTTAACTTTGGTCTAGGAAAATAACGCTGCCAGATTTTCCGCCCTAGCAAAATCAAACTGATAATTTGCTGCACTTGTTGAATTTGTATCTGTAGTGCTTGGTTTCTCTGCCGTAAGTTATAAATATTCTGCTGATTGAGATAAATATTTTCTGGTGCTTGATGCAGTGTTGTATGGGTACAAATTTCATAGGCAGTTAAGCTATCTGCTACAGATGCTAATCGCTGCTTAAGTTGCCACACCTGCAAAGCAATATAGAGTAGTATCAACGAAATTAAGGTGTTAATTGTAACAACTAAAATTACCATCGTTTATCTTGAATAATGTCAGCTTTGAGGAGTTATTCTACAAATAATCTGTTTTGATTTTTGAAGTTATTTAGGTCTGTAGGGAGTGGGGAGTGGGAAACGGGGCTGGAGTTTTTTGATGTAATAAAATATAGGAATCCGATTAGATTACTGAACATACTTGTGTAGGGAGGGAACAGGCAACAGGCAACAGCAAAGAAGGTAAGTAGAAATGTACTGAGTTTTTCACGTAATCAAAGACAAGTCCTATAGAAGTCTGATATAAATAAGCAATAATTTATAACTTTCATAAACCAAAAGGTAATTTTTATAAAAGCTTTTCTATTTTTTTAATTGTAATCTTAATATTACAATTTATTAGCTGCTATCAAAGAAAGGTTCGTTTGATTGCTTCTGGAGTTAGGATTCATGAAGCTGCTCTACAACACGGTTAAGTTTTTCGCGAATATCCATATTAGTTGGCGATCGCTAGCTTTTCCTAAATATAGCTTTTTTTCAGGAAGCAACAGCAATTGATTAATGGTTAAAAATCGCCAATTTAGCAATTTTGTAACAAATACATATCCACACCTCATAAAAGCACAGCTACAATTGCCTTAGATTCACGACTTGCTTTGCTCCCTTCAACCCGTATGAGCGATACGCCCCTCCATTACCACATTCCTTTCCTGAATCAATTTGCCATTTTGACGGCACATCAGCACAATGGTATAGTTGCTTGATGCAGATGGTAACAGGCTGCAACTACATTTTCTACCAAAGAGACACCCTAGTGGTTCGCCAAGGAAACTTGGCGGGGTAAAGGGTAAGGGGTAAAGGGAAAAGGTTTTAATTCCTTCCCCTTTCCCCTTTTCCCAGTCCAAACAAGCGCAATTTTGGGTTGGCAGACTACTAGCATCGCCTCGCAATACTTGTCGGGTTTTGGGGAAAAGGGGAAGGGGAAAGGGAAAAAAAACCTTTACCCTTTACCCTTTTCCCCAAACCAAATTCCGAGTTCAAAATGCAAAAACCGAGCAGTATTGCATCGCTTCGTATCTTGGTGCTTTTACCTTTAGCAGTTTTGCAGCCCGTCGCGTAAAGCTACATTTTGCTTGCAAAAACCTTGTCTGCTGAATTCTGACTTCAGAATTCTTGAATTATAATGATTATCTTTTTTATGCATCCAGTAGGAGATGAGGATGTCAAAAAAATCACCAAAAAATAATTTATTACGAGCTATTCTTGTTGTATTTACATTTGGATTTGTTGGGTGTGGGAATCAAGCTGTAAGAACTACATTTACTCAGACTACCGCCGAGGTGAACGAAAATCTTCCGCGAGTCGTAGCAACTACAAGTGTACTTTGCGACTTAACCAGACAAATTGCAGAGAATACAGTTAACCTTACTTGTTTGATTTCCCCTACTGCCAATCCGAAAGTTTATAAACTAAAACCGGAAGATCGTAAAGCTATTGAGCGAGCCAATCTGATTCTTTATAGTGGTTACAATTTTGAGCAAAATGCGATCGCATTAATTAAAAACACTAAAAATTCTGCACCAAAAATAGCCGTTGCCCAAGTTGCAGTGTCGAAGCCACAAAAATTTCTACAAGGTGGTAAAAGGGTAAGCGATCCTCATATTTGGCATAATACTAAGAACGCGATCGCAATGGTAGAAGTCATCAATAAGAGCCTGAAGAAATTACCATCTAGTGATGCAGAGCTTTATACAAACAATACCCAAAAAATTAGAAATCAACTCACTCAACTAGATAGCTGGATTAAATCAACAATTGCCAGTATTCCCAGCAAACAACGCAAATTAGTTACCACTTCTGATGCATTTGGTTATTATGCTAAAGCATACGGTATTTCATTAGCAGGGGGAATGGAAGGTATTGGCACTCAGGAGAAACTGACAACTCCACGAGTAAACAATTTGGCTAAAAATATTAAGCAGGCTAAAGTGCCAACTATTTTTCCTGAGGTAGCAATTAACCCAAATTTAATCGAATCTGTAGCCACAGAAGCTGATGTGCAAATTTCTCAGAGGAGGCTCTATTCTGAGGGACTTGGAGAACCTGGAGGCGATGCAGATACTTATCAGAAAATGATGATTGCTAATACACGCACAATTGTTGAAGGCTTAGGAGGGACGTATTTGATGTTTCAAGCGAAATGACTGGGAATAGGCAATAATTCAGTTAGGTTTTTGAACGTTTATAAGAACAGTTTCACGAAGAAGGGAAAAGGGTAAAGGGTAAAGGGTAAAGGGTAAAGAAATTGGAGGAGGATTGTGACCTTCCCCAATTAAAGACCGGACTTAAATGAGGGGGCTTTAAACCCATTTGGGGGAAGGGTAAAGGGAAAAAATCCATCCCTTTACCCTTTTCCCCTTCCCCTTTCCCCCTTTCTTGGTAAGCCAGTACTCCTGAATTCTGTTACAAGTTAACGTACTTCTTTGAGAGTATCAACTTGCTTGGTAAATAACTCAGTGAAGAGACTTAAGACAGTTCTTTCTTCGCGCACTTTGATATTAGCACTGATAGACATCCCTGACTGTAAAGTGACGGTTTTACCTTTAATCACTAAAGATTGTCGATCCAAATGTATTTTTGCTGGGAATCGATAAAACTGATGTGTTTGATCTGGTGGTAATGCATCTGAACCTATTCCGGCTACTTCACCCTTAATGTCGCCAAACTCACTGTAAGGGAAGGAGTCAATTCTAACATCTACTTTCATGCCTTTTCGCACAAAACCGATATCTTTGTTGGTGATGAAAACTTCACCTATATATTTTTCATTGGGTACAATTTGCATTAGTTTTGTAGTTGGATTGGCTACAAATCCTGGGTTTTTAGCTTGCAAATCGAAAACTGTTCCAGACACCGGTGCGCGGAGTTCTTGGTATTTGACGTTTAACTCTGATTGAGAGATTTTACTATTTATATCTGCTAAACGTTGCTCGTTATCTAGCACAACTTTCATGAATTGGCTATCGATTTCAGCAATACGTTTTTTGTTGTCAGCTATTTTATCCAAAACGTTTTTGTCAGTGACAGCTACTGTATTGCTTACCTCTTCCTGTCCTCTCTCAATGTCGAACTGGAGACGTTTGAGTTCTTCGCCTAATTGCGCTACTTCCGCTGTGCGATTTTGTACTTCTTGTTGTTGGTTGAGATACTGAAGCTGAGAAATGCCACCTTCTTCTGAGAGAATTTTTAGTTTATCTAAAATTCTTTGTTGAATAGCTAAACTTGATTTACTATCTTCCAATTTGACTTGAGTTTGAGTCAGTTGTTTTCTGATTTTTTCTACTTCTAACCGCGCCGCAGCTGAACGAGAATCTAATTCCTGTTTGGCAGCTTGTAGACGCTGCTGTTCATCAATCCCCAGTGCATAATCTTGACCGGAGTTTCTTAATTGAGTCCGCAATAAGTCATTTTCTGCTACTAAAGCTGCCCGACTTTTCAACAAAAAAGTGGTTTCTGGTGGCAAGTTACCGCGCAAAAATAATAATTCTGATGTAGTGGCGGTACTCGCTCCCAATAGTCGCCGATAAATTTGGTTTTCTTTTGTTAATGCTACACGAATTTTATTCAAAGAATTTAATTCAGCAACAGAGGCAATGGAATCAAAAGTTAGTAGCAAATCTCCTTGCTTGACTTCTTGTCCATCTTTGACATAAAGAGCTTTGACTACTCCACTGACAGGAGCTTGAACATCTTTGATTGTTCCTTCCGGTTTTAATTGCCCTGTTGCTGGTACTACTTGCTCAATTTTGGCAAAATAAGCCCAAGCAATTCCAAAACAAGCTAAGGCCATTAAGGTCACCATAATTGTACGCGACCACAGTGGAGATTGCCGCAAAATAACGGACTGTTCAAACTCCTCAGGAGTTGACTTAATTAGGGATTCTGGAGCAACTTTTTGTTGTTTTGTCACAACTGGTGAATCTTGTTTGGCTCCATTTTTATAATTACCGTTGGTGTGATTCCCATTAAGTTGAGTCATAGTGATTTTGGATTTTGAATTTTGGATTGAAAATGAGACTTTGACTTTTGTAGGGTGGGCACTATTTATGGATGTCAGTGCCCACCCTACGGTTATTGCTGAATTATGACTTCTGAATTCTGTTAGCGTAGCGGGGCGTAGCCCATTCTGAATTCTCACTCATGCTCATAAGTTAACTTCTTGTTGATGATACAGGTAGTAATAATGACCTTTAGCAGCCATTAATTCTTGATGGCTACCTTTTTCTATAACCCTGCTGTTATCCATGACAACGATCATGTCTGCATTACTAACTGTGTTCAGTCGGTGGGTAATAAAAAATACTGTATTACCTTTGAATGCTCTAGCTAAGTTGAGACAGATTTGTCGCTCTGTGGGATAATCTAAGGCGCTAGTTGCTTCATCTAAAACTAGTAATTTTGGCCGTTGTAAAACAGAACGAGCGATGGCAATTCTTTGTCGTTGTCCACCAGAAAGTGCAGAACCCCGTTCTCCCACCCGTGTGTTGTAACCGTTGGGCAAATTCATGATAAATTCGTGGGCACAGGCTACCTGAGCCGCTTGAATAATTTCTTCGGTTGTGGCATCGGGATTTGTGAGGGCAATATTCTCTTGAACGCTGCCATCAAACAATAATGTTTCTTGGGGAACTACACCAATTTGTCGTCGTAGTGAATAAAGTTCTACTTTGGCAATATCGTAACCATCAATTAAAATTCTGCCGGACTCGGTTTCATAAAGTCTCAGCAATAATTTCATCATGGTACTTTTACCAGAACCACTTTGTCCGACAATCCCTACAAATTTACCGGGAGCAAATTCAAGATTGACGTTAGAAAGTTGTAGAGGGCCGCTAGTACCAAATCGGAAGGAAACATTCTCGTATTTGACTTCTCCAGTAATTGCCGGTAAGGGTATATTGTAGCGGTCTGTTTCTGCTTCTTCTGGTGTATCAACAATATCGCTTAAGCGTTCTATGGACAAGGCAGTTTCTTGGAAGCTTTGCCAAAGTTGAGCTAGGCGTAATATTGGGCTGGTTACGTAACCAGAGATAATTCTGAAGGCGATTAATTCACCTAAAGTTAATTCTTGTTGGAGTACTAAATAAGCTCCTACCCATAACACTAATAAGCTGCTGAGTTTGTTGAGAAAGTTACTGGTGGAGTTGGCGAGGGTAGAAGTGACAACTGTTTTAAAACCAGCAGCGACATAACGAGCATAACGTTCTTGCCAGGAAAAGCGCGATCGCAATTCGATATTCTGCGCTTTTACTGTTTGAATTCCTGACATCACCTCCACTAAATAAGATTGAGTTTCGGAGTTGCGTTCGGCTTTAGAGCGTAATTGTCTGCTAATAGTCGGAGATGCCACTAAGGTAATAATCACAAACACCGGAATTGTGCTTAAACCTACCAAGGTGAGTTGCCAACTATAAATCAGCATCACACCGATATAAACGAGGGAAAATAGAGCATCTAACCCTACTGTTAGAGCAGTCCCAGTGAGAAACTGCCGAATATTTTCTAGTTCGTTTATCCGAGTAGAAAGTTCGCCCACCGGTCGCTTTTCAAAATAGCGCAGTGGTAGACGTAATAAGTGGTCAATAATTTGCGACCCTAAACCCATATCGATACGATTTGTAGTATCGACAAATAAGTAGGTTCGCAAGGTAGTTAACACTGCCTCAAATAGCCCGACTACTAATAGTAAAACTCCCAAAATATGTAGGGTACCAATACTATTTTGGGTGATTACTTTGTCGATAATTAACTGCACTACCAAGGGATTTGCCAATGCTGCTAACTGCACGAAAAAGGAAGCAATAAATACTTCTATCAATACTCGGCGATAGCGTGACAAATAAGGGATAAACCACCGCAAACCAAAACGTTCTTGTGGTGTTTCTTTGGTAGCTGTCAGCAGTAATACCCTAACTTGTGGCGGAAAGTTGGTAGTGTCGGTATCTAATTGTTCAACAAATTGAGCCGGTTTGCAGCGGATAATTCCTTGGGATGGTACACCCACAACCATAGTATTGGCGTCGGTTTCATATAAAACGGCAAAATTATCGGCATACCGAATTAATGCAGGTGTGGGAATCCGAGTCACTGAGGCTACTGGCAGATCTACAAGTTGCGCCTTGAGTCCGATTAACTCTGCTAGGTAAGCAAGAGCTGGAAAGGAAATATTACCCTGGCGTTTGATTTGCTCGTTTAAAATGCGACGAATCACTTCTCGACGAAACGGCATTTCTAGGTGTTTCGCAAGCATTTGGAAGCAGGCAAAGGTTGTATTCAATTCTCCTTTGCCACCAAAAAATGGGTATTTTATCCGTTTTCCTGAGTTCTTCGAGGTCTGACCGGTTGTTTGGGATAGAACTATTTCATCTGATGCGTAGGGAATATCTAGATCTTCTTGGCTAGGTGGTTGGGTGTCACTGACTGCAAGTTCTAGCTGACGAGTATCCTGCAAGATTAAAGTCGAGGGATTTAGACCAAGCAAGCGTGCGGGAGTTTGACCTGTAACGTGTATCTTGTCTCGATCGTCCTCTGGTTCTAACCGATCGCCAGCAGCAAAGTTGGTGACGGTACCCCCACTAACAAACCAAACCCGACTGCTATCGAGTTGGGTGAATGAAGTTTTCCCTGGACTCAGGTACTGAATTGTTGCATCTGCTAAAGCTGTGTGTGTTAATTCTTTGAGGTTTAATGTGGCGATCGCTTGCTTTTGCCAATAGGCACCGAGAATATCAAATACTTCTACTAAGTTACTCCGGTTTTTACGAGCCTCGGCAAATGCTGGGTATGACTCTAATAACTGAAAATATACTGCCGCACTCAAGGTTAAACCTACTACCTCGGTGGAGGCGATCGCTGTCTCACAAGGAATCTCGCGCAATAAACCAATTTCGCCGATGATTTCCCCTGGTTGCAGTAATTTCAAGGTGGTTGGGATTTGCGTCTGGGGTTCGTATCCCAACAGCCGCACCTGTCCTTCATAAATGATTGTTATCTGTTGCGGCAGACTTTCTTTGCCGATGATTTTTTGACCCAATCGATAACGCCAAGCTTGCAGCTGTTGGGAGACGTTGGCGATCGCTTCATTTGGTAGGCGATCGAACCCCTCTATGGTTGTGAGAAATTCCGGAAAAGTGTTCTTAATATAAGTCATGTCAAATAAGTCAAAAGGAAAAAATGAGCTATCAAGTTATGAGCTAGGGATAAAGAATTAACACAATTCTTAACCTCCACGGGGTTCGCCATTTGCTTATCTAAAGAAACATTTAAGACTCCACTGCCTCACTTCTAACTCCTAACTTGACAATGTGGCATTTAGTGTATGTGGATACACCATCCCACAGATAACAAATTTGCTAATTACAAACCTACATTTAGATCCACGGTTATTACGGTTAGGTTATTCAAAATAAACACAGTTTGTAATATTTCTTAAAATTAGGCGATCGCGGTAAAAACCCCGAACCAAGCACAAACAAAGCTTTCTTCACCTACTCCCTTACAGAAGCGATCGATCGCGTCTGTACTTACCCCTCCACCCCTTATTTCCAAGACAGTGAATCACGGGAAAATCCCACAACTAAAGATAGAAAACGAATATACCCTAGTCCCTACTCCCTAGTTTTAATAATAAATTGAGAATAGATTATTACTTGGTTAATGCTACATAGATTTATACAAGGCGAAATCCCGAATTTACTATTGCAACTATGGAGAATGAATACTCACAACTAAATTTATACATCCAGACGTGTTTGCTAAATTTAGCCTGGTGCATTTCAAGTTATGATAGTCAACATGAAAATATCACAAATGCTTTCCTAAGTAAATACCCTAATTAAGAATTAGTAATAAAAAAAACTTTAAATTTTGGAATTATTTTTTACAAATTCTTTGAGATAGGGAACAACGCGATCGCTGATAAAGAAAGACAGCGGTCTTTCCTCATCAAAGAGCACCCATACCTAACTGTTAAATAATTCCTCATCACTTTTTGTCAGTTACGTTCAATAAGAATTAACTGAAAAAGTAATGTAGAGGAATCAACTATTAAATCTATGAAGGAAAGACAATGACTGGCTTCAGTATATTTACTAATTTAATATTTCCGGATTTCCGGCTGATTCTTCTTGTAGCGTGAAATTGTGCAACTTTACTATCTAACTACCGATTTATCTCCAAAAAAGTAGAAAGCATAATTTACTAGTATCAATGAAAACCTTGTTCTGGGTAGATGGTGTTATTGATTATTGAAAAAATTCTGCAAATTATAAGGCAGAAGGCAATAAATCTTTCCCTATTGCCTTCTGCCTATAGCAGTCCTAAATGATTTGTGAAATTTTGTTACCTAGAGTGTTGGCTGTCAACTGTTAACAGTCAACAGCCACCACTGACATTTTTTACAACTTAAATATGATTGCTATATTAGACAGCATTGGCAGTCAAATTTATCTGGACAATGATATCGTTGTAATCTTTGTCGCCCCCATTAGCTAAATCTTCAAAACCAAAGGTGTTATTTGCCAAAAGCCTGATGTGATCTGCCTTATCAGTGTTAGAACCTAAGAATGCAAAATAAACTGTAGGATTATTACTGCTATTTTCATCAACAAACGCATCGGGTTTACCATTGACAATAATAAACGGTGCAAACAGCGAACCAGCAGCAAAAGTGCCACTATGAGAAGCTGTACCTTGGTTAGTGACTGTCAAATCAATGCCTGTAACACGCCCACGCACAGCGGCTTCGGCGTAACCAGCTTGTCCAACAAGGATATCTGCCACACCATCATTATTAGTGTCAATGCCACCACTCTCATCAGCAATTTGATAGAACCCGACACAGTTGTTGAGTGCAGCTTCTCTATGAACTTTAAAATCAGCTTTTACTGATTGTTTCACATCCCGTAAATCAATCAGTTCGCCTTCCTTTTTCCCTTGCAAACCTGTGCCCAAAGTTACTTGTTGATTTGTTGCTTCAACTGTGACAACCAAACTCTGGAAATTCAGAGAAAATCCTTCATTTTCTGAGCTTTCTGAACTGCTACTCGTGCTGGAGGAAAAAACGACACTTGAGAAAGAGGCTTTTCCAGACAGTACAGACTGAGTAGTACTGTTGGATACCATATAAAATCTGAGTTTGGTATTAGATTCAAATTCTAAGATGTTTGTCAAGTCAGAGGTATTAAAACCATTAGGTTGATTTCCAAGGGAGCAGAAAATCACTTTTGAACGCAAAAGAGCCGCTTTTGCATAACCTTCTGCACCAGGGGCTATGCCATCAATCTTACCTTCATCATCATCAACATTAAATACACACAGTTCATTTACTTCTTTAGAACTGGTGCTTTTAATTTTAATGGAAAGTTTTCCTTTACCGCCCTTGAATTTACTTTTGACAGTAAAGATATTCTGAGTAATATTAACCAGTTGGAAAATAGTTGTTATCTCGGTACTTGTAGACCCAAAGCCATTAATATTAACATCCAATTCCTTGTCAAAAGAAAGCCCACCAAGGTCAGTAGTGCGGACGCGGATTTTATAACTGGATTTGGTGATATCAGAGTTAAGTATTAGGGCATTTTCCTCAATGATGAATGCACCATTATCGGTATCACCATTACCCGCCACTAAGCTATAAATGTGTTCATCATCTTGGTCTGGGTCAATGGTGCTGAAGTTACCGATGATTTGTAAATCACCATCATCGTCTCCATCACTACTGCCACCATCATCATCGTCATCATCATCATCGTCATCGTCAGCGCTGATAGCGGTAAATATCAAGTTTGTGGGAATTTCGTTGATGTTGTTGACATCGATAACTAATTCTTTCTCAACAATCAATCCAGTAAGGTCAGTGCTAGATACTCGAATGTTGTAAGCTGATTTAACTTCAAAGTTGGGAGAATCAGTTATTTGCAGGCTATTTCCAACAATGGTGAAGAAAGCATTATCAGTATCACCAGTACCCGCTATTAATTTATAGGTGTACTCCTGATTAGTGCTTGAGCCAGTGGTGAAAGTGGCAATTTGAGTTGCCGCAGCGACATTTTCATCAACAGTATCAACATCTAATACTAATTCTCTATTGAACAATACTGAGATATTGCTAGAACTGGAGTTAGCTACCGCCAAATCGAGTTTACTGTCATTGTTAAAGTCTGCTACAACAACAGACTCAGGACTGGAACCGGCTGTGAAGTTGATAGCAGTGGCAAAGCCACCATTACCATCGTTGAGTAGCACTGAAACATTATCGGAATCAGAGTTAGCGACCACCAAGTCCTTTTTACCGTCACCGTCAATGTCTGCCACGGTAACAGAACTAGGGCCTGTCCCAACTGCAAAGTTGGTCGCAGCGTTAAAGCCTCCGCTACCATTGTTTAGCAGCACGGAGACATTGTTGGAACCATAGTTAGCTACTACCAAGTCGAGTTTGCTGTCACCGTTAATATCTGCCACAGCAACGGCATCGGGATTTGTCCCTGCTGTGAAGTTGGTAGCAGCGTTAAAGCCGCCGCTGCCATTGTTGAGCAACACAGAGACATTAGCGGAATCATAGTTTGCGGCTACAACGTCCAATTTGCCGTCACCGTTAATATCTCCCACGGCAACGGAATAAGGTTTTGTGCCGACTGGGAAACTTGTGGCGGCGTTAAAGCCACCATTGGCATCGTTCACTAGTAGCGAGACATCAGTACCACCAGAATTAGCTACCACCAAGTCCAGTTTGCTGTCACCGTTAAAGTCTCCGACAGCAATAGAATTGGGTTGCGACCCAACTAAGAAACTGGTAGGAGCGTTGAAGCCACCGTTGCCATTGTTAACTAGTAACGAGACAGTGCCGGAATCATAGTTTGTGACTACAAAATCTAGTTTGCTATCACCGTTGAAGTCTGCTACGGCAACAAAATTGCTAGATGTGCCAGACGGGTAGTTGGTGGGAGTGCCAAAGCCACCATTACCATCGTTGAGCAGCACTGAAACATTATCGGAATCGGAGTTAGCTACCACCAAATCCTTTTTACCGTCACCGTTAATATCTTCCACTACAACGGAATTAGGATTTGTCCCAGCTAAGAAGTTAGTCGCATTGGTAAATGATGCAGGCATAATTCTTTTGAAGTATGATATTTGGTTGCCTCACACCTGTTTCTCGTGAGATTGCAAAATAGTTAGTAAGAGTAATATTTTTTGCTAGCAAGGTGAGGAATGCACTATACAGCTTATTGTCTAAATTTTTGGAAAACCTCAGTAAATAAACTGAGTTAATAGTAGTTTTGGGCTGATGCAAAGGCCTTCTTGGCGATCGCATATACACGCATACAAGCGGGACGCTACCTTCATCTAAGTTTTAATGCAAGTATGCGTCAATCCCACGGCTGCGGGACGCAGGAGTAATTGGTCTGACAGATGTAAGCTTTTAATCTTTTAATAAAGTAGGAAGGAACCATCTCCATAAGACGGTTCCTTTGTAAAATAAGTTACTACATTTACGCACAAATTTTAGGTCGCGTCTGTAGGCTCAGTACCCTGTATTAATCCTCTAACAGATCGAAAATCTCAAATTTTGTAAGATTTCTTAAACTTTGAACAGTCCAAGCAGCAAGGCTATAGGTGCTACTAGTAACACCCACATTGCTGGTTGCAAACCGATCTGTTGAGCTAAAATTCCTACTGCCAGCGGAATGAACCCACCTACTAAACCAAACACATTGCTGAGTGTCATGACTGTGCCACTCTGCCCTGGCATCGCTGTGTACAATTGCCCTTGGAGAATTGAGTACCAACCGGCATTGAGCAAACCTAAACAAGCCAAAATAATCAGTTTGACCGTAAGGTGGGGAACTACAAGAAAAGCAGGGTAAAGACCTAATACCAGGAAAGCGCTCACCTTCAAGTAACTCAATCCCGACACCCGTTCAAGTAGGGGAATCAACAGAAAATCGCCTAGCAAGCCAAACCCCAACCAAATTGTGACAGCCAAGCTTGCTTGCGTGTTGTTTGTACCGATCGCATCGACAAAGTACAGCGCGATAAAGCCGTGCAGCACATCCAACATCAAATCTGAAAATTGCAACAATGTCAGCCAGCGCAATACAGGCGATCGCTTTAATGCAAGGATCGCATTGCGTATGCCATCCTTGAAGCTGAGTACTGGTGCATCTTCAAAAGAAGTTGGAGTTGCAATTGGATAACGCCACAGCAGTGCTAACAGCCATCCTGTCAATACCGCCAGGACGAAAAAAGCACTCCGCCAACTGTGGTGCAAGGCAATTATCCCTGCCAAGATTAAAGGCCCAATGACATTACCCAAGGAACCAGCTAATGCCCAACGCGCCAAGTTTTGCTCATGGCGAGTCGGCTCAATGTCCATCAGGGTTGCTTGGGACAAACTGACAAAGCTGCCGGATGCTGGATAAAACAACACAAACCCGGCTAATAGCACTGAAAAGTCATTGCTGAAAGAAATGAAGAGTAGAGCGATCGCAAAGGCGACTCCTCCGCCCAAAATCAACTGCCGTCGTTGACCAACATCGCCCAAAATTCCTAGAATTGGCTCAATCAAGCTGGCGATCGTATTAGGAATGGTCAGCAACATGCCGACCTGTACATAAGATAGGTGCAAGTCATTGCGAATCAAAGGCCAAGCCGCCCCTCGCACCCCATCAACCAACTCATCTAACAATTCAATCATCAGGAAAATGATGGTTAGTCTCATCATCGTCCTAGCAGTTTTCTGTTTATCGTTCAATGACATTGTGAAATTCTCCGTCCTCAAGATTCCATCGCTACGCAAACTCATTACTGCGTTGGATCTGGAGGGGGAATCCACGAACAGAAGCTCTGCCTAACTAAGGCGAATCGCTGACTGAATTGGTTTCTAGCAACTTACCAGGGAGGAAACATCTTGACTCTCCTCTAAGAGATTGTTTGAAAAGTCTAAATTAATACTAGCCTTGGCCATTGTAAATCGCGGCTACACAGACAAAACCCGCCTGCGCGGGTTAAAAATCCTAATTTTCTGTTAGTCCGCGCAGGCGGTGAGGGGGTCGCAGTCTTGGCGGTTACCGTCGATTGCGTTAGCGGCGAAGGAGCCTCACCCCCGAACCCGAAGGAACTTAGTTTGTGTAGTAGCGAATATAATTCGCTGTAATCAACTTTGGACTAAACTACACTAGCAACAAAAACAAAATCATTGGCTGTTAGGCTAGTTGAGGTAATTCCAACTAATAAAGCCAACTCTGTATTTGATGTTTTTACCAAAGTGTCACTACCTTGTTGCAATAGCGTTAAGGCACTAAATTGAGTCACGCCAATACCGCCAAGCCCGATTTTATCAATGCCAATTGTAAAATCACTGACGATGTTTTTGGCAGTTGGCAGACTGCTACTAGCAATCCAGAATTGGTCAATACCAGTGCCACCACTGAGTTTATTACCACCTGCAATACCAGCAAATAGCACATCATCTCCATCTCCACCAAACAACGAGTCATCAAGGTTTGAGAAGAAAATGTCATCGCCAGAATTACCATACAAACGGTTCTTGCTACCTTCACTGCTGAGGGTGTCATCGCCATCTCCACCGAATAAGAATTGGCGAGAACCTTCAATTACTTGGAGAGTATCATCGCCTGCGGCTCCGAATAGATTATTACTACCACTGGCTTCCACCACGGTAATTTCATCATCACCATTGCCGCCATCAGCATCGGTATTTTTAGCCGAACCATTTTGACCAATAAATATTTGGTCGTCACCATCTTGTGCAGATACTGAAGATTTGCTACCTACCAGCACAATGTCGTCACCCTTTCCGGTTTCGATGGTGTTGCCTTCGCTACCTTCTACAAAGTCTGCACCATCACCTGTAAATAAGGTTTGATTTGGCTCAGCAATAATGTCATCGCTGGTAGTGGAGCCGAAATCAATGTCTTCAGCTGGGGGTTGACCTAAACCAGGAGCAAGATTGAGAGGATTGTCCAGTTTTAAGAGAATGATTTCGTTGTTGTCTATAACTGGATTTTGAGGATCGTTCCCAGGACGACCTGTTGAGAAAGGATAGTTGTTGTCATTGGCTACCAAAATGGTGTTTTTGTCAACAACTAAAACATTTTCAATTGTGACAAATGGGAAGTCGAAGGTGGTTTTGCCATCGCCATTGAGGTCGTTGGGGTCTTGGATGTTCAACAAGTCTGCAACTTCTTCTTTAGCTACGTAGCCATCTGAATCTGTTTTAGACAAGTCAATTTTGTAGATTTTCTTGAATTGAGCAGCAGCACCTTGACCATTATCTCGCTCAATCACAAGGTATTCATTGTCGTTAATGACTGCTAAATCCCCGATCGCATATCCAGGATTTTCTAGTTTGTAGTAGAGTTTCTTATCGGTATACTCCTTGCTAGCAATATCAAATTCGTTAAGCCGCAAAGCACCAAGGGGATCGCCTTGGACTGTACCCTCTAGCAGCATGTAGAGTTTGGTTTTGCTGGCGTTGATTGCTCCGCCTTCAAAACCTCTGGAACCACCCAAATTAGGAAAAGCATCTCCTGAGAGAACATCTGGGTTTTGTGGCGATCGCACTAAGTTATTTTCGGGATCGCTCAAGAAATCTCGGACTTTATCCCCTGTATCTGGAAAGTCTGTGAACAGTGCATCTACGCCTAGTTGAAAGAACTGCTGAAGTTCTAGTTCTGCATTACCTTTGTAGTCTGCTGCTAGATACAAGTCCTCATCGCGGAAGGTGTAAGGATGCACCTGCAAACCTGCATTGTGAGCATCTTGAACTAAAGTCGTAGGAGGTAGCAGGGTTCTGTCAGCATCATTGACTAAGCCGTCGTTGTTCACATCATCTGCCAAGCCATCGTTATTAGCATCAGTTCCTTTGACACTAACAATCATCCGCTTCCAAGGGCCGATACCATCAGCGTAGGTGGCAATTTCAGCTAAGCCTTCTGGAGTTCGTAAATCACCATAGGTGCGTGGGTCATTACTAACTTGGAAATCATAAGGCTTAGTTTCGATGAGGGTACCATTTAGCTGAATGCCTTCTGCGTCTAGGAGTTGGACGAGTGGGATGTCTACACCGGCATTCGGCATAATCCGATCGTTTAGATCCTTGAGGTTACCAACTTCAAAGGATTGAATGAAAATGCGATCGGGATCGGTGAAATTCTCAGCTTTGAGTGTGTCGATGAGGATTTCACTGATGTTTCTGTTAATTTTCTCTGTAGTGCCTACGTAGGTGGCTTCTTGGGCAAAATAAGTCGGGTGCTTGGTTTCAGGATAGATGCCAATTTTTTTACCTGTCTCGGCTTCTACTTGTTTCACCAAGTCAATAATTTCCGCCAGAGTTGGCACCAGAAATTGACCATTAAAAGATTGGTCACGGAAGGGTAGACGCTGTATGGCTTTTAAACTCTTGATTTCTTCGAGAGTAAAATCTTCAGCAAACCAACCTGTAATTTCAGTGCCATCGAGGATGACTGTTTTCTTGCGATCGGCAAACTGTGGATACTTGGTAATATCGTAAACGTCTGTGGTTGTATCGCTGAAGTTGACAGTACCATCGGCGTTTAAAATCGCCAAAGCAGGTTCATGGCGAGCAATTAATACGCCATCTTTTGTAACTACTAAGTCAGGCTCAATAAAGTCAGCGCCGTCTTCAATTGCTTGTTTGTAGGCTTCTAGAGTATGTTCTGGAAGCTTTCCACTAGCACCTCTATGACCGATAACAAATGGTGCTTCTCCATCTAAAGTTTTAAAGGAGTCAGGTGTAGCGATGGGAGCTTCTAACAACTTACCAGCAGCATCAAAATGCAGCAGATAAGGGCCAAATTCGTCTCCGACCCAAATGGTACCATCTTTGTCAAAGACAAATGACTCCACATCAAAATCGGCACCAGTTAGTAATCTATCGGTAGTGCCTTCATTAACTATCGAGAAAGGAATTTTGTTGTCAGGGTCAGATAGTTGAATGTAATCTAAAACCTTAACAGTGGCATCGCCATTTTCTATTCCCTTAAAATTGGGATCTAGACGATGGATACGTAACAAAAAGTCTTCACTATTATCTTTGCTGCCGTAACCATTATCTGACAGGAAATAGAGAGAGTTATTATTAGCAAACTGTACACCGCTAAACCCTTGTATTGGCTGTCCTGGGAAAGGGCCGGTTCTACCATTACCTGAAATTTCCTCACCAGAAGCCGGCCCTTTACCATAGGTATCTGCGGGTAAAGAGGCAAAACCTACTAATTCAATTGCCATAATTAGAATGTTTTTTAGGTGTTTAGTTTGAGAGCGATCGCCAGAATGAGAAGTGAAATGTTGAGTGTTGACTAATGACTGTTGACTGTCAACAGTTAACATTGATGTTTTTCACAACTCAATAGGATTGCTATAGCCTTAAAGATGTTTTCATTGAAAGATTAAGAAAAGAATAAATAAAGCGGAAGAATCGATTAAAATCAACTTATTATTTAATAATAATATTTGTCAAATTTTATCAATAAAGGCTTCAAAAAATATATTTTAAACTAGCGCCCAATAAATTCAAGCTCCCCGACTTTTTAAAGAAGTCGGGGAGCTATTTGTTCAGGAATTTCGATTAAGATTATGCTAGGTGAAGCAATTAAGCGACAACACTAGCTGAGAAAACAAAATCATTGGCACTGAGGCTAGTTGAGGTAATTCCAACTAATAAAGCCAACTCTGTATTTCCAGTTTTCACCAAAGTATCACTACCTTGTTGCAATAGCGTTAAGGCACTAAATTGAGTCACGCCAATACCGCCAAGCCCGATTTTATCAATGCTTGCTGTAAAATCACTGACGATGTTTTTGGCAGTTGGTAGACTGCTACTAGCAATCCAGAATTGGTCAATACCAGTGCCGCCACTGAGTTTATTACCACCTGCTTGACCGGCAAATAGCACATCATCTCCATCTCCACCAAACAACGAGTCATCGAGATTTGAGAAGAAAATGTCATCACCAGAACCACCATACAAACGGTTCTTGTTACCTTCACTGCTGAGGGTGTCATCGCCATCTCCACCGAATAAATATTGGCGAGAACCTTCAATTACTTGGAGAGTATCATCACCTGCGGCTCCGAATAAATTATTACTACCATCGGCTTCCACCACGGTAATCACATCATCACCATTGCCACCATCAACATTGGTACTTTTAGCCGCGCCATTTTGACCAATAAATATTTGGTCGTCACCTTTTTGACCGGATACACAAGAGTCACTACCTACCAGTACAATGTCGTCACCTTTTCCGGCTCGAATTGTGTTGCCTTCGCTACCTTCTATAAAGTCTGCACCATCACCTGCAAAAAATGTTTGTCCTGGCTTCAGCGTCACATCATCGCTGTTGCTAGAACCAAAATCAGGGATAGTAGGCTCTACAGTTATCAGGTTATTAGGTAGTTCCAGAATACCCAATCTCTCAGCAGGGGTATTTCCCGTAATGTTGAAATCGTTGTCATTCAGCAAAGCTAGGGTATTGGGTGCTACCAGTGCCAAACCTTCTAATTTTTCCACTCCGGTGTAACCCAACTGAGCAGCATTAGCAATTAAACTCTTGGTTACAGGGGTAATATTGGCAGCAGCTAGTTCCGCAGAGGTCAGTTGCTCAATGGTTTTCTCAGCTGGCAAAGTAAAATTGGCAGGGTTGTTGATGTTGGTTGCCCCAGCTAAATCAATTTGATAAATTAATTTATTGCCAGCAGATGTGCCATTGTCATCTCGCTCAACTACCGCAAATTTGCCGTTACCCAAGGAAACTGCATCGCCAATTTTATCAGTTCCTGGCAGACCTTCTAGACGATATAAATACTCTCCTGTTACTTGTTTGTTGACAATATCAAACTCCAGAATTCGCAGGTTGAGAGAAGCTTTAGAAGTCGCATCATTAGCAACGTCTGGATTGTCAATTGGACTTTGAATGAAGGCATATAATTTATTACCTTCCAATGCCACAGCTTCAAATCCCCGGTTATTGCGGCGTTGGGCATAAACCGCTGGCAATACCTCAATACCAAAGGTTCCGGCTGGTTGGTCTGGGTCGGATGCAGTGGCAGTTCCTTGAGGAATAAAGCGCTCAATCAGCTTACCATCACTATCAAAATGGTAAATGGCAGGACGATATTCATCTACCAACCAATAGTCACCATTTTTGGCAACTACAATTCCCTCTAAGTCCGCACCTAAAGGATCGTTAGCTAAAACATTGTTGTCTAAATCAACAGCAATTTCATCTGTGTAAGCTAAACCGTTTCCTACAGCTTGCAGGTTAGGTAGTCCCGTTAATGGCGTCGTTCCATCTTGGCGAAATAGCTTTGTTCTGTTGGTAATGGTGATTTCACCTGTGGTGCGGTTGAGTTCAAAGCTAATTATTTCTGGTTGGAAGTCGGGTAATAAAAATGGTCTGTTGACGCCATCAGGTTCTCCATTTGGGCCTCGGTCTGTATTGGTGACAAACTTCAGGTTGCCATTTGCGGCAATTCCTTGAAAGTACAACCCAGAAAAACCACCCAACAAAATATCTTGATTTTTAGAGGTTGTACCTAACTTGGGTAAATTTTCAAAGTCATAGATAGTCAACTTGGGTTGGGCAACAGGATTGCGGGGATCGTAACTAGTGGTGTCAATATTTAAAGGATTGGGCAAGGCGTTAGCAATATTTTCCCAGGGTACGAGTTTGAAGTTAGAACTGATATTTTCTTCTTCACCTTCATCGCTAACTATTTTGCCGGGTTCATTGGAACCATCTTGAGTCACAAATAAACCAAATGGGAAGTTAGGCCCCAGTGGTACGTTAATGACATCTGCACCGTCTGACTCTTGTACGCTGTCAATTGACCCGCTGTTTCCAACGGCGAAGTTACCGACAAATTCGTTGTTACCTTCACGGGTGTAAGCAACAAAGGTGTTGTCACCTTGGCTGGATGCTAGTAAGTAACCTGTGCCATTTTTACCGTAATAAATGGTCAAGCCTTCGACATCGTTGGTGAGGTAATTACCGCCCAAGTCTTTAACTTTATCAATTAACTTGCCAGTGGTGCCGCCGTTTGGTTCTGCTTGGTACTTCCAAATCCCGACATCTTCCTGTCCAATGTAGAGGAAGCCTGTTTCTTGGTCTACCACCATACCCTCAGTTTGAGGTTCGCGATCGCCAACTGTTGGTACAGTAAATTCTCGTACTCGCTCAATGCCAATTTTACCATTACCTTTATCGATCAGTTTATATTGAGCGACATCTCCAGTTTCCCGGCGATTGGCAAAGACATAGTAGTCGTTGGTGATGGGACTGCGGTACAACGCCAACCCGTAAGCACTGCGAGAAGATGAGGAATAAGGTTCTGCAAAAGGTAGCCCTTGGAAAAGAGTGCCAATGCTGGTGTCGGTAATGTCTTCTAGGTATTGTCCGGGGGTGGTGGGGTTAGGGTTAATTTTGAAGATTGCTAGTTTATCATTTTGGCGATCGCTAGCTACGGCAATATCTATCGATTGATTGCCTAATTTAAAACCGTATTGCAAATCAATGTTATTGTAGCGAATGCCACCAGGATTAACTGTTTGCAACAAATCACCAGACAAATCATAAACCCGCAGTCCGGCATTTTTCACTGAAGTTAATACTAAACTATCGGCAGCATTTGTGGCATTAACATAGATGGCAGGGTCATCAGCATCGCCCTGTTGATCTACTGGGAGTGTTTCATCGTCCAACAAATCGGGGGTAGTTTCTACTGTGGGTGCAGCGGTGGGAACCAAGTCTGCACCCAAGGTGAGGATTTGGGTAAATTGGCTGCTGTTGAAGTTGTTGTCACTTACTAAGACAATGGACTGACGACCATCTGCAAGTTTGGGGCCAAAAGCGATACCTTCAATGTTATCGGTTGGCAGATCAAGGTCATTTAAATTCAACAGTAGGCGTTTTTGAGCAGGTGCGATCGCTGCTAGTTGCTCAGCACTCAAATCATTCAGAGAATCGTAGAAACTGATGTCTGTTGCACCTTGCAAGGAAACTTCGTAAATTTGAATAGTGTTACCTACACCTTGTGCAAAGGAACGTTCTACCGCCAGTAATGTGCCACGATTATCTATTGCTAGTAAATCCACCAAACCATTGTCACCAAAACCTGTGCTAGGGTTGGGCGCTTCAGGGATCGCATCTGTAATATAGAGGTATTCTTTTTCTGGTTGTCCATTAACGAGATTGTATTGCAAAATCCGCGAACGGCTACCACTGGTGAGTGAAGCCCTTAAGCCGTCTTGGGACAGCGCGTTTTCAGTGGCGGTGAATAAAGTTTTTTGGTCGGGTGTGATGGTGAGGCTTTCAAATGCCAAATTATTGTAAACGCCTGATGTCTGCGTGTCACCTGCATCTACAATACCGTTGTTGTTGGTGTCTGCAACTACTGGTAAGAATTTGGTAGGGATAAGTAGCGATCGCACTTCTTGACCTGTAGTTAGCGAAAACTCTTTAATAAAGGGATTAGTAACGCGACTTGCACCCAAATCCGGCCTAACTTCGCCTTCTGAAGAGATGAAAACAGTCCCATTATTAGTTAGAGCAATACCTTCTGGGTCAAGGCTAAAAGCTGTAAAAAAGTCGCCAGTACTATCTTTGAGAGGTGTGACATTAGTGAAAGTCACTTCAGTACCGGCAGTGAAAGTGTAGAAGCGAGCCAAACCGTTGGTATCCGATCGAGCATCAGAGATAGCATAGTAGCGGTTATTAACAGCGTCGTAGGTGACACCAGATAGTCCACCCACTGGAGTTGGTGTACCATTGACAGTTCCCGCTGCACCAGCAGGAATAAAGCCAGTCTCGAAAGTACTTTGCCCCACAAATCCCAGGCTGGGAATGGTTTTACCTGGTTCATTTGGCCCGGTTTTGACATCGGCAAACACCAAACGATGGTCAGAACTGGGGAAGGGAAAAGTACCTACTGGGGAGAATGTTGGGTCAGTATTTAGCGGCCAAAAGACTCCTGAATTGGCAATTGTTAAGTCAGCAGAGGGTAGCACATAATCAGCCCGCAGATTTCCAGGAGTAGTATCAGCAAAATCCGCGGTGTCAAAAGCCGGATTACCCGTTTGGTTAGCGTTTGCACCACCCTGTAAATCTGCTTGTTGGGGGCCGCCAAGGCTGCTAGGAATAAAATTAGTATTAATACCGGGATTTTGCAATAACTGGCGGATAGCAAAGTCAAAACTATCACCATCTTTCGGATCAGCATTTTGGTCGCCCATGATGACGAAACTTGATCCAGCATCAATACCGCCCGTTTTGCCTTCATCATCATAGATGTAATCGCCTTTACCAGGGCTAACATAGTCTGCCCAAAAACGTATCTCGTCGTGATTGCGTTTGCCATTGCGGTCTTCTGGCCCATCAAATACTGGTGGTGTGGGGTGGCTGGCGAGGACATGAATTGTCTCGCCGTTTACTTCGATGGGTATATCCCAGTGACTTTTAGAAGAAAGACGTAGAACTGCCAGTTCTTCTGGAGAATACCAATCATTTGGCTTTGGAGTCGCAGGATCGTCAGGAAGCAAAGCATCCGGCATATCCTTCCAGAGAAATTTTTGGAAAGTGCGGATATTGGCAGTATCGATGGGATATTTAGATAAAAGCAACATCCCAAATTGCCCAGGAAAACTACCGAATCCCAAAGCATCATCGCCGTATCCCGCTTCGCCTGGAGTTGTAACTGCTGTACCGTTGTTATTTAAGTCAAATCCAGAAGCAATACCCGTGTTGGAAGGAGCAATGTAGAAGTAGGGATAGTCAACAGGAGTTGCACCATTTTGACTGACCGCTAAGTAATTTTTCTTAAATAATTCAACGGCCTCTGGGGAATAATCAAACTCATTAATCAGCAGCACATCCGGATTATTGCGCTGGATGATTTCTGCAACCGCCTTCGCCTGAGCATTATCAGGAGTAGAAAGATCGCTGACTAACTGACCTTCAGCATTACGATTCAAAGAAGCATTGAACTGAGAAAAGCGAATTGTGCTTGTAGTTACCATAAAAAAAAATGGGAAATGGGGAGTGATATGGTGTCGGGTTAAAGACTTATCATTAGGATTGACGCGGGGACACAAAGACGCGGGGACGGGGAGAAATGATAGCCGGACATGAAAATCCTCTCTCTTCTCTCTGCGCCTCTGCGTCTCTGCGTGAGCTATACCTTAAACAAAAACAAAACGAGTATCTGTTGCCAAATTTGTATTTTGGTTTAACCCGCTTTCCACAACAGCAATCAATTCTGTGCCGTTACTAGTGAAAATACCCACAGCAGATTTAATGATGGATACAGCCGACGCTGACCCTAATGAATAATTGTTAGCAACTCCTTTGAGTTGAATACGATCGCTCGTCTGTAAGTTGAGAATATCCGCGTAGTCATTCTTACCGGAACTGGCATAGAAAACAGAAGTGTTATCGCCCAAAACGTAAGTATCTGCACCCTGGTCGCCGTTGAGAAGGTCGATTTCGTTTGTGCCGCCTCCCCAACCAATGAGGCGATCGTTGCCATCGCCTCCAGAAACTATATCTTTGCCAAGTCCACCCAAGATTGTGTCATTACCACCATCGCCAAGGAGTACGTCAGCGCCTCCTTTGCCATCTAGGTAATCATTGCCTGCTCCACCGTTGATTAACTCAATGCCGTTGGTGCCGATAACGCGATCGCTCCCACCCTGAGCATTGACTATGTACTTGTTCAAACCAGTAAGTTCTTCGACAAAGATGATGTCGTTACCAGATGTGGCCTTGTTGTTAGCAACAGTCAATTCAAAAGTATCGCTGGCTGTTAGGCCTTTCTCATCAGTAGCAGTGACTGTGACTGCAAAAATACCAGTTGTGGGGACAGTGCCGGAAATAACGCCTGTGTTAGCAGCGATACTAGCTCCCCCCGGTAAACCAGTAGCACTGTAACTGAGGGTATCGTCTGCATCGATGTCAGCAAATTTATTACTGACATTCAAAGAGAAGGGTTTGTTAGTAGAGATGATTTGGTCGTCAATGGGTTGCACTACAGTAGGTGCTTCATTGATATCGTTGACTTGGATAGTCAATACCTTTTCCACAGAAAGCCCACCATTATCAGTACTGCCTACCCGAATGCTGTAGGAAGATTTGGTTTCAAAGTTTGGGGAAGCTTTGATTTGTAAGCTGTTGCCATCAATTGTGAAAGCAGCGTTATCAGTATCGCCAGTTCCAGTAATTAAGCTGTAGGTGAAAGTGTCACCTGTATCCGGGTCGATGGTAGTAAATGTAGCGATCGCTGTGTTTGCTGGAACATTTTCATTGACGCTGGTAGCGCTCAATGTTATGTCTGTGGGAGCATCGTTTCCAGATATGTTAAACCGAGCCACACTAGGATCATGGTCGCTATTTTGATCGGCAAATTCTGAGTTGATGTGGACTACATCATACCCATCAAGTTTAGTGAGCAAGTTATTACTGACTAAAATGTGGTCAAGGGTTTGGGCGTTGCCTTCAAAGTTGTAGGTGTAGCGCTCATTTTGAGGCAGAGTTTCAATCAGAGAATTCAGTCCAGCACTTTTTACGGTGTTGACAGGGTTGGAAAACTCAAAGTCATTCAAGTCACCCGCTACGACTACATTGGCATTGGGGTCGATCGCTAAAATACTCTCGACAAAGTTTTTTACCAGCGTAGCTTGTTGTTGGCGCTGCACTTCGCTAGTCAGGGTTGGCGGTTGATTCACACCAAATAATGGTTGATCGCCACCTTTAGAATTAAAGTGATTGCCAATTACATACACGGTTTCGCCGTTGAAAATAAATTCACCAACTAACGGTTTGCGACTGCTATTGAAAGCCGAGTTGGTGGGGTCAATCAAACCAGGACTATTAGAAATTGTGGGAACACCAGAGTTGTTGGTGACTGTGGTGCTGGAGGTGGAAGTACCACCGGGACGATCTACAAAACTAACGCGATTGGGATTAAATAAGAAGCCGACGCGGATATTTCCCCCAGGTTCACCGCCATTGGTATCATCCACTGGGTTAATTTGGCGATATTCGTAGGTGGGGCCGCCAGCAGCAGCGATCGCATTAATTAATTGTTGGAAGGTAACACTGGCATCAACTATGCTATCGTTTATCGGCCCATTATTGTCCTGAATTTCTTCCAGAGAAATGATATCTGGGGATTTCAAATTATTGACAATGCTGTTAGCAAGGTCGCTAAACTTGGTTGCACTATCGAGTGGGTCGAGATTTTCGACGTTGAAGGTAGCAATTGTCAGCTGGTCAGTGGTGGCAGTTAAATTAGTAACTTCCCTAGTCAACGTACTATTGGAATTAACAGTCACCGAGGTTGGTAGAACTTCGTAATTGCTGAAGTTATAATCAACCACACCCGTAATTGTGTTCAAAGTAGCACCAACATCAACTTGGGGTGAGCTACCAGAAGTAAACAGCGTATCATCTATTTGGATGCGCTCTGGATTGAAATCATTAGGGCTGATGGCGATACCACCACGCGCTGTACGCCCAGTGGCATTGGCGCCATTGTCTGCCAGTACCCAAATCTCTCCAAAAGAATTTGTCGGGCTAACTGTTACAGGATTATTTACCTGTACCAGCATCCCTTCTAAGCTTTCGTAAAAATCGATGCCATCTTGGTTGGGATCGAAAAGAGTCGTTCCAGTTTCGATATTACCTGTAGTGTCGTTATCGATTACCGTCGTTGGAATAGTTCTGCCACCATTACCAAGGATTGTGGCAGCTGGCAAAGGATTGTTACTGGAGAGTTTGACAATCGTAGGGCTAACAATTTGTGTGGTTGTTAAGTTATTGCTAGCAGCACCACCAGGACGAAATTCGCTGACTGTTCCTGTAACTAATATAGAATCTCCGACAGATACCGTTGGTGCTGATGAAGTGAAGACAAAAATCGCTTCGGAGGTGCGATCATCGTTATCTGGGTTGGGGTCTTGGAGGTAGAAACCCCTCGCACTCACGACAGTAACAATTCCCGCTACATTGTTAACGGTCTGACCTGCCAAAGGCGAGATATGTGCCGTTCCCTGAATCTCTCTAATCCGAGTCGATGGGGCTACTTCATTATCTGTCACCGTAATCTCAGTAGTGGCGTTAGTAAAACCTGTAGCTGAAGCAGTTATCGTTACAGACTGAGAATTATCAAGTATCGCATCATCTACAGCATTAATTGCAAAGGTTGCAGTTGCACTATTGCCAACAAAACTGACAGTTGTGGGTACTGTTGCCTCAGTAGTATCGCTACTGGTCAAATTCACAACTAAATCTGCTACAGAGGTATCCGAGCGTGTGAGGGTGGCTGTAGCAGCATTTGCACCAACATTTTCCGCAAATGAGGCAGGAGTAATACTAAGAGATAAAGTTGGCGTAGGTGGGATAGAACGTAGGCTATTGATATAAGTGGTATTAGCTCCGCCATTCGGCAAACCAGGTGTGGTTGCAGTAAATGCAATTCCTGTTGTCCAGTTAGCAGTGTTTGTTGCGGCTGCAAGATTGGAGTTTAATGCATAGCCTGTGTTGTTTGTGCTGGTTGCAAAATTGACATTTGCAGCACTAGTAAATGCTCCTGTAGCAGTGCCAATATCTACAGCAAATCCATCTGGGGAAATAGTGCTGCCAGTATTTGAGGTATCAACCCAAACAATATCATCAGCAGCAATATCTCCAGTATTTCCACTGTTAGCGTTAGGTAGGAAGGAACCACCAGCATTGAGAGCTAGATTCCAGTCATTAGCTGATGGATTATAGGATGTGTCCTGAGTAATAGCTGTAGTTCCGCCAACTGTAATGATAGTTCCTGCTTTAAAAGTAGGAGCTATAGAGCCAAGATTTGTAAATCTATAAGCAGAAAACTTAGAAGCCTTGCTGCCTGTGGAGTCTCCCACAAAGAAAGACTGAAGCTGTGTAGCAGTCAAGTCTTCAGTAAGCAAAAGCTCGATAAATTCGTCACCTGTGGTTAGATTGCCACCACGATAAAATTCATTGATAACGATCTTGGGCATAAAAACCTCTTGCTTTAATTGTGTTAACCTGGGATATTTGGGTATTCGGAGTGGTGTTAACTTTCTTCGGGGCGTTTAGCCCGTTAGGAGTTAGAAGTTAAGAATTATTCTCTCCCTGCTCCCCCACTCCCCGTCCTAAATAAGAGAATTGAGTACCGCTGAGAAATGCACAGCATCAGAAGTCTGAGGGCTAGTATCGGCAGCATCAATGCCACCTTCAAAGTCCGAAGCGTGCAGAATTTGGAGTGTAAGTTCCATTTTTATTGCCAGTAAAACAACGTTAACTGCAAAGATGTATTTTTCCTAAGTTAGAGCGATCGCTATATCAACACGGACATTACAATATTCGCCTTCCAAATCACATTTTAGCGGTTGCCAGAAGACACTTACATTTCTAATTTTTCGTATTAGTTCTTAATTGAGCAACCTAAAGTTATCTCAGTTAGATTAAGAAATAGCTAGCAGAAGGTTAAGACAAAAAATAATTGCAGATTTGCTGATGCTTTTATTCCTCAGCAATTATTCTCAGACAGGTTATCGAACAAATGTACTATTAAGTGAAACTAGAAATAGTTATTTTTTTATCAGCCTCCGGATCTTTTGAAGTGGCTGAATTTCAAGCTTTTCTGCCTTGTTATTCAATTTGAAAAACTTTCAGTTAAAACATATCGAAAAACTTTTACAGCTAAATTTATTGCACCGCAGTATTTTGTGTATATTGTAAATAGAGCATTAAACCATTATTCAAAATCGAGCATTAAAACTCGGCTTCTTGAGGTCGCTGTAAATTTCCAGAGTTAATTTACTAAACTTAAAGAACCTTGTTTTTGATATTTTGGCTCTGATGCTTTAACTTCACCAGGGTGTCGGAGAATAATATGAGCAAAGACAAGTATAAAGAGCCATCAAAATTTACACTCAAAAATGACCGGAGTATTCATTTAGCAAATGCACAAAATCATTTGCGTTCAGTAGTCAGAATCGCCAGAAAATTCAACAACAATAGTTCTGATATACAATACAGAGATGTTGGTGAGCTATTCACATTGACTGATAAGTGTTCAGATACGCTGAGGAAATACATCAATCTCAGAAACTACATGGATCGAGATCAAATGGTCAAACATATTAATATCGATCTGAAAAATAGTCTTTCCTATACTACATTCGATCAAGAAAGAACTTGGCTTAATAAATTTGACAATTCCTGCGTAACAAGCTGCGATATTTTTATCCAAAAGCAAGTTCCAATCAACCCGCAATCGATACAAGATTTTTATAGAAATATAATCAGATTTAGGAGTGAATTTGGTCGTACATTTGATCGAAATAATTTTGATTATCAACTAATCAAAGAAAGATTTCAAGACTATTTAAACGAAGTTTTGCAAATTGCCAGTGGTACTGGGTTAGTTTGTGAAGACGGACTAAAATACTATCACCCAAGTTCAAATTTTTCTACTAGGAGTATCTGGTTAGGTTCAAGAATGTTTCTTAATGGAGCAAACAATCTTTTACAAATAGGTGGCTCGGAACAATCGCTAATAAATTGATTTTCAATTCAAAGTTCAGAATCAATTCTAGCAATCCTATTTAATTTGTGAAAAAGCTCGGTATATATTGACGTTTCTGATTTGTTTCTAAAATTTTTTATTTGCTTTGCTTTCTCCTAAAATTAAGTTCTCCAAATTAAATTGGATTGCTGTATGTATCTTTGAGGTTGCACTACAAAGGGAGAAACATCTTTGTTTAGTCGTTGGCGCTTACTAATTATAGGAGTCGCCTTAGGCTCTGTAATTACTGCTGGAATATTTTTAATTTATCCAGTTTTAGAAAGCAAAAGCAGGACATGGAAATGGGCTGACTGGACTGGAATTGGAGAAGATACAATACAAAAAAAGAGTACAGAAAGAAAAGGAGGAGAAAATGGTTCTATTGAAAAGGTGACTTTCACTGAGGAAATTCAGTCTGGAAAAACACTTTGGGATTTTTTAGAGCTAATTAGCGCATTAGCGGTTCCATTTTTACTTTTATATTTAGGTAATCGAATACAGCAGAAAGATAAAGAAATAGCAGAGATAAATCTTCGTGAAGAAGCACTACAAAGTTACCTAGACCGAGTATCAGATTTATTAGTTAATAACAAAGCAAATAGTCTAGAACCCAATGATTCCTTACTAGAACTCATAAAAGATATAGTACGCACAAGAACGCTGACTATACTGCGTAGTCTTGACAATGATGGAGAACGGAAAGCCAGTGTTATAAGATTTCTAGTCGATGCAGAACTTATAAGGAACTGGGAATCCATTGAATTAGACTTAAGCTCTGCAAGCTTGAAAGGTGTTAAACTAAGCGGTACTGAACTAAGTCGTGCGATCTTAAGTAAAGCAGATCTCAGTTATGCAGATCTAAATGATGCAAATCTCAGTGATGCAAACTTAAGTAATGCAAATCTACGTAATGCCAACCTAAGTAATACTGATTTAACTAGTACAGATTTAAGTAACGCCGACTTGAGATATACTAAACTCACAAATGCCAACCTCAGCAATGCCGATTTAACTAGTACAGACTTAACTAACGCTGACTTGAGAGATACTAAACTCACAAATGCTAAACTCACAAATGCCAACCTCAGTAATGCAGACTTAACTGGCGCTGACTTGAGAGATACTGAACTCAGCAATGCCATTTTAAAAGATGTAAAAGGGCTTCCAAAAAGATAATTTTATCACTAAATATTTAAGAGGATGTTTGAAAAGTTTTGGGCGAATATAATTCGCTACTACACAAACAAAGTCCGCCTGCGCGGACTAACCAAAAATTAGGCCTTTCAAACCCACGCAGGTGGGTTTCGTCTGTGTAGCCGCGATTTCTAATCGCCGGGGCTAGTATTAATTTAGACTTTTCAAACAACCTCTAAGTAAAAGAAATTATTGGGCGAATAAAATTCACTACTACACAAACCAAGTCCACCTACGTGGACTTCATGGAATAACCTAATTCACTTTGAAGATTTAAACTACCGTGGTAGCGATCGCGTAGAATAGGGATTACTATCAAAAGTCCTTGAGTAGGTGGGGAAAGAAATTGCGATCGAGTATTGCTCTGGGTGACATTTCATGCATCTGATTCCCAGTTTTTCATCTCGAAATGAAATTTGGATTTCCCCACTTCCTAATTACTTGTGATAATTGCCTATCAATTAACGGAAATTACCAGGATTGAGGCGAACAGAGTTAGGCTTAGACTGGCGACGAATTGCGACTCCATTGCGGAGGTTTCTGGCGGTGCCACCATCTTTGGCATCAAGGAAAGGCTTGAGGTTAATCCCACCTCTATATGAACTAACTCGATTATTGCCACTGCCTAGAAGTGTGCGTCCTAAATTATATATGCTGTTGCCTGAGCGATCGCCATAGGTATTAACAGCTACGGTTTGTTGGCCGCTATCAGCAGTAGTCAAGTTTTGGAAAATGCTGTTGCGGATAACAACGGGATCTCTACCACGCGGTACTGTCAACACAATTCTGCAAGTTGGGTTAGCTTCACTTGTGACGCAGACAATGTTTTCGTTATTTTGTACAGATGTCTGGAGTTCTTGTAACCCATCTGGGCGATACTGTTCCAAGCGGTTGGCAATTGCTACACAACGCTTTTCGGCATCCCAACCACCGCCCAAAGTCGCAGGCGCCGCCCAAGGAAAGTATTGTCCTGGTTGACTTTGGGGCTGATACATCACGGTGTACTGCCCATTGTAAGTCTGACAAGTAAAGCGAGTTGTACTGTCAGATGTAGGTGATGTTGGTACGCCTGTAGATGTGTCTATTGGCACTGGTGCTGATGTGCCGCCTGATGGCACCGTTGGTACTACTACTCCATCTTCAGTGGGATAAGGATCGTATTGCGCCATTGCTGCGGAATTGCCCAGACACAAAGATAAGCCGAGGCTGCCCAAAGATATGAATCGAAGCAGTTGTGATGACATAGCCATCCTCCAGTATAAATAGGTAGGGAATTGATAGTTTAACAACAAAGAATTCAGGAGTCAGTCGTCAGAATCCAGTTGCGAATTCTGTATGACTGGGGGATGAATAACCGATGAAATCAAGAATTACTGAATTCTGAATTCTGACTTCTGGCTTCTGTGTTAAGTGACGAATAATTCTATTTTTTGATTCATTAAAAACCTATTTTTTTTCCTCTCTAGCTTTTTTCTCTTGCAGCAACTTTTTCACCTGTGCTTGAATTTCTTTATGACGCCCAACTCCTTCATAGGCGTAACGATTGTAACTACTACGGGTAATCAGATTTTCTAAATTACTAACTCGTTCGCCGCCGCCGGGATGGGAAGATAACCAACTAGGAGGTGCATTTTTTTGCTGTTTATCTAATGTCACCATTAAGTTACGCAAGCCATCAGCAGCGTAACCACTGGCTACAATTAAGCGGGTGCCGAGGGTATCTGCTTGACGTTCCATGTCGCGGCTGTAACTGAGGGCAAAGAGTTGGCCGATGGTTCCACCTAAAGGAAGATATTGGGTAACGTTAGAAATTAAGTTGCCTTGGGTGATTAATTGAAAACCGTGAGATAAAACAACATGGGATAATTCATGGCCTATTAATCCAGCTAATTCTGCTTCGGAATTAGTCTTGGCGATCGCACCTGCATTAATAAAGATCTTACCTCCAGGTAATGCAAAGGCGTTGAGGCTTTCTTCTGGAATTACAAAAAATTCGTATTTAAATTCTTCACGTCCAGTTACTTTAGCTAATTTCTGTCCGATTTCGTTGACGTATGCCAAAACAGTTTCGTCTGTAATCACATTCAACTGTTTTTTTGCGTCTTTAGCTACGGAATCGCCTATTGCTCTTTCACCTTGTAGCAGAATGATGGTAGAGTCAACAGCTGAAAATGGCCCAAGCAAACTGCCAGTAAGAGCGTAACCTAAGGCACCTGTAATAATATTACCGATGACGTTGCCTCGAATTTCTGCTCGGATATGTCTTTTGTAACGTTCGAGATTTTCTTGTGCTAAATTTGTAAACTCAGCCGCTTGGGGATCTTCGGGGTTGAGAATGGCAAACTGACGCGCCGCCAAAGATGCTTCCATCCACTTTTTCTCACCAGCCAAGGCAGTAACTCTCGCTTTAACCAATTCTGGTTGGTCTGGATAAAGAGAAGATGCTCGTTCTAATATATCTAAGGCTTCTTTGGGGCGATCGTATTGTTTCAAAATTTGAGCATATCGGATATGACCAGGGATAAATTCTGGATATTGCTCAACTAATAATTGCAAAGGTACAATCGTTCTTGTTTGTAACTTAGTTGCTATCCCCGCCTCTGATTCTCGCCAGTATACCTTACCTCCTGGGGATAGTTGCGTGGGATCGAGTATGGGTGGTTTACGTTCTTGGGGTGTGCTTGTTTTGCTAAAAGGTTCTTTTACTTCGCGGTAAATTTTTTCTGCCTCTGGAATTTGTCCGGCGAGATAAAGCCTATCGGCTTCAATAAATTTTAGCTGACGGCTAATTTCTTCAGGACTAAGTGTCGGTTCCTGCGGAGAATCTGGCTTTTTCGGTTCGGCAACTTCCGGGGAGGCTTCTTTTGTTGATGAACGTTCTATGGCTTCCCGTAATTTTTGATCTTTAGTCGTTTCTGAACTGGGTGAGTTTATGGGTTCAACTGTAGTAGACGCAGCAGGTTCTTGTGCTGGAACTGGTGCTGTTGGCTGCGTCAAGATAATCAAAATTGATGTTCCAATCGACAGTAATACCCAGTTACAGGCTAGCAGTAGAGACTTCCAGGTTCGTTTCATGCCAGGTGCGACCTATGCAAAAGGCTGTTTTTTCAATGTTACGAGGAATTGGGAATTACGTATATGGAGCGCCTAGTATTACGCCAAGGCAACGCAAGCGGGGTAAAGGGGAAGGGGGAAAGGGGAAAGGTTTTTTATCCCTTACCTTTTTCCCTTTAACCTTTCCCCAACCTCCACAAACGCATTTTTGGGTTGGCAGACTACTAGGTTGGGCGGGTACGCCATCGCCGCTATTTTACAACACAAAAAGCCCCGGCTAAATTAGCCGAGGCAAAGTCGAGAAGTGAGAATGACGATGAGATATGGCGATACTGAAACCTAAAAACTCCTAGCTAACGCTCAAACCAACCAAAATTAAAGTAGTGACGATTAATGTTGCAAAAGTACCTTGAATTAAGTATTTACGTTGTTCCCAAATCGCGGGGTACTCTGCATAGTACATTTTGGGTTCGGTTGCGTAGTTATTAAGAACGCCCTCTTCATTTACAGTGGTGTACATAATTTTTTTCTTTTGGGTGTTTATTAACTTATGTAAATAAATTTAACAATATTGTTACAAAAAGTCAACTAGGCTTGACAAAAAAAAGAGTGATAGATGTAATAAAATATGCTTATCAGCGATGCCTACAGCGGGGGGGGGGTACGCCATCGCAGATTCTCTCGAAACGGGTTTTAGGTAACTGTTAGCCTCTTTGCTGTATGCACAGGAAAAAGAGCGATCGCATAAGGTTTGAGAATCTAAGGTAAAACTGACGACAGTATTAGACCAATAAGAAAAATACTAGCCCCGGCGATTAGAAATCGCGGCTACACAGACGAAACCCACCTCCGTGGGTTTGAATTTTTCGTTAGTCCGCGCAGGCGGACTTTGTTTGTGTAGTAGCGAATTATATTCGCCCAAAACTTTTCAAACATCCTCTCAAGTACAGTATTTGAGCGATTGCACAGAGCTTCAAACAAAAAACCCCGGCTAAATTAGCCGAGGTAAAAAGAGAAGTACGAATGGCAATGAGATACAGCGATACCGAAGTCAAAAAATCTTAGCTAACACTAAAACCAACCAAAACTAAAGTAGTGACGATTAATGTTGCAAAAGCACCTTGTATTAAGTATTTACGTTGTTCCCAAATCGCGGGGTACTCAGCGTAGTACATTTTAGGTTCGGTTGCGTAGTTATTGAGAACGCCGTCTTCATTTACAGTGGTGTACATAATTTTTTCTTTTGGTTGTTTGTTAACTTATGTAAATAAATTTAACAATATTGTTACAAAATGTCAACTAGACTTGACAAAAAAAGGGTAATGCCTCTAATAAAAGTTACTTATGAGCGCCAAAGACGGATATTCTTTAATACCAATTCTCTAAAATGAGGCAACAGATGGAAATCAGGAAAGTCTTACTGGATCTGGATTTCTTAATTGCGAATTGCGTTAGCGCAGCGTCTCGCAGAGAAGGAGCGTCATTGCGAATTGCGAATTGGTATAAGTTTTTGCTGCACCTCACATGAAAAACCCCCAGTAAGTTGGGGGCATCAATTCTCGTTTTTGACTTTTGATTTTTGCAAACCGGTACTAGCTTAATTTCTTATCACCGCATCCAAAAGCACATTCGCATCAAAACGGACAACATCGGTGCAAGGTAGTCCGGTTTCTGCTGTTGTGTGAGCGATCGCTTCATTTGCCGCAGATTCATCAAGATGGGCTGTGTTTAATGCTATACCTACCACATGTACAGTACCAAAGGCACCGCCGGCGCTGGCGACACTTTCATAAAGCTGGATTACCTTACGTAAAGGTGGAATTACGACATGGGGATGATTGCGTATATGAACTTGTCCTGCTCGATGTGCCAATATCAGTTGGGTTGGTTGGGAACCACGAATCAAGGGTAAGGTTGCGGTGGAACCAGGATGTAGTAGTGAACCTTGTCCTTCAATGTGTAAGATATCGTAGCTTTTGCCATAGCGCATGACCATTTGTTCCACAGCACCGGCGGCAAAGTCTACGCGCACAGCATCCAAAGGCACACCATCGCCTTCTAACATCACACCAGTTTGACCTGTAGCTAAAAATTTAGAACTCCATCCCCGCAGTTTTGACACCCGATGTAACTCCAGGCTGGTTGACATCTTACCGATGGCCATGTCCGTTCCCACAGTCAATACTCGCCGACAAGGGAGAGTGCGTGCCATACCGCTGGCAATAGGTATATTAGACGGTTCTTTCCGCACATCCCAAATCAGTTGTCCTGGTTTGAGCAGTGCATTTAAATCTGGCATATTTGCCATTGCTGTATGTAAACCATTCACCAAGGACATTCCAGCTTGTAAAGCCTCTTTGATTTCCAGCCAGTAATCATCTGGTACGGCGCCACCTCCTGGAGCTATGCCAATTACCAAGACTTCTGGTTTGTACTCCAGGGCCGCGGCTATAGATGCCACAATTGGGACATCACGGTTGATACCTGTTAATTGTGGCAAAGATTTGCCAGCGGAGTCGCGATCGATGACTGCTACAATTGGGGCTTCACTATAACGTAAAATTGCTAGCCCTGTTTTACCTTGAGTCCCGGTAATTCCCTCATGAAGTAAGATAGCTACTCGTTGATTAAGTGGCAAACGCACTGTGTTGTACCCCCAAACCTGGTAAATCGTTCGGCAAAACTCTCCCTTCTTTTAACAATGCACCCGTAAATGGGTCATCAATTAAGTTAAGGTGACTGTCTAAATCTAAATAATCAGCTAGTGGTGCTAGCTGTGCTGCTGCTGTATTGGCTAACGAACTATCAGAATAACAACCGAACATTACTTGTAATCCATAGGCTCTGGCTACATGTACCATTCGCATGGCTTCAGTTAGTCCCCCTGATTTCATCAGTTTAATATTTATCCCATCCACGTAGTTTGATAGGTGGGGAATATCAGAACTTGTAAAGCAACTTTCATCGACAAAGATGGGCAGAGGAGAGTTTTCCTTGAGTTTTGCCAAACTTGTTTCTTGTCCCCGTGGCAATGGCTGTTCTACATACTTTATACCTAAATCAGCCAGCCAATTGCACATGGCGATCGCATCTTCTAAACTCCAGCCACCGTTAGCATCAACGAAAAATTCTGGTTCTGGTGCTGCTTGTTGTACCGCTAGGAGCATTTTTCGGTCTGCTTCTATGCCATCTGGGCTACCTAGTTTGACTTTGAAAACACGAACATCGGTAAAGTTTAACCAGTCTTTTGCTCTGGCGATCGCACCTTCTGGTGAATTAATGCCAATTGTGACAGAAGTTGGGACGATAGCGTGGCGATCGAGTCCCCAAATTTGCCATAAAGGTAACCCAACGCGTTTACCAAGCCAGTCGTGCATTCCCATATCCAAAGCTGCTTGCACGGCTGAAGGAACCTGGTTTTGGGTTAACACTTGCTCAATTTCCTGCCGCTGTAAAGGATTGAACGGTTGCAACAGTGGTATAACTTGCTCTAGAGCGTCTTTGATTGTATCAGTTGATTGTCGATGATTACCCACACCGAACGGCGATGCTTCTCCCCAACCTTCGATGCCATCTTGTGAAATTTTCACCCAGACATTCGTAGTCTGTGCTGTTGTCCCGCGACTAATAGTCAACGGGAATCTTTTATTAACTGTAAATAAATTTACATTTATCTGCATAAATATAGAGCGTATTATGTTAAAGCAAAAGCCAGTGTAAGTTCAAAATTTAGATTATCGGACGTATCCGTTATACTTTTTTACATTCGCAGCATGATTCCTTTTGTTACTTAATTTATGAGCAACTTCAAGAAATGGAAAATTTTGAAATCAAAAATGGTATTAGATCATCGCTGGTGTCAGGTAAGGCAAGATGAAATAGAATTGCCGAATGGAAAAATTATTGATGATTATTTTGTCAGTATTAAGCCTGATGTCGCGATGGTTTTACCTATTACCAGTAGTAGAGAAATTATTTTCGTCCGGCAATACAGACACGCCGTCGGTGAATTTTTCATAGAACTGCCAGCAGGGAGTTTCGATCCTACAAAAGAGAGTCCTGAAATCGCAGCAATGAGAGAATTTACAGAAGAAACTGGTTATATTTCCCAAAAATTAGAAAAAATCGGAACTTTATATGATAAGCCAAGCAAAGATACCAATCAAATACATTTATTTTTAGCAGATAATGTGAGAAAAGCTAAAGAGCAGCAACTCGATATTACAGAAGAAATTGAGATTGTGTTAATTCCTGTAGAATCAGTTTTAGATAAAATTATTCAGGGAGAAATTTCTGTTGCTGGGACTGTAGCTGCCCTTTTTTTAGGTTTAAAGTTTTTCACTTCTTAATAATCCTTATCTCTCTTTTCTATTTTCTAAAAATAATGCTTTAGGCGAATTGTATATGAAAGCTTTTATAGCAAATTGTTAAACTTTAACATAGAATAATATTAATCAAGTTTCCATATAACGTCCTTATAAGGATGATATACAAAATTTTTCTGGACATAACTGTTATTATGTTAAGGACAGAGGGCAAGTAGCTAAATTCAAATTGGCGGTTCGTAACGTGGATGTTCTAATTGAGTCAACAAGGAGCTTTGAAAAAGATCTTGGCAACCTGAGCGAAGATGAGAAAGCCGCAGTGGTTAAAAAAATCAATGATTGTGCCAGCCTCTTCCCAACTCAAAAAGCTGACGTTTATCGTAAGTTGCGTCGTCTTCCCCTAGCGTCAGATATTAATGGCTATGAATCTTCCCTTTACACACTTAAGGTTTCGCAGAAACTAAGGGTGATTTTGGCAGTTGACGAAGATCCAATTTTTGGCCAAGTTATTTTTACTCTTTTTCGAGTAGTCAAACACGATGACCTTGATAAAGCGTATAAAGGTGTGGCAGAGTCTTTGTATCAAGGATTACTCCATCACAATCGAGAAACTGCCCGGATCTCGTAAGTTGGTTTATGGCACAAACCCTTACTCTGTGTGATGAATATGGCATTATTTATCAAGCGATAAAGATTTTGCCAGATGACGAGCTAAAGATTGCTTTTCTTGAAGCCTTGGCAGAGCTTGAAGATAATGAGTGTCACAGAACAAGAAAATTTCCAAAAACGAGGCTGCACAAAGTAAAAGGTGTGAAGCAGGCAATTTATCGTGCTGATATCGATAAAGTTTCAGGTTGGCGCATCCATGTTCAATACATTAATGGCCAAATTCATCTCAAGGATATTATCGAGGGGCAAAGACACGATGATGTAATTGAGGTGATTAAATCTAAAAAAGCACGCTATGAGTAATTCTCAGTTTTAAATAATACTGTTCAAAAAAGTCTTTACACCGGAATGCTCCAATATGGTCGGTTGAGTTGCAGAGGTTGTCTGTGTCTGGTGAGCTTTGTCGTTAGTTTTCGGTAGCGAGTTTGAGTATGCACGCCACCTAATTTTTTAGTTCTTTACCTCGCCCATTGCTGCAAAATATAAGCATAAAAAGCATCTTTATCTACTTTATCCATTGCATATATCTTACGACCACCCGATACAACTTTAGTGCGTCCCTGACTAAGACCACGGGTGATAATTTCTGTTTCCCATTCGCGCAATTGATAAAATTCTGGATGTCCCAAATAAGCCGTTGCTAAAACATCCCAAAAATAATAATCTTGGGGAATAACTAATGCATAACATTGTCCTGCTAAATCCGAGATAGGATAATGCCGTTGTCGCCCCATTTTTTGCACTAATTCTGATGTGACTGGAACATTATTTGTTAAATCCAAAGGACACATAATAATTTCAATTTGGGTTTTCCAAACTTGCGCTGCTGAAATTGAATCCCAGTAAACATTCCATTCAGCAGAACCATCTTGTCCTGGTTCCAAACTTTTTTCTACATTACCAGGAACATTTAAAGCACCTCCCATCCAAACAATTTTCTGAATTTTGGCTTCAATATCTGGTGCTTTCTCTAAAGCGACTGCAACCGTCGTCAACGGCCCAGTTACCATCAAGGTTACGGGGTTTGATGCTTCACGTAACACTTTAACCATAAAATCTTGTCCTGGTTCGGCAACTAAAGGCGTAGTGATGGTTTCGCTTTGATTAAGAATCGGTAAATGATCGACAATAAACGAATCACGGCGATAGAGACTGGGAAAAGGATTGATACCACGCACAGTACTTTCTGCAACCGAAATATGAGAAAATCCCATCAAATCGAGAATTTTCCGTGTGGCGCTAACCGCTGGTTGGATATAACAATCGGCTGGGGTGACAACAACACCGAGAAGTTCGATATTATCCATTGTCAACAGCAGCATGGTTGCTAAATAATCATCTACACCGCCATCATGATCCATTAATACAAGTTGTTTTGACATATTTAGGGAGAATAAAAAAATGGATGAATTTATGCAGGCTGCAATTCAAGAAGCAAAACAAGGCAGACAAGAAGGTGGAATTCCTATCGGTTCGGTTCTTGTCAAGGATGGTAAAATTCTCGGCAGAGGACACAACAAACGCGTCCAAGATGGCGATCCTGTTACCCATGCCGAAATTGATTGTCTCCGCAATGCTGGCAGAGTTGGTAACTATAGAGGTACAACACTATATTCAACCTTAATGCCGTGCTATTTATGCGCCGGGGCAGTGGTACAATTTGGTATTAAAAAAGTTATTGCTGGAGAATCCAGAACTTTTCCTGGTGCCAAAGACTTTATGATATCTCACGGTGTAGAAGTAATCGATCTCAATCTTGATGAATGCGAACAAATAATGAGTGAATTTATTGAAACTAATCCCGAACTTTGGAACGAAGATATTGGTAAGTGAAAAAGAATTCAGAATTCAGAATTCAGCAATGCTTGAAGTTAGATGAGTAGGTTGGGTTGAAGCACTAACCCAACAAATACTCACGCAAAGGCGCAAAGGCGCAAAGAATTCAGCTTTAGCTTTTGTCAAAAATCTTAATTCATTCGGCATTTATGCAATGTCGAATTGCTTATTTATCTGCTGGAGAGAGAAGAAACCACCATAACTCTAGCCCGATTAAAGCTAAACCAGCGATCGCCACACCAACTTTCAAGCCCAAAGGTTGCTCTATGTGCTGAAATTGGCTATTTTGCTCTGAATGGACTGGCATTTCTCCTAAGGCTACGGTTGATGTTCCAGTCAAAAAGACTAAACCGGCTAGATTTCCCAAAAGCATTTTTTTGCTGAACATTTGCTAATACCAAAAAGGGACTAGGGATTGGGGATTGGGTAAATATTTGAAGAATTATGCCCGCAATTTGGGATCGTTCCCAATCCAAAATCTAAAATCGTTCGACTGAGCGTAGCCGAAGTCTAAAATCCAAAATTCAGATAGTTTTTGGTTGAAAGTTACGCAATCTTAAGGCATTACTAACAACAGAAACCGAAGAAAGTGCCATTGCGGCTCCGGCGATAATAGGATTGAGTAACCAACCAAAGATTGGGAAGAGAATTCCCGCTGCAACAGGAATGCCGATAACGTTGTAAATAAAAGCAAAAAAGAGGTTTTGCCTAATATTGTTGATAGTAGCGCGACTAAGTTGAATCGCCGTCACAATTCCTTGTAAATCGCCAGAAATGAGCGTGATATCGCTTGCAGCGATCGCAACATCTGTTCCCGTACCGATGGCAATTCCCACATCAGCCTGTGCTAGTGCTGGGGCATCATTGATGCCATCGCCTACCATTGCGACAATTTGGGGAGTGGGGAGAAGGGGAGACGCGGGGAGGGGGAGACGCTCTGACGCGGTGAAAGAATTGTTTCTATCCATTTGTCCCCGTGTCCCCGTGTCTCCGTGTCTCCGTGTCCTCTTCCCTAGTCCCTCTCCTTGCAGAGATTGAATTATCGCCGCTTTTTGATCTGGCCGGACTTCGGCAAATACTCGTTTGATGCCGACTTGCCCAGCGATCGCTTCTGCTGTTTTTTGATTATCTCCAGTCAGCATTATTACTTCTAAACCCAACTTATGTAGTGTTTTTACTACTGCTGTGGATGAAGGTTTGAGGGCATCGGCAATACCCATTACTGCTTCTATTTCGCCATCTACGGCTATTAAAATAACTGTTTTTCCAGCAACTTCCCATGCATTTTTATACTGTTGGAGAGCCGTGGTATTAATTCCGAGTTCTGTTAACCAGCGTTGGGTACCAATTTGCACCAAGCGATCGCTAACAATTGCTTGCACGCCACTACCTGCAATTGCTTGAAAATTGTTAACCTCTAATAAATTCGCTTCTTGAGACTCGGCATACCTGACAACAGCGGACGCCAGAGGATGTTCAGAATTTCGTTCTACTGTTGCTGCTAACTGTAAAACTTTGAGTTCGTTACTATCTGCTGTGCCGTTGACAGTAACAAAATCTGTAACCGTAGGTTTACCCACTGTCAAAGTGCCGGTTTTATCTAAAACAATGGTTTGGATTTTGTGTGCCAGTTCTAAGCTGTCTGCACCTTTAATCAAAATTCCATTTTCTGCACCCTTTCCGGTTCCTACCATTACAGAAGTCGGGGTAGCTAAACCCAAAGCACAAGGACAAGCGATAATCAATACACCTACCGTTGTCATTGTTGCTAAGGTGAGGTTGCCTGTGAAGCTAAACCAAATGATAAAGGTGGCGATCGCAATGGCAATCACAGCTGGTACAAACCATCCCGTTACCCGATCTGCCAACCCCTGAATTGGTGCTTTGGAACCTTGTGCTTGTTGCACTAATTTGACGATTTGAGCCAAAAACGTATCTTTTCCGACTCGTGTCGCCCGAAACTGAAATGCACCCGCACCGTTTATCGTCGCCCCAATCACTTCATCTGGTGGCTGCTTTTTGACTGGCAAACTTTCACCGGTCACCATCGCTTCATCTACCGTAGAAACCCCTGCAATGATTTCGCCATCTACCGGAATTTTTTCACCAGGACGCACTAAAATCACATCGTTGATTTTGACTTCGGCGATGGGAACGTCAATTTCTACACCATTACGGATGACTCTGGCATCTCTGGCTTGGAGTCCCATGAGTTTGCGGATAGCTTCAGAAGTTTGTCCCTTGGCGCGATTTTCTAATAATCGCCCCAGCAAAATTAAGGTAATGACAATGGCTGCAACTTCATAATAAACATGAGGAACCAAACCCTGAGCAATAAAAAATCCAGGGAAAACAGTAATAAATAAAGAATATAGATAAGCTGCACTTGTACCCAAAGCAATCAGCGTGTCCATCGTCGCCGTATGACGTTTGAAAGCTTTAAAGCCATTGCGGTAAAAAGAACCACCACACCAAAAAACGACAGGTGTTGTCAGCACTAGCTGTAGCCAAGGATTGCCCAGAAAGCTGGGAATCAAAGGCAAATTTACCCCAGTCATCATGGGTAGCGATCCTAAAAATAGGAAACTGCTGATTACACCTCCTACCGTTACTTTGAGAAAAAGTTCGCGTTGTTTTGCTTGTCGAGTTGCTGTCTCTACATCATCTTCTTGAGACAGCATTTCTTCGGACAGTGAGTAGGAAGAGTAACCCGCAGCCGCGATCGCACTTTGGATTTTTTGTAAATTGGTAATAGAGCGATCGTAATTGATGGCGGCTTGCTCAGCTCCAAAGTTAACGTTACAGTCAATTACCCCGCGAACCGAGCGAATCGCCTTTTCGACGTTGTTGGCACAAGCGGCGCAGCTCATACCTCGAAGTTTGAGTGTGAGAGTATCCATATTGGGGATTGGGGACTAGTGACTGGAGATTAGGGACTGGGGATTAGGGCTTGAGAATTAGGGAACAGTTTTCCCAGTACCCAATAGCTAGTACCCAGTCCCCAATCCTCATTTAAGCGACTGGATAGCCAGCAGCAGCTAACGCTTCTTTAACCGCTGTTTCTGATGCTTGAGTTTCTACGCTGACAAGCTTGGTTGTTGGATCGGCCTGAACGTTAGCATTGGCATCGACAGCCTGAAGTGCTTTGGTGATGGTGTTTGCACAAGCAGAACAAGCCATGTTGGGAACTGTGAGTTGGAATGTCATAGATTTACGGGATAAAATGAACAACCTCGCCACGCCAAGCTGGATGACTGGGGCGTATACCTGACACCCCAGAAATTAGAAATTTCTGGCTGAAGAATCGCCTTGAATTTATCCTAAACTCTCCAGCTGGCTGGAGAGTCTAGAGATTTTCAAAAGTTTCAAAAATACAATATGCTACAAAAACTTGTCACCTGATAAAAGGGTGTGCTATCAAGGTGATATAACTACATTAGTAAGAATTATCCTGTTGTTTTCCTCACAATTCTGGGAAAATAACTCCCCACTACCTGAGGCGCGGCTGCTGAACCCAAGTCTCCTTATCTCTTCATCACAAAGGGTCTTTTTTAAGACTTTATTTGGAATTTTCATGCAGCCAAAAAATTTAAAACGTCTCCTCCGTGCTTTAGGGCGGCAGGGTTTGGATGTAACTTACAACAATCAGACTTATTCTGTCCGTCTAGCTAATTCCCCTGGTTTTCCTGTAGCAGAAGTGCTATTACCGGAAGGCTTCCCCGTAGAAGCCAAGGCACTCAAGCAGTTAGCGAATTTGGCAAGCGTTAGTCATCCGTCGGGTGGATGTGTGTGCCGTGCCTGTGCTACGCCTGATTTTCATCCTGGTGATGCAGGGGTCGCCATTGGTTCAGTCGTAGAAACTGTGGGTCAAGTAATCCCTAGTGCTGTCGGTTCTGACATCAATTGTGGAATGCGCTTACATGTAGCTGATTTGACAATTGAGCAATTTCTGACAAAGCGCGATGAATTTGTAGAACGTATGAAGGGGGATTACTTCTTTGGTACGCGTGATGTAACGATGACTGGTCAAGCAATGCAAGCGTTATTTCAGTACGGAGTTCCCGGTTGGTTAGATGCGATGTTAGATCGGCCTACGGGGAGTGTAGTTAAGTCTGATTTGCAACAACTTGCCCAAGAAAGCGATGCCATCTTCTTAGGTGGTTCAATGGATGGGAACTGGAAACTCGCGCCGGAAGAATTGGTTCCCGATACTGGACTGGTACGTGATGGCGGACTAGCAACCATTGGCGGCGGTAATCATTTTGTAGAAATGCAGCGAGTTGATAAAGTCGAAAATCGCACACTTGCCCACGCCTGGGGAGTGCGCGAAGGACAGCTAGCTTTTATGATTCACTCTGGTTCTCGGAATGTGGGTAAGTACATCGGGGGAATGTGGCGAGATAAAGCTAAGGCCGCTTGGCCAAAAAATTTGAAATATCCTGATTCTCAGATTTTTCCTCTTTCAACTTCTTCTCATCCAGAACTAGTTACGAGTTACCTGCAAGCTGAGGCCACAGCCGCTAACTATGGGTTTGTCAATCGCCTACTATTAGCAGAACTACTACGTCTGCGTTTGCGAGAAGTATACAAAGATGTGGAAGCACCTTTAGTTTATGACTTACCCCACAACATCACTTTACCAGAAGGTCAAGGATGGGTAACGCGTAAAGGCGCTTGTCCAGCCCATGCAGGACAACCAGTGATTATCCCCGGTTCAATGGGCGCTTATTCTTATTTAATGGTGGGCAGAGGTAATCCAGCATTTTGTAATTCTGCTTCACACGGGGCGGGAAGAATTCGTTCTCGCTTTGACCTCAATCGCAGAGGTGCATCCGAAACTGAGGCAGAACTGGGATTAACTGGAGTAGACTGCATCACCTTGCGTGAAGAACGCCGTATTGAAGAAGCACCAGCCGCTTACAAACCGATTCAGTCTGTGATTGATGTCCAGGTTGCGGCAGGAATGGTTGATGTTGTGGCGCGGTTGAGTCCGGTGTTAACGTTTAAGGCGTAAAGGCTTAGGCTTGTTCACTGTTAACGTGAATTCGGCAGACCTCACCCACCCAGCCTCCCTCTCCTGCTAGGAGAGGGAGGAGTAAGGAAAAATTAGGCTTTTTGCTCCCCTCTCCTATTAGGCTACGGTGTACACACAAGTCTCTTGACCTGCACCTTAGTTGCATCGCCTTACACATTAGTTGCATCGCCTTGCACTTTAGTTGCATTGCCTTGCACCTTAGTTGCATTGCCTTGTACCTTAGTTGCATTGCCTTGCACCTTAGTTGCATCGCCTTGCACCTTTATTGCATCGAAAAGCAAAAATTAACCTTCTGTGTCTTACACAACAACTATAAAAGACTTGTGTGTACACGGTAGCTCCTATAAGGAGAGGGGCCGGGGGTGAGGTCAAAATCCTATACATCGAATTCACGTACTGTTAACACTCAACCATCAACAGTCAACGTTTCTTGGGAAAGGGTACTAATTATATCTGGTAGTGGACGATCGCCATTACTTTCTTCCGGTGTTTCCCTACCCAAGGATGTTTCTTTTACTAACCGATAAACATCGGCTGCACCTTGAAAAATCCGCTCAGTCAAATCTAAGGCTTGAAATGTGTCTGCAATCTCTTCCATTTCTCCCACCCATCGATGTGCTTTTGGTGTCATGGATGGTAAAGAACGATTAAGTATTTTTGCTAGTTCTGGCTGACTACTGGACACTTCATCCCACAGTTGTTGGTCTAAACCTAAACGATGGGCTGCAATCAGCAATTCTGTACCGATCGCTGTTAATCCTTTTGTCAGCGCTGCATAGCACATTTTTAACCCAGAAGCTTGACCAATTTCATCGCCAATTACCCGCACATCTAATCCATAATCTCGCAATTGTTCAAGTTCAATTGCCTGTTTTCCAGATGCATAGATGCGGGTGCGATTGGGAACTCGTGGAGGCGGGCCGATAATTGATGCATCGACAAATTGCCCGCCGTTTGATTCAATTATTTCAGCAATACTTCTAACTTTCTGGGGTGCGATCGCGTTGGCATCAACATATAAAATACTTTTACCAACGCTGGCTATTGCTTGAGCTACTTCTTGGGTTGCCTGTGTGGCGGCTGCGGGAACTAGCACTGATAGCACCACATCGGATTCAATGACCAATTGTTTGAGCGAACCGACATCCTCGATGTTGGCTGCGGCGGCTAATTGTCGAGTGCGAGTGCTTCGGTCATCCAAGGCAGCAATCGTCTTCAATCCATGTTGATTAAGTACGACAGCGATCGCCTGCCCCATGTCCCCCGGACTTAAAATACCAACAGTTTGAATTTGCATGGCAAACTTGATTCCAAATTGCTGCTCAAAGAGTACTGATGTGCTTCGTTGATCTACGCACCCAGTACTCCTTGTTTGGCATGGGTTTGGAGATTGAGTTATGAAATAAAATACGATAAATTGATTGAGTTACCGTATTTTATCTAAACAGGAAGTTATCACAAATTGTTCTCAGGAAGCAAGCTATCGAATGACTCAAAAAACAGAAGTATATAAATTTATCCTAGCTTTTGTTGCTGGCTTTCTCGCAGTAGTGGTATTTCACCAAGGTGTACTGGCGCTGCTACATGCAATTAATTTTACCCCACGTCCAGCCTATCAAATTACACCCACACAGCCTTTTGGTGTCCCGCAATTTCTTTCAAGTGCCTTCTGGGGAGGAATTTGGGGTTTAGTTTGGGCAGCGATTACAGTACGCTGGCAAGTAAACAAAAATTATTGGTTAACAGCCCTAATATTTGGTGCTATTGCACCGACATTGATTGCTTGGTTTATTGTTGCACCATTGAAAGGTCAGCCCATAGCTGGAGGTTGAAAACCAGCCGTGATGATTACAGGTTTACTAGTTAATGGTGCTTGGGGATTGGGAACAGCTGTATTCTTTAATTGGTTTGCCAGAAGACAAGTATTACAGTGAAGGCGACAATCAGACTAGCCGATGACAACGATGCATCAAATTAGACTCCAGAAAACTCTGCGTATCTTTGCGTTAACTTTGCGCCCCTCTGCGTTTAAAAACTTTCCCTGAGTGAGACACCAAAAATTATGTCAGAAATTGCTGATTTCTCTGCATCTCAACTCATATCACTATACCGCGATCGCCAATTATCACCAGTTGCAGCCACCAAAGCCGCCCTAGAACGAATCAATACTTACAATAGCTCAGTTAACGCCTTTGCCATCGTCGATGAAAAGACTGCTCTTGTGGAAGCTCAAGCTTCAGAAGTACGCTGGCTAAATGGTAATCCCCTTGGCTTAGTGGATGGTATACCCTTTACTGCCAAAGATTTATTGTTAACCAAGGGTTTACCAACACGCCGCGGAAGTAAAGCGATTATTACCAATCAACCTTGGGAAGAAGATGCACCTGCGGTGGCTCGTCTACGCGAACAGGGAGCAGTACTACTCGGAAAAACCACAACTTCAGAATTTGGCTGGAAGGGTGTCACCGATAGTCCCCTGACTGGTATTACTCGCAATCCTTGGAATACAGAACTAACTCCCGGAGGTAGTAGCGGCGGGGCGGCTGTGGCTGCTGCATTAGGGATGGGTACGCTTCACCTGGGTACAGATGGCGGTGGCTCATCGAGAACACCGGCGGCGTTAACAGGGGTATTTGGTTTCAAACCGACTTTTGGGCGCGTGGCTGGTTATCCATCAGCCCATACTGGAACTTTGTTTCATATTGGCGTTCTGGTTCGCACCGTTACCGATGCAGCAGTGACGTTAAATGTTATTGCCCATCCTGATGTTCGTGATTGGTATGCTTTACCAGATGAGCAACAAGACTATACTGTGGATTTAGACCGGGGTGTAGCTGGATTGCGAATTGCTTACAGTCCGAACTTGGGATACGCCGATGTCGATCCTGAAGTCGCTGCCTTAGTTAAAGCCGCAGTCGATGTTTTTGCCAAACTCGGTGCTGTTGTTGAGCAAGTAGATCCTGGTTTTGACAATCCCCGGAGTATTTTCCAAACCTTCTGGCAAGCGGGTGCAGCCAAGCTATTGCGGGGTTTCAGTCCAGAACAACAAGCTGTCATTGAAGAAGGATTACAGGCTAGTGCTAGAGAAGGCGATCGCCTTACTCTATCAGAATACATCAGCGCCCAGGATGCTCGTGAAGCTTTAGGAAGACATTTGCAACGCTTTCATGAAAACTATGATTTGCTAATTACTCCTACTTTACCTATAGCCGCCTTTCCCGTCGGACAAAACAGACCCCAGTCATATATTGACAATCCCCAACGAGATTGGTCGCCTTTTTCTTATCCTTTTAATCTGACACAACAACCAGCGGCTTCTGTGCCTTGTGGCTTCACCAAAAACGGTCTACCTGTAGGTATACAAATTGTCGCTGCAAAATACAGAGATTTACTAGTATTGCAAGCAGCTAAAGCTTATGAAAATCTATCTCCTTTTGTCATGCCTGTAACATTTTTTAAGGCTAGTAAAAAACTCTCGTAGTCATCGTAGTTTGGAAAAACATCAGTCGCTCCCTCATTGAATAATGCTTTAGCTTGATTATCGCAAGCAATACCGATGAATGAATATCCTGATTTTTTAGCTGAGCGAATGTCCCAAACACCATCCCCAATGTAAACAACTTCCGAGAAAAGTTGATCGTAATATATTTCGGCTCTAGAATGAGCGATCGCCATTATTCCCTCACGGGACTCGTCATCATCTGAAAAAGCATAAGGAATATTATCAATAGGAAGATCGGCAGATTTTAACTTGAATATCGCTGATGCTGCCCAACCTCCTCCAGCATAGGCTACCTGATAGTCACCAGATGCAAAGAGCTTTTTCAACATATCAGATGAACCTGGTATTGCTTTGACTCCACCGCGTGCTTTTGCACTATCTATGAGTAATTCTAAAAAACGCTGTTGAAATGCCTCAACTTCCCTAGATGAAGGAATGCGAGCGAGTTTATTTTGAAAGATTTCCTTTAAAATACAAGCATCTGTTACATGAGTATAAGATGTCCAGTCACTAGATACTTCTGAAAAACCAAATACTTCATTTAATGCCTGTAAATATGATTCATTATCCAGGTTATTCGACTCGGTAAGAGTGCCGTCAATGTCAAACATTAATAATTTCATTCTATTCACTATAATTCAGACAATCGTTCCGATATTCTTGCTCTAAGATGGACATAACAATTAATGAATCATATTTGCCATTTATTTTCAAACATTCACGCAGCGTTCCTTCTTCTATAAAACCTGATTTTTTATAGACAGCTTGGGCAACTTTGTTTTGTACTTTGACATCCAGCCATAATCTATGAGCATTGTAAGTCTCGAATGCTAATTGCTTAACCATTTCAACTGTTGCTTTGCCATAACCTTTTCCTTTTTCAGTAATCACAATTCTCCGAAATTCAATGTTTTGATTAAAATCAAGCAACCCTGCAAGGATAACGTAGCCTATCCTGGTTTCATTTTTAACAATTAGATGAGCAATATCAGGATTGAGCATAGCTTGGAAATGTTGTTCGCGCGACCAAGGAATTATATACTGACGATTTTCATCATCATTTTCAGCACTGATAATATAATCAAGGTCAGCTTCCTCAGTTTTGCATAGGCGTAAGTTCGGCTTGTTTACTTTCATGAAAGTAGGGAGTACTTAGAGATGCGATTAATCGGGTCTGTACAAAACTTAGAAATTTTCATTTAAATCTATGCAGAAAATACAAAATATTAATACACCGCTAAAATGTAAACCATTTAGCGGTGAGATTGTCAATATTTCGGACTCAAAATTTAGTATCTGGTACTGAATTATTCAGGGAAGAACACAAATGTCCGCAACTCAATACTCTCCCGTGGAGGTGCATTCGGTGGGCTGGTGGGATCGTCAAATCCTGTATGGAGTGCAAAGCGGGCGCGTTCATCTTCTGCGGAGTCGAAACACTTGATAAGTACCGCTTCGTTGCTTTGCATTTGCGGGAAGTAGTACCATTTATGTTGTGGGTTGTAAGTGACGGCGTAGGTTTCACCAATGCGATCGCGGTATATTAGGTTATTAACTACCAGATCTGTTGGTGCAACAGTTTGGGCATCACATAGTGTTAATGGTGATTCTTGAATTGTGCCACCAATTCCTCGCCAAACATTGATAATGGCAAACCGTTGTTGTAATAGGCTGTCAATGTTATCTATACCCTGTGCAGCTAACTCTCGGCGTGCGCGTTTATGTCCGCTGGAAGCGCTAAAGTCATTGTGTACGCGCTTGACAGGTTCCCTAATACCACTATTGATGTCCTGCCTCATCAGTGCGGCATTACGCAACGTGCAATCGAATATCACTACCTCAGTTGCACCAGTCGCTTTTTTTAATAACTGTTTCGCTTCTGGGTAGTAAACTTGGCGTACTTCCTCTTCATCATAAAAGTTACGCACGCTGGTATGATGCTCGGTAAATGCGAAACCTTCTCGATCTAACGAGATATTTTCTGCGATGGAACGAGCATTGTAAATTGGCACTTTGTATGACTGATAGCTGCCATTGGAACGGAGAACGCCTGATGGTGGCTCATAAACGTAGCTAAAAAGCTTGTCTGTAGTTGGCAGCAGGTAACTGAGGTTAGCCTCTACAGATGGCAAATCTTCAACAATCGGTTTGTTTATAACTTGGCTATTTAAGCTCATAAGTCATACCATTTGTAATTTTGTGATTAGGCTAATACCGATTCAAAAAATGTTTGCGACAGATACCCCACCCCCTTACCAAGGGGAGGGTTGGGGAGGGGTCTTGTAACAGACGTGATTCACAGAAGCTATCTCTGCATCATCATTACGGAGATATGAATAATTTAGTTCTACAGTACTTGCCCCATTATAAAATACTGTTTACCTACCGATTTTACGGTGTTTATTTTAGGAGTATTACATGGGCATAGGTAAAATTCAAGCCCTTCGACAATAAAATATATGGTTATTTAAATTTATGTAAAGCTAATAATTAGTTTTACTAAGTATAGTCTCGTTGTTACGCACACCATTAATAGAAGTTCAAAGGGAACAGGGAAACCAGACTTAAAAGTGTGGGATTGAAAACAATGACGCTGTTTTTTTGCGCTTTGCGTCTGGTAAAAACATTTTACTGAACAATTACTGCATGGATAAAATTGCGATCGCCTCCGGCAGCACGTAGCCCATAGCGGCATTTTACAGCAAATCAAAAAGCCCCTGGTTAAGTCAACACCAGGGGTATCCATCTTTATTCCCTAATACTACAATGGCATCTGCTTGAATATAATACATAGGTAGCCATGCAATAATCTCATCGTATTCATGATTATTTTGCAATCGACCCCGCAATTGCCGCAAAAACTCAGTAAAAAGGCTTAGCACTGAGCTAAGCCTTAACACATTTAGTGCTTAAAAAGACATCCAAATTAATTTAGACTGAGTTTATAAACACTTCATCTTCCTATAGGCTGTGTCCAAATATTCTAAAAACTGCTAACAAATTACCTAATAATTCATAATAAAAGGCTTGGCAAAACCAAGCCTCTATATATACCAAGCATTTACTACACCAAGATTAATTTAGACTCACTCTTACTTTAGTTCATCTTCCTATAGGCTGTGTCCAAATATTCGGAAATCTGATATACAATTTTCAGGTTACTGAATAAAAAAAGGTTTGGCTCTAAACCAAACCTGAATAATTGCTGTGCTTAACAACGTACTAAATTAATTTAGTTCTACTATTTCTACAGATCATCATCCTAGAGAATGTGTCTAAATACTGTGAAATTTGATATTCAATTATTTTGTAAAAATATTGACTTATTTATTTTCAATATATATAAAAATATACAAGTACGTAGACCTTAAGGATGAAAATACTTCATTAAGCTAGAAACTATTTTATACTAAATTTTTATGCGGTTAAATGCTAAGTTCTAAACAACTCTTCCTCAACTGAGAAAGTCTAATTCTCGCTCTTTACTTACTAATGCCACTTGAGGGTAGTTACTCATTTGCTCCTCCCTGCTGATGGCGCTTGCGCTACGCTTCCCGCACCAGACGAATAAGTTCAAAAATTAACGCAAATTAATGGATATATCCCTGTGGCAATGCTAAGCACAAACATAATTTTCTAACAGATATATTTGAAAGTCTGTCTTCAGCTAATATTAAGATTTGAAAAAAAACCCTGGGTATTATTCCAGGGTACATACACGTTTTTCAGGCATTAACAGGCTGAATACTAACTCTAAAAAATAGTTATTTCTACTACCCATAGAATGATACTAAGACTGCTCTATATATGATATAGACGCTTTTTTGCTGCATGAACTATCTATATACAGTAGATTTCAAGAAACATGAACCACATTATCTATATCTCTAAAATAGGCTCAGAGGCTATTTTAATTCTGAATTATACTGTCTAGTATTTTAAAACACTGCTTTTTAGTGTTTTATAATTTTTTTTATTGCTTTGGTAGGGTATCAAATAGGTTGCAACTTACTATTCATGTTTTATTTAAATCGAATTATCGTTAGAGGATACCAAGCCAGGATCTTACTAGCTAGTTAGAATCTTTTTTAAATTACTCACGAAAAAGGCATGACTAAAAGCCATGCCTCCTATATACCAAGTGTTTACCATACTTAGCTAATTTAAAATTACTTTTATTTAAGTTCATCTGTCTATAGTGTGGTTACAAAATTGGTACTATCTGTTGAGAAATTAACAATTTATAGATATAAAAAAATCATTCATTTTAGACATAAATACAATACTAGTAAATTATACAAATTATATTCAAATATACCTAATTCTTTTAAAAATAAATCGAAACATGAAGGTAGAAGTATAATTTAATAATTAAATATAAATAATAACATCAAAAAATATGCTCGGAAAAATACTAGTTAGAGGTTGTTTTAAAAGTGGTTGCCTATATAGCAATCCTATTTGATATGCAAACATCGAGAAGCTCAGATCCCCGACTTCTTCAAGAAGTCGGGGATCTTTTTGTTCGTAACTAATTTAGGACTGCTATAGCAACTGTAATTAATAAAGAAAGGCTTGGTCGTTAACCAAGCCTTAGGTAAGAGTAGAGTCTATCAGGAGAATTTAGTCATTTTAACTTACGAATACATCTGTCTAAAGAGAGTAGACAAATATTTTATAAATTTTATTCAAAAATAAAAAAATTTATACTAAAAATAAAAAAGGCTTAGCTAATTGCTAAACCTCCATAGAAAGCAGTTATTCGACACACCAAAATTAATTTAAACTTGGTCTTAATTATAGTCATCTTCCTCTAGGATGTGTTTAATAAATATTAAATCTGATAAGCTGCCTTTGCATCTAAATCAAGCACATATTTTCGTGTTGGCTGTTGACGGTTGAGCCTTAACTGTCAAATAACCTCATGAGTAATACTAATTCTCTAAAATTCCATAACAGATTCAACCTTGGAATCTAGATAAAATCCAATCATAATTTTTCGTGACGGTGAGGCGTTCCGCCATAAAACACCCTGTATGTTACATTTTTTATGTTGATTACTTCGCATTAAATTAAATAATTCGGAATTCTCCTGTATTTCACCTTTGATGAAATTAAGCCACTTAAGAACTTGAATTTATTTACACTCAAGTACTTATACCAATTCTCTATTAGGACTTACGCAACAACTCTCTGAAACCCTCTTTCCTTCGCGTTCTTTGCGTTCTTTGCGGTTCGTTTTTTCATAATTTTGCGTAAGTCCTGTCTATGAAGATGCATAGAATATTAAACGAACCGCCAAGTACGCCTTCTCTACGAGAGGCTTCCGCCAACGCGCAGCGTCTCGTAGAGAAGAGCGCCAAGAATAGAGAGTTACTCATTTAGTGCAGTTTCACATTAAATTGGTATTAATGTTTTTCTTTCCAAGAATGTTAAATAAGTGCAATCATTTAGAAACAAATTTCTGCGTCAAGTTTATGGTAAACTAATGGACAGTCTAAAGCAGAATGTTTCAATGCGTGTGTTTCCTAACACCTTTTTATACGTAGTTTATTTTTTTACTAAGTTGAAACTCTATTAAAATATTACTTCTGCACTAATGCATTCTATTAACTTTGTCAGAAACTTAAACCAAATTCGGGAAACTGAATGCAATAAATAATAACAGTTAAAATCTATCGATTACTTAAGCCCTAGTAAGTAATTTAACAACTAATAGTAGTCTTGCTTAATTTTGAGTATCTTTTAATCTTATAACGCATAGTATCAGCAATAGTTTTGCAAATAATCATTTGAACTTTCTAGAGCTTTACTATATAAATTTATTATGAAAGAATTAAGAAAATATTTTGTAATTTTGCTTATGATTGAAAAGTATCTGTTAATGCTATAAGCTTGAGGCTCTTTTACCTCAGCCTTTTTGCGTTGGCAAGGATTATTAGGTAAGCCGAAGCAAAGGAAAACCATTACCTCACTAAGCATTATTTTATCCTTTTGGCGAAGCCTCGTCTGTATATCTCAAGAAAGACAATGAATCCTAATAAAATCTTCTGGAGAAGAGATGTATTTGGTAAATTCATTCACGAGTGATGAAAAAAAGCAAAACTCTCACCAGCCTTTGATTTTGGTAGTTGAAGACAATAATGATAGTCTTCTGTTGATTAGCTATGCTTTAGAGTCAATAGGTTGTCGATTCATTTGTCAAACAGATTGTTCTGCAACGGTGTTGGTAGCTAAAGAATATCAACCAGACTTGATCTTGTTGGATATTTTGTTACCAGGTCTCAGCGGTATCGATGTTGCGTGTCATTTGAAGCAAGAACCTCTAACTCACCAAATTCCAGTGGTTGCAGTCACAGCTTTAGCCGCTAAGGAGGATCGAGAGCGTATTTTGAGAGCCGGCTTTGATGATTACATTAGCAAACCCTACATGCTTGAGGATTTAGAGGCTGTAATTCGTCGTGCGCTTGAGGGAAAATTCAGTCTTCATTCGGCTTTTGAGGTTTGCCAAGATTAGCAATGTAGCAGGGAATAGGCAACAGGGAACGGGTAATAAGTTTGAGAGAATTATTCAAGAGCTAGAGTCAATGTTTTTGGGTAGTTGGACAGTGAATAAACTGCCTTTACCTATTTCAGAGGTGACTTGAATAGTTCCTGTGTGTGCTTCTACAATTCGGTGGGATAGATGTAGTCCTAAACCGCTACCTGAGCGTTTGTTTCTACCTTGACGAAATCGCTCGAAAATTGTTGCTTGATCTTCAGGCGCAATTCCATATCCTGTATCTTCGACTTCAATTGTTACCCAATCTTGATGTTTAGAATTTGGTGATTTTTCAAAAATGCGGACTGTTATGCCTCCTATGTCTGTAAATTTGATAGCATTTGCAATTAAGTTGTATAATACTCGCCTGAGTTCGAGGCGATCGCCCATAACTCTACCAGCATTTTTATCTTTTGGGTCTAATCCGCTGGTATCTACTTTTAAAGTCAATCCTTTTTCGTTAGTCAAAGGCATGATTTCGCTCACCACTTCTTGAGCAATTTCAGGCCAATCACATAGCTCCCAATTTAAAGTTTTTTTACCTGCTTCAAAGCGATAAACTTCTAGGAGAGTGTTCACCATCTGCATCAAATTTTCGTTACTGCGAATCATGACTGCGATCGCTTTTTTCATTTCTGGCGAAATTTTGCAGAATGTTTCCATCTCGAACAAATTCAACATCCTATCGGCGGCTACCAACGGAGTTCGCAAATCGTGAGTCAAACGGGAAACAAAGTCTTCTCGCTGGCGGGCCATTTTTTGTTGTTCGTCGAGACTGTGTTTGAGACGTAAAAGCGATCGCACTCTTGCCAACAGTTCATCGGTATCAAATGGTTTGCGAATAAAATCGTCAGCACCAGCATCCAAACCTTCAACAACGCTGGATTCGTGAAAAGCAGTAATCAACAAAATTGGGATATAACTAGTAATTTCACGGTTATTACGAATCCGACGTGTAACTTCATAACCATCTATTCCCGGCATCATCACATCTAGCAAAATCAAATCCGGTGGAGATTGTTCAATTTTTCGCAAGGCTGTTATTCCATCACAAGCTAAATCAACTTCATAACCTTCACTTTCTAAAATTGTTTGTACCAAAATCAAATTATCTCGCGTATCATCAACTGCGAGAATGCGATCGATTTTATAATTTTCAACTATAGACATGATTTATCAACTTTTATCAGCTTTTTTAGCAATAATTTATAGTTTAAATTTGGGAGAACCTATTGGTGATTTTCTCACTGGAGCAGATGATTGATGTGGATTTTGAGCAGAGCAAAAAACGCCGTCCTTTTCCCAATATAAATTCGGAGGATCGACTGCTACAGTTCCTAATGTTACTTGACGCGGCAATTCAATTCTAAACATTGAACCGATTCCTAATTGGCTCTCCAGAACAATTTTGCCACCCATCATTTGTACCAGTGAATCTACAATTGCTAAACCCAGACCTGTGCCTGGATATTTACGAGTAATACTTTGATCGACTTGGCGAAATGCTTCAAAAATAAGTTTGAAATCTCTAGGTGCTATACCAATACCTGTATCTCTAACAATAATTGCCACTCGGTTGGCGGGTAGTTCCTTAACCTCAACCCAAATCTCACCAGACTCTGTGAATTTAATGGCGTTAGACAGCAAGTTTATTAAGATTTGTTTTACACGAAATGGATCGTTAAATCCCAAAGGATTTTGCAAATCTGTTTCCACCAGCAATGAGAGATTTTTGGCCTCAGCTAGAGAACGCATTTCTCCTACAGCAGTGTTTATTACCTTGGAAATATCAAATATTTCTGGTTTTAAGTCTAATCGTCCAGCCTCCAATTTAGAAAAATCTAAAACTTCATTGAGCAGCATTAACAAATGCTTACCATTATTCAAAATGCGCTCAACCATATCTGTTTGTTGGTGCGTTAGCTGACCGAACTTCGGACGCAAAAGTATTTGCGAAAAACCAATAATCGCATTCATTGGCGTTCTTAGTTCGTGAGACATGGTAGCTAAAAAATGTGATTTTAGCCGCGATGCTTCCAATAACTTGAAGTTTTGAATTTGAATTTGTTGCTGTTGTCTTTCCAATTCTTGGTTCTTACGAATCAGCTGCTCATGACTTTCTCTGAGTTGCTGGTTTGCCAAAGCTGCCTGCATTTCAGCACGATAAACTCGAATGGCATTCCGCAAAACATGTGCCAAAATTTCTGAAGATATTCTAGACTTAGAAAGATAATCTGTAGCACCAGCTTTCATTAATTCAACAGCGATTTGTTCATCTCCTTGGCCAGTTAGGACTACTAGAGGAACTTTAATATCCGAAGCGCGTATGTTTTGGATGAGAGTTAATCCATCTTGGTCTGGTAAGCGATAGTCAAGGAAAACACAATCATAGGTAGTGGTGCTTAAGACAGAGAATGCATCATTACCATCGCCTACCTCAGACAGATTCATTTGCACACCTGCTTTAGTCAGGGCACGACGTACTGCCATCCGGTCTACTTCGTCATCGTCTACAACCAAAATTTTCAGCGTCTCTTCCATCGGTTTTTATTTTCGCCGTAAAACATAGGTTGATGTATAACATTTCTCTTTTGAGATTTTTCTATTAAAGAATGTAAGGTTTTCTGATATATAAAATCTGTAACTTAATTAACTAAGACCTTTTGTAATATATCCAAGTATGTTAAAAATTCAAAAATCAGAAAAATTTAAAAATCAAAACAATATTCACTAAATCAGTATACCAATCATTGTAAACTCGCGATCGATTCTAACTTCTGAATGGCAGTTGCCATAATTCTCTTGACCAGAGCAACAGACTACCTCATAATGGATGCTAATTTCTGACACTAAATTCAGCAAAAGCAAGTTTTATTTGGCATGTCTTCAGCAGGCTAGCTGCGATCGCTGCCCAAAATTATAGCTGTCTCTAGTGCATCACCTGTAAAGTTAACTAGCTTAACAATATTAATTTTGATGAATGCCCACTTGACATTGATAATATTAATTCCCTTATCCTCCATTAGTAGTATACTTATCACAGTTGCAAGCGTTTCCTGAGACTGAATTTAGTTAGTTTAGTAAGTCTTAGGGCTAAACTGCTAGCTGATGACCAATACCTCAAAAACAACTAGTAATTAACAAACTGAAAAATATTGAACTGAAGATGCCAAGCAAGGGCGGTATAAAGTAAAATAAAATACTTTATAGAGCTTAAAACAATTCTAAATGAGTGAGTTCACAACCGTCGTCAGTCATTAGTGAGAGTTGCACACCCCTATTGTGTACCATAAGCTTGAGCGGTTTTACCCATCAGTTTGCTCAGACGAAGTAAATAAAGAAGTACTAGGTGTATCGAATTTGGGAATTTTAAAAAATCTTAAACCTCCTTGAATTATTGGGATTATTGACTGTTGAGTTAGGAGTAGAGACGCAATTAATCCTTGACCGTACAAGAGTTAGGAGTTAGAATTTTCGCTCCTGCCCCTTTGCTCCCCATCCCCCAGCCCTCATTCGCGGCTTTGTACAAGGTAATAGTAAATAACTAAGGGATCGTAGAAACTAAAAGCTGATTTTTGCACAAAAGTGAGCAATTTAGTATTCGTATCAATATTTCATCCTTTTTGTGCAACTCACCATATATCTTCAGCTAGATTTGTACTCTATCTAAATATAAAAAAATAGGATATTTATTATTTCTATCGGTGGATGCAGAGTTGTCAAAAGATCATCTATCTTTGGTTTGGGAAAATAAAATATAGGTAAGAATTCGGCGCTCAAGATGAGGCAGTGCGCCAAGAATGTTTATTGACTTGTACTCCTTCCCTGCGGAACGCTTCGGGAAAGGAGAACTCCGAGGGTAGCAACTGCCGTTGAGAAATCATAATTCAAAATGAATCTAATATGCTCCATATATTGATTCATTAAATATTATTGTGATTCTTGAACTATTTTGGCGACTAAATTCTTAACAGAAAAAGTAATTACAAAAGGTAATACTTTTAAAGATGCAAACAGTGTAACAGTGAGTGTAGCGATGAGTGAAATTAGCATTATCTTAATTGAAGATCACGATTTAACACGAATGGGACTACGGGCTGCATTACAGTCTCACAGTGCGTTAAAAGTGATTGGCGAAGCTGCAAACGCTACTCAAGGATTAAAACTTTTAGAAACAGCAAAGCCAGATGTAGCCGTTGTCGATATTGGCTTGCCTGATATGGATGGCATTGAACTTACCCGTAAATTCAGACGCTACCAAGCTGAAACTGGGCAGCCAGCAACCAAGATTCTCATCCTCACAATGGATCATACAGAGGATGCTGTACTTGCGGCCTTTGCGGCAGGGGCAGATTCTTATTACATGAAAGAAACAAGTATCAGTAAATTAACTGAGGCTATACAAGCAACTTATGGTGGTAACTCTTGGATCGATCCCGCGATCGCCAATGTAGTATTACGGAAGATGCGCCAAGGAATTCCCGGAGAAACCCAAACCTCTGACAAGCCAAAAACTGTAAAAATCGAAGCCCTAGCCACAGAATACGAGCAAGTTTTGGAAACATACCCCTTAACTCAACGAGAATTAGAAATTTTAGAATTAATTGTCGCTGGGTGTAGCAACGGGCAAATTGCCGAAAAACTCTACATTACAGTTGGCACCGTCAAAACCCATGTTCGGAATATTCTCAATAAACTCTGCGCTGATGACCGTACCCAAGCTGCCGTTAGGGCTTTGCGTTCTGGGTTGGTAGCATGAGGGGACTGGGGAGACAAGGAAGTGTGGGGAGTGTGGGGAGTGTGGGGGGAAAGATTTCTTCCCCATCCTCCCACACCTTCCACACTTGCCCAATGCCCAATGCCCTTTATCCCAACCTTTGTTGTAAACATTGGGCAATGCGTAGTGCTGCACCTGGTTTTCCCATGCGCTGCACGCCATTTTCGGCAATCATTTGCAAATTATCGGGATCTTTGAATAAAGACTGTACTATTTTTGCAACTTCCGCTGGCTGGTCAACTAAAGTCAAAGATGAGCCTAAGAGCCGACTTTGGGCTTGAGCGAAGCCAGGGTTATATTGAGGCCCTTTTCCGGGAATAGCGATCGCTGGTTTGCCTAAACCGATAAACTGTTCTGTAGCTGTACCCGCCATCGCGATCGCCACATCTCCTAAATGCAAACAATCATTATAAGCTTGTTGTGTTAACAGTAAATATGCATTTCTTTGCTTAAATGTCAAGAGATTTGGGTCGGGAATTGGGATAGGAGATTCTGATACAATTCGCCAGCCTTGGGATTGTACGCTTTGAGATAAGATATTACAGTCTAGACTAGGAGCGATCGCACCTAAAAGCACCACCGTGCCAGAAGTGTGGAAAATGGAATTTCGCTGTTGAAAACTGGTAAGCAATGCAGACACGGCGATCGTAATTGTTTCCCAGTTGTTGTACGCTTCTGGTGGACGGGAACCAGGCAAAAGAGTCACCACAAAAGGTCGAACCGTCTCCTGCTGGTGGCTAGCTAGACTATAAAATTGTGCGGAAGAAAACGTTGGTTCTAGGCCATCCATCATCGGATTACCCAAACTTAAGGCTGGAATTGGCCATTGTTTTAATATTTCCGTCGTCAGCGCATCTCTGAGGAACACTGCCTTACAACGGCGACGGCTCATCAACCAACGTTCCCAAGGGTGATACACTGAACCTGAAAAGTTTTCCCAACTTATACCTTTGGATTTTTTTGGTAACAATCCAGCTTCATCTCGCACATGATATTCCGATTTTGCTGTACCAACGAAAGCATAATTAGCACCACTCAAAGCTGCAAACAACAGCGGTACAATATCTCCCACAGCTAAAATTGCTCTCTTGTTACCTAATTTTTTTTGGGAACTTACCCAGCGGCGAATCGCTTTAATTTGGCTGAGGGTAAGTTGCAATAAACCACCGCGAACATCCCGCGCCAATTGGCGTCCATCCATATATATAAAGCCACCAGAAGGCATAGTGTGTACTGAACCGATGAAGGGAATATCCAACTGTTCGTAAGCACGTCCTTCACCCACCAGAGGTAAAGCAAATATTTCTGGTGGGTTTGGTTGTCGTTGGAGTTCTTGTAAAATTCGGACTGCAATTATATCTTCCCCATGTCCGTTACTTAATACAAGTAACCGCAAACCAGAACTTGCAGCTTGGGAATTAGAAGCTAGGGATAACCGAGATGCATTACTCATAGAATTTTAGAAGGCAAAAAGCAGAAGGCAGAAGGCAGAAGGGAAAAGCCAGTTTTGATCGGGGTTTTAAGGTTTTGTATTTTACATTTAATTATGTCTACCTACTTAGTTAGTACTGTGAGTAGCAAGTAATGTTGATATCATGCCGTAAATTTGATTTTTATGATTATGCAATTTACCGATTAATACCTAGCCAATCTAATAGTTTTTCAGCATATCAGGAATTTATGGCGTTTTTTTTGCGAAGCTGCGCCAAATCTTAGGTTTTTTTCAACGCAAAGGTACGCGGAGATTAACGCAAAGGTTCGCAGAGGTTTTTTAAAGATTATTTGCTATATCCCAGAATAATTGGGCGCATCTTTATAGAGAATTGGTATTAGATAAAAAGTATTTTTAAATAAAAAACATTCAATATTTTTCAACTAACTTTCGTAGTGCTGATAATATCCAAGAGAAGATAGCAAAGCTGCTGTGAAACAAAAAATCGAAATTAACTGTCTATGTGGGTAAGAGGCATCAATAGGGAATTTAGCAAAGTAGTTTGGAAGTTGGGATATCCTTACTACTTTACTTTACTCTAGCTAACACTAAATTTCCAAATGATGGATTGTTTGAAATTTCTCAAAAAGTCTTTTATTCAAGACTTATAATCCGAAATCTCAAATCCAAAATTTGTATAACTCCTTATTAATTAAGTTAGATATTATGAAAATTTCTACGACTGCAATTTTTACTTTAGCGACTTTGGCTGCTGGCAATGTTAGTCAGCAAGCGACTGCTGCATCTGCTAAAACCGTTACACCAACGGCAAAAGCCGATAACTTGGTAGTGCCAGTAATTGAAGAAACTCCCGCACGGGTAGAAACAATTGCTTCCCCAGAAACTATAGTTGCACAACAATTTTCCCAAAATCCCCTGCCAGTAACAACAACTGCAAACAAAAATTCCCCAGTCATCTTAAAACCAGCAGCTACGTTAATACAAAACCAAAAAGATAAAGGTAATTCGTCTGTAACACCTCCTCTCATCCCCTCATCTCCCTCTTTCCAAAAGCCTGCTACTAACAATGATTTGGTAGTCACAGCGACAAATGTACAGATAGTGGGAGCTAATCAAGAATTGCAAGAAATCCTTCGCAAAGTGATTAAAACTCAGATTGGTGGAGAAACTAGTCAAAGCCAGTTACGAAAAGATGTGGCAGCAATTTTGGATACAGGTTTATTTAGTAATGCCACTGTAAGTAGCCAAACTACATCTGCTGGATTGAATGTAGTTTATCAGGTGCAACCAGTGATAGTGCGATCGCTACAATTATCTGGTGCAAAAGTCCTGACTTACCAAGTAGCACAAGAACGTTTGCAATCTCAAATTGGCACCGCTATTAGTCCGGCTGGACTCCAGCAAGCAGTGGCACAAATTAACAAGTGGTACGCTGACAATGGTTATAACTTGGCACGGGTGCTATCAATTAAACCCAACCCTCAAGGAATTTTGACTGTAAATGTTGCTGAAGGCTTGGTGGGTGATATTAAATTTCGCTTTGTTAGTGAGGATGGCAAAACCGTAGATAGTAAAGGTAATCCTGTAGGAGGACGCACCAAACCAGATTTTCTCCAACAGCAACTCAAGCTCAAACCCGGTCAAATTTTCCAAGAAAATGTAGTTAAACAAGATATACAACAGCTATATGCCACAGGCTTATTTCAGAGTGTAAATGTTGCTTTGGAAGGAGACGCGACAAAAGTTGATGTCGTTTATCAACTCAAAGAAACTGGGGCGCGTGGCGTGAACTTGGGTGGTAGTTACAACGCCGAGCAAGGATTAATAGGTACAATCAGCTATCAAGACCGGAATGTCGGCGGTGTTAACGATACTTTAGCCTTGAATGTTGGGGTAAGTAGCCGGGACTTACAGTTTAATACCAAATTTATCAGTCCCTACCGAGTAACTAATCCCGATCGCTTGGGTTACACTGTGAATGTTTTCCGTAATCGGGAAGTTTCTGAAACCTTTGATGATGAGATTCGGTTAGCTAATGGCGATAAAGTCCAAGAAGGTCATATTGGTGGTGGTATCAGCTTCCAGCAACCAATTGAAGGCTGGAATACCTCATTAGGAGTCAATTATAACCGCACTAGTATCCGCGATCGCCAAGGTAATGTTACCCCAACAGACGCTCAAGGCAATCCTTTATCTCTTAGCGGTACGGGTGTAGATGACCTAACTACCGTATCCTTCACCGCCACCAAAGACCAGCGAGATAACCCCCTTAACCCCACCAAAGGTTCCGTGTTGAGTCTGAGTACAGAACAATCTGTGCCCATTGGTCAAGGTAATATTTCTCTCAATCGCGTCAAAGCCAACTACAGCCAATATTTACCAGTTCAAATATTTAGCAGCAAACAGCCACAAGTATTTGCAGTTAATGTCCAAGCTGGTACCGTTATTGGCGACTTACCGCCCTACGAAAGCTTTAACTTGGGTGGTTCTAACTCAGTGCGCGGTTACGATTCCGGAGAAGTTGGGAATGGTCGCAGTTATGTCTTAGCTTCGGCGGAATATCGCTTCCCGGTTTTACCAATTGTCGGCGGTGTCTTGTTTGCCGACTTTGCTTCCGACTTGGGTTCCGGTGATACTGTATTAGGAAACCCGGCGGGTGTGCGAGACAAACCAGGTTTTGGTTTTGGTTATGGCGCTGGAGTGCGAATCGATTCACCCTTGGGGTTAATTCGCGCTGACTATGGTTTTAATGACCAGGGAGAAAGCCAATTACATTTAGGCATAGGGCAGCGGTTTTAAATGGCAAATAGGCAATACTCAACAGTGTTTTAGCTTTAACACGAGAGTCAATGAGGATGGGTCACTGGTCGCTTAAAGATGCTGGACAAATTTTTCAGCAAATCTCAAACTCATTAAATATAGAACTCATATTTGATTGCGCGAAAAAAAACTCAATACACTTAATCTTCTAGAATCCTGTTGCCTATTGCCTTTTGCCTATCTACGCATTACCTCATGGCATATTCGCGTAATACATGATTTGATAACTTCCAAGAGCGATCGCCCTTCCCAAAGTCATGTAAAGTTATCTATGGTGCGTTGGCGTAGCCCGTCGTAGACATCGCTTTTAAACTTTTACTACACCGCTTCTGAGTCGAGCAAGGTCACCTCTGAGTCGAGCAAGGTCACCTCCGAGTCGAGCAAGGTCATTTGAAACCCACGTTTGCCCTTTGGCGTTCCCGTTCGCGTAGCGTCTCGAAGAGAAGGGTTGTTTGTGTAGACGCGGTTTATAACCGCTTTCCAATGCCCAATGACCCATGCCCAATGCCCTATTTCTTACCTGGACAAACTTGCTGTACTCTTGAAGGAAGTTGCCGACACACTTGCTCAAGTCCTTGAGGATTAATTTGCCACCAAGCAAATAATCCTATACCTGTACCCCCTACAAACAACGCCAACACTCCCCCCAGCATTAGCAAACGTTTACGCAAACGAGGTTTTTCGATTAAAGTTGGTGGAATTTCTGGGGTTGTAGACGTTGTAACTGGTTCTTCTGAAGTATCCAAATCTAGATCCAAGTCTAGCGATTCTTCGGAACTTTCTGTTAAAGAAATTGGTTCTTCTAGTTCTAGTAATTCTTCTGGTTCTACTAGTTGTTCTATTTCTGGTTCTAGAACTTCAACTGGCGGCGTCGGAGTAACAGGTGTTACATCTTCTGGGGAAACACGACAATAAGTCAGAACAACTGAGATATTATCACGCCCATTTTTTTCATTTGCTAGGTTAATCCAATTGCTGACAGCATCTTCAAGTGTCACTTCACCTGCGAATACAGGTTTTATATAATCCTGCCAATATTGTTCTACCCAATTGCGATCGCTTAAACCATCAGAACACAGCAACAATATACCATCTTCTTCCAGAATGAAACGCCCAACCGTCAGACGCAAAGATTCGGAATCTCTTGTTCCCAAAGCTTGAGTTAAGGCAGTAGCATCTGGTCTTAAAAGTGCCTGGCGATACAAGCTTTTTGCAAAACGTACTTCCCGCGCCACTACATCATCATCTATTGTTAATAGCTGACAATAATTTGGAGTAATCCAATAGGCACGGCTATCACCAACATGAGCTAAGTATAGTTCATGACTGTTGTTTGATTGCTGCCCAGAAATAGTTTCAATTCGTTGTGGAACTTGCACAGCCATGACAATGGTTGTGGCCATGCGTTCTCTGCCTTGGCGATTTTGCTCATCATTGCGGGCAGAAATCACATTATTCACTACTCGCAAACTTGCTTCTAGTTGTTCTTGCAACAACTGTGGGGATACAAGTTGATTTTGTGCGGCTACCTCCGCTAACAAAACACGAATTTGCAACTTGACAGACTCCACTGCTAAGCGGCTAGCAACCTCACCACCTTCATGTCCGCCAATACCATCGCAAACAATCGACAACTGAGGTAGTAAGCGATCGCCAAAGTCACTCAGACTATTAGGATAACAAGTATCTTCATTTTGCAGCATTACCTGGCCAGTATCTGTGGAGCCTGCCACCTTGAGAATTAACGGTAACTCTGCCGCAGATGCTAATAATAAATTATTGAGTTGAGTAGCGATCGCATCTAACTCCACCTGAGTTTCACACATCTGCTCAACTATATTCTGCAATTGTTTGGCTATGGATGTTTTTGCAGACGCTACCCAAGGCTGCCAACATAGTCCTAAATGTCGCAAACTCAGTTTCTCCGCTGTTGGTTTTTGGTAAAGTTGCAACAGTCGCACACACCAACCTTGGACTCTCAAATTATCCCGCACCAATAAACTGCGGCTAAGTCCCCATTCTGATAGAGGCGTCCAAAGTTGGAGAATTTGCCACAGCCAATAAACTTGTCTTACCGGCGTTGCTTGCTCCCATGCCTCAGAAATACTGGGGTAAATATGTCCAGTTTCATCTATCGGCACATTTTCCAATAAGAGAATATCACCTGCACCTTCCTCAACGCCACGAGCAAACCCATAAACCTGGGGTAAATGTAACCGTTCTTGATATAACCGTAAATAAGGAATTACTGCTTTTGGCAATTCCTCAGGTACATCTGGCGGCAGTCCTGGTTGACTATCAAGCCAAACCTGATATCTAATTACCTCATATCTATTTGCTACCTTTGTACCTGGCGGTATTGTGGCGGGCATCGAGCCAACAGCCCAGAGATAGCGGTGAACTAGGGGAGTTTGGCAACTGGCACAAACAGCATTTTCCTCAGGATTAATCGGGTCATTACACGTTGGATTTATACAATAAATTTTTGGCTGGATAGAAATCATAAGAAACAAATCAACTCATGAATTTCGATTAAATTTAGCTGTCAACAACTTGAAGGCTAGAATAGACTGGACTTGTGTACCCCTGGCTACACCTTGTTACTGAAATTAATCAAATGTTCAAGAGGCAGAAGGCAGAAGGCAGAAGGCAGGAGGAACCCACCTTTAAAAAAGTGGGATTCAAATAAGGACGTTTTATACTTTGCTGCAAGCAGTGACAGTATAATTACTGCTTTTTACTCAGCCAGACCCAGAGCTAAAGTTTTAATTAATACTCCTAAACTCCTGCCCCTGGCTTTTAACTCCTGCCTTTTTGGTAAAAAAACCAAATTTTGCTTTCCGTTAATAGCCTACGTCTGGGTGTATCTAATCGTATAAATGCATTTACGTCAATGTAGATTAGGATAGCGCTATGCCAAGTTTTACTTTAATTTGGCTTCTTGCAGGAGCAGTTCTATGTTTAACCGAACTGTTCTTACCATCAGCGTTCGTTGCCTTCATGATGGGAATTAGCGCTTTTATCGTAGCGCTGCTGTCTGGAGTCGGTCTAACAAGTGTATGGTTGCAAATTCTAGTGTGGCTGTTGCTTTCCACAACACTAACTGTGCTTTCCCGTCGCTTTTTGCAACCGCGACGGCGCAAGTCAAAAATTCAAGATGCAGTCATAGCTGAAACCCTAACAGAAATTCCACCTGGAAAAACAGGGCGAGTCCTGTACGAGGGAAATTCTTGGCAAGCGCGATGTGACGATGACAAATTCAGCATAGCGCCCCATCAAAGAGTTTATGTAGTCAGAAGAGAAGGCACGACTTTGATTGTGATACCGGAAAATTTGTTGCATTCGTAATGCCAGTGGGCATGGGGCATTGGGCATTGGGCATTGGGCATTGGGCATGGGGAAGAAATCTTTCCCCCCACACTCCCCCATCTCCCCAGTCCCCAGTCCCCAGTCCCCATTCCCCGATATTTCCCCTTTCGAGTGATAGATATTTAATTAAAAAAATTAGGAGATTGAAAATGGAACAATTATTTTTACTAGTCTTTTTAGCCCTTGGTGGTTCTGCTGTAGCGGGATCTGTGAAAGTCGTCAATCAAGGTAATGAAGCTTTGGTGGAAAGATTGGGTAGTTATAACAAAAAGCTAGAACCAGGACTGAATTTTGTCATTCCTTTTCTAGATAAAGTTGTTTACAAAGAAACTATCCGCGAAAAAGTCCTAGATATCCCTCCCCAAAAATGCATCACCCGCGACAACGTGAGCATTGAAGTTGATGCGGTGGTTTATTGGCGCATCGTGGATATGGAAAAAGCCTGGTATAAGGTAGAAAATCTCCAGTCGGCAATGGTGAATTTGGTGCTTACTCAAATTCGCTCGGAAATGGGGCAACTAGAGTTAGATCAAACCTTTACTGCCCGTAGTCAAATCAATGAACTTTTGTTGCAAGATTTAGACATTGCTACCGATCCTTGGGGTGTGAAGGTGACCAGGGTAGAACTGCGCGATATTATTCCTTCGCAAGCAGTCCAAGAATCAATGGAATTGCAAATGTCAGCAGAACGACGCCGACGGGCAGCAATTCTCAATTCTGAGGGGGAACGCGAAGCTGCCATTAATAGCGCTAGAGGTAAAGCTGAAGCACAAATCCTAGATGCGGAAGCTCGTCAAAAAGCGACAATTCTGCAAGCGGAAGCGCAACAAAAAACCATTGTTTTGCAAGCGCAAGCGGAACGTCAGCAACAAGTTCTTAAAGCCCAAGCAACCGCAGAAGCACTGCAAATTATTACCGATACTCTCAAATCTGAAGCAAACGCACAACAAGCGTTGCAGTTCTTACTAGCCCAAAATTATTTAGAAATGGGTACAAAGATTGGCAGCAGCGAAAGCAGCAAGGTCATGTTTATGGATCCGCGTACTATTCCTGCCACTCTAGAAGGAATGCGTTCCATTGTTGCGGACGGTACTAATGGAAACTCCAATCCTTTATTTGGTGGGGAAATATCGACGGGGAATAATCGGCCTGGGTGAGGAGTGGGGCTGGGGAGTGTGGGGAGTGTGGGGAGTGTGGGGAGTGTGGGGAGTGTGGGGAGTGTGGGGGGAAGAGGGGAGCGTAGGGAGAGAGATTTCTTCCCCATCCTCCCACACCTCCCACACCTCCCACACCTCCCCATGCCCCATGCCCAATGCCCAATGCCCAATACCCCTTACAAACTTTGACATTGGCTACACAAGCCAAAAAACTCTAGGGTGTGGTAAAAAATTTTAAATTTATGGTTGGTTTCTAACTGGTCTTCTAGGTTATGGACTGGGCATTGATTAATTTGAATTGAGGTACCGCATTGCAAACAAGTAAGGTGGTGTTTATCTTGCTGCGTTAGACTGTAAAGGGCTTCACCGTTAGCCAAATTCCGCATTTGTACCATGCCTTCTAGTTTTAAGGCTTCTAGGGAACGGTAAACCGTTGCTAAACCCATACCTTGATTGCTGTTGCGTAGTTCTACATAAATATCCTGGGCAGAAATGCCTTTTTTGGTGGTTTTTAGCAGGTTCAAAATACGCTCTTGACTGCGGGTTTTCATAATGCTTATTTTTCAATGCCTCCAGCCTTCACTTCCTAAAAAATGCTCAACTAATGCTCATTTACCCTATTTTCAGCATTTGAGCATGAATTATTTGTGTATTTTCATACTCAGCATTGATGCTCAACAGATGCTCAAGAGTGAGAGCGTAAATTCATCTCTATCTTATATACCAAAATTCCTCCAAGTAATACTCTAACTAATTTCACTCATACCCTCGATAACCACGCTCTCTGCAAACATTTTGATTTCGTTACATAATCCAATTAAAGTCATAGAAGGTATACATAATAAGAAAGCACCCCAATGAGGAGTGCCGTAAAGTTATGCGTTCGTAAACTGATTACCTAGCGAGTAGCAATATCACTTCCTCAAGCTTCATCTTCGCCATCTGACCAATTGCGATTATTGGGAAGGACATCACAGAGGTGATGTAATACCATTTCACTAAAATCCTGATAATTTAGATAATTTATCAAGTCAGGCAGGAGGCAGAGGGCTGTTATTGCTGGAGGAAAACTGCCCTGGAGTTTCCTGCCGCGACCATAGGGAGCAAGGGTTTAAGACCCCCACGCTCACGAGAGTTCAGTGGCTCTAAATCAGTAGGGGTCGAATCCCCTACTGATTTACTCCTTCTGCCTTCTGCTTCCTGCCTCCTGCCTCCTTCATTTCTTGGAGTTCCCTTAAAAACCAACAGATGGAAGTTTGCCCTGTATTAACTCAAACTGTGCTTCAGCACAGTTGGCACAATTGCAACCGAGTTGATCGATAATCGGATTAGATTTTTGAATCAATTGTGGTGCTGCCAAACTAGGAATTTCTTGTGTCGATACTACTGTGATTACTGGTGTAGAATATCCAGATTTGAGACTAGATGCTTGTGCCGGATTGGCTAGCATTAATATCGATGCCAGAAAAGCAGGACAGGCAAATAAAATCAGTTTGGCTATGTTCATAATTTACACAAGTATACCTTTGTTCATAAAGCATAGCTAATAAATTGACGATGTTCAATACTCAGTGGTCAGTACTGAGTACTGAGTCAGGGTTTATTCTCCTTATCCCTTTCCTACCTTGCCCCTCTGCTTCCCATTTCCCCATTTAGCCACTCTTAATTACGGCCAAATCCCTAAACTTGCAAAGCTTCTGACCAAATAATTAATTCGCCTTTTTCGCCGCCTGCGGCTAGGAATTTGCCTTGGGGATGCCAAGCTAAGCTAGAAAAGCCTCCAGAGACACCTGTGATTATTTGGGATACTTCCTTGGCTTTGTTCCACAAACACAACCAGCCATCAGCACCAGCTGAAGCGAGAAGGAAGCTTTTAGGTGCAAAGGCGATCGCATTAATTACATCGACATGATTAGTTAAAACTCGTGCTTCCCAACCTAAGTTATCATCTTCTAATTTTTCCCACACTACAATACCTTCAACGCTAGACGATGCTAGTATTGGCGCACCCAGGTTTGTAGTAGCTTCTGACCATGCCAATTGGCGAATTTTGCCAGGGAAACCCCGCATCACCCAAGGATCGGGATTGTTCCATTCCAAAACGGTGACGCTTTTATCCATGTTGCCTGAAGCGAGGAATTTACCATCGGGTGACCAAGCCATAGCTAAACTTACGGTAGCCATATCTAAAATGTATGGTTCGTCATCCCAGTTTTCACTCTGCCAAATCTTGACTCCTTTATAACCAGCAATGGCTAGGTACTGGCCGTCAATGCGCCAATCGATACCCAAGACTGATGAGTTATCGAAATTCAATGTGACGACAATTTCATGAGTATCTGCGTCCCACACTTGGACGTAACGCCCTAAACTAAAAGCTAGTTGGTTACTGGTGTAATTCCAAGCTAGTTTGTCAACCCATGCAGGTGCATTTTCCAATGTGGCAATTAATTCAGTATCCTGCCAAATTTTGACTTGTCCATCTTGTCCGCCAACAGCTAAAAATTTCCCATCTGGAGAAAAGGCAAGGCAATCTACTGATTTACCATTACCACTTTGTAAGGTTGTGAGTTCGCCATCATTCCACACTACTACTTCCCCAGCTGCGGAAGTTGCTGCTAAGGTTTGACCTTGGGGTGACCAAGCGATCGCAGTTACATAATCTGCAAGTATCCCCGAATAGTGTTCTTCAAATTCCTTAGATTTGCTGGTTGTGGGGTTCATATCTTTAGAAAAGGGGGAGTGAGGAGTGGAGAGTGGGGAGTGAGGAGTGGGGAGTGGGGAGTGGGGAGTGAGGAGTGGGGAGTGAGGAGTGGGGAGTGAGGAGTGATGAGTGATGAGTTAAAAACTCCTAACTCCTAACTCTTAACTCTTAACTCTTAACTCCTAACTCATAACTCCTAACTTTTTATTTATGCCAGACAAGCGAGAAAATCTTGTTTGAGTTGTTCTGCGTCAAGGTTGCGACCGATGAATACTAGTTCGTTTTTTGGAGTTTCGTTAGGTTTCCAGGGGCGATCGGGTCTGCCATCAAATATCATATGCACTCCTTGGAAGACAAATCTATTCTCTTCTCCAGCGATATTTAATATGCCTTTCATGCGAAAAATATCTGGGCCTTGGGTACGCAGTAGCTCAGAAAGCCAAGCGTTTAATTTGTCTCCATCGACTGCACCTTTTTCTACTAAAGCTACAGAAAAAACACTTTCATCATGTTCGTGGGCATCTTCGCCTAAGAAATTTGGATCTATTTCTAATGCTCTATCTAAATCAAATGCTTTGACACCTAACAAAGCGTTCATTTCTAATTCCGAGTTGCGGGTACGATAGATTTTTGCCATAGCATTCATTGACCGAATTCGCTTTTCTAGTTCGTCCAATTCTTCTGATGCTACTAAATCTGTTTTATTAAGTAAAATTACATCTGCAAAGGCAATCTGTTCTTGGGCTTCGTCTGCATCCCAATGCTGCCAAATATGCTTGGCATCTACAACTGTTACCACTGCATCTAAAGATAGTTGATTTTGCAAATCTTCATCCACAAAAAATGTCTGAATTACTGGTGCAGGGTCAGCTAACCCGGTTGTTTCAATTACCAAATGGTCAAATTTATCGCGCCGCTTCATCAAATTGCCAATGATGCGAATTAAATCACCACGCACTGTACAACAGATGCAGCCATTATTCATTTCAAATATTTCTTCATCGGCATCGATAATTAGTTGATTATCAATGCCCACTTCCCCAAATTCATTAACAATCACAGCAACTTTTTTGCCGTGTTCGTAGGTGAGGATGTGATTAAGTAGAGTCGTTTTCCCTGCTCCCAAAAAACCTGTAAGAACAGTAACGGGAACTGAATTTGTGCTTACGTCAGCTACCATACTCTAAATTCCTTTTGTCTCACCTTATGGATAATCATTATCGCCTATGATAATTCTTTTTATTTTTTTGTGCGAATTTGCCTTGTTTTGAGTTTACGCAAAAGAATTATATATAGAAGAATTCATAATTAGGAGGTAAAACAAGCTTTATACGTTCCTATTATAAATACATTGGTAGGGGCGTACAGCTGTACGCCCCTACGGTTGATTAATTGGTTGTAAGTATTTTTTGTTCTCAATTCTTATTCAATTTCATGGTGAGAACAAAAAATCACCAACTATTGCTAAAACCTCTGCTGGGTATTCTTCATGCAGTCCTAAAGAACCAGGAATGACGACGCTTGTTACCCCTGGTAATGCTGCTAAAGCGTTCATTTCTTCTCGTGATTTGGTAGGGCTAGATTCCCCAATTACTACCATAAGTGGTACGGTTAAAGACTCTACAAGTTTGAGAAAATCAGATTGCTGGTGTACAGCATCGAGATTACCCGTTACAAAGGCAGCAGAAGCAAATCTCGCTCCTGGTTGTTGAGTTGTCTGCCATTTTTTGTCGATGAAACTGGGTGTAAGTTTAGCCGTGTCAGTAAAGACATGACGGCGGTACATAAAATTTAAGAAAGATGGGGTAGTGTTAAGTTTGTAGAGAGCTTGACCAACTATAGGCGATCGCACTAATTCTCTCACCATACCAGCTATCTGTTGACTAGCGCCCATTGTCGGCAAAGGCCCGCGCCAAGTAGGAGCTAACAACACAATTTTTGAGAATGCAGCTGGTTGTTTCACAGCTAATTGTAAGACGTAACTAACCCCATGACCAGCCGCCATTACAGTAATCGGAGTCTTAAAAATCGCGTTGACGAAATCTGACAAAAATTGCTGATATATTTGCGGTTGATAATTTAAACTAGGGCGAGAAGATTCCCCAAAACCAGGCCAGTCTACAGCTACAACTTGAAAATTGGGAGCTAATAATCTAGCAAGTTCGCCCATTTCTAAACGCGTCGAAACGCTGCTCAAAGCTGGTAGTAGCAATAACGGTGAACCTTTACCAAGGGTTTCATAAACAACGCGCAATTGCTGGTTTTCCCAATTCCAGAAATATTCTTGAACTACTCCACCAAATCCAACCGCAGCAGAAGTAGATAATAAATTTGTTGACATGAGATTAAATTTTCTCCTTTGTCATTTGTTATTAGTCATTAGTCAACAGTCATTAGTCATCAGTCATTTGTTTATTCACCAATGCCCAATGCCCTGTTTGGCCAATGCCCAATGCCTAATTATTAGTTACCTACATCTAACTTACATTCCAAGGCTTTTTTTTGCATGGTTTTAAAAATGTTGTAAAATCCATTGGCACGGGAAGGTGTGAGGCTAACATTTAAACCTGTTTCTTGAATAAAATCTGGAGTAAGTTGCACAATCTCAGTTGGCGTTAGTCCATTTAATCCTTCAACTAAAAGTCCGACTAATCCTTTGGTTAACTGAGAATCAGAATCACCTTGAAAAACAACTTTACCATCATTCAAGCTTGCTGTGATATAAACTTGAGAAACGCAACCAGGAACCTTATTATCAGGTAATTTATCAGCTTCTGGGAACTCATTGAGCTTCTGAGCATACCAAATCAGCTGTTCGTAGCGTCGCTTCGGTTCGGAAGCGCGTTGAAAGCGCTGGACAATTTTAGCAAGTGCGGGTGGCAAAGAATCTAGAGTTGAGGACATAACAGAAGCTGGAAATAATCGCTATCATCTTGAGTGTAAATTATCTTTAGAGCGATGCCTACGGCAGGCTGCGCCTACGCGTCTGTATTTCACCTTAACTAGAAGTTGTCAAATCCAGATAATTGATGCGATGTTTGCGACGGACTACGCCTACGCACTCATGTCGGTCAGGTTTTTTAATCTGTGTAATTACAAGAACTTCATTTTTTTCTAAGCAGGCTTTGACAGCAACTACCAGAAGTTTTAGTCGTATCAGTGTAGACTTTAAGCTATTACGTAAGTGTTGGCGAAGGGTGAAATTTATGTGTCGTTTGATGCAAAGATATTTGTAATCTTAAACACATCCACTACAGCTTTTTTGAATTATTTTCTTGAAGTTGGGCTGTTTACATACTCTACTGAATTTGAGAGCTAATGGATTGATCGGAATCGGTTCAAATGTACTACTGTTTATATTAGCGTCAATCAGATCTTAGGGGCAAAAATACCCAATGTGGGGCAGATTATATTAAGTAGTAAGAATAAGTGTTAAATATTGATGCAAAATGGGCTGTTTTGTTGAATTAGCTTCGCGAATTTTCAGATTATATTTTCAATCATTAATAAATTTCAGGAGCAAATCAGGTGTTTACTTCAACGTTACTTGCTGCTGCAACCGCACCCCTGGAATGGAGTCCTTACGTTGGCTTGACTATGATTATCGCCAACATAATAGCCATTGCCTTTGGCAAATCTACCATCAAGTATCAAAATGCAGAACCAAAACTACCATCACCCAATTTCTTTGGTGGTTTTGGTGCACCTGCTTTATTAGCAACTACCGCCTTTGGTCATATCTTAGGAGTGGGCGCTATTTTAGGACTGCATAACTTGGGTAGACTTTAAGTTCTTGCTGAAGTTAGCCGTTATTTGATGATTTTTTGTCTCCAGCTTTGAGCCAGAAAATTACTTATCTGGCTCTTTTTTGATTAGAGACTTAAGTTGTAAAGGCAATAGGCAATAGGCAATAGGCTTCAAATTCTCTTGGAGTAAAGGTTTGACCATCGGTTTGTAGCTTAAGCTAGCTGACAACTGCCATAGGTATCTAACTCTTAACAAACGTCCACTCTAATACCTTGATGGGGGCTTGTTGTAGTGCTTGAGTGAGTTCGGCGTTGCTCTCAAATTTTATCTGGGAGAGGTCGCAAGCTTCGACGTTGACGGTGAATTCCTCTTCTTGGAAAGGCCAGGGTTTGACAACAACTAAGCGATCGCTGCGTTGCATGATATCATAGCGTTGACCGTCGGGGCCTTTGGTAATTTCTAAAAAGCGTTCATCAGCAGGTAATTCTTGTTTACAGAGGATCAGAGAAAGGCGATCGCACCATTGCATAAATGCGTAAGCTGCGTCAACTTCTTCCTTTTCAATACCTAGTTCCTCGCGCCAACGTTTTTGATTTTCGAGTTGCTCATCTAAAAGTTTGTCTAGTTCTGGAGACTGACCCCGGCTTGGCTCATTTAAACGACTAATGTGCATAGAAATTAATAGAGCTACCCACCGTCCACGGTAAAGAGCATTCTTAGCCAAATTAGCAGTTTTCTGAACGCCTTCTTCTATATCACTGTCTGTCATCAGAGTGAAGTCTCTTGGCGCACCAGCTTTAGTCAGATTATCGTCTTCCCACTCTTTTTCTAAATCATCATGATGGGAAATTGCAGCTATTGTTTCATATAATCGGGCTGGAGCATCTTTACGTCGCCATTGCCCTCCTAGCTGAGCTGCTAACAAAGCATGAGCACGATGATAAATAATTTCCCAACCATTTTGAGTCGCGTTGACAATCACAAACCAATCTCCTGCTCTACACTTTTGATTTAGGGTTGAATTAAAGAGAATTCCGAATTCAGAAGTGAAATAAGCTTTATACTTATCTACTAGACTGAAGGGGTGTATTTCACTAAATCTGCTGTAATTTCTGAATTCGGAAACATCACTCTGTATTGTTGTGTGGCTGAATATTTATAGCCATTTTTAGGGGCACACAGATGTGCGCCCCTATGGTGTGTCCTATCGAAATTAAGATCGGCAAATACAGCTTGGCAATGATTCAAAATATTTGCTGAAATTAACTTATTTTCTAACTGCAAACTATGGAATTAAGAGTGGCTTTCTAGGGGATTTGCAATGTATTTGAATGTTGGCTCAGAATTCCAAGGGCCGCGCTCATCTTTACCGCCGTTTGTAGATAGGTTATAGTAAAGCGCAACAGTTTCATCCGGTTGAATATTACCAAAGAAGGGATCTGTTAACTTACCCAGAGAATCTAGAGCTTTCATAAACATCTGGGTATGAGAAATTTCTCGTGTTAAAAGATGGACTAAAGCTTCTTTAGTTCCTTCATCAGTTGCTAGCTTAATCAACTCTTCGTAAGTCTGACGAGCGCCGGCTTCAGCTGCAATATTAGCTCTCAAATCACGGACTACATCTCCGCCTTCATTCAAGTAATTTGCAGTCCAAGCGTTACCCTGACTATCTAAAAAGTGAGGGCCTATGCCTCTTACTGCAAAGAGAGTACTTTTATAAGCTTCTGTTTGATCGGTATTTTTGGTATGAACTTCGATGAGTTTGCCAACCATTTCTAGATGGCTAAATTCTTCGATCGCAATATCTTGGAGCATATCTTTAATTCCAGCGTTTTCCACATGGAATGATTGAACCCAATATTGCAAAGCTGCGCTTAGTTCTCCGGTCGCTCCCCCAAATTGCTCTAAAAGTAATTGAGCAAAACGAGGGTTTGGTTCCTTAACGTTTACAACATGAATAGGATCTTTTTTGTGAAAGAACATAGATTTAATTTTCCAAAAAACAGTTTGACAAACAAAATAGATGGACTGGTTTTAGTTCCTAGTAGTATTTCCCACATGCATCGAGTTAAATAGAGATTAGATAGCTCCTCAATTGGAAAACTACGAGAGAATTAAATACCAGTGGTAATTTCATGATTAATAACTGCCGTTTTGTAATTAGGCGTTACTACTTCTTCTGATTAGTCCCCATAGGTAGATAGCAATAATCGCGCCAAGGACAGCTACCAAAATACCAGGAATAGTTAAGCCAGCACCAGCCGAAGTAATTTGTAGAGTTCCGGTTCTCAGCAATGTAAACAGACTTCCACCGATGAAGGCACCAATGATGCCTAAAATCATTGTGGAAAGAATACCACCGCCTTGATATCCAGGATAAATGGCTTTAGCAATCGCACCTGCCAAAAGTCCTAAAACTACCCAAGCAATAATACTCATAATCGATAACTACCTCATCAATTTGGCTTGTATATAAGCTATCAACTTTAATTCACAATTCTTTCTATCACGCGGGATAAATGCTAAATCCAAAAGTTAGATAAAAGAGGTTGTATCGAGATTACATGAGAATTGGCATTTGCCATGTATAGCATGAAAATCGTCAATGAAAGTTTTTGCTAGCGAAATGAGTTAGTCAATTATTGAATTTTAAATTTTATATTAGGCTTTAAAATAACATAATTTTCGATTACTCAGAAAAATCAATAATCTTAATTTTGCTATATCTATCTGAAGATGTAATCTTTTTATCTAACTTTTTGGAGATGTAAAATTTCTAAAAAATTAAATCCCTGACTTCTTTAAGAAGTCAGGGATCTATTTTCTGATTATGCTATACACACCGAGAATTTAAACCACTGTTGCTGCTAATTTTAAAGTGAAAATTCTTTCAATTACATCTTCTACTACCTTATCTGGTGTAGATGCACCAGACGTAATTCCCACAACAATTTCTCCATCTGGTAGCCAGCTTTCTGTAATGATTAATTGTCCATTTAATTGTCGATGTTCAATCGAGTTTGCTGATTGAATCCGTTCAACACTATCAATGTGATAAGAAGGAATTCTCCTCTCAATTGCGATTTGTTGCAATTGAGTAGTATTTGAGGAATTAAACCCACCAATTACTACCATTAAATCTAAATTATCTTCTACTAACTCTAACATTGCGTCTTGCCTTTCTTGGGTGGCATCACAAATAGTGTTGAAGCTTTGGAAATGCTGATTTAATTCGGTAGGGCCATACTTCTGCAACATAGTACGCTCAAAAAGCTTACCAATTTGCTCGGTTTCACCTTTAAGCATGGTAGTTTGGTTAGCAATGCCAACTCTTTCTAAATCGCCATCGGGGTCAAATCCAGGCGAACAAGCTTTGGCAAATTTTTGGAGAAATTCTTCACGGTTTCCACCGTTAATAATATAATCAGCGACATATTCCGCTTCTGACAAATTCAACACAATTAAATACTTGCCAGCAAAAGAACTCGTAGCAACTGTTTCTTCGTGTTTATATTTACCGTGAATAATTGAGGTATAGTCAAGTTTTTTGTGCTTTTCTACTGTATTCCAAACTTTAGATACCCAAGGACAAGTTGTATCAACAATTTTGCAGCCTTTTTCGTGAAGTATCTGCATTTCTTGAACGCTAGCCCCAAAAGCAGGTAATATAACGACATCACCAGTATCAACAATAGAAAAGTCTTTTTGATTTGCTTCAACTGGAATAAATTTTACTTCCATTTCTTGCATCCGCTGATTCACAGAAGGGTTGTGAATAATTTCGTTAGTAATCCAGATGCGTTCTGTGGGGAAGTGTTGGCGGGTTTCGTAGGCCATAGCCACAGCACGTTCTACACCCCAACAAAACCCAAAAGCTTGGGCTAGTCGGATGGTGACATCGCCTCGTTGGAGGGTGTAATTGCGATCGCGAATTTCCTGAATCAAGTTACTTTGATATTCAGATTGCAACTGGCTGGTAACTTCTGCTTGGTGACCAAACCCCTTGCGATTGTAATTTTCGGAATGTTGGAGCGTCCGCTTAAAAGCTTTTGTATCCATGAGATTAGTCTACTTAAACCACTATTTTTTATTCTCTCGCGCCCAGACGCGATTTATACAGACTCGTATTCAAAGATATTACTTCTTATCCTTTCCTGAAACACGTTGAAGTTCAATATTGCTATAAATCTGCAATGCAGAACGCCAAACTATATAGCCTTCACGATTTAGATGTAAGCCATCAGTAGTAAATTCCTGCCGGAGATTACCTTGGGTGTTGGTAAACAGGGGATATAAATCGAGAAATCTTACACCTTTTTTTGCAGATATGCTTTGTAGGCGATCGTTTAATCGGCGAATGCGATTATTCGTAATAGCCAGAAGTTTATCTCGTCCTTGCCAAGTTGCTTCTTCTCCACCATGCGGCAAAATTGACTGGACAACAATCTCCGCTGTGGGATGCACTCTTCGGAGGTAACTCATAATTCGCTGGTAATTATCTAAAATTACCTCGTCCCTCGTCCCCCGAATGAGGTCATTAATCCCAATCATTACAAAAATCACCTCTGGCTGGGTGCGGTCAAATATATTCAATCTTTTCAAAAGCCCCTGGCTGGTTTCGCCAGAAATTCCTTGATTGAGCCAATTTTTACCTTCGGGTAATAACTCAGTCGGAAACCATAAACTCAGAGAATCTCCCGCAAGTATAGTTAAATGCACAGGACGGCGGTCAGCAGCTACTTTCGCTTCTTGTTTGAGAATATCTACCCACTGTTGGTAAGTGAGTTGGTGACGGCGACCTAAATCAGGTGTAACAACTGGGCGTGAGTTGTTTACGTTGATTTGCTCTGGGGATGTTATCATCCCCCCAAAAAAAGCGGTCAATTTCTGCTGTTGCCAAATTAGTAGAACGACCGCCAACAATAGTACGCCGTTGGTTAACAGCGAGAAAAATGCCCAGATAGGAAAGGTTTTTGCAGAAGTAGACACGACTAGCGAAATTTACCAATTATTTTGAATCAGATTTTAACGCTAGTACTCAAAAATCACACTCGATGAAAATAGGGAATGAGGAATGGGGAAAGGGAAAGGGGTAAAGGGGAAAGGTTAAATTTATCCCTTTTCCTTTAACCTTTTCCCCTCTCTCCCTCATCTCCCTACTCATCACTGAATGGGCCGATCGCCACCAAATTCAGAGTTATAACCTTCTTCGCCGTGTTCGTTGATATCCAAACCTTGCAATTCTGCTTCCTCTTTGACTCGTAGTCCGACTGTCGCATCGATAATTTTGAGAATAATCCAAGTACCAGCTGCTGCTATTACATAGGCGATCGCAATTGCTAGTAGTTCAACTCCCAATTCACCAAAATTACCACGTAGGACTCCTTCTTTACCGCCTCCGTTGACTTGAGTGGTAGCAAATATAGCTGTTAAAATTGCTCCCACTGTACCACCAACGCCATGCACGGGAAAGGTATCTAAAGCATCGTCAATTTGTAGCTTGTGTTTGAAACTAATCGCATAGAAGCAAATAAAGGCGGTGATGAAACCAATTAAAATCGCTGATAACGGTGTAACAAATCCCGCTGCGGGAGTGATGCCTACCAAACCAGCAACGGCTCCTGTTGCAGCTCCTACTGCGGTTGGTTTACCCCGTAAAACTGCTTCCAAAATTAGCCACATTAAAGCGGCTGCCGCCGCAGATGTATTAGTGGCAACGAAGGCTGTTGTTGCTAGATTTGTCACTAAGTTACCCGAAGTTCCACTACCAACTGATAGGGCGCTTCCAGCGTTGAAGCCGAACCAGCCAAACCACAGCAATCCAGCACCAAGCAAAATGAAAGGAACGTTGTGTGGCGGGCTAAGACGGTCGGGATGGGTTTTCCGAGGCTTAAGAACGATCGCTGCTACTAAAGCAGAAACGCCAGAGCTAATGTGAACTACTGTACCACCTGCAAAGTCGAGGGCGCCCAAACCACCGTACAATCCTAAGAATCCACCTTTAGCCCAGACCATGTGGGCTAGGGGGCTGTAAATGAAGGTTGACCACAAGAGGACAAATAGGCAATAAGCCCGGAAACTCATCCGTTCAGCGATCGCCCCAGAAATTAAGGCTGGGGTGATAATGGCAAACATGGCTTGGTAAATCATGAATGCCTGGTGGGGAATCGTTGCTGCATAAGAAACTACTTCCGCAGGATTTGAGCCTTTGAGATAATCAGTTGTCTCTAAACCGACACCATTCAACCCCAACCACTGTAATCCACCGATGAACGGCAAACCCGGTGCAAATGCCAGACTATAACCCCAGAGAATCCAGGTCACTCCCACGATCGCCATTAATACAAAGCTCATCATCAATGTATTTAGGATGTTGCGCGATCGTACAAATCCACCATAAAAGAATGCCAATCCTGGTGTCATTAGCAGCACGAGGGCTGTCGAAATTAGCATAAATGCTGTATCTCCAGTATCAGCCGCAGGTGGACTAGCCGCTGATGTTTGGGCAAAAGCATTGCCCATCAACGGTTGTGCCCAAATTAGCAGGGTCATAGCCCCAATCATGACAACTTTCTTCAACACTTCTTTTTGTTCCTAAGCACCAACAAATTTGTATTAGATTAATATATTTTCAGTACCATTAGATACGATTTTTTGTCTTGAAAGTTACTCTATGTTGCTTTTTTTGAAATATTAACAAAAGTATAACCATTGTGTAGAGATGATGAGCCTTGAATCGTAATTTCAAGAATTTGTAAGCTTCAAGAATTTTGTCCAGTTTTATCCAACAAATTGCACAAATATAGAATGATTCGATTTTTCTCATCACATAGCCGTATAGTTGCTTGTAAATACGTAGTTACTAAAAAATTTTTGCAATTTTGCCTGGGTTATTGTCTTTTGAAAATAAATCATCATCAAATTTATCGGTCAATTAAGAGGACAAGGAAAAGACTTGTTGCAAGTTCTCCCCTTTTGCTCTTTTAGTCAGCAATAATTAAATAATATTACTTAATAATTGCGTGCAAACATAATAATTAATACGCTTACCAAAGCTAAAGAAGCTCCAATTAAGTCGTAGAGGTCTGGAGTTACCCCGTCTACCTTCCAACCCCAAAGCATTGCCATTGCATTGAAGGAGGCAGGAGGCAGAAGGCAGCTATGCTGGAGGTTTTTACCTCAGTTGGGGATTCAGACCCCTCCTGAATAAGAGCCACCAAATTTTTAATTTGGTGCGGTGTTTCACCTTGTCCTGACGGTACTAGCAGGAGT
>JAVRCH010000112.1:0-68847 GCA_034530795.1 Nostoc sp. DedQUE12a
ATAAGTCTTCACCTATACCGCCATCGATGGTATCGTTGCCACCAAAGATGCTATTTATAGTATCGTTGCCATTGCTACCCACAATATTGTCATTGTTCTCTGTACTTGAGATATTTAATCGTTCGATATTCTTGTAGTTAATTCGATTTGCGCCAACCCCAATTGAGCCAACCTTAGTAGTTGCATTGAAAGTCGAAGTGATTCCGGTATTTCCGGTAGTAGCATAGCCGGAGACGACCAACAAATCGTCACCTGTACCGCCATCTATGGTATCATTTCCACTAGCGCTGACATCGAGCGTATCATTGCCATTGCTGCCCACAATCAAGTCATTGTTCTTTGCCACACCTGAAAGCACTGTAATCACTAAGCTTTCAATATTTTTGTAGTTAATCAGATTCGTGTCTACTGCGATCGCTCCGGTATTTGTAGCTGCATTGAAAGTCGTTGTGATTGCTCCGGCAGGCTCGATAAATCTGAGGTTTAACAAATCATTACCTGTCCCCCCATCTACTGTTTGAGTTGCTAAGGAAGAGGGCGAAGGATATAAAACGATAGAGAAGGAATCATTGCCATTCCCTCCATTAAGGGTGTTATTGCCAAATACAGAACTTTCGTAGTTGTCGCTGTAGCCACTGATAAACATCAGATCGTTGCCATCCCCTCCACTGAGGAGGTTATCACCTGTTGACAAGCTAGCATCCAAGGTATCGTCACCAGTGCCACCATTGAGAGTATTATTACCAGCAGTAAGAAAGCTGCCTCCACCGTCAAAGGTAGAGATAGAATCATTACCATCCCCTCCATTAAGGAGATTATCGCCTGTTGAAAAGCTAGCATCGAAGGTATCGTCACCTGCACCACCGTTGACAGTGTTATTGCCAGACGAGCCATCAATGGAGAGAGTGTCATTGCCGTCACCCCCAAGAAGTAAGTTATTACCTGTTGAAGCACGAGCTGTCAATTCATCGTTACCAGCACCACCATCGAGAATTTTATTCCCTGTTGAAAACTCAACATCCAAAAAATCGATGCCTTCACCGCCAATAAGAGTATCATTCCCCGCACGATCAATGAGAATATCATTGCCACTACCACCCCTCAAAAGATCGTCACCGCTTAAGCCATTGATGACATCGCTACCCCCCTGACCATTAATCACATCATTTGAGTCGTTTAAACCGGTAATATTGTTGTTGAGATCATTGAGAAAGGTGACTGTGTTTTTGATGCCAATGGTTGTTTCTGTTGAGTTGGCATCAAGAACATTAAAACTGTCAACAATGCTACTTTGTCCATCAAAGATAATATTACCGATCGCTGGCGTATTTCCAGAAGCTTTTAAGTTCTCTAGGTTTTCTAGTTTGAAATTATTCAAGACGATTTTTGTACCAGCCACCCCTTCAAAGGTGATTTCCAAATTTGTGCTATTCTGCGTAAGTAACAAATTTCTTGCACTCAATCCAGCACCCACAAATTTAATTGTATCAACTTCGGCAATTACTCCTGCTGTTGGATTTGTGCCTTTACCCACTCCACCAAAATCAGTGATAGTATCAATGCCATCACCTAAGTTGTAAACAAATCTATCCTTGCCACCGCCACCAGTTAAGGTGTCATTGCCTTTGTTCCCTGTAATCGTGTCGGCGCTAGTAGTACCGAGTAAAGTATCGTTACCGTTGGTTCCAATGAGATTTGCCATAGTTTTTTCCTACCTGAATCGATGTTTAAGTTCTCGGTTGTTAGTGCTGTTTTCGAGCACAAAAATCTCTCGAAATTTGATGCTTTCGATATACTTGATATCACCCTTAAGGGCTAACAATTTTTACGCAAGTTTGAGATTTTGAATGGTTTGCACATAGAATTTATCCAAATTATTTGGACTTTTTAAGCCTTAGACACTGTACAAATTTATGAGGCTGTATATTGAGTAATAACGATCGCTTCAAGTTTTTTAGTCAATCAAACCCCAGCATTTCTCAAAAAACATCAAAAAATTAAAGCTTCAATGTCTAATACACACTTCAGATTCGGTTTTTTGTCAATGCGTAATTATTCCTAACTTAAAAATAGTGAACTTTAACCCAGGATAGACAAAATAATTTGCATCCCTTTGTCGTAGGCGATTGCTCTTAGGTATCTAACTGAAAAATAGGAAACATCTAAATAACATTTTACTAACTAAATACAGAATATTTACGTAGATTTCTAAAATTTCAAGAAATATCTTTGCATACTCTTCACATTCTTTTATTTAAGTATAAAAATGTATAAAATATTGTTAAATGCGAGGTAATACGTACCTCGCATTTAAAGGATTGTTGATTTTTGTCTACTGGTTAGTTATGTGCGGCTAATTTACAATTAAATAACCACAAAATTGTTGTTAGTTAACGATATTGGCGTTGAAATCATAGATGCGATCGCTGCCTTCATAAAGGGTATCGTTACCCTTACCACCCCAAATGTACAAATTTTGCCATTATCAGCTTTTGATAGATCCTCAAAAAGCATCAAAATACAGCTACAAAATTGTTATTAGTTAATGACAACCCAGCAGATAGTTGTGCAAATTTTACCTGAGTGAATGCACTTGCACTGCCATCCTCGTCAAAGAACAATGCACCTGTACTTGAGTTATAAATAAATCTTTGAGCTTCAGTGGTTGCAGATGCTCCAATGGTAAACTGACTAGCTTTGAGTACACCTGCTGATAAGCCACCACCAAAAGCATTAAATGACACCTGAATCACGTCATTAGTGGTGTTAAAGTCATAAATGCGATCGTTGCGTTCCTCGTAATTCTGGAAAGCAAAGGTATCACTACCACTTCCTCCATAAAGGCTATCATTACCACTGCTACCAAAACCTATGTTGAGCGTATCATTCCCATCACCACCATCAATTAAATTATCGCCTGATGAAAAGTCAGCACTTAAGGTATCGTTACCAGCACCGCCCTTGAGGGTGTTATTTCCACTAGCGTTAAGTCCAAGTTGGTTAAATACACCAGAGATGGAGATACGATCGTTGCCATCACCACCATTGAGTAGATTATCACCTAATGAAAGACCAGCATCCAAGAAATCATCACCCGTGCCACCAATAAGTGTGTTATTTCCAGACGACACAGACCCGACGAAGCCACCTGAGGCTGAGAGATTGTCATTACCATCGCCACCATTAAGGAGGTTATTGCCTGATGAAGCTTCTACATACAAGCCATCGTCACCTGCACCACCGTTGAGCGTGTTATTACCTGAGGCGCTGGAGACAGGTGAGTTATCATCCAGCTGGCGAGAGGACACGAGAAGATCGTTACCATCACCTCCATTAAGTAAGTTATCGCCTTCTGAAAGTAAAATATCCAACTTATCGTTACCAAGGCCACCATTGAGAGTGTTATTGCCTGTTGAATATTTAGCATTTAAGTTATCGTCACCAGCACCACCATCCAGCAGATGATTACCACTTGAAAAGTCAACATTCAATAAATCCTTACCAATACCACCGTTGAGGATATCATTTCCCGCACCACCAATCAAAGTATCATTGCCCGCATCACCTTGCACTAGGTCATTGCCAGTACCACCAACGAGGCTATCATTGCCCAAACCACTGTTGAGGATATCATTTCCCGCACCACCAATCAGAGTATCGTTGCCGATACCACCCCGCAGCAAGTCGTTACCACTCTTGCCGTCGATTTTGTCATTACCCCCCTGACCATTGATTACATCATTTGAGTCGTCTAAAGCGGTAATGTTGTTAGCGAGGTCATTGAGAAAGGTGACTGTGTTTTTGATGCCGATGGTTGTTTCTGTTGAGTTGGCATCAAGAACATTAAAACTGTCAACAATGCTACTTTGTCCATCAAAGATAATATTACCGATCGCTGGCGTATTTCCAGAAGCTTTTAAGTTCTCTAAGTTTTCTAGTTTGAAATTATTCAAGACGATTTTTGTACCAGCCACCCCTTCAAAGGTGATTTCCAAATTTGTGCCATTCTGCGTAAGTAACAAATTTCTTGCACTCAATCCAGCACCCACAAATTTAATTGTATCAACTTCGGCAATCACACCTGCTGTTGGATTTGTGCCTTTACCCACTCCACCAAAATCAGCGATAGTATCAATGCCGTCACCTAAGTTGTAAACAAATCTATCCTTGCCACCGCCACCAGTTAGGGTGTCATTGCCTTTGTTCCCTGTAATCGTGTCGTTGCCAAGTTTACCGTTAATCGTGTCGGCGCTGGTGGTACCCAGTAGAGTATTGTTACCGTTGGTTCCAATGATATTTGCCATAACTTTTTCCTAATTGAACCAAATTTTTGAAGTTTGTTGTGTTTCTGCTGTTAGTGCTATCTGAACGCGCAAATAATTTACCAAAAGTTGACGCTTTTGGCATACTTTCATGTCATCGTTGAGGAGCACTAATTTTTCAGAAGATTCTCCTTTTGTGGACTTGCGAGTGTTACTTATCCAAGCATCAAAACTATCGAAGTATTAAGCACTTTACAAATTTTTAATGGTGTGCAAACTTAGTCATTTTCATGCTTTTATAAATGCTCAACAAGCATCACAAAATTCAGCTTGAATGCTCCATCTCCACACTTGATATTTCTTTTTTTGTCAATGCATAAACCTTACTAGTTTGAAAATCAGGAAACAAATACAGCAGAATTCAAAATTCAAGAGCCAAGCCGGAAACCTTTCCGTTGCTATCAACGGAATTTAGAATTACAATAGCCTCTCTACCTAGCTACCAGAAATAGATGGTGTAGTTCAAGCTTGTGCAAATTGTTTACTGTATTTATGCCCGCCCTTGTTTTGAGCGATCGCCTTTAGTGTCTAGCTGAAAAATAGGGAATAGGTAAGGGGAATAAAAAGATTAATTTTTAGTAAGGTTGCAATCAGCCGTCAATAAACTAATATACAAAATATTTACTGAGCTATTGTTCTCTAAATAAATAACTTTACATAACCTTGAAACCTTTTACTGACAATGAATGCGAGGTATGATTCTACACACCTCGCATTCTCATAATTTCTGATGTTACTTACCGTCCAGTAATGGAACGCTAATTAGCCTTAGGCAACCACAAAATTGTTGTTAGTTAATGACAACCCAGCTGATAATTGTCCAAATTGTACTTGAGCGAATGCACCTGCACTGCCATCTTGGTCAAAGAACAATCCACCTGTTGTGGAATTGTAAATAAACCGCTGAGTGGTAGTGGTTGCAGATGTACCGATTCTCAACTGACTTGTCTTAAGTACGCCTGCTGATAAACCGCCACCAAAGCCAGCAGCCGATACTCGAATCACTTCATTAGTAGTGTTGAAATCAGAAATTTTGTCAACACCTTGATTGAAACTATTAAAAACAAAGGTATCAATACCGCTTCCTCCAATTAGGGTGTCATTACCCTTGCCACCTGTGAGGGTATCGTTGCCATTGCTTCCCACAATTTTGTCATTGTAGGCTGTACCTTTGATATTTAATCGTTCAATATTCTTGTAGCTAACCTGATCCGTACCTGCTGTAATCGATCCTTGGTTAGTAGTGGGATTAAATGTCGAAGTGATTCCTCCAGTAGCATTGCTGTAATCCACAGACAATAAATCGTAACCTTGACCCCCATCTATCGTATCTTTGGCACCATTGGTCACAAAGAAAGAATCATTGCCATCGCCACCAGATAGTAAGTTATTGCCTGTTGAATATTCAGCAAGCAATGTATCATTACCAGCACCACCATTGAGGGTGTTATTGCCTGAAGTGAGGTAATAGTAATAATTATCTTCATCGATGAACTTGATGAGATAGCCAGAGATGGAAAGGTAATCATTGTCATCCCCACCAGACAGTAAGTTATTGCCTGTTGAATATCCAGCAAGCAATGTATCGCTACCAACACCACCGTTGAGAGTATTATTGCCTGAGGTGAGGTAAAAAGAATCTCCACCGTTGAACGAGATGACATCGCCAGAGGTGGAGAGGTAATCATTGCCATTGCCGCCAGAAAGTAGATTATCGCCTTTTGAATACTCAGCACGCAATGTATCGTTACCAACACCACCGTTGAGGGTGTTATTACCTGAAGGGCTAAATTCAAAGTCATCAGAGTAGCTCTGCCTTCTAAAACCAGTACTACCAGACGCACTAAGAAAATCATTCCCATCGTCCCCAAAAAGTAAATTATTACCTTCTGGAGAGCTAGCATTCAAAATATCGTCACCACCGCCACCGTAGAGAGTATTATTACCTAAGGAAGCAACAGTCTCTTTGAAACCAGGAAACTGAGCGGTGTTAAGAGAATCATTGCCATCGCCGCCAAAGAGTAAGTTATTACCTTTTGAACCCCTAGCACTCAAAATATCGTTACCAGCGCCACCGTTGAGGGTGTTATGGCCTGTTGAACGGTCAATATTCAAGGTATCATCACCAATACCACCAACAAGGGAGTTATTGCCAGTAATATCAATGAGGGTGTCATTCCCCACACCACCAATGAGAGTATCATTCCCTGCACCACCTCTCAAAAGGTCGTTGCCACTTAAGCCATCAATTTTGTCATTACCTCCTTGACCATTAATCACATCATCTGAGTCGTCTAAACCTGTAATGTTGTTGTCCAGGTCATTGAGGAAGGTTACCGTATTCTTGATGCCGATACTCGTATCAGTAGAGTTGGCATCTAGGACATTAAAGCTATCGGTAATCGTAGTTTCTTCATTAAAGAGAATATTTCCAATGGCTGGCCTAGTTCCAGAAGCTTTCAGATTATCTAAGTTTTCTAATTGGAAGTTTTGCAGGATGATTTTTGTCTTTATATCAGCAGCTACTGTAGGATCTTGCACTTCAAAGCTAATTTCCAAATTGCTGCCGTTCTGAGTGAGCAGCATATTTCTGGCACTGAAGCTTTCAACTTTGATAGTATCCACTTGGGCGATGATTGCTGCTGTTGGATTTGTTCCTTTACCGACACCGCCAAAATCGGTAATAGTAACAATATTGTTGTTGTTGAAATTGTAAACAAATGTATCCTTGCCGCCCCCACCGGTTAAGGTGTCGTCACCTTGATCCCCTGTGATGATATCATTCCCGGCTTTACCATTAATTGTATCCGCACTTTCTGTACCCACGAGGGTATCGTTACCGTTGGTTCCAATGATATTTGCCATTACTTTTTCCTACCTGAATCGATTTTGGAGTTAATGAAGTTCTCAAGTTGCTGTTAATGCTGTTTGAACGCACAAAAATTCGCCGAAAGATGATACTTTCGGCATACTTTATATCGCCTTGGAGGATTACAAATTTTTGATGATCATCTCCTTTTGATTAGCTTGTAAGTAGTACTTATCCTAGACTCTCGGACTATCTACGTCTTAAGCACCGTCAAAATTTCTGAGCATTAAGATTAGCAAAAATAACTACTTCTAGCCTTGTCTCAAGTCTTCTTCTTCAGTAGCCTTAGCAAGCATTTAGCGTAGACATTGCTCAAGAAGATGTGAAAAGTTAAGTTGGAATACCCCAAACTAAAATTTGAGAATTTAGTTGGTTGAATGGGTAAATCATACTAGTTGGAAAATAGGAACGCTTGACTGGGTTCAAAGAAAGAATCTTTATGCCTTTTTCATGAGCGATCGCCCGTGAGTATTTGGCATCAAAATACGTAATATTTAATTACTCCTATAATAACTAGATAACGAATATTTACTTAAGTGTGTTTATTTTAATTAATATCTTTGCATAATCTTCATATTATTTACCGAGCAATGTAGGCATAAGTACTATTACCGTTTTTAGCAAAAATTTTTGCTAAAAATGAATCATCTCTAGGGGTGTTTCTAGACACCCCTAATTCTTAAGATTTTTGCTCCTACTTGCGGCTGAGTAATAATACCAATTCTCTAAAATTCCGGAACAGATTCAAACCTTAAAACCTAGATAAACCTGAATTCCTTAATTGGGAATTGGTATAGAATCCTAATTACTTTTAAACTACTACAAAATTATTGTTAGTTAATGACAAGCCAGTAGACAATTGTGCAAATTGTACCTTGGCAAACGCACCCGCACTACCATCAGAGTCAAAGAACAATCCACCTGTTGTAGAGTTGTAAATAAACCTTTGAGTGCTGGTGGTTGGAGATGCACCGATAAAGAATTACAAAACAAGAGATATTTTATTTCTTGATTGCAGGGATGCTTACGGCTTACTACATTTAAGGGGCGATCGCAATAATCCAAATGGATGAAGATGTATTTTATTTAGACAGAGATTTTATCATTAGACCTCTTGCAAAAGTGTTTTTTGCAAGAGGTGGGAAAAGGGACTCATGTCAATACTGCTCGGGTTTTGCATTTTGAACTCGGAATTTGGTTTGGGGAAAAGGGTAAAGGGTAAAGGGTAAAGGTTTTTTCTTTCCCTTTTCCCCTTAACCGACAAGTATTGGGACTCATGTTAAAGGGGAAAGGAAAATACCAAACCTTTCCCCTTTTCCCTTTCCCCTTTCCCCGACTTCTGCAAGAAGTCTATTGCATTGGTGAATTGAATGCAAGCAGCTATTTCAGGCAACTCGCATTCCCAGCATTTGCAATTTTCTCTACCTAGATTAATAGAGACTTAATCACGATTAAACAACTACAAAATTAGTGTTGGTTAATGACAAGCCAGTAGATAATTGTCCAAATTGTACCTGAGCAAACGTACCTGCACTGCCATCTTTGTCAAAGAACAATCCACCTGTAGTCGAGTTATAAATAAACCTTTGAGCGTTAGTAGTTGCAGATGTACCAATTTTCAACTGACTTGTTTTAAGTACACCTGCTGATAAACCACCACCAAAACCAGCAGCCGATACTTGAATCACTTCATTAGTGGCGTTGAAATCAGAAATTTTGTCAACACCTTCATTGAAACTATTGAAAACAAAGGTATCAATACCACTTCCACCAATTAGGCTATCATTGCCATTTCCACCTCTGAGGGTATTTTTACCAGTGGCACCAGAGGCAGAGAGAATATCATTACCATCCCCTCCATCCAAAAGGTTATCGCCTATTGAATCATCAACAATCAAGGAATCGCTACCAGCACCACCTTTAAGAGTGTTATTGCCAGATGCCCTACGATAGACATTGTATACTTGGTCGTAATCATAACCAGAAGCTATGAGAATATCGCTGCCATCTCCCCCATTAAGAATGTTATCGCCTATTGAAAAGTCAACATTCAAAGTATCGTTGCCAGCACCACCGTTAAGGGTGTTGTTGCCTGAGGTTTGATAAATAGAAAAGATTGGACCGTCGTAGACCTCGAGGATTTCAGACGAGTAGCCAGAGGCAAACAGAGAATCATTGCCTTCATCCCCAGAGAGTAGATTATCGTTTGAAGAATACTGAGCATCCAAGGTATCATCGCCAGTACCTCCATTTCCATTAAAGATGTTATTCCCTGAAAAGCCTGAAAAGTACTCATTAGAATATTTAGCATCTAGGTAATCGTTACCCCCACCGCCAATAATAGTATCATTGCCACCACTCCTATTACCGTCTGAAGCGAGGGTATCGTTGCCATTGTTTCCGACAATCAAATCATCGTAGGCTGTACCTGTGATATTTAATCGTTCAATATTTTTGTATCTAACTAATCTCGTGCCATCCGTAATCGTTCCAGTGTTAGTGGTAGCATTGAATGTCGTTGTGATTCCTTCAGTAGCAAAATAGTAAGAGGCAAGCAACAAATCGTTACCAGTGCCTCCGTCTACCGTATCATTGCCACCACGTCCAGCTCCAATAGTATCGTCACCATTACTGCCTACAATTTTGTCATCGTAGGATGAAGCTTCAATTGCTAATCGCTCAATATTTTTATAGATAACCTGACTCGTGCCTAGCGTAATCGATCCACTGTTAGTAATGGCATTGAAAGTTGAAGTGATTCCCTTAAAAGTTGAAGTGATTCCCTTATAAGAATCATAAGACAATAAATCGTCACCTGCGCCTCCATCTACCGTATCTTTGGCACCATTGGCCACAAAGAAGGAATCATTGCCATCGCCACCAGATAGTAAGTTATTGCCTGTTGAATATTCAGCAAGCAATGTATCATTACCAGCGCCACCATTTAGGGTGTTATTGCCAGTTACGTAAGTCGCCCCATTTCGTTCGTCGGGGTAGCCCTGAGCAGAGAGAGTATCATTGCCATCGTCGCCATTAAAGAGCCTATTGGCTTCTAAAGAATCTTGACTAAAGGGAAGAACACTCAAACGATCGCCACCACTACCACCAACAAGGGTATCATTACCACTACTAGCAAAAAGAATATCATTGCCATTGCCCCCGAAAAGCTTATCATTGCCTTCATCACCCCCCAATATGTCCCTGCCTTCGCCACCGTTGAGCAAGTCATTTCCTTGACCACCATCGAGGGAATCATCCCCCGTATCACCAAGTAGCATATCATTGCCATCACCACCGCGCAGCAAGTCATCGCCACTTAAACCGTCAATTTTGTCGTCACCACCCTGACCATTAATGACATCATTTGAATCGTCTAAACCAATAATGTTGTTGGCAAGGTCATTGAGGAAGGTGACTGTGTTCTTGATGCCGATGGTCGTATCAGTAGAGTTGGCATCCAGAACATTAAAACTATCGGTGATGGTGGTTTGTCCACCAAAGATAATATTACCGATCGCTGGTCTAGTAGCAGAAGCTTTGAGGTTATCTAAGTTTTCTAGTTTGAAATTATTCAAGATGATTTTTGTACCAGCTGTACCAGCTACCCCTTCAAAGGTGATTTCCAAATTTGCACCATTCTGGGTGAGTAGCAAATTTCGAGCAGTAAAGCCCGCGCCTTGGAAGCCTTGGAATTTGATGGTATCAACTTCGGCAATTACTCCTGCTGTTGGATTTGTGCCTTTACCCACTCCACCAAAATCAGTAATCGTATCAATGCCGTCATATAAGTCGTAAACAAATATATCCTTGCCACCGCCACCAGTTAGGGTGTCATTCAAAGGTTTACCGTTAATCGTGTCGGCGCTGCTGGTGCCCAGTAGAGTATCGTTACCAATAATTCCAATGATATTTGCCATAACTTTCTCCTACTTGAATCCTTTGTTGAAGTAATACCATTTCACTCAATTCTTGATACAAATCATTTTTCTTTCTTCCTCTGCTTCCTCTGCTCCCCCTGCTTGCCTAAATGTATCAACCTTAAAGTGAAACGGTATAAATTAACTTCTCGGTTGTGAGTGCTGTTTTGGCGCACAAAAATCTCTCGAAAGTTGATGCTTTCGATATGCTTTATGTCACCCTTGAGGGTTAATAATTTTGCAGGAAGTTTCACATGTTGAATGCTTTGCAGGCAGCACTGAGCAAAATATTCAAGCTATCTAAAGTCTTAGGCACTGTACAAATTTATGAATGTGTGCATTTGGCGAAATCTCTACTTCAACCTTTTTAAAGCATTTTTACGAACAATACCTCAGGCTTAACACAAACCGAAATCTTGCTCAAAAAATATCGAATAATCAAGCTGGAGTTCAAAAAAACACGCCTCTTTTCTGATTTTTTGTCAATGCGTAAGTCTTACTAGCTTCAACAACAGATAAACAGATATTTCTGCCCTTATTATTAGTTATTATCCAGGATCATCTAGCCGAAAAATAGGAAACAAATTGCAGGGCATAAACAAACTGAACAGAATATTCAAATAACCTGTTCCTCATTAATATACAGAATACTTACTCAGTAATTGATTCCTGAACAAATATCTTTACATATTGAACAAATTTGTTTCCTGATAATTATTTACCGAAATTATTTTTTATATATCCTTAATATTTCCCTAGCTAATTCTTTACATGAAGTACAAGACACATATTCTTAAGAATCAGAAAAAAATACATATTTTTTTCTTTATCGCAGGAATAATTTCATCTGTCTATCTCTAAGGAATGAGCGGGATCATCAAAATGAATGAGGATGTATTTTATCTCAAGAGAGATTTTATCACTGCATTGATGCTGGGAATGCAAGCAGCTATTTCAGGCAACTCGCATTCCCAGCATTTGCAATTTTCTCTACCTAGATTAATAGAGCTTTAATCACGATTAAACAACCACAAAATTAGTGTTGGTTAATGACAAGCCAGTAGATAATTGTCCAAATTGTACCTGAGCAAACGTACCTGCGCTGCCATCTTTGTCAAAGAACAATCCACCTGTAGCCGAGTTATAAATAAACCTTTGAGCGTTAGTAGTTGCAGATGTACCAATTTTCAATTGACTAGCGGATAGTACGCCTGCTGATAAACCGCCACCAAAACCAGCAGCCGATACTTGAATCACTTCATTAGCAGTGTTGAAGTCATAAATCTTATCAACACCCTCATTTAAACTATTGAAAACAAACCTATCAATACCGCTTCCTCCATAAAGGCTATCATTACCTTTGCCACCTGTGAGGGTATCATTGCCATTTCCACCTTTGAGGGTATTTTTACCAGTGGCATTAGAAGCTATGAGAATATCATTGCTATCGCCACCATCTAAGAGGTTATCACCTGTTGAACCGCCAGCACTCAAGGTATCCTGACCTGCACCACCGCTGAGGGTGTTATTCCCAGAAGAGCGAGAATCGTATGTGTTGGATAAGTCGCGGGGACTATAGGGGTCGTCACTGGGAGTGTACTTGTAGTAACCAGAAATGGAGAGAGAATCATTGCCATAGCCTCCAGAGAGCAGGTTATTACCTTTTGAACCGCTAGCACTCAAGGTATCATCACCAGTACCACCGTTGAGGGTGTTATTCCCTGAGGAGCGAGAGTCGTATTCGTCGTAGTTATCTCCGTTGTAGTAGCCAGAGATGGAGAGAGTATCATTACCATCGTCTCCAGACAGCAGGTTATTACCTGTTGAACCACTAGCACTCAAGTTATCGTCACCAGTCCCACCGTTGAGGGTGTTTTTGCCTGAGGAGCGAGAGTCGAAGATATCGTTGATATATACAAAGGTATAGTAACCAGAGACACTCAGAGAATCATTGTCATTGCCTCCAGAGAGCAGGTTATCGCCTGTTGAACCACTAGCACTCAAATTATCATCACCAATACCACCGTTGAGGGTGTTTTTGCCAGACAAGCGAGAGTCGTACTGCTCATCTTCATAGCCAGAGACGGAAAGAGTATCATTACCAGCACCACCATCAAGCAGGTTATTACCTGTACCACCCCGCAGCAAGTCGTCGCCACTTAAGCCTTCGATTTTGTCGTTACCTCCTTGACCATTGATTACATCATTTGAGTTATCTAAACCCTTAACGTTGTTGGCAAGGTCATTGAAAAAGGTAACTGTGTTCTTGATGCCGATGGTCGTATCAGTAGAATTTGCATCCAGAACATTAAAACTATCAACAACGCTACTTTGCCCATCAAAAATAATATTACCAATGGCTGGCGTACTTCCAGAAGCTTTCAAATTCTCCAAATCTTCTAGTTTGAACTTTTCCAAGACGATTTTTGTATCAGCCACCCCTTCAAAGGTGATTTCCAAATTTGCACCATTCTGGGTGAGTAGCAAATTTCGAGCAGTAAAGCCCGCGCCTTGGAATTTGATGGTATCAACTTCGGCAATAACATTTGGTGGTGGATTTGTGCCTTTACCCACTCCACCAAAATCGGTAATCGTATCAATGCCATCACCTAAGTTGTAAACAAATTTATCCTTGCCACCGCCACCAGTTAAAGTATCGTCGCCAAATTTACCGCTAATTGTGTCGGCGCTCTTAGTGCCCAGTAAGGTTTCGTAATAGTCGGTTCCAATGATATTTGCCATAATTTTTTTCCTACTTGATTCGATTTTTGAAGTAATTGAAGTTTTCGGTTGTTAGTGCTGTTTTGGCACACAAAAATCTCTCGAAAGTTGGTGCTTTCGATAAATTTGAATCTCACCCTTCAGGGTTAGCAATTTTTCGAGAAGTTCTATATCTTTAATGGTTTGCAGATAGAAATTATCCAAATAGTTTGGACTATTTGAGACTTAGGCACTATACAAATTTATGAGGCTGTGTATTGAGTAATAATGATGGTTTCAGGCTTTTTTTAATCAATCAAACCCCAGCATCTCTCAAAAAACATCAAAAAGTTAAAGCTTCAATGTCTAATACACACTTCAGATTCGGCTTTTTGTCAATGCGTAAGTATTCCTAACTTAAAAATAGTGAACTTTGACGTGGATACACAAAATAATTTGCATCCCGCTATCGTAGGCGATCGCCCTTGTGGTGTTTAACTGAAAAATAGGAAACATCTAAATAACATTTTACTAACTAAATGCAGAATAATTACGTAGATTTCTATAATTTCAAAAAATATTTTTACATAATCTTCACATTATTTTCACTACGTAATATAATGTATATAAAATCACAAAATACGAGACATGGTACTACCTCGCATTCATAGGATTTTTGATTTTCGTCTAGTCGTTAGTGATGTGCGATCGCTAATTTACAATTGAAGTTATTGAAAAAGGTTAAACAATCAAGCTTGAATGCCTCCTGCACTGCCATCCTGGTGTAGTCGAGTTGTAAATAAACCTTTGAGCGTTAGTGGTTGCAGATGTACCAACCTTAAACTGGCTAGTAGATAGTACGCTTGATGATAAACCGCCACCAAAACTATCAACTAATCCTGGGATGACTTGATTAATAGCGTTGAAGTTATAAATGCGATCGATGCCTTATTAAAATTACAGCAGTTTTCATTTGGATGAGGTACAAATTGATTCGTTTTGAGGCAGGAGGCAGGTGGCAGCAGGGAGAAGAAGATTTAATTCTCTAGTTGTGTACCTCATTTGGTTGCAAACTGCTGTATCTATAGCATTTTGAAATCTTCTTCAATTTTTATTAGTAAATAAGATGCATTTACCCTGATGTGAATATAAATCAAAGCCTTTTTAAAATTCTCGGATTGTCTGATAACCAAAATAGATGTCAAATATAGGACTCCTATTTGATTTTTGAACAAAACTCAGTACACATTCAATACGGTTCGGTTAAAGGGGAAAGGGAAAAGGGAAAAGGGTAATTTCAAACTTTTTCCCTTTTCCCCTTACCCTTTTCCCAGCCCACATCACAGATGAAAAATGCTTATCCGAACCGTATTGAGTACACATTCATTTTCTAAAACCCTATTGCCTATTGCCTTCCTACGCAAATCAGTTCAGTAATCAAAGCGGATTCCTAATATCAGGAAAAATATAAAGAAATACAAAGATATATAAACAAACAATTTTTAGTAGAAATTGTAGTATAAAATTAATGTAATGAATGTTAATTTTGCTAAATTATTGAGAAATATTTTTGGTTAAGTGACTATAGAGATACCTCTCCAAATCTAAATCTCTACGTTCTGTTAATTGGGAGATATTTTATGTCAGTTTATATTGGTAATCTATCCGATGAAATTGAAGATGAGGATATTAGGCAAGTCTTTTTAATGTATGGATCTGTTAAAAAAATACTAGTATCTACAAAGCAACAATCAGGTGATAAAAGAGGGTTTGCAATTGTAGAAATGGATACAGACACCGAAGAAGTAGCAGCAATTAATGGATTAAGAGGTACTGAATGGATGGGTTATAGCCTCAAAAATAGAGCTAATACCGTTTTGCTTGAAAATTGATACAAATAGACGGTAGTTCTTGCTAGGGAGCAGGGGGGAGAGAATTAGAGACTAATCATTTGTATCAAGTATTTTGTGAAATGGTATGAAACCATCGTAGACGTAGTTTAAGCGCCTTTTAGTGTATGTATTACACTGAAGTATTCCAATTCTTGTTGTTGGTACATAGAAACCACAAAAGATTCCAACCAAAAGAAGGTGAAAAAAATCCCAATAAATATGATGGTTTAGATCGATAACTGTAGCAGTGAGTAGAAATTGAAAATAAAAGCGTTGGATGTCAAAGCAGGCGATCGCATCTTTGCATACTGCAAGAACAAACGGCAAATCTGTAAGGTGAAACAAATTTTAGATCTAAGCCAGAGCAATGTCACGCTCTCAGTATTCACAACTGGGCATTATCGTGGTTGCTTAGTCTCATGCGTAGTCAGGTTTCACCGGGAGGCTTTAGTTGAATTAGTAAAGTAATATTATTTTTTCTCATAGTTTACCTAAAACGTAGATTTATATGCCATAATAGGAGGTGAGAGTTAATTCGGTTAACAGCTTTTGTTTTTAGTATTGACAGGCTTTTTGTTTTTGGTATTTACAAAGTTTTCTCCGAAATCTAAATCTCTACACATTTACAATTTCGGAGACAATCTATGTCAGTTTATGTAGGCAATCTTTCTTACGAAGTTACCGAAGATAGTCTAAATGCTGTGTTTGCAGAATATGGTTCTGTAAAGCGAGTTCAGTTACCTACTGACCGTGAAACAGGTCGTGTACGCGGCTTTGGTTTTGTGGAAATGGGTACAGATGCAGAAGAAAATGCTGCCATTGAGGCTCTTGATGGTGCTGAGTGGATGGGACGAGACCTAAAAGTAAATAAGGCTAAGCCCAAGGAAGATAGAGGAGGCTCATTTGGTGGTGGCAATCGTGGGAATTACGGTGGACGCAACCGTTACTAAGCTTCGCTAATTTAGCTATTTGACCTAACCTGTTAGTTCAATTAATTAACTTGAATGTATTAGCGGCTCAGGCATTTTTGCTTGAGCCTTTTTGTTACATATTTTTGACTCGGCGATTGGGTTGCACCCTTGCTAGTACAGCCACCGCTCCATCCATTTGAATTAAAAGTCCCAGATGTCGGGTTATTTAATCACGCATGGACTCTTAAAGCTTACCTCCTCACAAAAACGATGCAGTCAGTATTTTAGTTCATACAGTCCAACACAACTGATTATTACTGCAAGTTTTCTGCGCTTACAGTTCCATTCCCATCTGCTGAGCCATTTATATTAACACTTTGTACTTCTTTGGTAAAGTACTTTAAACTTGAAGCTAAAGCGAGTTGAGAAGCTACTTCTTTCGGCATTTGGTTTTGTTGAGTTAACAACTCAACAAAGCTTTCAAAATCACGCATCACGCAATATCTGTGTAATGCAGATTTTCTTTCTATGAGATTAAATTTTTCGTCAATCTTCTCTTTTGCTTCTTTCTCTGCCTCAGCAATTGAATTGGCAAATCCGCTATTATGGGATAATTCACCAAAAATTTTATAGTAATAAGCTTTTCTGCTTAATGATTCCTCTTCAATGTAAATTGAATGAAACTTATACTCAATTTTGTATTTTTTAGTTTCCATAATATAGATGACATCACATGATTAAATAAAAATAATATTGAATTTGTAGGATTTTTTGGTTCAGTTCTCCAAACATAAACTTTTACCCCCACATTATCGGTGTGAGGGATTTTTGACTACTATCGCGTTAAAGTTGGAATTTTTAATCTGCTTCTGGAGTAGCTATAAGAATAGAGAGGTGGTACAAATGCTTAGACTTACACTCATTTGCGGAAATTTCTCTTACTTTGTCTGTGTCTAGCGACTTCCTTACGCTTACGTTTTTGCTCTGGCGTTTCAAAATGACGATTCTTCTTCATATCTGGAAAAATACCTGCCTTGGAAACTTTTCGCTTAAAACGACGCAAGGCTGATTCAATCCCTTCATTATCGTCTACTATTATTTGGGCCATTCTATATCCTGATCCTTACTTAATTATTACTGGTTAGTGTTAAGCCATCCAGTAAATCCGAGAAAAAAGGACAGACTCATTGTCTGCCCTGAAGACGTTAGAGTTGAAATTTCTGAGTTCAAAGTTTAGTATCGGTTCCGAGAGCCAGAATTACCTCGGTTTCCACCAAACGAACCTCTGTCTTCTCTGGGTCTAGCTTTGTTCACTTTCAAGTTACGTCCCATCCACTCAGCACCATCAAGAGCCTCAATAGCAGCATTTTCTTCTGCATCTGTACTCATTTCTACAAAAGCAAAACCACGCAAACGACCTGTTTCACGGTCAGTGGGTAGTGAAACCTGCTTTACAGAACCATATTCTGCAAAAACAGTATTTAAAGTCTCTTGTGTAACTTCGTATGAGAGGTTACCTACATACAGTGACATAAATTGTTTCCAAAATTAAAAGTGTGTAGAGATTTAAATTTCGGAGACAAGCCTGTCAATAACAAAGAGTAAAAGCCTGTTAATACTAAAAACAACATTTGTGTCCGATTTTTATTCTCATCTTCAACCTTAACACGAGATTGAGTTACTCTACAGAATATCTTTCTAAAGTCGGAGTCGCAAATTATACAAAGAAAAATGATTTTTCTTTTCTATATATACCTTCATTTCCGGCGAACTATTATAGACCTCTTGCAAAAAACACTTTTGCACTCTTGTGGGAAAAGGGACTCATGTTAAAGGGGAAAGGAAAATACCAAACCTTTCCCCCTTTCCCCGACTTCTGCAAGAAGTCTTATGAAACTGTGCTATAGCAATCCGATTTGATTCCTATATATATATTGAAATAATGTTAATAAAAAATAAATAAGTTAAATATGAGCAATAACTCTAAAATTGAAAAACAATATTACTACAAATGTAAAAATAATTTGATTAGGCAAAATAAATTAATAAATCTGTGTTAATCTAAAAACAGGAATCAAAAAGTAAGAATGCAAAAAGACTTCAAGACAATATTGAGGTAATCTCGATAAAGTTTTTTTGCTCTGGTAAGTCCGCTTCAATATCGTTATGCTTTTTAGTAACGATAAACAAAAGCCAGATAAGCAAGATAAACACTTTAGTAAGGGCTTGAAGTCAGCCATAGCTTGCTTAGGTAATAGCCAGTAATTGGCTATACTACTTAAAACGCCAGATCTAATTACTCTTAGAGTCGGGGGAGAAAGACTCTGAGTACATCTTGGCAATCCGAAAGAAATTATAATGGTGACTGAACTTGGGACAGGCGATATTAACTATTTTGTATCGCTCTGACTAGGTTCTAGGAGTTGCTTATTCTGGAAATAAAAACTTCCAGCATAGTAGATACAGTTCCCCAAAATTAGGGAATTTAACTAGATTGCCAAAATTCACCAATACACTGCCTAAGCCATAGTCTTAAAGGTTGTAAATGCAGAAATTTATCTTGCAATCAAGAAGTTATTTTTCTGCATTAATAGCGATATGATTTAGTAGTTTTTTAGGAATAGGTGGAAGAAATGCCAAGAAGCGATCGCTTGCTATTTTAGAATATCAAATTGGACAATTATGGCACAACTAACATAGGAAAGTTGTAACAACCATTAAGAGTAAATTGCAATTTTGGTTGGTTGGGTTCAGAGCAAAAACTCTGTAAAGGTTGAAATTGCTACTTAAAAACTCTGAAGGCTTGAGCAACCGATGGAGTGATTTACAACAGCCTACAAGACCTCTTGCAAAATTCTTTTCGCAAGAGGGGGCAAAGGTAAAAGGTAAAAGGTAAAAGGTTTTTTCTTATCCCTTTCCCCTTTCCCCCTTACCCTTTTCCCGACTTCTGCAAGAAGTCTACTGATGCCTTGGTTGTCCTGATATCAAATCCTAGCAAAGATATGCGATCGCCAGCTCTTGAGAGCCATATTTGCAATATTCCTAAAACACAAATCAAATCCTCGTCTATGCAACCTTTTACTATTTTTGCCCAGTGTGTTTGTTGGCAGACCCTATGTGCCAACGCTACCAAGGGTTAAGTCTCAGGTAACCCTTCAGTTTGATCGACCAATTTATTCTAGGAAAACACAAACCATGTCTATCGATAGCAAAATCAGACAAATAGCTTTCTACGGTAAAGGCGGTATTGGTAAGTCTACTACCTCTCAAAACACTCTAGCAGCTATGGCTGAAATGGGCCAACGCATTCTGATTGTAGGTTGCGATCCTAAAGCTGACTCCACTCGTTTGATGCTGCACAGTAAAGCTCAAACCACTGTTTTGCACTTGGCTGCCGAACGTGGCGCAGTAGAAGACCTCGAACTTGAAGAAGTCATGCTGACCGGCTTTCGTGGTGTGCGTTGCGTAGAGTCTGGTGGCCCCGAACCTGGTGTAGGTTGTGCTGGTCGCGGTATTATCACTGCCATCAACTTCTTGGAAGAAAATGGAGCTTACCAAGATGTTGACTTTGTATCTTACGACGTATTAGGTGACGTTGTTTGCGGTGGTTTTGCTATGCCTATCCGTGAAAACAAAGCACAAGAAATCTACATCGTGACATCAGGTGAAATGATGGCGATGTACGCTGCAAACAACATCGCTCGCGGTATTTTGAAATATGCACACACTGGTGGTGTCCGTTTGGGTGGTTTGATTTGTAATAGCCGGAACGTTGACAGAGAAATCGAACTAATCGAAACTCTGGCAAAACGCTTGAACACCCAAATGATTCACTATGTACCTCGCGACAATATTGTTCAACACGCTGAGTTGCGTCGGATGACCGTTAACGAGTATGCACCTGACAGCAACCAATCTAACGAATACCGCACATTGGCTACCAAAATCATCAACAACCAGAATCTTCAAATTCCCACACCAATTGAAATGGAAGAACTAGAAGAGTTGTTGATTGAATTCGGTATTCTTGAAAGCGAAGAAAATGCTGCAAAAATGATTGGTACACCTGCTGAAAGCAGCACCAAGTAATTTTGATGTAGTTATAAATCGTTTCTAAGCTACTAGACCCCGATTTTTATCAAACATAAGGGTGTAGGTGACCAAAATCCCTACACCCTTACACCCAGTCTCAACAGAGAACCTTTGTGCGTAAGTCCTGACTATATGACTACAAACGCACAGATGAATCCAATGCGAGGTGCGATTCTAGACACCCCGCATTGATGTTACTTGCCGTCCAATAATAGAACCCTAATTATCCTTCAACAACTACAAAATTGTTGTTGGTTAACGACAACCCACCAGATAGTTGTGCAAATTTTACTTGAGCAAACCCACCTGCATTGCCATCCTGGTCAAAGAACAATGCACCTGTAGTGGAATTATAAATAAATCGTTGACGGCTAGTGTTTGCAGATGTTCCGATTCTAAACTGACTAGCGGATAGTACACCTGCTGATAAACCGCCAGCAAAGCCACCAAAGCCAGCAGCCGATATCTGAATTACTTCATTAGTGGTGTCGAAATCATAAATGCGATCGCTCCCTTCATCGAAACTATTGAAAGCAAAGGTATCACTACCAGCTCCTCCATAGAGACTATCATTACCACTGCTACCTGCGAGGGTATCATTGCCATTGCTGCCAACAATCTTGTCATCATAGAAATATGTGCCTATGATATTTAATCTTTCGATATTTTTATAGCTAACCTGATTCGCGCCTGGGGAAATCGATCCAATCTTGGTGGTGGCATTAAAAGTTGAAGTGATTCCTTGCCCTTGACTAGCAGCATTAAAGTAATTGATTTCCAACAAATCATTACCTGTACCGCCATCTATTGTAGAGTTGCCAGTGACACCAACGGCAGAAAAAATATCATTGCCATCGCCACCATCAATTAGATTATCGCCTGATGAATAATCAATATTCAAGTAATCGTCACCAGCACCGCCGTAAAGCGTATTATTGCCTTCAGCCAAGCGGTAATCCTCAATACCAGAGATGTCTAAAACATCGTTGCCATCGCCACCATCAAATAAGTTATTCCCTGTTAAATAGTTAGCACGGAAGACATCGTTACCACCGCCACCGTAAACGTTGCCACTGGCGGCATAAAGGGAGAAAGAATCATTACCATCTCCTCCATATAGTAAGTTCTGACCTCCTGAATAGTTAACATTAAAGGTATCGTCACCAGCACCGCCGTAAAGTGTGTTATTACTATACGGCTCAAATACCAAGTATTCACCAGCAGCCGACAGATAATCATTGCCATCGCCTCCATTGAGGAGATTCTCGCCTGATGAAAAGTCAACATCCAAGATATCGTTACCAGCGCCACCATTAAGGGTATTATTGCCTGACGCCGTAACATAACCTGGGATAGTTTCATCGAACTTTAAGCCGGAAGCCGACAGATAATCACTGCCATTACCTCCATTTAAGAGATTGTCGCCTTGTGAAAAGTCAACATTCAAGGTGTCGTTATCAGCGTCACCGTTGAGGGTGTCATTGCCTCCACCACCAATCAGAGTATCATTGCCTGCACCACCCCTCAGCAAGTCGTTACCACTCTTGCCGTCGATTTTGTCATTACCCCCCTGACCATTCACCAGATCATTTGAGTTGTCTAAAGCCGTAATGTTGTTAGCAAGGTCATTGAGAAAGGTGACTGTGTTCTTGATGCCGATGCTTGTTTCTGTTGAGTTGGCATCCAGGACATTAAAACTGTCAACAATGCTAGTTTGTCCATCAAAGATAATATTGCCGATCGCTGGCGTACTTCCAGAAGCTTTCAAGTTCTCCAAGTCTTCTAATTTGAAGTTTTTCAAGACCACTTTCGCGCCAGCCACCCCTTCAAAGGTGATTTCCAAATTTGTGCCATTCTGAGTCAGCAACAAATTTCGCGCAGTCAACCCAGCGCCAATAAATTTAATCGTATCAACTTCGGCAATCACTCCTGGTGTTGGATTTGTGCCTTTACCTATTCCACCAAAATCGGTAATCGTATCAGTACCGTCACCCAAGTTGTAAATAAATCTATCCTTGCCACCGCCACCAGTTAAAGTATCGTTGCCCTTATTACCTGTAATCGTGTCGTTGCCAAGTTTACCGTTAATTGTGTCAGCGCTTGTTGTGCCCAGTAGAGTATCGTTCCCGTTAGTGCCAATGATATTTGCCATAATTTTCTCCTCCTTGATGTTAGTGCTGTTTGAACGCGCAAATAATTCACCAAAAGTCAACGCTTTTGGTATACTTTCGTGTCATCCTTGACGGTCGCTAATTTTTCTCTTAGATTCTCCTTTTGTTGATTAATTTGCAAATGTTACCTATCAAAGTATCTCGAACTATCTAAGTCTTAAGCACTTTACAAATTTTTAAATTTGTGCAAAATCGGTCATTGTCAAGCTTTTTTAAATGCTCCAAAAGCATCAAAAAATTAGGCTGAAATGCCCGTTTGTACACTTATATTTGTTTTTTTGTCAATGCATAAGCCTTACTAGCTTCAAAATAGGGAAACAAATACAGCACAATTCAAAATTCACGAGCAAAACTGAAGACCTTTGTGTTACTCCGGTCAAAATTCACAATTAAAATAGCCTCTGTGCCTAGCTACCAGAGGCAGATGATGTACTTCACGCTTCTGGAAATTAGCTGTATTTATGTGTTTGCTCTGGGCGATGCCTTCTCTACGAGACGCTCCGCGTAGCTTGCTTCTCCGAAGGAGTACGGCGGGCAACTCTTGGAAAGGCTACACCAACGCCCTTGGTGTCTAGCTGAAAAATAGGGAATAGGTAAAAGGGAATAAAGAGATTAATTTTTAACAAGGTTGCAATAAGCCGTCAATAAACTAATATACAAAATATTTACTGAGCTATTGTTTTCTAAATAAATAACTTTACATAACCTTGAAACCTTTTACTGATAATGAATGCGAGGTGTGTAGAATCACACCTCGCATTCTCATAATTTCTGATGTTACTTGCCGTCCAGTAATGGAACGCTAATTACCCTTCAACAACCACAAAATTGTTGTTGGTTAACGACAACCCACTAGATAGTTGTGCAAATTTTACTTGAGTAAACCCACCTGCATTGCCATCTTGGTCAAAGGACAATGCACCTGTAGTGGAATTATAAATAAATCGTTGAGCGCTAGTGTTTGCAGATGTTCCGATTCTAAACTGACTAGCGGATAGTACACCTGCTGATAAACCGCCAGCAAAGCCCGCAGCCGATACCTGAATCACTTCATTAGTGGTATTGAAATCATAAATGGTATCTATGCCTTGATTAAAATTATTGAAAACGAAGGTATCAGTACCACTTCCTCCGTAGAGGCTATCATTACCCTTGCCGACTGTGAGGATATCATTGCCACTACCACCTTTGATGGTGTTCTTACCAGTGGCACTAGAGGCTGTGAGAGTATCATTGCCATCGCCACCATCGAGTAGATTATTACCTAATGAGTAGCTAACATCCAAGTAATCGTTACCAGCACCACCGTTGAGTGTGTTATTACCAGAGGAATCATATCTATCGTTGCTGGTGTAGTCGAACTGAGCAGAGGCAAATAGAGAATCATTGCCATCACCTCCAGAGAGCAGGTTATCACCACTTGAAAAGTTAACATTCAAGATATCGTTACCAACACCACCGTTGAGGGTGTTATTGCCAGAGATCGCATCGCCATACAGGAAATAATCACGGTAGTATATCAAGGAGCCATCGGCAAAGAGAGAATCATTGCCATCGTCTCCAGAGAGCAGGTTTTTACCTGTTGAAGCGTCGAGATCCAAGTAATCATTACCTTTACCACCAATAATCGTATCATTGCCATTACTGCCACCGTAAAGTGTATCGTTACCATTAGTCCCGACAATATTGTCGTCTTCGTATGTACCTCTAATACCTAATCGTTCGATATTACTGTAGTTAATCTGATTTTTACCCACCGTAATTGAGCCAGTGTTAGTACTGCTGTTGAAAGTAGATGTGATTGCCTCAGTAGAATTGCCATAGTAGAAATTGAAGTACATAACATCGTCGTTACCTGTTCCTCCATCTACCGTTTGAGTTACTAAGGAGGAAACGCCACTAGATAATTCGCCTAAAATGAAACTGTCATTGCCATCGCCACCATCTAGTAGATTACTACCTGTTAAATTTCTAACTTCAATGTCATCGTCACCAGCGCCACCTCTGAGGGTATTATTACCAGACACCCCATTAATATATGAGCTAGAAAGGACGAGTGCATCATTGCCATCCTCCCCAGAAAGTAGGTTATCACCTGTTGAATCTCTAGCACTCAAGAAATCGTCACCAACGCCCCCAAAGAGTAGATTATCGCCTGTTGAAATGTTAACTTTCAAGAAATCGTCACCAGCGCCGCCTTTGAGAGTGTTGTTGCCTGAGGCAAAATAGAGACGCAAATCTCTACCTTCGTCGAAGTACTCCTCGCCTTGAGCGGAGAGTTCATCATTACCATTCCCTCCATCTAGGAAGTTATTGCCTGTTGAAATGTCTGCATTCAATAAATCGTCACCAGCACCACCCTTGAGGGTATTATTGCCTGAGGCAATAGTATTTAGGTACCGGTTTCCAGACGCAAAGAGAGAATCATTGTCATCGCCACCATCCAACAGATTATTGCCTGTTAAAAAGTCAGCCCTCAAGTAATCGTCACCAGCATCACCCTTGAGGGTGTTATTGCCTGCACCACCAATGAGACTATCATTGCCCACACCACCAATGAGAGTATCATTGCCGATACCACCCCTCAAAAGGTCGTTGCCACTTAGCCCGTTGATTTTATCATTGCCGCCTTGACCATTGACAACATCATCTGAGTTATCTAAACCCGTAATATTGTTGTCGAGGTCATTAAGAAAAGTGACCGTGTTCTTGATACCCAGGCTAGTTTCAGTAGAGTTGGCATCGAGAACATTAAAACTGTCTGTGATATTAGTTTGGTTATAAAAGATAATATTGCCAATGGCTGGTCTTGTTCCAGAAGCTTTCAGGTTCTCCAAGTTTTCTAGTTTGAAGTTTTTCAAGACGACTTTTGTATCATCTACTCCTTCAAAGGTGATTGCTAAATTGCTGCCATTCTGGGTCAACAGCATATTTCTGGCAGTGAAGTCTTCAAATTTGATAGTATCCACTTCGGCAATGACTGTTGCGGAAGGATTTGTGCCTTTACCCACTCCACCGAAATCAGTGATTGTATCAGTGCCATCACCAAACTTATAAACAAATATATCGTTACCACCACCACCAGTTAAGGTGTCATTGCCGGCTTTACCGTTAATTGTGTCTGCGCTGTTGCTGCCCAGTAGAGTATCCTTCCCATTAGTTCCAATAATATTCGTCATAATTTTTCCTGCCTAAATTAAGGTTTTTCCTAACTTGAACTATCAATTTTGATGCTATTTAGGGACATCAATCATTCACCGAAAAGCAAATGTTTCGGCATACTTTACTATCAGCTTTCGGGGTTAGCAATTTTCCCAATACTCGCCTTGTTGACCTGCGTGCAAGTAGGTCTGATGCAAACTATTTGGAACTATCTAATTTCAACCCTTTCAATACGAGTGAATCTCTTTTTTTCACTCTCTAACCGCGAAGGTTTTTTTAGCCGTTGGTGTTGTCACAGCCATCAATGTCTAGCCAAAGGCATAGTTATTTCAGCGGTCAAGAGGTTAAAAAGGAATTTTTTGAGCAAAGAGCGAAGTTTTTAGCTATTTTGAAAGTTTTAGCCCTACTAGTTTGAAAATAGCAAACAGTTTACAGAGAATAGGAAAACAAATTTTTATGCTTTCCTTGTGGGCGATGCCTTCTCTTTCAGAGACGCTACCGCGAACGACCGACTTCTCTACGAGACGCTGCGCTTAGCTTGCTTCCACGAAGTTGTACGCCAACGCCCCAGAGCCTTTAACTTCAGAATAGGGAACATATCAATAAGATCATACTAATTAAATACTGAATATTTACTTAGATGTCTATATTTCAACAAATATCTTTGCACATCCTTAACATTATTTTACATTAACAAAAATTATGTAAAAACTCCGGAATTAAAGTGATATTATAAACACATTAATTCCTAGAATTTATGCTTGTCTTCTGCTAAAACTCTCAATAATGCTAGTTTGCAAAATCTAGCTTGAAAAGGAAGTAGTTAGGAAAGTTTTTTCATTGTTGCTTGTGAGTTTTTTCCATGAGCGACTGTTTTGAAAATGGAGATTAGTGATTGGGTAGTTGTAACTCAGCAAAAAATATTTTCATGCCATAGTTGCGCGATCGCTCACACTAACTTCTAGCTTGAAAATAGGAGAGAGTCTACAGGTCAAAAGGAATAAGCAAAGAAATTTTCTTGCTTTACTTACAAAGTATTACAACGTATTACCTGTGGGCGTTTAACTAGCAGAATAGGAAACATCTAAGTAACACCATACTAACTAAATACTGAATATTTACTTAGATGTCTACGCCTAAAAGCATATCTTTGCATACTCTTCATATTATTCCCTGAAAAAAGTATATGTTAAGTACTGATGTTTCATGGGAATTAGGTGTTGAAGCGCTGAGATTTCGTCAATTTTGCTAAACAGATAATTCTAGGCAAGCCTGGAATTCCTTATGGGACAAAGAGCCTTGTTAATTGAAATCAAGGTTTACTTATCTTTGTGTATTCTTCATACTCATCTGGGCAAAGAGATGACCGACGGAATGAGTAGAAATACATATTAAATTGGCGATCGCTATTTTAAAAACGTGTAATGCGGTGGGAATAATTATCGTTAGAATAAGACAATAAAAATAGACAATAAGTAATAAGAATAAAGGTTTTTAGCTGAGTTTATTTTTATTGGTATAGTTTGGTTTGATTATGCCAACTTACTTAGGGAATTGGGAGTAGGGAATAGTGGAGAAACCTTTTTGAGGTATTTGTGGGTATTGTTTGGCATCGCGATCGTGAGAAAATCAACTAGCCACCATAAGTAGGTCGGTGTGAATATTTATCATTGGGATGAGGCAGGAGGCAGAAGGCAGGAGACAGGAGGGAAGAGGATTTTAGTCTATTTAATTTTTCTTAACATAGTTTGGTTTTTTCACATCGTTCTACTTATCTCGTACCCAAGCTAATACCCCTAGAGGGGGATAAAATTATAAATGCAGATATGATTAAATCTAGCCAAAAGCACTTGCCAACTATTCGTACCCATGCTGATCACATCTACCTAGACAATGTTGTGATGTAATCTTGGGTTATGTGGCTAATGAGAGCAAGACGACAGAAAATGGTTGGAATACAGAGGCAGGTGCTAAAATTTCAGACGGACAGGCGGACAGTAAAAGCTAAAAACGCCAATATGCGACCTGGCTGTAATTAAGCAATCAAATGCAAGGTGCTATTTTAACACCTCGCATTATCAAAGTTTTTAAATCATGGAACCTTAGTTAAGTTTAAACAACCAAAAAATTGTTATTGGTTAAAGACAACCCAGCAGTAACTAAAGCAAACTGTGTCTGAGTAAAAGTACCTGCACTGCCATCCTGGTCAAAGAACAATGCACCTGTCGTAGAGTTGTAAATAAATCGTTGGCTACTTTTGGTTGCAGATGTTCCGATGGTAAACTGACTAGCTGAAAGTACACCTGCTGATAACCCACCACCAAAACCAGTAGCCGATACCTGAATCACTTCATTAGTAGTGTTGAAATCATAAATGCGATCGCTACCTTGATTGAAACTATTGAAAACAAAGGTGTCAATACCACTTCCTCCTATTAGGCTATCAAAACCACCACTGTCACATGTGAGGATATCATTGCCATCGCCACCATCCAAGAGGCTACTGCCTAAACCATCACTTAAGGAATCGTTACCTGCACCACCGTTAAGCGTATTTTTGCCATACGAGCTAGAGTCATATTCGTAGGAGTAACTGCCGATGTAGTTGCCGTAATCGTCGTAGTAGTCAATATAACCAGAGTTATAGTAGCCAGAAGAAATAGAGAGAGTATCATTGCCATCGCCACCATTGAGTAGATTATCGCCTCTTGAACCACTAACACTCAATTTATCATCACCAATGCCACCGTTGAGGGTGTTATTGCCATCTGAGCGAGAATTGTATTCCTCATAAATACCGCGAGGTGAGTACAGGTCTGATGAGCTACTGGATGCGTAGTAGCTAGAGATGGAGAGAGTATCATTGCCATTGCCTCCATCAAGCAAATTATCACCTGTTGAACCACTAGCACTTAAGTTATCGTTACCAGCGCCACCGTTGAGGGTGTTATTACCTGTGGAACGAGAGTCGTAGTTATCAGAGTAGCTAATTTCTTGGTAGTAGCCAGAGATAGATAGAGTATCATTGCCATCGCCTCCGTTGAGCAGATTATTGCCTTTGGAACCGCTAGCACTCAAGTTGTCATCACCAACGTCACCGTTGAGAGTGTTGTTACCAGAGGAGCGAGATTCGTTGTATTCACCACCATAAGGATATGAGTAGTAACCAGAGACGGAAAGAGTGTCATTGCCATTACCACCAAAGAGAGTATCATTATCATTGTTACCAGCAGAAAGCCTATCTGCATTTCCAATCAGCGAGTCATTCCCCACATCGCCACGCAGAATGTCGTTACCTGCACCACCAATAAGAGTATCGTTACCCACACCACCCCGCAACAAGTCGTTACCACTCTTGCCATCAATTTTGTCATTACCTCCTTGACCATTAATCACATCATTTGAGTTGTCTAAAGCGGTAATGTTGTTGGCGAGATCGTTGAGAAAGGTAACTGTATTCTTGATCCCGATAGTTGTTTCTGTGGAGTTAGCATTGAGAACATTAAAACTATCAACAATGCTACTTTGTCCATCAAAGATAATATTAGCGATCGCTGGTCTTGTTGGAGAAGCTCTCAAGTTATCTAAGTCTTCTAATTTGAAATTATTCAAGATGATTTTTGTAGCAGCCACCCCTTCAAAGGTGATTTCCAAATTTGTCCCATTCTGGGTGAGGAGTAGATTTCGTGCAGTCAACCCAGCGCCATTGAATTTGATAGTATCAACTTCGGCAATAACACCTGGTGTTGGGTTTGTGCCTTTACCCACTCCACCGAAATCGGTAATCGTATCAATGCCGTCACACAAGTTATAAACAAATATATCCTTGCCACCGCCACCAGTTAGGGTGTCGTTGCCTTTGTTTCCTGTAATCGTATCGTTGCCAAGTTTACCGTTAATCCTGTCGGCACTGGTGGTGCCAAGTAGTGTATCGTTACCCTTGCTGCCAATGATATTTGCCATAACTTTTTCTTACCTGATATTAGTGCTGTTTGAACATACAAATAATTCACCAGAAGTTGACGCTTTTGGCATAGTTTCTTCTCACCCTTAAGGGCCACTAATTTTTCGGAACATTCTCCTTTTGTTAGCTTGCAAGTATTACTTATCGAAGCATCAAAACTATCTAAGTCTTAAGCACTGTACAAATTTCTTAGGGTGTCGATTCAGGAGTAAAACAATTAGTTTTGGGCTGATTTCAATCATGCTTCATCACTAGCTAAGGAAGTAGTTACCGTAGGCATCGCTCAAAAACAGTTAAAAATCAATCTGGAATGCCCTCAACCCACAACCTATAATTTAATTGGTTTGTCAATGCATAAGTCTTAATGTTTTCAAAATTAGGATCTGCGGATTGGAAAACGAATACTTTTATGCCCTCATTATGCGATCGCTCGCCTAAACATCTAGCCTGAAAATAGAAAACATCTAAATAACCCTATAATAAGTAAATACCGAAATACTTAATGGAATGTCTATTTTTTAATAAAAATGTAATATTTCTTAGTAGGTGGTGAAGTATTGTATCGAAACGAGAATCCCTAGAGATTGCAAAATTACAAACGCAGACATGATCCGATTGAGCATAGAACACTTAGAAACTATTCGCACCCATGCCGAAAATATCTACCCAGAGGAATGCTGTGGTATAATCTTCGGTTATCTGGCTAGTGAGGGCAAAACGACAGTAGAAGTGATGCCAACAGAAAATGCCTGGAATACAGAGGCAGGTGCTGAATTTTCAGGCGAACGCACAGTAGAAAGTAAAAAACGGCAGTATGCGATCGCACCTGAAGTAATGTTACAAGCACAAAAACTAGCACGCGATCGCTCCTTGAATATTATCGGCATTTTTCACTCCCACCCAGATCACCCTGCCATACCTTCAGAATGCGATCGCTTGTACGCTTGGCAAGGATACTCGTATATAATAGTTTCCGTCCAAAACGGCAAAGCCACCCAACTGCGAAGCTGGAGCCTTGATGATACTCATCAGTTCCAAGCAGAAGCAATTGAAAATATAACTTAACGGGTTAATTTCAAGACAGATATCATTTTTCGATAGGATTAATATTCCCGCTCTTCCACAAGACAACTGCTATGTTAAATCCGAATCTGGATGAAATCCAGTTGACCAAAGATGATTACGAACGCTACTCCCGACACTTGATTTTGCCGGAAGTAGGGTTGGAAGGACAAAAGCGCCTGAAAGCTGCTAGCGTACTTTGTATCGGTACGGGTGGACTAGGTTCACCACTACTTTTATACCTAGCCGCCGCAGGTATTGGACGCATCGGGATCGTGGATTTTGATGTTGTTGATACTTCCAATTTGCAACGTCAAGTCATCCACGGTACATCCTGGGTGGGTAAACCCAAGATTGAATCCGCAAAAAACCGCATTCACGAGATTAACCCCTATTGTCAGGTGGATCTCTACGAAACTCGCCTGAGTTCCGAAAATGCGTTAGAAATTTTTCAACCTTACGATATCGTGGTGGATGGCACCGATAACTTCCCCACGAGATATTTAGTTAACGACGCTTGCGTATTGTTAAATAAACCCAACGTCTACGGTTCCATTTTCCGCTTTGAAGGACAAGCCACTGTATTTAATTACGAAGGCGGGCCGAATTATCGCGACCTTTACCCAGAACCACCACCACCAGGAATGGTTCCCTCTTGTGCAGAAGGTGGCGTGTTGGGAATTTTGCCAGGAATTATTGGTGTTATCCAAGCAACGGAAACTGTCAAAATTATTATGGGACAAGGTAACACCTTAAGTGGGCGCTTACTGCTATACAACGCCTTAGACATGAAATTCCGGGAGTTGAAACTGCGTCCTAACCCCATTCGCCCAGTTATTGAAAAACTGATAGACTACGAACAATTCTGCGGAATTCCACAAGCTAAGGCAGAGGAGGCAAAACAGCAGATGGAAATTCAAGAAATGACCGTTAAGGATTTGAAGGAATTGCTAGATAGTGGTGCGAAGGATTTTGTACTACTGGATGTCCGCAACCCCAATGAATACGAAATTGCGAAGATTCCTGGTTCAGTTTTGGTGCCCTTACCAGAAATTGAAAACGGTGATGGCGTTAGCAAGGTGAAGGAAATATTAAACGGTCACCATTTGATTGCTCATTGTAAGATGGGCGGGCGATCGGCAAAAGCCCTCGCTATTCTCAAAGAAGCCGGGATCGTTGGGACGAATGTCAAAGGCGGAATTACCGCTTGGAGTCGGGAAATCGATCCCTCGGTTCCGGAGTATTAAAATAGGACGCGGGGGCACGGGGACGTGGGGACGCGGAGAGTAAAAATTTTACCGCGTTACCTACCTTCCCTTCCGCCTCTTTAGATCTACCTTAATTTTTGTCCCTGCGTCTCCCCTTCCCCGCGTCACCGCGTCTTCTTATGACTACCTCAAAATCTTCTTTCAATATCTTATGGGTGCAAGTTTGGGTATTGGCAGCGGTGCAGGGGGCAATTACCCTGACTTGGTTAATTTATAATGCTTACTTGCCCCAACTTTTGACCCAGTTTGGTTTTCCTGCCTCATTCGCTATTGGTTTATTATTGCTAGAAAATGCCTTGGGTGCAGTATTGGAACCTTTGATGGGGGGACTTTCAGACCAAACTAGGCGTTGGGTAGGGACTCGATTTCCTTTCATTTCAGTAGGTGTAATTCTGGCATCAGCTTTGTTTATTGCCATACCATGTGTCGTCAGCTTGATCCCGCCTACTATGATAATGCGATCGCTCTTGCCCATAACTCTGGTAGCCTGGGCATTAGCAATGACAGTATTTCGCTCTCCAGCTATATGCCTGCTGGGAATGTATTCTACACCAGCCGAGTTACCATTGGCTGCCAGTGTTATAACTTTGGTAGGAGGATTTATTGGCGCTTTTAAGCCCATCGCTAATAAGTATATTCTCAGTTTAGGGCCAGTTTTAACCTTTGCAATCGGTTCTTTTGTGTTGTTGGGTGCAGGGGCCGTGTTGCGGTTAGTTAATCAGCCAGAAACACCAGTAGATCAACACAATGCACAAATAATACAGTTTCCTTTAAAAAAATTAGCTTTGATTTTAGGAACTGGTTTTAGTGTAGCGTGGGGTATCCGATTTTTGATGGATGTTTTGGGTAAAGTCCTCAAAGCCCAACTTAATACTGATAATATCGATATGCAAATGGTGTGGATTGGAATTGCGATCGCTTTGGCCAACATACCAGCTGGGATCTTCGCCGTCAAAATTGGCAATCGTCAAGCAATGCTTTGTGGTATTTGTGCAACTATCCCTTCGTTACTCATGATGGTATTTATCGGCGTACAAATTCCCATCATTGTGCTAATTATTGCTGGCTTTAGTTTAATTGTTAACGGGGCAGTTCCATTTGCTTTAGGACTAGTACCCCAAAGATGGGCAGGATTAGGAATTGGTACGTATTTCGGTGGGTTTGCTGCTGCGATGAGTTTGTTTGGCGTCATATTTCCCCAACCGCAAACCATAACACCTTTTGTAGGAGCAGCTGTGGGCGCATTCGCATTCTTCCTCGCTGGTGTTTGCATTGGGGTGAGTGGCATTTCTCAAACGCCAAGTAACGCAGAGATTTAACGCAGAGGTACGCAAAGTTATTCTCTGCGTACCTCTGTTTCCTTGGCGTTACTCTGCGTTTAAAAAGCAGTTACAGGTTTTACTTGACTCAACAGATTATGCAATTTCTCCCCTTCAATAACTTCTGTTTCCAAAAGTTGAGTTGCAATTTCTTCTAGCAAGTCTCGATTCTCCTTAAGAATCTGTAGCGCTTGTTCGTGGGCAGTTTCCACGATTTCCTTGACCTCGCTATCAATGGCTTTGGCTGTATCTTCACTCACCGCCCGCCGGGGATTAGGGGCGCTATTACCCAAGAACATTGCTTGTTGTCCTTGTTGATAAGCGAGTGGCCCTAAGACTTTACTCATACCATAGGTAGTCACCATTCGTTCTGCCAAGTCTGTTGCTCGTTGCAAATCGTTGGATGCACCTGTTGTAATACTGCCAAACACAACCTCTTCGGCGGAACGTCCTCCTAAGAGAGTTGCAATTTGACCCCGCAATTCTGCTTCATTCATCAAAAAGCGGTCTTCGGTGGGTAATTGCAAGGTGTAGCCTAAAGCAGCCATCCCACGGGGAATAATGGAAATCTTTTCTACACGACCGTTTCCTGTGGTTAGCGCCCCGACCATTGCGTGACCTACTTCATGGTAAGCAACAATCTTTTTCTCAGTATCGCTCAATACACGACTCTTCTTTTCTAGACCAGCGACTACCCGCTCGATTGCTTCGGCAAAGTCTTCTTGGGCAACTGTTTGGCGCTGATTGCGGGCTGCTAATAATGCAGCTTCATTTACCAAGTTTGCCAAATCTGCACCAGCAAAACCAGGAGTCCGAGTAGCGATCGCTTTTAGATCGACATCATTTCCTAATTTTACCTTTTGAGCGTGAATCTTCAGAATTGCTTCCCGACCAGATAAATCAGGACGGTCTACCAACACTTGACGGTCAAAGCGACCCGGACGCAACAATGCAGGGTCTAGGCTTTCCGGGCGGTTGGTAGCTGCCAGAACAATTACAGTTGCATCTCCAGCCGCAAAACCATCCATCTCGGTGAGTAATTGATTCAGGGTTTGTTCCCGTTCATCGTTACCACCGTAGAAGCCGTTACTGCTACGAGACTTACCAATGGCGTCCAATTCATCAATAAATACAATACAAGGAGCTTGTTTCTTTGCTTGCTCAAATAAATCTCGCACTCTGGAAGAACCCACACCCACAAACAGTTCCACAAACTCGGAACCAGAGATACTGAAGAATGGAACTCCTGCTTCCCCTGCCACAGCTTTGGCTAAAAGAGTTTTACCAGTACCAGGAGGCCCGACCAACAGCACACCCTTGGGAATCCTCGCACCAATTTGCGTAAAACGTGCCGGAGTCTTGAGAAAATCTACAATTTCCACTAACTCAGTTTTCGCTTCTTCTACCCCAGCTACATCTTGGAAGGTGATTTTAGCTGCTTCACCTTCAACATAAACCTTAGCTTTACTCTTACCGATAGAGAGAACACCTTGAGAACCACCGGCATTACGTGAAATAAAGAATTGCCAGATGCCAATAAAAATCAGCGGTGGGACGACCCAACTCAAAAGGGTTGTAAACCAAGTATTCTTAGGTGGAGGTGCAGCTGCGAACTCAACTCCTTTTTGTTCTAAGAGTTTGGGCAATTCTAAATCAAAGATTGGTGTAGTTGCAAACACCTGCCCCGGTTGACCATTCTCTGTTTTTAATTCGTAGAGAATCTGGTTTTGACCAACGGAAGCACGGCTGACTTCCCCTTCCTGTACTTGATGAATAAATAAGCTATAGGGAACGCCAGCAGGACGCGAACCAAACAAACCAGGCAAAAACAAATTTAAAAGCAGGAATAATCCTGATACTGCTAGCAATACATTGGCAATAATTCTAGACCGGGGTGGCTTAGGCTGTTCTTTAATTGTCATAGGTGTTATCAATCCTTTTAGTCATTAGTCATTGGTCATTCGGCATTGGGCATTAGTCATTGGTCATTCCCCGCGTCTCTCCATCCCCCCATCCCCTAATTCCCAGTCCCCAGTCCCCACTCTCCTCTAGCCAATCAAAAATTTGGGCTAACTGGTCTAGTGTTATCAGCCCATATTGCCAGAGGGTCATTGCTAGGAAGTTAGGAGTCTGTTCGCAATGTCGTAAGGCTAGGGAAATTGCTTTCCCAGAAATAGCCAACTCTTTTTCTAAAAAATGCACTAATTGATTTGTGGCTTTCATGGCAATGTTAAACAATATTAAATAAATTTATTTTTGATGGAATTTGAAAAACTTGACAACAGACAGGTTAAAAATACTACATACAAAGCATGTTGTCTGACCTAAATCCAGCGTGCAATAAGGTATCCGCGCAATTTAGGCTATGCCTGTGCCAAGGCGTTCATGTTATCTTCATCCTCAAGAGTAATCAATTCTCCCTTGCAGCAAGCTTGGTTGCTATTTTTAACTTATGTAACTAAACTTAACAATTAAATTAATCTTTGGGAACAAAGAACAAATACGGTTTACCGTACTCAGAGTCGGCAAGAGCAAAGAACACTCCAACGCACACAAATTATTAAGTCATAGCTTCAAAGTGTAATTTTTGATATGGGAACTCCCAAAAATAAATTGTCCAATTTGGATACAACACGAGTGTTCTTACCCATACTCCCCAATACTTGTCGGGTTTTGGGGAAAAGGGGAAGGGGAAAAGGGAAAGAAAAAACCTTTACCCTTTACCCTTTACCCTTTTCCCCAAACCAAATTCCGAGTTCAAAATGCAAAACCCGAGCAGTATTGCCATACTCCCTGCTAAGAGTTCCCTTGCTCTTAACACAATAGAATATTTTTTATTTGGAAGTTGCTATCTGCGATCGCATCGCTATAAATACTCAATTTATCTTACAGATATTTACAATTAAAAATGTTAGTTAGGAAAATTCATCTTCCTAACATAATTATGCTCCCAATCCCATTTTTTCTATTCTCTGGCAATAACTATATCATTAGACTTAATAACTGCATAAGCTTCTTTTCCTACAGCTAGTTCCAACTCTTCAGCAGAAGCTCTAGTAATAATCGAGGTTAATTCTACTTTGTGAATAATTTCGATAGTTATTTCACTATTCACGGCTCCAAAAACTACTCGTTTAACAACACCTTTAAGAATATTACGAGAGCTAACTTTTAATGATTTTTTGGGAATGTTAGTTTCTAACTCAGGCTTTTGAGTGTAGATATCTTCTTCTTCCTGCTTACTTGGTAGTGATATTGCTGGTGAAGAGTGCTGATTAAGACTACGCACGAGTTCCCGCAGAATTTCAGTCTTGGTGCGTTGAGACTGTTCGCAGAATTCTTCTAGAATTTTCCGCTCCTCCTCAGAGGTTTGAAATGTGACCCATCCTTGTTCTTTTCTTGGCATAGTATTATCAATTTTGGTTACCTTGTTACGATTCTATCAAGTATCAATTCGATGTATCGTTTTAGTAATAACATTTTTTTGTGAGTAATTTTTGCATTTTCCAGTAAAATTTGTCCATTAATCTCATACATTTAACTACATAGATATTTATTTTTTGTAGATGCAAAATAATTTGTTACTTCATAATGGATAACCATCATTACACATATACCAACAAAAATGGTAATATTGGTTAAGCTTGATGTCTTCTCTTGTTCTTAGCTTTTTAGTTGGAATCTTCGATTTGACAGTTGCAAGGTTAATGTAGCAGAAAACTCGGCGAGCGATCGCGCGAGTACCATAGGATTATTTCATGTGAGTTTATAAAAGGGTGATGAAACACCTCAAATCGCGTTCTCAAGACCTGCGGAGTTTGTTTGAGAACAATATCACCATTGAATACGTCGCGGAACCCCTCAAAGCTATGCCAGCTGATGCAGAGGTGACACAAGTGCTGCATTGGATGGAGGCACAAAATTTTGATGTCATCGGTGTTGAAACTGGAGATACTATCACTGGTTATGTAGAACGCTCTAGTTTGATTCAAGGTAATGGCAAATGTAGCGACTATCAACGGGTATTTCATCCCAAAGAATTAATTGCCATTTCCACCCCACTGATGAAGTTACTACCCATTTTGCAACAAACTCCTCGATTGTTTGTTCTCGACTGCAATCAAGTGAGTGGAATCGTTACCTGTGGCGACTTGCAGAAAGCACCTGCGCGAATGTTATTGTTTGGCTTGGTAACGCTGCTAGAAATGAATCTCCTGCGGTTGGTGCGGCTTTACTATCCTCAAGATTCTTGGCAACCAGTCTTGAAAAAAGAGCGGTTAGAAGTTGCTCGACGGCTATGGCGAGAAAGCCAGGAAAGAAACGAAGCTACGGATTTGTTAGATTACCTGCAATTCTGTGATAAGCGAGAGTTGGTTTTAAATCAACCAGAACTTCTTGAGCAGCTGGGACTGAAATCCAAGCGGTTTGGGGAACGTTTCCTCAAGTCTGCTGAACAGTTGCGAAACCGATTAGCTCATGCCCAAAATTTAGTCACTGGTTCGTCTTGGACAGAGTTGATTTCTCTAGCAGAAGCGATGGAAATGCTGTTAATTCGCTGTGAGGAAGTCGAGTTGTAGAGACGTAGCATTGCTACGTCTCTACAACAGTTCTGGATAACGCTTATTTAATTTCTGAAGATGTCTAATCTGCTGCTGTAGAGAAATATAAATGGTATAAGTTTTCTATCTTACAATTAAAAACTTCTGAAAGATCGCGGTAAGCTAGTTGGAATTCAAGCTGATTGCGTCAGTAGATTGTTAAATTAGCTGCTCAGTTTTCCGGGGTGAAATTTGTAATGACTGTAAACCTGAAGTCTTTAGAAAACCCAATTGCTCTGGCGGCCGATTCCAAAACCGCTGCTAATCCTCAAAAAAACCGCTACATTCCCTTACATCATCGGCGTATTCTTTGTATCTTTCCCAAGTACAGCCGCTCATTTGGCACATTTCATTACGCCTACCCACTCATGGGTAATGTCCGAGCTTTTATGCCACCCCAAGGTATTTTAATTGTGGCCGCTTACTTACCTCAAGAATGGGAAGTCCGGTTTATTGATGAGAATGTGAAATCAGCAACTAAGGCTGATTACCAATGGGCTGATGTGGTAATTGTGAGTGGAATGCACATTCAAAAACCACAGATTAATCAAATTAATGAACTTGCCCATCGAGCCGGCAAAATCACAGTTATCGGCGGCCCTTCTGTATCTGGTTGCCCAGAATATTATCCAGAATTTGATATTTTACATTTGGGTGAATTGGGAGATGCAACCGATCGCTTGATCGAGTATCTAGACCAAAACTCTGAACGTCCCCAAGGGCAAATTCGCTTTGAAACTAAAGAACGTTTGCCTCTGACTGAGTTCCCCACCCCAGCTTATCATTTATTGAATATCAATGATTATTTCCTCGCAAACGTCCAGTTCTCTAGTGGTTGCCCTTATCGTTGCGAGTTTTGTGATATCCCAGAACTCTATGGACGCAACCCCCGGATGAAAACCCCAGAGCAAGTTGTCGCAGAGTTAGATGCAATGCGGCAATCAGGCAATTTGGGAGCAGTATATTTTGTCGATGATAACTTTGTTGGCGATCGCCGCGCTGCCATGAAGTTACTTCCTCACCTAATTGACTGGCAAAAACGCAATGGCTATCCCATCCAATTTGCCTGCGAAGCAACCCTCAACCTTGCTCAAAGCCCCAAACTGCTGGAAATGATGCGCGAAGCCTATTTTTGCACCATCTTTTGCGGCATTGAAACACCAGAACCAAAAGCCCTCCACGCGATTTCCAAAGACCAAAATCTGAGTATGCCGATTTTAAAAGCAATTCAGGTTTTAAATAGCTATGGCATGGAAGTAGTTTCGGGGATCATCATCGGCTTAGATACAGATACACCAGAAACAGGCGATCGCATTCTCGAATTTATTCGGGCGTCGCAAATTCCCATGTTGACAATTAACCTACTTCATGCATTACCCAGAACTCCTTTATGGCGGAGATTAGAAGCAGAAGGACGACTGGTATTTGATGAAAACCGCGAATCGAATGTAGAGTTTTTAATGCCTTACGAGCAAGTTGTGGAAATGTGGCGGCGTTGCATCACCACAGCTTATGAGCCAGAATTTTTATATCAGCGGTTCGCCTACAACATGGAACACACCTACCCAAACCGCATCAAAGTTCCTAACAGCCCAGCTCGCACTTCTGGGGCTAATATTCGCAAAGGTTTAACTTATTTAATCAATATTTTGCTGCGGGTGGGTATATTTAGTAACTATCGTCAAACTTTTTGGAAAATGGCCAAACCAGCACTCAAAGCAGGTGATATTGAAAGCCTGATTCACGTTGGGCTTGTGGGGCATCATCTGATTAAATTTGCCCAAGATTGTGCCAAAAACGAAGAATCAGCTTCATTCTATTCCCAAAAAATCCTGACTAAGGTTCGTAGCTAGTAAGTATTTTAGCTGAGATGCCCTAAGTGTGTTTGCCTAACCACCGCTTGCATTATTAATCCATCGCCTTGCATTAGAAATTTAGTGAAAAACAATGTAGAGACGTAGCACTGCTACGTCTCTACAACGATTTTGGGTAAATCCAGAATTCTGAATTTCCCTATAGGACAATAGAGTTCAGTTAAGCATTTCTACTCTTTCTTCTCTCTGTGTTCTCTGCGCCTCTGCGGTTCGTAAAACAAGAGTTTTGCCCTTAAGTGAACCGTATTGCCCTATAAGACATACAGCGTTCTTACCGTAATGTATGATTTAATTCACAGAAAATTCATGTAAAATAATAATCTATATCTATAGACAGATGTGGTAATTAACAGTGTATATACTTAAAAACCACATCAAATTCAAGTTCATTTATGACGACAAAGACTTGGGATGCTCAGCTTGCTTACTGGCTAGTTCGACCTCTAAAAGACAGTTGGGTAAATCCCAATCATCTGACCACAGTCCGACTAGTAACAGGGCTGGCTGCTGCTGTTGCATTGGCGGTTGGCAATAGTATCTGGGCTAACATTGGCACAATGCTTTTTGCTTTATCCAATTTTTTAGATCACACGGATGGTGAATTAGCCCGTTTAAGTGGGAAAAGCAGCAAATGGGGACATCAGTACGACCTTTTTAGTGATGCCATTATCCACATTTTCTTATTTATAGGCATTGGGTATGGTCTTAGGGGAGGTGAACTTGGTTCGTGGGCGTTGCTTATGGGGATAACATCCGGCGTATCTGTTGCTTGCATTTTTCATTTGCGAAACCAAATAGAACAGCGTTTAGGTAAAGACGCCACCCGTCAACCGAATTTTGCCGGTTTTGACATTGAAGATGTGCTGTATTTGTTTCCCATAGTCACCTTACTCAACGGACTACAACCGTTACTAATTGCAGCTAGTATTGGTGCGCCAACGTTTGCTATATGGGTAATTTGGCAATTTTTTGCACTCCCAAAGTCTAAAGTAAATTAGGCAATGGGGAATTGGAATATCAACTCTACAAGGATATTCCTGAACGGGAAACACAAGTGCGATCGCTTTCCTTAACCCCTGATACCTTAGTATTATTTAACGGTGACAAAGTTTACCATAGAGTTACTTCTTTAGGCCAGAATCAACAGCGAGAAGACGCATAGAAATAACCCCACCGCCTGCGGCACCTCCCCAAAGCATCGGGGAGGTTGGGAGGGGTAAAAATAATGTGCAGCTTCACAAAGAATTGGTATTAGGGTAACTAATATCACTGGATGTCAATCAAAAGTTAAATAAAAAAAACCGAAAAAATTTATTACTTGAGAAAGAAGCTACAAATTATTTAGTCATAGAAAATCATTTCATTGATTACATGTATAGAAATTTCTATAAATATGGAAATGGGAAATTTAATTGAATTTACCTTGTTCGCTCCTCGTAACCAAGGGGCAGTTTTAATTGGGTCATTTTCTGATTGGCAAGAAATCCCAATGCAAAAAGGCGAAGATGGTTATTTTCGCACTCAAATACAACTAAAAGACGGGGTTTATCAATATAAATTTCGCGTTCAAACTAAAAGTCCTAATTTTGCACCTAATGAATGGATAGATGTTATAGACCCGAAGGCAACAGATGTTAATGAAACAAAAAAACACGCTATAGTGCGGATTAAAGACGGGCAACGTATTGTTGATACTTATGTTTGGCAATATGACGAAATGCTATTGCCTGATAATCGGGAATTAGTCATATACGAAATGCACGTTGCTGATTTTACTGGTGATGAGGTTGACCCTGATAAGCGAGGCAAATATTTAGAGGTAATTGCCAAGTTAGATTATCTGTGTGAATTGGGAATAAATGCAATTGAATTAATGCCAGTCAACGAATACCCAGGTAACTATAGTTGGGGCTATAAAGTGCGCCACTACTTTGCTACAGAATCTAGTTACGGTTCCACAGAAGATTTAAAGCGATTAATAGACGAATGTCATGCTAGAGGCATTCGTGTTTTTATGGATGGAATTTACAATCATACAGACGAAGAATGCCCATTACTGCTGATTGACAGGAATTATTGGTATTACGAACACAAGCATTATCCAGAAGACCCAGATAATTATTGGGGCCCAGAGTTTAACTATGATAATTACGACGAAAAATTAAACGTTAAACCAGCATGGAAATACATCGGTGATGTAGTGCAATTTTGGATTCAAGAATATCATATTGATGGCATTCGCTTTGATGCAGTGCGGCAATTGGCTAACTTTGAATTTCTCGACTGGCTGGCTAAGCAAACAAAAAAACATGCCGCATCCAAGCATTTTTATAATATTGCCGAACACATTCCTGATACAAGCACTGTAGTCAAACCAGATGGGCCATTAGATGGTTGTTGGCATGAAAGTTTTCGCTACTTTGTAGTTCCATATATTTGTGGAAAATCATTTGAATTAGAACAATTAAAGCAGATTTTAGACCCTAAAAAGCAGGGTTACGCAACTGCTACCAATACGATCAATTATTTGGCAACACACGATCGCCAACGTCTATTGCGAGAATTAGGCGATGCTGGTATCTTTGATGCAGAGGCATTTAAGCGAGCAAAGTTAGCAGCAGCCCTATTAATGACAGCAATGGGTATACCAATGCTGTGGATGGGAGAAGAATTTGGCGAATACCAGCCAAAAAGCGAAAGTGTGACTCAACCACAAAAAATTACTTGGTCATTGTTGACAAGTGACCAAAACCATAATTTATTTAAGTATTATCAAAAACTCATTGCTTTACGCCAGCAAAATCTAGCGCTGCAAAGTGACAATATCGAATTTTTTCACGAAGACACAAACAATAAAGTATTGGCTTATAGCCGCTGGGATAAACAGGATTCTCATGTTGTCGTCGTGGTAAACTTTTCTGCCGTAAATCTAACTAAGTACGAAATTCCAAACTTTCCCACTGCTGAGTATTGGCGAGATTGGTTCGGTAACTGTGAAGTGGAAACTCAAGAAGATAGTTTAGTCACTGATTTACCAAGCTATACAGCCAAGGTATTTGTTTGGCACTAATCTTAGAAGATGTTTGAAGTTGATAATCTCAATATAATTACCATTGTCACAAACCTCAAAACCTTTTTTTCGTTTGATATAGGAGTAGTCTAGACTTCTTGCAGAAGCCGGGGAAAGGGGAAAGGGAAAGGGGAAAGGTTTGGTATTTTCCTTTTCCCTTTTCCCACAAGAGTGCAAAAAACACTTTTGCAAGAGGTCTTCTGTTAGAACCCAATACAGTTCAGATAAGACCAAAACACTTGTAGAGACGGCGATTTATCGCGTCTGGTAAAACCCACAACTTTGTACAATTAGCCTTTAACCCAAGCGTATTGAATTAGAACCAAAATTTTAGTATATCTTGATACAGTTGAGAGAAGGCTGTTGTTTCCCCCCAGTTTCCCATCCCTCCACAGAGGAACTTTCTGAACTCAACCTTATTGGAGTATGTATTTAAAATGACTTTCTAAACAACCCCTTAATGGAAAGCAAATAAAAGCCCTCAGATGGGACAGAGGGCTTTTGGCAGATATGGTTAGCTAAGGGGGCAAAAATAACAGAACTAATGCAAACACTTGGTATGTTGATGTGGATGCAATAGGTTGCTATATAAGTAAATAGTATCAGATGGCTATCAGATAAGATACTCACATACATCACATGTGCAACATTTAATTACTATTAATGTTAACTTCAGCTAAAACCCTTGAAAAATACCATTCGCTTAGGGTTTCAACAAACCTCAACTTATCTTTAGTTTTAAAGTTGTACGAAGCATATTTATAGTTTTTTAAGCAAAACTTTATCAAATCTTTTTATCTTTAATAAAAGTATTTCACATTCCACGTGATTTGTAATATAAAATATTACAGTAAATATTATATTCATTGTATAAATACATCTGCCAAAAGGGGAACTTTATTGAAAATTCTCCTCATGAAATACAATAATTTTCTTCCAAATTTAGATTTAGATATAATTTAATACAGTCTGGATTTTAGTTAAAAAGTTACTTTTTATACCGAATTTAAATTTATTCAGAATTCGTAATTGATGACCAAGCAATACAAAAGTAAAAAGTTAAAAGGAATTCATAAAAAAAAAGAAAAATGAAACAAGTACCGATTTTACAAAGTTGAGAGAGTCTGTTGGTGGGGTTACCCCGCTTGATGAAAGTGCTTTCTGGCGGTTTCCTTTCCTCCGATCCCAGCGTTAAATTTATTTATAGGAATTATATTTTTACTTTTTATTTCTTAATTTACTTGAAAGTTAATTTCGCACATGACATCAAATAGTATTAAAATAATTATGCATAAAGGATTTTTTTTACATATTTACCAATACTTTCCCGTGAAAAAAATCAAATGTTATTATTCTTTAGTTAAAGTTTTAATAGGATTGAAAACTATATGAAAAAGCAATTGTCACAAAACTGGCTTGTTTCTCAATCTTTGATCCGCTTTTTAATTATTCTCTTATTAATAATAGGTGTCTTTTTTCGCTTCGTCAATCTTGACAAAAAAATGTATTGGAGTGATGAAGTTTTCTCATCATTACGCATATCTGGATATACACAGTCAGAAGTTGAAACCAATTTACGTAATGCTAATTTAATCAGCGTAGAGGAATTAGATAAATACCAGTATCCTAACCCTGAAAAAACTACGATTGATGTCATGAAAGGCATAGTCTTAGAAGACTCACATATTTTGCCACTACACGTCTTGCTGGCTAGGTTTTGGGTGAAGTTATTTGGTAATTCTGTAGCAGTGACGAGAAGTTTTTCGGCTTTTATTAGTTTGTTAACCTTTCCTTGTATTTATTGGTTATGTAAAGAATTATTTAGGTCTTCGCTAACAGGGTGGATAGCGATGGCGTTGGTAACGGTTTCACCTGCTCATGTCATATATGCACAAGAAGCACGAGCTTATAGTTTGTGGATAGTAGCTATCTTAATATCGAGCGCAGCACTGCTGCGAGCGATGCGACTGAAAACAAAGGTTAGTTGGTGCATTTATACAGCAACGTTATCACTAGCGTTTTATAGTCATATATTTTTTGGTTTTGTTGCTCTTTCACAGGCAATTTACGTAGCTATAATTGAACGTTTTCGATTGAATAAAACATCGATTTCTTACCTGCTTGCATCGCTTGTAGGGTTTATGACTTTTGTACCTTGGCTTTGGATTATTATTACTAATTCTCACTCTGGTGCAGTAAATTGGGCAAATGCAAAACAAACCTTATTTGATTCAGCTACAAGATGGGCTGGAATTATTAGTCGTGGTTTTCTTGATTTAGGCGTTAGCCCTAGTGACTCCAAGGAACTTCAATTTGCCCTAATTCCTTTTATTGGAATTATTTTAACTCTAATCATTTATTCCATATATTTTGTTTGTCGAAAAACCCCAAAAAGAGTATGGTTATTTATTTTAACATTAATTGGATCTGTGGGGCTTCCCTTAGTAATCTTAGATTTTGTGTTTCAAAAACGATACGCTACTAGTAGATATACACTTCCCTGCATTTTAGGTATACAGTTATCTGTTGCTTATTTATTAGCCAATAAAATCAGGTTTAACTATACTAAAATTTTCCAAAAAAAGCTTTGGTCAGTTACAAGTGTGTTGCTAATCATCAGTGGTATCATATCTTGCGGAATCAGTTCTCAATCTCAGATATGGTGGAATAAATTTCCTGAAAAATATGGACAATATCCGAAAATAGCGAACATAATTTCTCAATATGAAAAAGCACTTTTAATTAGCGATGGCAAAATAGTGCCAGAAATACAAATACTTGGTCACTTACTTGTTCCAAATGTGCAACTTCAAATTGTTGATTCAAATAAATTATCAGAAATTCCTAGTGATTTTACTAACATCTTTTTGTTCCACCCTTCTGATTCCTTAAAAGCTAGAATTGAGAAAATTTCTAACTTAAAGTTACAGCAGATAGACAGATTACTCTGGAAAATCATTAAATCTAGTGAAACCTAATACCATTTCGTAATTTTACGAAAATTTGAGCGATTCTCCAGAGGATGTTTGAAACGTCTTATTGTCAGTAGCAAAATACTTTTCAAACAACCTCTCAAAGCGATTTCCCAGCCTTGTGTCTAGACGCTTCGCAGCTTATACAATTTTACCGAAACAGCGCTGAGTAAAAAGTAAAATTCAATTTTAAAGTGAGGCGGTATTGCCACAGGTATCTGAACTTTTTAAGAAGTATTAAGGATATGAGCCATCGAACTGACATTAAAAATTAATATCAATTAGCTCCCAATCAAGAAAAATAGAGTAGAAATATACTTTACTCAATCCATGATTTAAGTATATATCTCTATTATTACAGCTTATGTCATCGCCCCTTGAGCGCCCACTAAAAATTGAAATTAGACTTCCATCTTCCCATCCTCACTTACTAGAGGGGCTGGAGATATGGCTACGCTTGGGTTTAATATCCGATTCCCAAGTCAAGCAGCTATGCCGAGAATTTCTCACCTGTACGGTGGTGTTGCAACCTCAGACTCAAGTCGAAACTAAAGTAAAATTTGCAACTTCAGATCCTGTCGAACAGTTGCCTGTAGCCGCTTTACAAGCTAGTAGCCGTAGAAAACCGCCAGAAAAACCAGCTCAACCCAGCTTTATCAGCACAATGTTGCAGTCACTAGGGGCAGAATTGAGTGTTCGCTGGCTGCTTTTTCTAGGAGTATTTTTAGTAGTAGTATCCTCTGGGGTACTGGCTGCTAGTCAATGGGAAAAATTTCCTGCTTCTGGACAGTATGGAGTTTTATTTGCTTATACTTTGAGTTTTTGGGGGTTAAGCTTTTGGGCGACTAGGCAAAACAATTTGAGATTGACAGCTCAGACATTATTGATTGCCACTCTTTTGTTAGTGCCAGTGAACTTTTGGGCTATGGATAGCTTTGGGTTATGGCAAAATCCTTTGAATTGGATTGTAGTTGCGATCGCCTGCCCTGCCCTAACTGCTATTACTGTTTTTATCTCCAAAAATCGTACTATTTTTCCCAATTTACATACAGCTAAATTGCCTATAGTAAATATTCTTGGGCTGAGTTATCTGCATTGGGGTTGGCACTTCAAAGGATTTCCTTTAATTGCCGTTTATTTAGCAACGATCGCCACAACTATCATTACCCTCCTCGATCATCGCCACCCACATGGGGAAAATACGGCCGATCGCCATAATTTAAGTATTAGCTTACCTGCTACTGTAATTATTTATGCTTTAATTATCCTGCTAGTGCGGGCGATTTTTATTGCTGGGGTAAATGTCACGCAGTTGGGTTTAGCTATTGGTATTTGTGGCTGGTTGGTGACTTGGTTGGCACAGCAGGGAAGGGAAGAGGACGCGGCGACGCGGCGACGCGGGGACACGGGGAATGTAGAGGACGCGGGGACACGGGGACGCGGCGATGTGGGGAATTCTTTCCCCGCGTCAGAGCGTCTCCCACTCTCCGCGTCTTCCCTACTCTGGGAAAGATTCGGTGCAATTTTACTGTTGCTGGGTTGGCTGGTTTCAGTAATTAATTATCCCTGGCAAGCGATCGCTGTGAGTGGTTTGGGTTTGTGGTTTGTGGGAAATCGCTTGCAACGCTACAGTTTAAAAGTTGATTTAGCGGCAGTTTTCGTTATTGGCTTACAGACAATTTGGCTGTTTTGGCGGTTAGTACCCGATGGCTTACAGGATTTGGCCATCGCTACTGCTACCGGACTCACAAATTCTCAAAATGAACCTTGGGCGTTGCTAGGTGTAGTTTTATTTCCCTACGTAATTTTGATGGTGGCGCTGACAGATCGTTTGTATCGCGCCCAAAAGCGAGAATTAGCTAGATTTGGCGAATTACTTACTCTATTATTTGGAACATTTCTCACAACCATCGCTCTAGTTAATCCTACGTTGCGATCGCTAAATCTGCTATTTTCCACCATCACCCTTGCCATCGTCACCAAACGCCGCCCTGACTTATCTCCTCCCCTGGTATACCTAACTCATATCATCGGCGTACTGACGTTCTGCTCCTTCATCAGTTGGTTATTGCCAACACTCAGTAGAGAAGTTTGGGCAAGCATTTTATTGGCTGTAATGGTTGGAGAATGGATATTTAGCCTGGGAAATGGAATATGGCGACGTAGTGCATGGGACATCGGTTTGGGACTAGCTGCCGTTAGTTTTTTGCTGTTGTGGATGAATGCAGAATCATCTTGGTACGGTATGGCTGATAGTAGAGCTAATTGGGGAGTTATTTGGCTAGTTACGCCCATAGCTCTCACGGGTGTTGCCAATCGCACAAATATAGAGAATCGGACTATTAACTGTTACTTAAGTATTTTGGCTGTGGGAATTGCCCAGTTACTTACTTTACAGGTTCCGGGAAGCAGATTAATCGGTTTGGCGGTGGGTGCGGGATTAATGTTCGTAAATACGCGCTATTTGCGAAACCAAGTAAGCGCGGTAATTACGGAAGGATTTGTTTTAAGTTTTATTGGAATGCTGCTGTGGACGGGTGTGCCTGGTTTGCCTCGTTTGGCGGTGGCTGGTTGGTTTATTGTGGGAGCGATCGCCACTTTCAGTTTATGGTTAATCCGCACAGCACTCAGGCAACGCGGTAACGAATTAGCACTTGTGTATGCAGCCGCTAGCGATAAATGGGCGATCGCTTTGTGTGGTTCTCAGTTGTTTGCTTTGACACTGCACTCAATCCTGATTTACCGAGGGGTGACTAATTCCGGATTTTTGTACTTACTTGCCACTGGTATTATTTTGGCAGGTATTGTCTATCGTAGTTGGCGACAACCAACAAATTGGGCATTTTATGGCATTGGCTGGTGTTTGGAATTGTTGACAGCCCAGGCGTTAGGATTTGGGGAGCCATCGATTATTAAAATAGCGATCGCCAATATCGCCTTGGGTTTACTTACTCAGTTTGTAGGAGAGTGGTGGAAACGACGACATCAATTACAAAGCTTGCCTAGCAGCTTTCACATTCTGCCCATAATTTATGGTGTATTTAGTGTATTTCTGCGTGTAAACACCTTCACCGATTGGACGGGTTTGTGTTCCTTGGGTGTAGCTTTAATTATCATTGGCGTGGGGCGACGCCGGGAAGACTTTAAACCTTTGGTGTATTTAGGAATCATTGGCGTATCAATTTCTGCCTACGAACTTTTGTTTTATCAAATGTTACAAGTTTCAGGAGGAGCGTTAGGCGATGGATTGATTGCCATGTCTGCCCTTGGTACTACTATCATGTATGCCTATCGCATCCTCTCGCCTTGGCTGATTAGCTACTTACGTTTAACTCCCCAAGAACTCAAAGGCATAGCGGATATTCACTGGGCTTGGAGTAGTTGCTTATTAATCTTTGCCATTGCCCTTCCCATTGGAGTTAACCGTTTGGTGGGATTGGGAACTGGTGTATTTTTAGTTAGGTATGCGATTTTTCAGGGAAAGCGGCCGCCCCAATCCTCCGTATCTTCAACATGGCGGATAACAATAGATGAAGTTTGGGTATACCTGGGTTTGTTAGAGGCGGGTTTCTTCAGTATTTTATTGCAGGAAATCCCAATAGGCCGTTTATTTGCTACACAATTACTACCTTGGAATGGTGCGATCGCCTCTGTAGTCGCCTATTTTCTGTATATTCTACCTTGGGAAAATTGGGGTTGGTCTAAAAGACCTTGGCAACAAGCTGCATACGTTTTACCACTAATAATTTTATGGCAAACTGCACTGCAAGTTTACCCAATTACTCTAGTACTCACCGCTGGATATTACATCTTTTTAGCAAAAGTAGGTGAAAACATCCGTTTTACCTATATTAGTGTAGCCTTGGTTGATTGGGCGCTGTACCGTTGGCTTTATAGCTTCTATCTGCGCGAAGCTTTGTGGTACGTAACACCACTGGGGTTATCACTACTTTATATAGCCCAAGTAGATACACAGCTGAAACTACCAGAATCTAAAATAGTTCGTCATAGCCTGCGGTTGCTAGGTAGTGGTTTAATTTGTGGCTGGGCAATTTTATTTCATCAAGACACGCCTTGGATTCCGGGAATTTTTAGCCTCATCGCGATTTTTGCCGGATTGGCTTTGCGAGTACGGGCTTTTCTTTACATTGGTACAGCTACTTTTGTAATTACTACTATCTATCAATCAGTAATCTTCAGCTTGCAGTACTCATTTTTAAAATGGGTTGTTGGCTTGCTAGTTGGTATTTTACTGATTTATATCGCCGCCAACTTTGAAACCCGCCGCGCCCAAATAACTTTCCTAATTCGGAACACCATTGATGAATTGCGATCGTGGGAATAGGGCTAAGTATTAAAAATTGGGCGTTCCTGAGTAGAAATATGAATTTGGAATTTATATCACGCAGAAGTGCAGAGTCGCTCCAGAGTAAAAGTTGAGAAGAGTTGATTTGCGAATTTCATATTCAAATTCAGCAACGCCAAAAATTGCTATGCTATTTCGGCGATGCCTGGCCTGGGCGTAGCCATCGCAGATTGGGAAACCTGATTACAGAATCAGTTGGGGATGAGCAAACGCTCGCTCCTGTGTAATTCCCAACTCTGGCAAGAACAGGAGCAAGATGAGCAACAAAGACATAAGGTTTGATACGATTTGAAACTTTTTGGACGGATTAACCAAGAAACTCCCAAGGCACTCCACCAAAGAGTGTTTCGGCTTTCTAACTAGTATTTTTTCGGAATCGCCATTTTTACATTTGTAGATTTGGTAAGAATTACCCACATAAGTACCAAATCTAAAAAAATGCATATTAGCATTACAGATGACTTGAAAAAGCGATTTCATGCCACCTGGGTCATGCGGGGTAAAAATATGAGCCAAGTAGTAATTGAGCTAATCGAGCAATGGCTGGAAAGCAATGAGGTTCCCCAACGTGGGGAGATAAAGAGGCTATAGGCACTTCCCAAAATTGGATAGTCTGGCTAGTGGTAAAACCAGTTGAGTGAGAAACCTTGTCAATTTAGATAACTGGAGTTTAGTAAACGATGCAAACAATCTTAATTTTGACAGCAAATCCTCAAGCCACTTCACGACTACGTTTAGATCGGGAGGTGCGAGATATTGCAGAAGGATTAGAGCGGGCAAAAAAACGCGATCGCTTTGTTCTAGAGTCAAAGTTTGCAGTGCAACCGAGGGACATCCAACGGGCTATGCTGGATATCAATCCTTCTATTGTCCATTTTTCTGGGCATGGAACAGGAAATGAGGGTTTAGTATTTGAAGATGAAACAGGTTCGGCAAAGCTAGTCGATGGAGAAGCTTTAGCAGGATTATTTGAACTGTTTTCAGAGCAAGTTGAGTGTGTTGTTCTTAACGGCTGTTATTCGGAAGTGCAAGCTTCGGCGATCGCTCAACACATTAACTATGTGATTGGCATGAAAAAGGCGATCCCAGATAAAGCAGCAATTGAATTTGCTGTGGGTTTTTACGATGCTTTAGGAGCAGGACGATCTGTTGAGTTTGCCCACAAATTAGGTTGCGTTGCAATTCAGTTAGCAGGTATTCCAGAGCAACTCACGTCGATTCTCAAGAAGAAACCAAATATTATTCAAGAACAGTCTCCAGTCTTGAACAAATCTATACCTAAGGAACTAAACGACTCTGACAGAGAAATACTTACAGACCTGCTGGTACGTAGTGGACGTGCAGAATATTCGGCACGAAAAGCACTTTGTATAAAAATTGGAATTGAACCAAATCAACTTGGATTTTTAAGACAAACAACCAATGCTGACTTTGCCTTAGAGCTAATTAGCTATTTGCATAGTACAGATGATAAACAAGCTCTTGGGAAAATCTGCAAGCAACTTGAAGTTGTGTTTAAAAGAGGGAAATACGCGGCTGATTTGGAAAGTATTAAATCAAAACTCAATTGTAACTAGTATTAGGGGTAAAAAGTATGTCAACTCAATTCCTTTTGGACGAAGATGAGATAAGAGAATTAACAAAACTAATGCTCATAATGATCGAAACCCAAGAGTCAAGAAAACAACTATGTAGAGACCTTGGAATCAACCCTCAAGAAGTTTCGTTTATCAAAGATTCTTCGGATGATACATTTTGTACAGAGCTAATTGACTGTTTAAATCGGTATGGCTATCAAGAATATCTTTGTAAGCTTTGTTGCCTCAAATTATTTCCTATCTTGAATAAATCAGTATATAGACATCGTATATCCACCTTAGAAAAAATTGTCAAAAAACTCAATTGTAATTGTAATCATGACAAACAGAATCATCCAATCCCAACCCTCCTTAAGCAAGATGAATCAAAACCTGAATCATGGTTGATAAAAATCGCTAACGTTAATAAAAAGCTACTTGCAGGTGGTGTAATTATTCTAATTGGGTTAGTAGGATATCCAACTTATGAATATCTTAAACAGCCACCTCAATTAGTCGAGGATCGGGCGCTAAGACAAAAAGCCGCACTTGTTTGGTCTGAGACTAAAGGGAATATAGGAGAGTATCGAGAAAGAAAAATACCAGTTAAATCTACAGGTGTCAACCTTCGTAACTTTATTGTTGAAGCCGAATTTCATAACCCCTATGAAGGTGCGCTGGATAATTGGACTTATGGTTTCGCATTTCAAGAAAATACAAGTGATAAACTTAACGATCCCCAACGCAAATCCTTCGATGTATGGGTTGCTTCAAAGGAAAAAGAATGGCGTTTCGGTGGAACTAGTAGATCTTCATACGGCGAATTGTTAAATCTTAATGTTTCCGATGGAAAGTCAAACAAATTAAGTTTAACTGTCAAGGATAAAAAAGCTGAGTTTTTTGTAAATGATATGCCCATTCACACTTTTGATGTTTCAGAGTTCACGAATAAAGGAGATGTTTTTTTAATAGCAAAAGACGGTATAAGTGGTAAATTAGTCCAATATAAAAGCCTTAAAGTTTGGTCTCTAGATAACTAATAAGCTAAGCGAAAGCTGGAATGAAACTGAAGGTATAATTATTGCAAAATTGTCATCGCACTTGTTAGTAGCTTGGGTGGAACGTAGCTTGCTTCTTGGAGGGTAGTGTAACCCAATATTAAGCAGTTTATTTATAATTCTGGGGATTGAAGGTGAGGATATAGAGGATATATTTTCAATAAAAAACATTTCACTCTAGGGTAAGACAGCTGTCCTACCCTGCTAATGTACAAATAGTCCCTAAAAAGAAATTAGGAGAATCAGAATACTTTTCAATACAAAGACTTAATCCATTGCCATTCCTTTGTTAAACCCTCTGTTAGAGAGACTTGCGGTTGATATCCGAGAAGTTTCTGGGCTTTAGATATATCAGCAGCAGTGTGACGGGCATCTCCCATCGCTTTTTCTATGTGATTTCTTTTGATTGGCTTGCCAACGATTTGTTCGATTGTATCCAGAACTTCAGCTAAAACCACCCGACTCCCGCCGCCGATATTAAAGATTTCTCCCACAGCTTCAGGGGCGATCGCTGCGGCTAAATTAGCGGCGATAATATCACTAATATAAGTAAATTCCCGCGTTTGCTGTCCATCACCGTAAATCGGAATTGCTTCATCCTGCAAAATCGATTTAAAAAATTTATGAAATGCCATATCTGGGCGCTGTCTGGGGCCATAGACTGTGAAATAGCGCAATGACACAGATGGCACGCCAAAGTTTTTGTGATATAGGTTACACAAAAACTCACCCGCTAGCTTCGTAATGCCATAGGGAGAAACTGGCTGCGGACAAATTCCCTCGTGCGTAGGTAACGTTTCCGCATCACCATATACACTTGAAGAAGAGGCAAACACTAACCTTTTAAGGTTTTTAGCATCTTTGGCAGCTTCTAGCAAGATTTGTGTAGCGTTAATATTTCGTTCTGTGTAACTTGCAAAACCTTTACCCCAACTCGCCCTGACACCAGCTTGTGCCGCTTGGTGATAAACTACATCCACATCTTCGAGGAGTTGATGCCAATCTAAAAACTGAATATCTGCTTCAATTAATGTAAAGCCCCGCGCTCCATTTAAATGTGCAATATTTTTATACTTCAACATCGGATCGTAGTAATCATTGAATTCATCAATTCCAATGACTTCTTCTCCTTGTTGCAGCAATGTTTCTGTTAGATGAGAACCAATAAAACCAGCGACTCCAGTGACGATAATTTTACCCATCTTGCCTACTTTTTGATATTTTAAATAATCTCTACATTCACAGGTTAATACTTGTAACCAATAATCGTCATTACCTAAGAAGGTTTTTTTTACTTATGATTTCAATGGTCAAAAGTCATTAAAAATACTTAAAAAATAATTCTATTTAAAATGTTTCAGTATATTTATTTAGTTTTTACTATTAAGAACCTTGTTCAATGCATTATATTGACCGTGCCAATTTTAGATTTTGGATTAGTCATTAGTCATCCCCTTCATCTTCCCATTGAATGCAACTCGCTATGAGCAAATTGAGCAAGTTGTTTGTGTTCCAGAGAACGGTGGCACAGCAATTATGGAACGTTGTCAGAACTTGCTCCTACCAGTAGATAATTTTTACAGTATCAGCCGATACACTTTAGAACATGGCGTTACCCTAGCGAGCATTTACTAGGTGTTTTACACGGAAAAAGCTTGTATCTTAACCAAAAAGAGATGTTATGAAGAAAGTTTCTATATATTTATGACAAATTGGGTAAATAGACGGAGAATTTTTGTTATTGTTTCTATACTACGGTAAAATTCAATGTATTATGACGTATGAGTTCTACATTCTCGTTACTCCAAAACTCGGCGATTATTATATATAAATAAATCGTCAGTGTAATTATGTAGTTGTTCTGCCGAGTTTACGTCAGACTATATTAGTGCCGAAAAACACCAATACAGCTACGTACAACAACTACTCCTTGGGAGACGACGAATACCGTTAGCCCGACGACATTGCCTAGACGGCATCAGTGCGATAGTTAATATTATACAGGTTAAAAGAAAAAACTCATTAAATATAATGATATGAAGATTTAAATTTACTACAATAAGCATAATTTCTTTGTTGATCAAATTTTAGCGATCGCTCTGATCTCAACTCATATCTAAAAAACCTTGTACCTATCTGGGTTAGAGAGTTTTTATTACCTCGAATTCAGGTTTGATCAAAAAAACCTTGTACTTGCTTCAATATTGATCTATCTGCCTGCAAAGTTGTAAAAAGTACACCTTAATTAAGAAAGGAATAATACATGAGTTTGTTTAACGAATGTAAGCAAGAACTTCAGCATTTACTTGATGAAGTCAGTGGACTACATAGGGAAACGTTTACCTTAATGGAAAAGGTTCAAAGTGTATCCACCTTTGGTCTTGAAGGTCTTGATATTAAAGGAGAATGGAAAGGAACTGATAAAAAATTCAAGCGGCTTATATTAAGAGTTAAATATAAAGCAGAAGAATTAAGTATGTTCAGCAATCAGCGTGTTTTTTCAGAAAAGCAAGCAGAGGAAATTAGAGAGCTTTGGAATACTGTGCTTGCAAAGATACAAGCGACAAGTTCGCTGATTAAAGATGCGATAGATGCTTTGAGGAGTAATAACTTTTTCGTGGAGATAATTTTGTGGTTTGAAGAGTTGTGGGAAAGCGTCAAAACGGCTCTCAGAGTAGCTGCAAAAGTTATTGTTCAAGGAGCAGCTCTCATGATGGGAGGAAGTTTGGAACCTATGTTCTTGCCTCCCTCTAATCAGCAGTATTAGCAGTATTAATTGATAATGAAATTATTCCAGGGCAGCCCGTAGGATAGCTTAACTAAATGGCTCATTGTGTTTATAGAAAAATGAAACATACACAGACGGTATTAAATTTGGAGTTTAAAGGTAGCGAAGATGGGTAGTAGAGCCTATGTGAAACTGATTGACAAAATTCAAGGACAGATTGATGACGTGCGACAAGAGATTCGCTATTTGGAAGATGTCAATTTGGTCAGTTTTTTTCTGCTAACAGTTGGTAAGATTTTACATCCTACTAAGACGGAAGAAATTTCCACACAAATAGAAGAAATATATAACAGACTTAATCAGCTTCGTGGAAGGTTAAGGTCTGCTCTCAACACTTATGCAATAGCATCAACAGCAGAAAATCAACAGAGCGAAACGCAACATGAAACCGAAGATAGCGAAAAACAAGCATTTTTTTCTAGTCTGATGAGTTTATTAGAGCAGATAAATTTTCTTGAACATGAGCTTCGCAGGAAAGATATTAAATATTTTGTCAATCACAAAAACAATGAAACTTCTGAACTAAGGCAAAACACCAAGAGTCAAGAAGATATTGACTGGGAGGAGCTAAAAATCAAGTTGTAGTGACTTATTTTCAACGACTATCTATAGCAACAACTTGATTTTTTACATTCGTCAAAGGTTAAATCATAACATGAAGAAATTTTTTAATAAAAGCGGCAACAACGAACAAACTGAAGATAGCCAAGCTACAGTTAATGATATAGATATTTTGAAGTATATAGAGGAGATACAGCAATTATTACAAATAACTAACAACAATGTTACAATAGTCAATCAAAATATTACTGAAGTAATATATCAAAACATTATTGAAATTTTGAAGCTTCTCAATCAAAAAGTTAACTCAGGTTCAGAATCCGGTGACATAAAAAGAGAAGTCAACGAATTTAAAGAGTCTATCAAGGAAGAGATTATAAAGGAACTCAGGCAAAGTATCGAAAAGGGGCATTATCTGAATACTCAGACTGTTGGAAGAAATAATTCACTTGTTGAGGAGCTAAAAGAAAGCCTCTTAGAAACTAGAGGTTTTATGGAAAAAACTTTCAATTCTCAGATCCAAGAGATGAATACACAACTCATAACGCAACGCCAAGACCTTGGAAATCTCCAAAGGAAAATAGAAAGTTGGCAGGATTTTGCTGTTGAGTTTTTTCAGTACATGGAAAGAACCCTTGAAATCGTTGACGATTCTGATAGTAAAAATGAGCAATCATCTAAGCAAATAATCTTAAAGGTGGTAAAAGATTTTGAGAAGTATGTTAATCGTTTAGGACTAGAACGAATTTCTCCATCATTAGGAGATGATTTAGATGAGAACTTCCATAAAGCTATTGAGGAAAGAGAATCAATAGATGTACAAGCAGGAAAGATTATTGTCTGCAAGGAATGGGGGTATCGAATTAACGGTAAGCTTTACGAAGAGAAACGTGCAAAAGTAATTTTGGCTAAAAAAGCCCCAGAGCAATATGAGGCTTGAAAGCGGGCTGATGAAATTAAAAAAGAGGATTATAGCTCGCAATAACAAGTTGGCGATTTCAAAGAAAGTGATGAAGCTTCACAATAAGAACCTAAATTGGTAGAGCGATCTCATTCATACTTTCGACCAAACTGACGAAGCTTAACGATACTGATAAAATTTCAAAAAATTAGAAGTATTGAGTAAAAATTATTAGTGTAAATATGACTAAAGATTTTGCAATTGGTATTGATCTAGGAACTTCTACATCAGAAATTTGCTTCTACAGAAAGGATGCTTCTGAGCCGATTCCTGATCCAGTCTCTAAAATTCCCATTATTCCATCTATCGTTGCCATCAATCCTAAAGGTGAGTTATTAGTTGGTGAGAATGCTCGTAGTTATGTTGACTTACCAGGTCGAGGCATTCGAGAAGTAAAACGTAAGATGGGAACTTCTGAAAAGGTTAGATTACAAGACAAGGAGTATCGTCCTGAAGAAATATCAGCTCTCATTCTGCGTAAATTGAAGGAGAATGCAGAAGAAGCATTAGGAACGACTATAAAGGAAGTAGTGATCTCGGTTCCTGCGAACTTCCCGGACGCAGCACGTCAAGCAACTTTAAATGCTGCTGACTTAGCAGGATTTAAAGTTCTTCGGCTGATTAATGAGCCAACAGCAGCAGCTTTAGCATTTGGAATTGACAATATTGATACTGAAGAACAACTAGTAGTCTTTGACTGGGGTGGTGGGACTTTAGACATCACAGTGCTAGAGATGGTAGGTGGCGTATTAGATGTCAAAAGTAGTTTTGGAGATCCCTATCTTGGAGGTAAAGATCTTGATGAGATATTGATCAACTTGATACGAAGTAAGTTTCAAGCCGATTATCCTGATGTTCAAATTTCAGACAAATCTGCAAGTAAACTCAAAGAGGTTGCCGAATCAGCTAAGAAGGTACTCTCTAGCCAATTTTCTCATATGTCTAGCGTTCCTAATTTTGCAGTTCAAGGAAGCGAATTAATAGACCTAGAGCTTGAGGTAACTAGAGAGGAGTTTGAACGAGCAATTGCTCCTCTGTTAGAACGAGCTAGAGAGTGTGTTCGTCAGGCCTTAAATGCTAAAAAGGTTAAACCTAGTGCAATTGATAGAGTGTTACTAGTGGGTGGTACCACTTACGTTCCTGCTGTACGTAGGCTAGTCGGTGAAATGTTTGCTAGGGAACCTAAAGCAGATGTTAATCCAGACCTTGCAGTAGGTATTGGGGCATCTATAAGTTCAGCCATTGCCCAAAATCTTATCAGTGAAGAATCAGGAATCGTCTTAACAGATGTAGCTCCCTTTGGTTTAGGTATTGAAATATTAAGTCAAATAGGTGGGCAACCAATGCTGACTTATGAACCCTTGATTTTACCTAATACTACGATTCCATACTCTACTAGGAAGACATACAGTTTGCTTAGTGCAAATCAAACAGATGTTGAAGTTAAACTCTATCAGGATCATAAGGGTATCGCACGATTGCCCCAAGATGCTGTTGATACTGGAACCGTTGGTCACATAACCGATATTCCTCCCGCACCTGATGGTATTCCTTATCCTGTTGAAGTTGAATTTTCTTATGACACTAATGGCATTGCTACAGTTAAAGCTAGTATTCCTGCCATTAAAAAAAGTGTAGAAGTTTCTTATGGAAAATCTACTAAGCGAATGGATGAGGGAGACAAAGCTGAAGCCAAGGAACGTCTACAAGAACTTTGGCGACAAAGTACTAAAGCAAAAGGCTATGAAGCAATCATTGATAAAGCCGAAACCTTAAGCAATAATCTCCCACTTGCAGAGAGAGCGCAATTAGCTGATGCAGTAGGACGGTTAAAAGAAGCTTTGACCAAAGATGATTCTCAAACAATAGAGGAAGCTGGCGATAGCTTAGTTGATTTAATGTTTGACATAGAAGATAGAGAGTAATCAAAATGGCTTATGAGTTTTATCAGCTACTAGAGTTATCTCCCCAAGCTACACCTTCAGAAATCAAGCGCAGCTATTTTCGCCTTGTCCGAAAATACTCTCCAGAAAAAGATCCTGAACGTTTCAAATCAATTCGCGAAGCTTACGAAACTCTCAGTGATTTAAAGGCAAAAGAAAACTATGATTCTCTACAGCAACATGGAGAACAAATTTCTAAACTAGTAAACGAAGCAGAGAAGAAGATGTCTGATGAAGATTGGGAAGCAGCTATTCCAATCTTTAAGAAGGTGCTTGTTATTTTGCCAGGAGAAAATGCGGCTCGAAATCAGCTAGGAATATGTTTTGCTCGCCTACAAGACTGGGATAACGCCTTAAAGGTTTATCGAAAGCTGACTAAAGATGGTTCTGATGTACCTCTTTACTGGCTCAATTACGGTGCAATGTTCAAAGAGTATGCTGGCTCTCTAGACAATGACGACACGAGAAGATCGAGTCTATATCAACAAGCTAGAGAACAGTTTAAGAAAGCAATAGATTTAGAGCCTTATAATTCAGAACCATATGTAGAAATTTCACGTACCTACACTGATGAAGATGAATACACCAAAGCTCTCTTATGGGCAGAGCGGGCAATTGGTGCTGATGGAAAAACTGATCTTCACGATTTTGAAACTCTTTTCTATATGTGTGTTATTCACTTACGTAGCGGTGAGTTCAAAAAAATTCAATCGGTGGCGGAAAGGATTATTTCTTTATTACCTGAAGATGATGAAGATACACGTAAATACGTTGCTGCTAGATTTTATAACTTTGGAATAGAAATAGCTGAGATAGGTTTTGCAAACTCTAATATTACACTACTGGATGCAGCCCGTTTCTTTTTGAAAGCGGCAAAAACATTTGATCCAAGCGACAAAGATATTAAGCAGCATAAAGGTATTTTAGATAATTTAATTCAGGCCTACGAATTATATGACTCTTTTAAGGAAGATTCTCAGCTTTCTCCTGGTTTTTCCAGGCTTGGAGCATTTTCTTTATCCAGTGCTATAAACCACGAAATTGACAATAGAGACGAGGTGTTTGATGATATTTTAAACGAAATTTTTAGCGTGCAGTCTACACTAATCATAACTTCAGTAAGAAGAATCAAGTCTTACTACTTCCCTATATATCAATTAAATGATTCGCTTTTTGATAAAATACAGGAAGTCGCTCAAGAGAGTTTATCAAAAAATCAGAGCCAAAGTACGAAGAAAAAAGGTTGTTTTCTAACTACTGCATGTATTAGTTATGCAGGATTACCTGATGATTGCTTCGAGCTTCAAACACTTCGAGATTTCCGTGATAATTATTTAGCCTCTACTCCTGAAGGGCAGGCTTTGATTAAGCAGTATTATGCAGAAGCTCCAATCATTGTAGATTTAATCAATTCAGATCAACAGAGTGAACTTATTCTGAAAGATGTTCTAGAGACGGTTAGAGCGTGTGTAAATTATATCTGCTGTCAACGTCCTGATGATGCTCTGACTTGCTATATGAGAATGTATCAGCGCCTCAGAATTAAGTATTTAGAAAATAATTGAATTGAGTTTCAGAGGAAAGTTATGCGAAAAGCCTACTTGACCTCAGTTCGGCTTAAGAAGATTTTGCTGCTAAACTTCAGCACAAGTTCTAAAAAATCGTAGACGCGGAGCGGCTTGCCGCAAGCTACCGCAGAGGCACAGCGAAAAGTATGAGCGCCGGCTTCCGGCGATGCCTTCGGCAACGCGAAGCGCGAACATAACTTTTCAAGACAGAGGCCACAGAGGAATAAGAGTTTTAGAGGTGTTTTGCATAAGTCCTATAGGAGTTTCAGCCAACGAGAGAATCATGCTTTCGGCTTATCCCGAACTCAGGTTACTTGCTTCAACTTTAGGAACCAAAGCAACGCAGTGGCTTCTCTACTAAGAATACTGTCTCACCTTGTTTCTCCTTTTTCACGAATCAAATAGGATTACTATAGTCACATCTTGTACCTAACGATTGAAATCGCAGCTACGCGAACAAAACCTGCCTATGGCGCTCATGCTGCGCTCCGCCCACCACCCAAGCTTCAAAACCGTTGGATTTTCTGTTAGTCTGAGCTGTTGGACTTCCTTTGTATAGCCGCGACTTCCAGTCGTTAGGGCAAGGTGCAAGATCTGAGTATACTCAGTAATGTACTTGCATAAGCATGAGAATTAGTAAAAAATTGATCCGCGAGTAGCCTTAAGGTATTCTCATTTTGCAAAGGACGCACGAGGAAATCAGTGAAAGTTTTAGTTGTAGGGAATGGGGGACGCGAACACGCTCTGGCATGGAAACTGCTGCAATCTAAGCAAATTGAGCAAGTTGTTTGCGTACCAGGGAACGGGGGCACAGCAATTATGGAACGTTGCCAGAACTTGCCCCTGGCAGTAGAGGATTTTGAGGGTATAAGCCAATATGCTCTAGAACATAGCATTACTCTGGTGGTAGTCGGGCCAGAAGTCCCCTTGGCCAAGGGAATCACAGACTATCTCCAAAACAAAGGACTGATGGTGTTTGGCCCAGTCAGAGCAGGAGCGCAGATTGAAGCCAGCAAAGCTTGGGCAAAAGCCTTGATGCAGGAAGCCGGGATTCCCACAGCGAGGGCTGCGGTATTTATGGAGGCAGCAGCAGCAAAATCTTACGCAAAATCTCAGGGAGCGCCAATTGTTGTTAAAGCTGATGGCTTAGCGGCTGGTAAGGGTGTAACGGTAGCCCAAACAGTTGAACAAGCCCAGGCTGCCATTGACGCGATTTTTCACGGGCAGTTTGGCAGTGCTGGTGAATTTGTGGTCATTGAAGAATGTTTAACTGGCCAAGAGGTATCGGTTTTAGCATTAACGGATGGGTTAACAATTAGACCTTTGCTGCCAGCTCAAGATCATAAGCGGATTGGTGAGGGTGATATAGGGGAAAATACTGGTGGCATGGGAGCCTATGCGCCCACACCCATTGCCACACCAGAACTAATGGCACGCGTTCAAACCGAAGTTTTAGAAAAAGCGATCGCCTCCTTAAGATCCAAAGGCATCGACTACCGTGGCGTACTGTATGCTGGGTTAATGGTTGCACCCGATGGCAACTTCAAAGTTTTGGAATTTAACTGCCGCTTTGGCGATCCCGAAACCCAAGTAATTTTGCCACTGTTAGACACACCTTTAGAAGAGTTACTTTTAGCCTGCGTACAGCAGTGTTTAGGCGAATTGCCGCCCATTGCTTGGAAAGCAGGAGCATCTGCCACAGTGGTTGCAGCTTCCGGCGGTTATCCGGGAGAATACGCGAAAAATAAGGCTATTTCTGGCATTGGAGAAGCAGAAAAAGCCGGAGCAACGGTATTTCACGCAGGCACAAAATTAAACCAGCAACAAGAAGTTGTGACAGATGGAGGGCGGGTATTAAATGTAACTGGTATTGGAGCAGATTTTGAGCAAGCGATCGCCCAAGCCTACGCAGGGATTAAATATATTCAATTTGAGGGCATATATTACCGAAGAGATATCGGTCATAGAGTACTGAGTGGGAAGCAGTATAAGCAAGCCCAATAAGCGATCGTGTGATGTTGAATAGTGTGCGGGGGATTCTTGGGTTATTAAGCTCTGTTATGTGCCATTATGCTAATAATGTGGTAAACACCATCGACAACCCCCACACTTAACAGGTATTGGGTAGGTAAGGATGCCTAGATTTAATTATGCTTCGATATGGTCAACATAAATGACAATGCTTGTACCCAAGTTACTCGACAAATATTTATCTCAAAGAGATTTAGTAAGCTACTGGCATCAAAAATGGGTCACTCCTAGATTGAATACTTTACAAACTAATTTGGAGTTAGAAATTGATTTATAAATTTTTCTAAAACTTATGGGTTAATATACTGCAATATCTTTAAAACTTAATTAAGTTCAAGGTATCCAATCCAAACACACGCAGATGTCGGCTTTAAGGCTAGCCCTAATTTTTATTAGCCAGCCAGCCTGACTTATACTTAAGCTATGCCCAAGTTAGACATTATCCATGACGCGGTAAAAAACGCACTGATGAAAGACGGCTGGATAATTACCGACGATCCTTACGTAATTCAGTACCGCAGAACAACTTTGTATGCCGATCTGGGTGCAGAACGCCCGATAGCAGCTGAACGAAATGGGCAAAAACTTGTTGTTGAAGCCAAGAGTTTTGTTGGTGCATCGAAGATTCAAGATTTGAAAGAGGCTCTCGGTCAGTATGACATTTATCGTTATCTTTTAGAAGAAACAGCGCCAGACCGGAAACTTTATCTTGCTGTTGGTGCGATCCCTTACAAAAGCTTTTTCAACCAGGATGTGATTCAACTTATCCTCAACAAACATCAACTTCCCCTAATTGTAGTCGATACAGAGATAGAGGAGATCAGACAATGGATAAATTAACTGAGTATCCTAAAATAATTAAGCGTATCCTTACCGAGTACGTAGAACTATGCAACCGTCGTTCTAACCAAGACATCGAAACATTCTTGATTATCGATGAGCCAAAAGGTCACTATATTTGGATGAACCTTGGTTGGCAAAATGGCGAACGCATTACTGGTATGACCGTTTACGTCCGGATTCGAGATCGCAAATTCTGGATTGAGGAAGACTGGACTGAAGATGGTATCGCAACTGACCTAGTTCGTGCGGGTGTTCCTAAGGAGGATATAGTCTTGGCATTCCATGAGCCAAAGATGCGGCAGTACACAGATTTTACAGTGGCATCTTAGCGATGGCTTCCTCCAACAATACAATGCCGCTGACCTTTTTGTGCAAGGTAATATAGAGTGAGTTTTCCAGTAGCTCAATGAACTTAAACTAATGCCCCATCCCCAATACCCAATCACTAACATATTTGTCAAATTAACTGTTAATTTTTTAGTTGTTGGGGTTTTATAACAAGGACTACTAACAACTTTATTTAAAATGCTAGCTCTGTTAAAAACAATTCGAGATGCGATCGCTAGTTGGTGGTCTGAGTTCACCCTCCAGACCAAACTGTTGGCTGTGGCGACAATGGTTGTCTCCCTGGTGATGAGTGGTTTGACCTTCTGGGCTGTAAACACCATTCAGCAGGATGCAAGGATGAATGACACCCGGTTCGGGCGTGATTTGGGACTGCTGCTTGCTGCCAACGTTGCCCCCCTAGTGGCTGATAATAATCTGACTGAAGTTGCCCAATTTTCGCAACGCTTCTACAGCAGCACCTCTAGTGTGCGTTATATGCTGTATGCCGATGAAACTGGGAAAATCTTTTTTGGCATTCCTTTTTGGGAACCGGAGGTAGAAAACTCCCTCACCATTGAACGGCGGATACAACTGCCAGAGGATTATCCTGGTGATGGAGAAAAGCCGATGGTGCGACAACATACAACCCCATCTGGGACAGTTACCGATGTATTTATTCCCTTAATCGTCGATAAAAAATACTTGGGTGTATTGGCGATCGGTATCAATCCTAATCAAACTGCTGTCATCTCTACCAATTTTACCCGCGATGTTACCATTGCTGTTTTTATCACCATTTGGGTAATGGTGATTTTGGCAGGCGTGATTAACGCTTTGACCATCACCAAGCCGATAAAAGAACTGCTGGTGGGAGTAAAACAAATTGCTGCGGGAAATTTTAAGCAGCGCATTGGTTTACCTTTAGGGGGTGAGCTGGGAGAGTTAATTTTCAGCTTTAATGAAATGGCAGAGCGATTAGAGCGCTATGAAGAACAAAATATTGAAGAACTCACCGCCGAAAAAGCCAAGCTGGAAACCTTAGTTTCTACCATCGCTGATGGTGCTGTGTTGATAGATAACAACATGCAGGTGATTTTAGTCAACCCCACAGCCCAACGAATTTTCGGTTGGGAAGCCGCTGAAGTGGTAGGCCGCAATGTGTTGCATCACTTACCCCCAGCGGTACAGATGGAAATCACTCGCCCATTGTACGAAATGGCCTCAGGCGAATGTGAAAGCGCCGAATTCCGGATTTTTCTCAACCAACCCATCCACCGGACAATTCGCATTCTCTTGACTACAGTACTCAACCAGCAACGAGAAAGTATCAAAGGCATTGCGATTACCATCCAAGATATCACCCGCGAAGTGGAGTTAAACGAAGCCAAAAGCCAATTTATCAGCAACGTTTCTCACGAACTGCGAACGCCTCTATTCAATATCAAAACCTATATTGAAACCTTGCATGACTACGGCGAAGACTTGGGCGTAAAAGAACGGCAAGAGTTTCTGCAAACAGTTAATCATGAAACCGATCGCCTGACTCGCTTAGTTAATGATGTTTTAGATTTGTCAAAACTCGAATCTGGTCGTAATTATAGCTTCGATGGAGTCGATTTAGCCCAAGCGATCGAACAAACACTGCGTACTTACCAACTCAATGCTAAAGATAAATGTGTTGAACTCATTCAAGAAGTTGCGCCTAATTTGCCCTTCGTAGTTGGTAATTATGATTTGCTAGTACAAGTATTTGGTAATTTGATTGGTAATGCCCTAAAATTCACAAAAGCTGGTGGCAAAGTGGCAATCCGCGCCTACCAACTAGATTCTAAGCCCAATCACAGCCAATCTCCTCCAGTGCGAATTGAAATTTCTGATACTGGAATTGGCATTGCCACAGAAGACCAACATTCAATTTTTGAACGCTTCTTTCGCGTAGAAAACCGAGTTCACACCCTAGAAGGCACCGGTTTAGGTTTATCGATTGTCAGAAACATCATCGACAGACACCGCAGTAAAGTGCATTTGGTGAGTGAAGTTGGCGTTGGCACTACTTTTTGGTTCGACCTAGCCGTATTTGAAGAACAACCAGTACCTGTAGTAGTTGAGCCTAATACTGAAACCCCCAAAATTACAACAGTGTGAAGGGTTGGGCATTGGGCATTGGGCATTGGGCATTGGGCATTGGGCATTGGGCATTGGGCATGGGGCATGGGGCATTGGGCATTGGGCATTGGGCATGGGGCATTATCATCAATTATTCTCCGCGTCCCCATATCCCCGTGTCCCCCCGTCTCCCCATTCCCCACTCCCTATTCCCAAAAAACACAAATTCAAGATGTTGATATAACGAACACCAAACACAGTAACAATAAACCTAATAGCAACAGCAAAGCCTGATTACGTTTTAGCCAATTTTTTACAGTTACGGCGAAACCCTTGGAGTCACGCTGCTGTTCTAAATCTAACTTTGTCTCTTCAATATTTTGGTAAAGGGTACAATCTTTGGCGTAAGGACGTTGGGGAAAAGTGCAACTATCATCAGCATGATAGGTGCAGGTGTCGCATAAATACCCGTCCCCAGTGGCACGGTGCAAGGGAATACCGGGATGACCGTAAGCTTTGAGTGTTATCCGGCAATAAGGACAACTAATAGCTTGACTATCAATCAGTTGATGGCAGCGGGGACAAGATACAGTAGCCAAAACCTTTAGGACAAATACGTTAAGTAAACACTTTGATTTTAGCCATTTCCAGTGGTAATAGCGAAATACAGACTTAACTTGTTAATTTTGAGTATACTTAGCTGTTGAAAAAGGTTATTTTAACAGTGAATCTACGAGTTTTGTGATTAAAATTTACATTTTTGTAAGTGATTTTATCGCTGAGCATAAAAAAAGCTGTGCTATAAACTCCACAAAACAAAATAGGTAAATTCAGCAACCCCTTTGCGGCCTTTCTCTGCGCCTCTGCGCCTCTGCGTGAAAAATTAACCTATTTCTTAACCCCGCATCTGTCGCAGTGCATCAAACGCCTTACCTCGTAACCCAACTGGTAACAGCGATAACCCTAAACCAGTCCAAGCTTTAGCCGTCGAAAAAGATTTTCCTGCTAAAACTAGTTCTCTGCCTTTTTGCGTTTCTCCCTTTTCAATTAAACGCAAGCCTAATAATAATTGCGTTTCCATTAAACGCTCTTGCCTAATTTTTTCTATTTTTTCAGATTCAAATTTATAACTTTCTAAATATCGAATTTTATCAAAAAAATAAGGAATAGCTCTGTCTATACCTTGCTGCTCTGCGTGCAAACGATATTCCATCAGTAATTCAGGTAAGTAATAACCTTTTTTACCAGCGAAAGCTAGCCGCACAAATAAATCATTATCCTCGCAATTTTGCAGATTAGGCAACATAAATCCTAACTCTTGCAAGGTTTGGCGCCGAAATAATGTTGCTCCAATTTGAAAGCTTTGATGAACAAATACAACTTCCAGCAAATTATCTACAATACCCGCAGGTAAATTCTTTCTCCCCCAGTAATGAGAATTTTCCTCAGTTTTTGCCTCATCCTTGATATTGTTAATATCAATTATCCAATGGTCTGTACCAACAAAATCAATACTAGAATCTTGGTCAAGAATAGCTGCCGTACTTGTGAGAAAATCAGGTGTTAGCCGGTCATCATCATCAAATTTCATAAAATATTCACCGCTGGCAGCATCAAAACCAGAACGCATATTATTGCTTTTACCAATATTTTGTGAATGACGAATGTATTTAATCCGATGGTCTGTGTACTCTGACATTAACTCAGGTGTTCCATCGCTAGAACCGTCATCACAAACAATTAGTTCAAAGTCTTGCTCTGACTGATTAAGTACACTAGCGATCGCATAACGCAGCAGAGAGATACGATTAAAAGTAGGAATACAAACAGTAATTTTCGGCATATCACATAATAACTTGTTTATATTTACTCAGTAGTCTAAATAATTGCGATCGCTGTTTGATGAGCTATTATTCCCAAATCTCTTATTATATACATCTATTGCGTTTGAATGTTAGCTTTTTTCATTTATCGTCACAGTATAATTCAATATTTTTTGCTAAACACAAGTTACAAATAATACATTAGCGTATTTTTACTAAATTTCATTGTAGAGGATTGCAGTAAGTTTTTGCTGGCAAGTAATTGAATCGTATTTTGTTCTAGCGTGTATGGTCATTGCACATATATTTCTCATGTTTCTTATTCCATAAGCTAGTAAATATCAAAAGATAGCTTAAATGCAGTAATTAGGAGCCAAAAAATCAGAAATCTATTTTTCAAATATCAATTCTAATATAAAAATTACTTCCGTTTCCGTAAATGCATAATAAAAATCAATACAATAACTATATTATTTCTGTATCTTTTTACTGCTGTTTTTCATGAAAATTAGTATGAAAATTGCATTATTTATGTGCATTTTGTAAGTTACAAGGCATTGAAATTGATAAATATAATTGAGATGATATTAATGCAGAAATGTTGAATGTCGATACAAAACTTTACATATTTAGTTAAAGTAGCTCTAAAAAAACTAAAATAGTCAACATACCATCATCTCCTCAAACCAATGAACATAACTGATTTTTTGACACATACATGATTGTAAATAA
>JAVRCH010000113.1:0-119237 GCA_034530795.1 Nostoc sp. DedQUE12a
AAAGTTCTTTTGCTTATAGCTAAACTCTACTAAAGTAGACTAAAGATTTTTGGGAATATTTAGTCATCTTTAGATGACTTTTGCTATTAGCAAGGAACTTCAGTTCCTTGCGGGACATCGGTTTTACGTTAAGTTGACACCCATGTACAGCTGTACGCCCCTACTTTCTACTAGAATTTGGGCAAATTATTCGGGTCAATACCCTGAGATTGCAAATAAGCAATGAGCTGTTCTTTTTGCTGGCGTTCTTGTTCGGCGCGTTGGCGTTCTTGTTCGGTGCGTTGGCGTTCTTGTTCAATCTGTTCTACAGCCCAAGGTAACAAATTACCACCTCGATCCCACCAGCGCAACCAATAACCAGTTCGCGCTTCTTTTGTGCCTTGCCAAGTTCCTAAAAATAAGCCCATGACCTCAACCCAATGACGGCCATTTTCGTCAGGTTGCTTTAACTCATAGCGTTGATTTTCCAGTTGATAATATTCTAATAAACCGCCATCTGGGTCAAAAATTATGTAGATGGGAATCTGTAAAATTTGCTCGTAGAAAAACCATTTGCCTGGCGGATAACTTCGCTTTACCGAATATTCTCCACCATCAGTATCAGATAGAAATTCAATAGCGATCGCCGGAATATCTCCTTCTAAATTCGGTGTATAACTTTTACGATTGCCTACAATTTCATTCACAGACGGCACATAAACCCAGTCTGGTGCTTTGGCGATAAATTGCCCGTTAACAGTGGCACAAAGGCCAAAGTTTGAAGCTATCAACATTTGAGGTTGAATGAATCCACTGATTTCTAGACTTTCACGCAAAGCACCAGCCAAAATTGGCTGACCGGTATTCTCCACTGGTTCATCCTCTAGTTGAAAATCTTTGGGTAAGGCTTCCCAAGAGATTACCAGTTCAGTTGCAGATTTGGCTTGGCTGAGTTGGGTTGCCATAAATACAGCATGAATTTATTTTTGATTTTATCGCTTCCAGAAGGGCTGTGGAGGTGATATCAGTATCAAAAAAAGACAGACAAGGTTGCCCTTCTATTTAACTAGGGAATTTCAAATGCTTTTAATTAAGTCTTAAGGACGTAGCGATCGCCGCATTTTGAGATATATTTTACTACTTAAGATGAATTCCAGTAAAACAAATTTGTATATAAGATTACAGGTACTAAAATACTAAATTTGCAGGTAATTAATTTTCCCTGCTACTAAGGAGTAATAATGATATTAAGTCAAAATCAACGCATTGTAGGCGTATTTACTCATCGTCGAGATGTAGAACAGGCACTACAGGAATTGAAAGATTCTGGTTTGGCGATGGAGAAAGTCTCTGTAGTTGTACAGAACCCAGACCGCAATTATGACATTGCTAATAATGAAACTGGTGATAAAGCTGACGAAGGTGCAACAGTAGGAGGACTTTCGGGGGGCGCTGTTGGTGGTTTGACTGGTTTATTGGTAGGCCTTGGGACTTTAGCTATTCCTGGAGTCGGGCCAATAATGCTAGCTGGGGCAGCGGCAACTGCTTTGGTTACAACTCTTGTAGGGGCAAGTATTGGCGCTGCTACTGGAACTTTTGCTGGTGCATTAGTTGGTTGGGGAATATCGGAGGATCGAGCTAGAGCATATAACGAGCGAGTAGAGGATGGACACTATTTAATAATTGTCGATTGTACATCTTTAGAAATTGTTCAAGTAGAGGCAATTTTACAGCGTTGGGGTATTGAAGAGTTCGGCATTTACGAACATCTCAACACTGAGTATGAAACTACAAATTATTTGAACACAACGACTTCTGTTAGCGCCATTCCTAATAAAAGTGGAATTCTGACCAAGTATGCAATTAATTACTTCGATCGCATAGATAATGCTGAAGCGGCAATTAACGATATGCTTGTTGTAGGTTTTCCAGTCAGCCAGATTTCCTTAATTAGCAAAGGCTTTCCTCAATTGATTGGATCGACAGGTGTTATTTTAAGCGATCGCTTTGACGCCTTGAGGCTAGGAATACCAGATGATTGGGCACGTTTTTACAACGAGCAAATTGAGCAAGGTAATTACATACTTATCGTTAGTGGCACAGACAAAGATCTCCATGACGCTAGCTTGATTCTAGGCAAATATGGTGTTCAAGAGTGCCAAATTTATGACCCAATGTTAATTCGTTCTTAAAAGTGCGTGCTGCTATAGCATCGCCAGTTTATACTAATTCGCAATTCGCAATTAATACAGCACTTTGCAACTAAATGAGGTACAGAACCAAGGATTCACAAATCAAATTATTCTTCTCCCTCCTGCCTTCTGCCTCCTGCCTCCTGCCTCAAAACCAGTGACTTTGTACCTCATCTAAAAGAAAACTGCTGTAAATGAGGAGCAGAGAGAGAATAATAACTCCTAACTCCTCACTTAGCACTCCTCGGTCTTTTTACAACAGAACTTTAGCTAAAATCGGTTCCACAGTTTTAGAAATCTCTGGCACATATACTTGTGAAACGTAGTCAGCAATCATTCTGTCAGTATTGAATAACGGCGCATTTGTCTTAATCGACGTTTTCATCATCTGTACCCAGCGGTGGGGAATACCTTGAGCATCTTGGTCGTAATATAAAGGAACGATTTCCTCTTCCAAAAGCTGATACAGCGATTGCGAGTCAATCCGATCTTGCAATACTTGGTCGCTAGTATTAGCATCTTCACCAATTGCCCAACCGTTAATTCCTTTGCCATCTTTGCCGGCTTGATAACCTTCGCACCACCAGCCATCGAGAACGCTGCAATTAAGACCGCCGTTAAAGCAGACTTTTTGCCCACTCGTACCAGAAGCTTCCAGGGGACGACGAGGATTATTCAACCAAACATCCACACCTTGCACCAATTTTTGTCCAGTGTAAATGTCGTAATCTTCAATAAAGGCGACTCGGTTAATAATGCCGGAATTATGACACCATTCCATTAAGCGCTGAATAATCCGCTTGCCTTCTTCATCTGCTGGGTGGGCTTTTCCTGCAAAGATAATTTGTACTGGACGTGAGTTGTTACCAAAAATCTTTAATGCGCGTTGGGCGTCCCGCAGAATTAGATCCCCACGTTTGTAAGGGCTGAAGCGTCTGGCAAATCCAATGGTTAATACATTAGGGTCAAGTAGTCTTTGGGTTGCTTGAATCAGTTCATAATTTTCGCCACGCAACTCCCGCGATTTCTTCACCTTATAACGTGTGAAAGCAATCAGCCGTTCTTTGAGGATGAGATGTCGCGACCACAGTTCCTCATCGGGAATGTCGTCAACTTTAGCCCACATCTTAGGATCAACGGCGCGAGTTTTCCAGTCTTCTCCGAGATACTGATTATATAAGTCAGCCAACAGAGGTGCAGTCCAAGTGGGTGCATGGACGCCATTGGTAATGTAACCAATTGGTACCGTATCTTCCGATCGCTGCGGAAAGAGAACTGTCCACATCTTACGCGAAACTTGACCGTGCAATTCACTGACGCCATTACAAGCCCGACACATCCGCAATGCTAAAACGGTCATGCCAAAGGGTTCCCAAGGATCGCCGAGTCGGCGTGCGCCCAATGCCAAAAATTGCTCGCGGGAAAGTCCCAATTGCGGCCAGTAGTTGGCAAAGAAGGAATCTATTAAATCGGGGGAGAAGACATCGTGACCGGCGGGAACGGGGGTATGGGTAGTAAATACGCAACTGTTCCGCACTTTGGCTTCGATGTCGTAGAAAGATTTGCCTGTGCGTTCAACTTCTAAACGGGCAATTTCCAAGGTGCAAAATGCAGCGTGTCCTTCGTTGAGGTGATAGACAGAAGGTTGAATTCCCAAGGCATTCAAAGCCCGGACACCACCAATACCCAAAACAACTTCTTGGGCAATGCGGGTTTCTAAGTTACCGCCATATAGGTGTCCTGTTAGCCAACGGTCAATGGGATCGTTATCGTTGCGATCGCTATCCAATAAATATAATGTCACTCGCCCGACTTGCACTCGCCAAATTTGCACTTTTACAAACCGCTGGCGGACTTGTAGCTGGATAGTCACCGCTTCCCCTTGGTCATTTTTAATTAACTCCAGGGGCATTTGCCCAAAAAGGTTATCAATATAATAATCTTCTTGCCAACCGTGGCGATTCAAGCGTTGCCGAAAATAACCTTGGCGATACAACAAGCCGACACCAACCATTGGTACACCTAAATCTGAGGAGGATTTCAAGTGATCCCCAGCGAGAATGCCCAAGCCACCAGAATAAACCGGTAGGGATTCGTGGATGCCAAACTCTGCACAAAAATAGGCAATGGGGTGTTCTTGGGATACTTGCGGTGCAACTCGACTTACCCAAGTATCTTGCTGTATAATATATTGGTCAAATTCACGCGCCAGGGCGGATATCTGCTTGAGATAGGATGGATCTTCTGCTAATTGGGTGAGACGTTCGTAGCTTGCCGATTCTAAAATCGCCACTGGGTTATGGCCGCAGCGTTCCCATTCTTGGGGATCGATGGTTTGGAATAAAGAAACGCGATCGCCACTCCAACTCCACCAATAGTTATAAGCCAAATCTGCTAAACGCTTGAGCGGTAAAGGTAACTTTTCACTCAAGCGTCGTGCTGCTACTGTTGCACTGCTATTAACCATACTAAATCTACACCCTCTCGCTAAACTTTTTCTCTAAGGAATGAGGATAGGGAGCAGAGGGGAAGTAGTAATAAGTCTTTCCCCTTGTTCTCTGCCATGCCCCATGCCCAATTTTCAGTCACTTTTATTCCCTCTTCAGGTTTATGACGCCGGAGTCTTCAGTTGTTGAATTCTCCCCTGAAGTTGGAGCTTATAGACATCAAACCTTATCCAAATGAATGGTTTTTATTGTTTTTGTCTTTTAAAGATTATCTCTGCTTTTAGACAGATTATTATATTTTTTTATATCAAATTCATTGACATTATTTTAATTTATTTTTTTTATTCTTAATATTTATTTATTATAATTTTACATGTAAGTAAAATTATTTATATCTGTTGTATATAATTTATTTTTGACTAATAATTGCTTGATGATAGAAGTTTATTGAAAAGTACTGTAATAATTCGTAATTTTTGATTCGTACTTCGTAATTATCAATTTTTAGCTATTTAGATAAGAAGACAATAGGGGAATTCCTATAATTAAAATCAGGAAATAAATTTAAAAATGACGCATTAAAAAATGCCAGCAAGCGACCTCGTTTCAAATATTTAATTTTTTCCCTAATTAAAATTAAAGGCTTGTATCTGATTTTTTGGTAAGATTATTTTCGCTATTACCTATTACCTTTTGGCTGCCCGAAAGCCAAAAAAGTGATGGTTTCATCGATAACTGATGGTGATTAGCGTTAGTGAAGTAATCCTAAAGCGATCGCATGATGACGGATATGATCTTCAATAAAAGTGGAGATGAAATAATAACTGTGGTCGTAGCCTTCTTGGTAACGTAACTGTAGCGGTTGGTTAACATCTGCACAAGCTTGCTCAAACACTTCTGGCATTAATTGTTCAGCTAAAAATTTATCGGCAGTGCCTTGGTCAATGAGAATCGAACTATGATATCCTACTTTTTTGACTAATTCGCTAGCATCATAAGCACGCCAACTTTCTTTATAGCTGCCAAGATAACCACTGAAACTTTTTTGACCCCAAGGACAACGCATTGGTGCAGTAATAGGTGCAAAAGCTGATACTGATTTGTAGAGTTGTGGATTTCTCATTGCACAGACTAACGCCCCATGTCCCCCCATTGAATGACCAAAAATACCTTGTTTATCTGATTGGGCGGGGAAGTTTGCGGTAATTAAAGCAGGTAATTCGTGAACGACATAACTATACATTTGGTAGTATTGACACCACGGTTCTTCTGTAGCATCAATATAAAACCCCGCACCAGTGCCCAAATCCCAGTCATCATCCTCACCTAAAATACCTGTATTACGCGGACTAGTGTCTGGCGCAACGAGTATCAAACCGTACTCAGCTGCAAACCGCTGCACCCCACCCGCCTTAACCATAAAATTCTCTTCATTGCAAGTCAAACCAGAGAGAAAATAAAGAATTGGCACAGGTTGTTGAGTTGCTTGTGGTGGTTGATAGATGGCAAAGCGCATTTCACCGTTACAGGTTGACGACGAATGACTGTAAAAGCCGAGTTTGCCACCAAAGCTTTTATATTCTGAAATCAGGTTGAGGTTAGGCATTAGTTATATAGCATTTCCTAGTCTGCTGAGGTACAAATCTCTGCGTACCTCTGCGCTTTACTCCGCGTCACTCTGCGTTTCAAACTATTATCTGTACCTCACTTAACTGGGAATCGCTATATTCTCTTTCCTGAGCAGTTGCCAAAGAAAGATTATTTTAGCGCGAACTAGCTACAGTGAATTAGCAGACAACTACACCAACAACAGGGATAAAGATGGCTCAAGTCTAATGGCAACCTAAATTTTTTGGCTGTCTGCTTTGGGGTAGATGGGGGTAGGACGAAATATGTTGCCTATACAACGTCTTTTTTAGACAAATGTATTGACGAAGACCACAATAACCTGAATTTCTGCTTCAGTACCAGCAGAATAAAAATGCTGTTTCCGATAAAATAACGTTGCCATAAACGTTTAGGTTCCATAATCAACCGGAAAAACCACTCTAATCCAACTTGTTGCATTAATTTTGGCGCTCTTTTGACCATTCCACCAACTAATTCAAAACTGACCCCAATACCAATAGATACTGGAACGCCAATTTTTTGGTAATTGTCGTATATCCAATACTCTTGCTTTGGAGCACCCAAACCAACAAATAGAATGTCTGGCGCTGCTGCTTGAATTGCTAAATTAATTCGGTTTAATTCGTCTGGGTCTGACTCAAATCCATAGTAAGGACAATAAGTTCCAACAATATCGAGGTTGGGATGTCTTGTTTCTAGAACTTGTTTGGCCTTCTTTGCGGCTCCGGGACGACCACCTAGTAAAAACACTTTCAGTCCTCTGTCAGCACTAATTTTGCATAGATGCTCGAACAAATCTGTTCCATTGACTCGACCAGAAAGTGGTGTGTTAAAAAAGTTAGCTGCCCACAAAAGAGGAACACCATCGGGAACTACTAGAAAAGCATGGTGATATATCAGACGAAAACGTGCATCGCGTTGGAGTGCCACAATATGCTGTGCGTTGGGTGTGACGACATATTTCGGAGAACCTCCTGAAATTGCCTGATGTACAATCGCTTCAAGTACTCGGTCAAATGAGTATCTATCTATCTGGATATCGCAAATATTTATCCTTGTTGAATAAGTCATAAATTTCTCTTGGTGTTGGAGTGAAAAAGTGATCAAAAAAGTGCTGATTACAACTGAAAAAAGCAATCAGCACTTTTAAAAAGAAGAATTCAGAATTCAGCAATGCTTGAAGTAAGAGGTTTAGCAGAAAGTCATAAGCAGGGTTACTCCAGCACTAATTCATCCCGAATTCAAAATTCTGTATTCCATATTTTTCTTCATATTTTTACCAAGCTCCATATTCATCTGAGGATAATTTACCAATTTTGCGTCTCAAAAAACCTTTGATTTTGATAGCAATAAAAGGGTCGAAATATTTAATCGGAAGAGTAGCAATTTCTCTCAAAAACCACTTTATATAGAATGTCCGATGCTTTGATTTTATTTGGCTTGATGCTTCAGTCATAAAGTTACTAGAAATACGCCAAGCTTCTCGAATAAGTTTTAGCTTATTTGTTAGTTGGCCAGTCGTTCCATCAACTGAAAACGAGGCTAAAGGGGTATCAATATCTTGAAATTTATATCCAGATGTATAAGCTCTAAATATAAAGTCATAATCAGCGGCCATAGGGTAAGTTAAGTCAAATAAACCTATGCGATCGTATACTTCCTTTTTTACAAAACAACTAGGATGAGCAACAGTAAACTTAAAAGGCAAGTTCTCTAACTTTCCAGGAATAAATGTACTTAAATGTTGACCATTTAAGTAATTTTTTACAGGTGAATGCACAATGGAAATTTCTGAATTTTTTATAAAGACTTCCTCTACATTTTTTAAAGCTCCATCGTTATACCAATCATCAGAATTGATAATCCCAATTATGTCACCTGTAGCTAGAGATATACCTTTATTCATAGCATCATAAGTGCCTTTATCTTTCTCGGAAACTACTATATTTATTCTGTTTGAATATTTCTGAATTATTTCTAAAGTTTTATCAGTCGAACCACCATCTATAATAATGTACTCCAATTCAGAGCTTGGAGTTTGATTAATCACACTGAGAATTGTTTGTTCAAGAGTTTTTTCTGAGTTATATACAGGTGTAATGATTGATATTTTCATTTTTGGGCAACACTATTGTTAATAATTTTGAGTTACTTTGGTTAGAAAACAGACAAAGATTTACGACCTTTTTGCCAAGCAATAGCAGTTTCGTAAATACTCATAATCATTTGATAATTCTTTTCTAGAGAGTAGCATTCATCGTATTGTTTACGAGCTAACTGACCCCTACGTCGTAACTCCGCAGGATCTGACCAAGCTAGCTTTACTGTTCGAGCTAAATCACGAGCATCTCCAGGTGTAAAGTGCCAGCCTGAAAATCCATCTTTGACAATTTCTTCAGTAGCACCTAAACGACCGGTAACTACGGGACTACTTGTTGCAAAAGCTTCAGCAATAGTCATGGGAAACCCTTCATACCATTCAGAAGGAAAAACAACAAAACTAGCATCTTTCATCAGATTCAAAACATCTTCTCTTGGCAAACGTCCCAGATACTCTACACCGCTTGGTAAATTACTTTTAAGTAAAATTTCCAACGGCCCCTGACCTACAATCTTTAAGGGAATGGGTTCATCAAGAAGATGCCAAGCCTCCAATAGCGTTTCAATTCCCTTGTATTCCACTATTTTTCCTACAAACAATACATATTTACCCTGATGTTCGCCTTGCTGAATATCTGAGGTCACAAAATTAGGCTTAACTGCAATTTTTTCAGCAGGTAGTCCGCCATCAATAAATTTTTGGCGGCCAAACCGTGTCAAAGCAATATAAATATCTACATTTTTTTGATAGGTTCCTCGCAATTTATGAGCTAATAAACCTGCAACTGCAACAGTAGTTTGTGCTGGGCTTTTACGATAACAACCATGAATAATAGCAGGATAAGCAATTGGTTTACCAATACAATCTTCACATACGTTTCTATCCCGAAAACAATAAGCACCAGGGCAAATAAGCTTGTAGTTGTGTAAGGTGTGAACAACAGGAACCCCTGCATTATAACAGGCAGAATACACAGAGGGTGAAATTAATGGAATAGTGTTATGAACATGAACGATATCTGGTTGAAATTCCTGCAATCTTTTGTGGATTTGCAAGTAAGATTCACTAGACCAAATTGATTGCTTCGCAATTGTGGCTTTTGTCAAAAAATTAACATCACTTATACTCGAATTCTCAACAATCCACTGGTGAATTTCATGCCCATACTGCTCAAGCATTTGATGTTCAGCAGCTACGGCAACTTCTTCACCACCCATATGCTGATATGCGTTATGAACTTGAAGAATTTTCATGACATTATTTATAGTAAAAAATAATTTATAGTAAAAAATATATTGAATATTCTGTGAATTATCAGCAAGACGTTCGCAGACAAAATCAAGATAACCATCAGCGATCGCTAAAACATTCAGACCTGTTTTTGTCTTGAGATTAATTGATATAATCTGATTCGTATCAGCATCATACTGATATAAGCCATAACCATAACTATCTAAAAAATCTACTACATCTTGTTCTGAATGACCAAAGTTTTTAACTGTTAATAGACTTAAATTGCTGGACAAGGCTTTTGAGATTTGCAATATCTACTATCAAATCACCTCTTGTTTCCCTGAGCTTTTGACCATAAGGCTGTTGACATTCAAGGCAACCGTGCTGAAAACCTAGTATTTGTGATGGAACAAAATAACCCGAACTAACCCAAGGAGTAACAAATTCAATTACAGTTGTATCTTTGGGCGAAAATATCATATTTGTTAAACCTGCACCGTGGGGAGCAATAATATTTTTAGCAGTTGAAAATAGCCTTATTTGCTCTATAAAACTCATACCTTCCAAGCTATAACTGGCAAATCCTAGCGGTGTTAAAAATTCCATTACTTCATCTTCATTAATTACTCTGCGGCCTGATGCTTTGGCGCGAGAAATATATATATTTGGTGAATAAAAAACTTGATTACCTTCGCTAGCAGGGAGATTGTTAAATATGCGTTGCCTCAGCCAATGCAAGGAACTAGGTGCTACCCATTCTCCTTGTCGTCGAAAGCTTGGTACAACTAGTTTCTTGACTTTTGCTTTTAAAATATTCCACTCTATGTAATCTTCTGGTTGATAACCTAAAATTTTCAAAGACTCTATTTGCCATGAAGTAGGGTGAGAATTAATAATCAATAAAGGTTGATAATCAGTTTGTTTTTGATAATATTCAACACTTTCTATTCGCGTTAAGCAGTCAACTATCCAGTGATAATAATTCTTGCTCCAATGGTTCACTAATGAACAGGCTGTATCCAGTTGTATAGTTTTCAAACCAGGTAGAGTTTTGATCAACAAAGTTTTGATAGGTAATCCACCTTCAAATCTATGATTTAAATGTTCTTTTGGTGGTAAAGTCGATGGCGAAATAATATTTCCATTTTCATCGAATCCTACAGCTTTAGAACCTATCAATTCAGCATTTTCAACTTCAGATATCCAAGGATTAACTAGTGTAAACTCTTGACTCGATCTATCTTGGATTCCAATTGGAGTTTCGCCAATTACATAACTGTTGCCAGTTTTTATATATTCTTTATCACCAAATTGAATGATATGATACTTATCATTATTAATACGTAATTCGCTGTTTGTTATTATTCGCATTTTAAGTATTTTTAAAATTAGCGGTAATAACAGTTCTTCTCGCGAAGTGCTACGTAATAACTTTCCAATTATTATGAAAATTTGCTTAATATTCTGATTAATCAGATTGTTACTAATTTGAAATGAAAACATACGTATACCTTTACTAATCATCACCAAGCTCTTTTTATTTTCCTGTGTTTGTACTTGTCTATAACTCCAGAGTATTTATTTTTCTGAGAGGATGTTTGAAAAGTCCTCTTATCGGTATCAAAAGTTTAGAGCCCTCTAAATGTCACTTAAAAACAGAGACTTTGATTCCGCTTCCTCCTTTTTAAGGAAAGGGAAGCCAGCGCGGTCTTGGGGTCTCCCCAAGTGGAGCGGCTGGCGTGGGTTAGGGGGGATATAAAAGTGCGTAAAATCACAGCGAAACACTTTTCAAACATGCTCTGACACTTCTTATCAGAGTTAGTCTATACCTACTTTATTTAAAGTATGTCGATCAAGCATATCTAATATATCTACATCCCGTGTTGCATCAAATTTTCTAGCAAACAGCTTTTGACAATTAACAAGTATTTCAAAATCATTTTTAACAAAAGTTCTAGGATACTTAGGATTAGGATTTTTCCAATCTATGTAAAATAAATTTTCGCTAGCAACTCTATCTCGAAACATGGAATTTAAAATAATAGTTTGAAAAAACATTTCGTCTGGAATATCAACGTAATTGAAGAATTTAACAAATCCAGGATTCTGCAAGATAAAGTTATAAATATATGTGATGCAGTCTTTAGATAAACACCAAAACTGTGAACCAACATAGGGTATAAAACCCTCTGGAAATTTACGTTTAATAGGAAATAACTTAACTAAGTATAACCATACTAATGAAAACCAACGCAACCATATAAACCTTTTGATCCGAGATTCATTAGCTGTATTAAATGCTAGATCTCCGGGAAATACAAGACGAATATTAAATATATTGATGTGATAGTAATCAATTCTATATGTATTATTCATTACCTTGCTTTCTTTGGCAGGATAAACACAATGCGATATAAATAATCTATCTTCATTTGTTTGCAAGGTCTCTTGAATTTGATTATTAGATTTAAGAGGATAATCTTGACCAGATAGAAGTATAACCCAATCAAAAGAAATATTTTTAATAAAAATTTCTTTTATGGCTTCAATAGTTGCCCTGACAATACTAAAATCTCCCCAGTAAATTTTATATCTTTTTATAAAATAAACATTGGGAAAAATACTCACTTCATCAACTAACTTTTTGTAAAGCTTATTTTCACTTTTTTTATCAAAGTGAATCAAAAAAGAAACTCCTTCTGTATTCAGTTTACAAACTAAACGTTTAATTTGATCTGGAGATTTATGTCCTAAAATTATATATGCAATTTTCATAATTTTTTCCTTAATTATTTGGCGCTAAGTTTATGAAGATGAGCAAGCAAACTTGATAATTTCATTAAAAATACGAACGCAATTTGAGAATCATCCAATCAGAAGTTTTTCAGGTTGGCGTTGAGCTAAAATCTGAGTGTAAAGAGAGATATAGCCATGTGCTTGCAATTCTAAAGTAAATTCCTGTTGGGCTTTCTGACGGGCGCGCTCGCATAATTTTTGATGACGCTCTTTGTCCTGTAACACCCAAGCAATTCCTTGAGCTAAATCTTCCACATCAAAGGGTTGAGCTAAATAACCATTTTTCTGGTGTTCGATCGTATCTGGCATCCCACCGATTTTAAAAGCAACACAGGGAGTACCACAGGCGATGGCTTCTAGTACTGTATTAGGCAAATTATCTTGAATTGAAGGTGCAACAAATACATCTGCTGCTGCATAAATTTGTGCTAAAGATATATCATCGCTCAGTTTACCCAAATAATGAGATTTAAAACCTAACTCAGTTTGATTCTTAGCATGAGAAGAACCAATCACAACTAAATTTACTTTCTCGCGCCAGTCAGACTTGCATAAACTTTGCAAAGCTGACTCAAGCAAATGAAATCCTTTTCGAGGAGCGCTAGTTGCATTAACCGCTGCGAATAAAATTAGTTGTTTATCTTGAGGCAAGTTGAGTAGTTCTCGGACTACCTGGCGGTTCACTGGCTTGTACCTTTGTGTATCAACACCATTAGGAATTACTTCAACTCGTCTATTTCTAAAAAGCGAACTCGAACTAGCACATTTAGCTAACCACACGCTGGGACTAACAATAGCCATCTGCGTATTATTCCAACTTTTAGACTTTCTTTCCCATATCCAACGAGATAAATCATAGTTTTTATTACTCCCAAGTTGAGGGCAAGCACCACAGGATTTAACATATTGATTACAATCTTCGTCATAATGACATCCTCCTGTAAAAGCCCACATATCATGGAGAGTCCAGATTATAGGCCTAGCAAATTTAGCAATTGTCTCAACTTTTAAATAGCTTTCATTAATCCAATGAAGATTAATTACATCTGGATTTAGTTTTCTAATTCTAGGAAGTATTAAGTCTGGTGCCCATTGAGTAGAAAATTCAGTTGACTGGCGTTGACGATAAAATATCGAAGGTAGACTATCTAAACTATGTCCCACCTTAGCAAGAGTTTTTTCTAAGTTAGATTCTGGCTTAATAATGCTGCGATCGTCACTAAATTTTGCTTGTACCAGCATTTGAGAATTAACATTAATGGCCTGAAGACCTTGATGTAATCGGTAGGCTGCACGGGCAGCGCCTCCTGCGATATCATAACTACTTAAATGTACTATTTTCACTAATTTAATTAGTTTACAACTTAGATTTTGAGTGTATAAACTTATATAAAAATCAAGTATTAATGATAGAAAATTTTCTACTATTTGTCATAGTTCTGTTAAATTCAATAGCTGTTGAATAGGCGTATGATATATATAAAATCCAAAACCAATGCCGATAGGCAAGAAACCCTCCATAAGATTCATAAAAACTATTTAGAGCCATAATCAGCAAGAATTGAAACATCCAGAAATATTCTACTTGTTTAGTTAAGACTTGCAAGAAAACAACTCTTATCAAAAATGTGAAAAAACTAAGAACAACCAGTGACAATCCTAACCACCCTAAATGCAAAAACACTTCAATATAACTACTATGGGCGTTACCGCCTCCGTCTCCAGCCCCCGCTATCCAAGGAAATTTCAACCAAACAGCCAAACCCTCGGCATATGTATTCCAAAATCCAGCATATCCATAACCTAACCAAGGTTTCTGTAAACCTCTCTCAATTAAATAACTCCATACTTGATCTCGTCCATTTCCTCCTAAATCTTTATTTAAAATATCAACAACTATAAATTGCAAATTAAATACAGTAGTTATTATTAGAAACCCACTAATAATCAGGGCACAAATACTAAGTACAGTTCTTAACCGATATTCCTGTTTCAATATTTTATATAAAGGCAAAAGGGGTAGTAATGCTACAAAAATTCCTAGACTTCCTTTACCTTTGGAAAATATGAGGATGATAAATGCAACCGCACTTCCAGTTAATGCCACCCAACGAGACTTAGAACCGTAAATCCCAATGGTCAAAAAAAATGTACTAATCATGACCATTGCCCCAGACAATTCATTTTTTTGGCGGGTAATTCCTTGCCATGCCGGCCCTCCTAAATAACTATAATTAATTCCGTAAGAAGGCAGAATTAAAGGGACTATAAAATTTAAGCAGGTAAATATTCCGAATAACCAAACCATGAGCCGCATTTGCTCTTTTGGAGTGTATCGCGTTGCTAAGTAGATACCAAATCCAGTTGAAAATAAGAAAGCTCTGGAATAGGCTAGGGTAGAATCTGGGCTGTTAGACCAAAAAAATGAAATAGGAACAGTTGCTATCAAAACTAGTAATCCTATATCTCTTGTGGCAACCCAAATGAATCGCTTCCAGTGAGCAATAATTAACAGGGGAACAGTTAAAAAGCTTAATAATGCCCAAGCCTGGGTTATTGGTTCGGGAAGATTTATTCCCAAATAGTAAGAAAATAATAAAAAAGTAATTCCTAGCTCTAACTTTTCTACTAATTTTTTTCTGATATTTAGTGATTGATTTCTTTCTGGTAAAATCAATGTTTAATCACCTGTGGTTGTTGAAATAAATTTATAAAATAGCACTTTATTTGCCTGACGAGGTAGTGGCAAGTTTTTTCAATTTCTTTTTGACTTCTTGTTTGAAGACTTGCCATTGAGTCTCTTGAAATAAAGTACTTTGCGTAAAATTATCTGCTTGAATATCTCGAAATACAAAGGGTGGATGCTTTAAAGGAAATTCTAATGCTTCAGTCGGTATATTATCATGTGGGCTTTTTTGATTGAAATTAATATTAGTCGAATCTGGATTAAACCCAATGTTAGAAATTAAATTTAGATTGGAAATAATGCCTAAACGATTTTGTATCCACGAAGCAAACGTCCATTGATAACTCCAAACCGTACCCAAGGGATTCTCATAAACCCACTGGAGCTTTCTGTTCCAATAATCTACTGCTTTGGGGTCTAATAAAATATCATTTAAAAAACCTCCTGTTTGAATTTCTGGCCACTTTTTCATATAAATGTCAAAGTCCTGCCAAGCACGTCTCCAGGTTGCCCAGCCCCAACAATGGTTATAGCGTGAAAAATAGTAGCTATAATTAGTTCTTTTACGTCCAAACTGAACATTTTGTCCAGAAATTGAGGCTACTCGGCTATCATATCTATATTTATCGAGCAATTCTTCACAAAAGGGAAAAAATGTAGGATTAGGTACGCAATCATCCTCTAAAATAATTGCCTCTTCAACTTGCTCAAAAACCCAATTTATGCCACTGGAAATTCTTTTAGAACAGCCTAAATTTATGTCAGAGTAGTTAGTAATAAGTTCGCAGTCCCAGTCAACTCTCTTAATTATTGCACGGGTAGCTTCGCATTTTTCTACCTCACCGGGACGATTAGTGCGCGGCCCATCGGCGATGACAAAAAGTTTTTGCGGTTTCGCTTGGCGAATTGCTTCAAATACTTTTTCAGTAGTATCTGGTCGCTTGAAAATGATGAATGCAACTGGAGATTTCATAGTATTTATTGATGGGTTTATCCCCATATTTTAGTGCTATTTAGCTTAAATATCGAGGCAATATTTAGCTTCATTAATGAATTCTTTTCTAATTCCAATAATATTTTGATATGCAAATATTTCTAAACTTAATGAATAGTATTCACCTAAAAAAACTAAACCATCTGGTAGTAGCCTATAAAGTACATAGTTGTTCAATGTTTCATAAATATCTCTAAAGAAAACTCTACTCACAACGTTCATTTCATTAAATTCCAGTTGGATGATATCAATTAAACCTTCTGCTAGACTTTGTTTAGCTCCCAATAAGACTTTAAGCTCATTTCCTTCTGTGTCTATTTTTAGTAGGCGGATGCGATCAATTTCAGAAGTTTTAACAAATTCATCTATTGTAGTTACCTTTACATCCCATGTTTGTGAAACTCCTTTGTGGATTTTATCGATGACATCTTTATATAGAGAAGCATGGGAAGTTTTATTTTCATAGTCATAGAGTTTTAAGCTACCTGGTACATCACTACAAGCCGCATTCAACGCTACATAATGATTCTGATTAGCCTGGATTTCAAGTTCTTTAAAGGTATTGGGATGAGGTTCAAATGCATAGAGATTTGTACTTGGTGATGAATTTTTAATTTTGTTGGAGTAATTGCCAATATTTGCTCCTACATCTACTACAACTGAATTCTGTAAAAGTTTGGCAATTTTTTTGATAAAAAAATCTTCGCCGCTTAATTTATCATTTTCATGATTGAGAATTCCCATTCCCCTCAAGCTCAGAGCAAAAATTAGCTTATTTAATTTGAATAATGATTTTCTCAGTAAAAAGAACCTATAAATAGATATGACAATATTCCAAGTATCTTGTTTGAGTGTTTTATACATCATAAAATCCTATATCCTAATGGCGTGAAATGAAGCGATTAAAAAGGTAACAATGATTTAATTTGTAACTTGAATATTTTTTGTGTTCTCGGATGAATGGCATGGCTGAAAAAAGTAGCAAATGATTGAGAGATTACAGTTGCTATGGCAGCCCCAACTCCCGCATAGTGAGGAATCAGTAAAAAATTCAACACAATATTAATAATTGCCCCTAATAAGGTTCTGTTTAGGGAAAGATGAGTCAAACCTTCAGCAATAAACCAGGGTGATGTCGCTACCCCCATGAAGACAAATAAGGAAGCCCAGATATGAATTGCTAGTACTTGTCCGGCCGCTACATAGCCATTACCAAACAGCATTGTAATTATCGAACCCGATAGAAATGACATCGGTATAGCGATCGCAATAGAAACCACCACCATCAAACGCAATAATTGTCTAATCCGCTGATAGTAAAGCGTTTCACTCGTTTGTTTGGCAGCAAAGATTGTTGGAGATACCGAAGAAACGATCGCTGTGGGGATAAAATACCAAACTTCAGAAATCCGCGACGCAGCCGAGTAAATTCCTACAGCACTATCACCAATCATTTCCCCCAGCATAATCTGGTCAATTTTCATGTAAATCATGATTGTCATCCCAGAAAGAATCAGAGGCCAACTATCTTTGAGCAAAGTCTTAGCAACTGGAAAACTCCAACGCCACAACCCTAATGAGTAACCTTTGATTCTGTAGGCGATCGCCAAACCTACTGCACCTAAGCTAAATTCTGCCAATGTTACCCAGGCAAAAGCAATTAATGGTGCCTGCATATTAATCAGAGCTATTCTAACCAGAGTAACGATGACAAATGCTGTATTTTTAGCAACTACAGTGTACTTAGACAGTACTTGAGATTGAAACCAAAAATCAATAGCGTCTACAGCCTGAAAAATTCCTACGCTTGCCAAAATTGCTACTAACCAAACAGTAATCTTTTGATCTTGGCGCAACACACATATTACACTAACAGCTAACAATAAAGAACTAAATCCACCAAGTAATTTGAGCCAAAAAGTTGTCCCTAAAATCTTTTCTTTGTTTGATGAGTCCCGCACAATATCCCGAACTACTATGTTGTCTAACCCTAGTGTCGCAAGGGGACTGAATAAGGCGACAAAGGCCATGGCATAGTTAAAAAGACCATACTGCTGTACTCCCAAGTAGCGTGCAACCCAAACCCCCACAATTAGACCTACACCCATGCGAAGAATCCGGTCAGCAAACAACCAACCTGTATTCGTAATAATTGCACGCAGACCGGTGCGAGATTTTAGGAGCGATAGCTTCTCAATTTTTAATTTACTTAGCATCAAACTCTCATTGTTGTGGTTTTAGCTAACTTAAACGGCTTGTTTCTTTCGTCTGTTAACTTGTGTTTTCGGTGATAAATTCGAGTCAGTTGATTCTCTAGAATAATAGAAGTAGCTGTCAGACTCTCGTTTGATATTCACACCGTTAATTACCATACCTAAAACTTGTTGCCCTGACTGCCTGAGAAACTCTTTAGCTGCATTGGCTGTGTCATAGTTAATCACTCCAGGGCGAACCACCAACAAGATGCCATCAACTAGCTTACTTAAAACCGCAGCATCTACCATTCCTGCAAGGGAAGGGGTATCGAAAATTACGAAATCATACTTCTGTGTAAAGTAACCGACTAGTTTAGCCATCCTCTGGGAATCTAACAGCACTGCTGGGTTAGGAGGTACAACTCCAGAAGGCAGAAGGTAGAGGTTTGGCATTGGCTGTTGTATGACTACACTCAGAGGAACTTGGTCAATCATGACATTGGATAGCCCGACTGCATTCGTCATTCCCCAGATATGATGCTGCATTGGATGGCGCATATTGGCATCCACTAGTAGTACTCGTTGTCCTGACTGAGCCATTGTCACAGCTAAATTGGCAGCCACCTCAGATTTGCCTTCTTTGGATAGAGAACTGGTAACTACGATCGCTTTTAGTTTTTTATCAGAATTGAGAAACTGTAAGTTGGCTTGCAGCATTTGGTAGGCATCACCAATAGGATACTGGGGAATTTCTCTGCCAATTATTCTGGGGATCTGTTGCTCTACAGAACTTTTTTTCAGATTCTTACCTATTGAAGGAATCACCCCTAGCAAGGTGTATTGGAACAATTGCCTAGCTTCTTTGACTGTTTTTACAGAGCTATCAATTAGATCTAAAGTGAAGGCAGCAATAATGCCAAGCATCAGACCAATAACTCCACCCCCCAATAAAAATAGGGCTTTGCGAGGGCCAGTGGCATCGTCTGGTACTAAGGCAGAAGAGATAATGCGAGCATTGCCAATATTTTGGTTTTCTGCTACCTGGACTTCTTGTAGTTTTGTCAAAAGTACTTCGTAAGTTGTTTGAGCTGCTTTCAGCTTGCGCTCAAGTTGGCGCTGGGTTTGTTCCAACTCGGGTAAAACATTTGCTCGTTCTTTGTATGCGTACCACTTATTAGAAAGCGTAGCAATTTGTTGGGCTAAACCAACCTGTTGTGCCTCAGTGCGAGCATAATCTTCAATCAGACCTTGACGTAGTTCTCCAACTTGTAAATTTCTTGCAGGAATTTTCTGATTAATACCTATGCTTTGAGTGATGCGATTTTGTAGTAAGTTGTTGAGACCAGTAATTTTTTCTCGCAAGTTGATAACGGTAGGATGGTTTGGCTGCAAACGAGTTTGCTCGACTGTCAACTCATTTTGTGCTTCTTGAAGTTGAGTCAACACTTGTTGAATCCCAGGTATTTGACTCAAGGAGGCAAAACTCACAGCTTTTTGGGAATCAATACTTGCCTGATTTTGCAATTTTTTGACGCGAGCATTGACATTCACAAATTCAGCTTGGGCTTGAGTAATTTGCTGTTCTAAGCTGGCAATAGTTTGGACTGCTATAGATGCTTCTGTTTCCAGAGAAATTATTTTATTTTCCTCTTTAAATTTACGCAGGTTTGACTCAGCTTCTCTAACAGATGCTTCAGTAGTAGGTATTTCTTGCCCGATAAATTTCCTAGCTGATGCTGCTTCAGCCCGATTAGCTTCTATGTTATTCCTGATATAAACTTTCATCAGTTGGTTAACAACTTCGGCAGCTAAAACTGGATCTTTATCTATATAAGAAACTTGTAAAATCTCCGTTCCTTTAGCGTTTTCTATCTTCAGGTTTTGCAGAAAATCCTCAATTCTCAATGGTTGACCTTGTTTATCTTTGAGGTCAAGGGTTCTAATAGTTTCCTGAAGAACTGGAACAGATGTCACTATCTTTGCCTGGGTTTCTAAAGGATTATTTGTAGAAGTTAAAGACTCTAATTTGCCTATAGCTTCTCCTAGCCCAGTTAGTGAGGAAGTTTCATTTGTCCTAATCAACAAAGTTCCATCTGCTTTGTATGATGGTTTTAATGAGAAGGCAAACAAGGTTGCAGAAGTAGTAACTATTGCCCAAATTCCGAGTGTAGCAAGCCAACGTCGTTGTAAAACGAGTAGATATTTTTGAATATCTATTTCTTCAGAGTTTACTTTGGTCTCCATAATGGCAAGATATTGTTTGTACTGGTCTATTCAAGTCAGACTGGAATTAATTTAAACTCTTGACCGAAAATCCTGGATGCAGCTAGAACCCACTGTCCGCGCTTGTCTTTTAGTAAACTCTCCTACGGAAGGGTTGCCTTCGGGATGAATGACACCGGTTGCTTGCTGCCAGAGTTGTGGGGGTGCGATCGCTACTTCATAGGTGCGATCGCATTTCTTGACGTGATACCATTTTGTGTGCTGACACCCATCGCACCAAAATTCTTCTAACCATTCTCCTTCTAAAGGAATAGCTGTTTTAGTTGCTACTAAAATTAATGCATTCTGGCGTCCTATGCCTCTTTGTTGCAGTTGTCCGGCGCGATCGGCATACAATTTATACTTTTGGCTTACACTATCCAGATAGCATCCATGAACTGGACAGTAAATAGCCCGTCGCTTTGAACGTTTCCGATTTTGGTTACACTTATCCTGCAATTCGACCTCACTTATTGGTACTCCGATTTTGGTTACACTTATCCTGCAATTCGACCTCACTTATTGGTACACACACCATTAATAAGGTTTCACTGGAGGGACTGAGATATAAATCATCGAAGCCCAACTCCTAAATCAAACATCAGTTATTTAAGATAAGAAAATCAAATATTTTGATTAATTACTAATCTGTGTTGCATAAATATTTTATTTTATTTTTTTATTCTCTGCACAAATAAAACAAAATTCTTTCCTGAGACTTACCTCTAATTATAGATAGGTAAATGGAGATTAATTAGAACCATTGATGTGTCCATTTGTCAGAAATCCTTTACTTAATATTTCCAGATTTTTCGCCAAAGGCACTAGTACAACCAGGTAAAAGTAAAAAGAGATAATACTTACTACCCCAAGCTTTTTATCTATTCCATATAGCAAGTTCATTTCCGTCAGTATCTACTAACGGCGAATGTGACTCGCTTTAACTGAAATTTATATCCTCAATTCATTTAAAAAATCAAGGTTCTAACCAACAACTTTGACTTAATTAATTACAATTCATGGCTAGGGATTGAAGATTAAACATTAGCAACCATTCTTGATGTGTTCGGACGATAAATAATTTCTCAACATATCAAGAATAATTGGTGAGTGGGTTTCCATTCCTAAAAATATGTTCCAAGCTTTGATACCTCCCGAATTTTAGAACAATTTTTTAGTAGCCTCTACCCAAAGAGAGGACATACCAACAACCAACGTATATGAAGTATAGTGTTGCGCCTCCTTTGGTGTGGTAAGGTACTCTGGCTCGTAGCTCAGTGGGAACTAGCGATCGCCGCGACCAGTCGATTAAAATTGCAATAGGCTGATTGTCTTGACGCACAAGAGCCGTCAAAATTCTCCCATCCACTATAGAAAGGTCTAAGCCTAACTTAGTGGCTACTTTTTTCAGATATTGACACTGGCATTGGCATCTACTGAAATTAACCAATTATTTGCGGTGTAAATACTTAAGGATTTTTTATATTTTCCTCTTAAGTAAACTAACACTAGTTGTGTTATGAGAACATTAATTTATATTAAGATTATTAAAGATTAATTCTAAACATCAATCTACCAGGCATCCCGATAGATATTACCAAGATGGTACGTAAGTCTATAATTCCTTATCTTGGTATGTTTTTATAGCAGAGAACAGGCAATAGGGAACAGACAGCAGGTAAAGAAAATAGCGTTGACTGTTGACTTATAACAGGGAAGTGTCTGATAGAATCTCAAAAAGCTGACTATATATGGGAAATTATGCTTATTTTCAAGAGACAATTTCTTAATATTACCTTTTTGTTTATTCCCTCTTAGAAGCTTTGAATTTGCTATAACAAGTACAGTAGAGCCATTTTAATTAACCCTTCGAGTAGGTAACTTAGTCCCACAGTTTTTACAAAAGACAGCATCAATATCGTGGAAAGCCAAACCACAACTCGAACACACTGTTTCTACCTGATTAGCTGTTTTCACAACTTGCTTAATCAAGTCTCCCACTTGCCAAGGAATTAACGCAATTCCTGTAAAAATCATCAGTACTGTGAGCGAGCGTCCTAATTCAGAAATGGGTATCACATCACCAAATCCTACAGTTGTCATTGTGACAACCGAGAAATAAAATGCATCCAAAAATGTAGCGTATTTTTCAGGATTAACCGGATGTTCGACTTGATAAATTAAGCCAGAGTAAACAAAAACAATTGCAAATAATGTAAATAATATTCGTGCAAAAATCAAGCCATCTTCGGTGCTGATACTGGCGAATAAATATTTTCTATCTATAAATCTAATTAATCGTAAAATCCGAAACCATCGCAGTAGGCGGATAAATCTGATATCTACTATTCCTAACAACAATGGTAGAATTGCCATTAAATCAATAATCGAATAAAAACTAAAAATATACTTAATTTTATTTTCTGCACTCCAGAGACGGAGTATATATTCTATCAGGAAGATAATGGCGATCGCAGTATCAGCTACGCTCAACTGAAAGCGAACATAATCAGGAATATTATAAGTTTCTGCTACAAAAATTCCTGATGAAATCAGCACCAAGACTGCAAGTGTTAAATTAATGGCTTGACCTAATGGCGTTTCCAAGTCTTTTAAGTAAAATTCTGTTGTTTGTCTACTGAGTAACATATTCGACCATTAACCACTTTTAATTTCTAGTTATAGCATTAGAAACACGATATGATTAAACATTGTCTTGATGTTATCTCCAACTGATATGAACTCAGAATATTTTATGCATTTAGCTTTGACAGAAGCCAAAAAAGGTGATGCGCCTTACGGTGCAGTGATTGTTAAAGATAACGAAGTCGTCGCCATAGGTCATAATACTGTCACAAGAGATAACGATCCATCAGCTCATGCGGAAATTAACGTCATTCGTAGTTTAACAGCTAAACTTAAAAACCCCTCTTTAGAAGGTTATAGCATATATACAACTGGCGAACCTTGCCCAATGTGTGCAACTGCTTGTGTTTGGAGTGGTTTATCAGAAATTGTATATGGCGCTTCAATCCAAGATTTAATTTTGGCTAATCAATCACAAATTAATATATCTTGCGAAGAAGTGATTGCTCAATCATTTAGAAACATCAAAGTAACTAAAAGTGTTTTAAAAAATGAATGTTTGCAGTTATTTCAATAATTTTTAACTTGGTTCGTTCAAATAAGATAAATAGCTATTTGCCCAAATTGCAGCTTGAGTGCGATCGCGCAAATTCAACCTGTTTAAAATATTTGTAACATGATTTTTTACTGTCCCCTCAGAAATGTAGAGTTCCTGAGCAATTTCTCGGTTACTAGCACCTATAGCAATTAATCGCAAAACTTCCTTTTCTCTAGGAGTTAGTTCAGTTAAACCAGATGGTACAGGTGGTGATTGGGTTGGTGTCGGTTTAGAAAACTGGGTCAACAATTTTTTGACTATTCCTGGGCCTAATTGAGTGTATCCTTTATAAACAGCGCGAATAGCAACAGCTAATTCTTCTGAGGGTGTATCTTTCAATAAATAACCCATTGCACCACTTTGTAAAGCTGCGGAAACATATTCATTATCATCAAAAGTTGTGAGTACTAAAATCTTCGTTTTGCTAAAATGTTTTTGAATTTCCCGTGTGGCTGCAACTCCATCCATAATGGGCATTCTGATGTCTAACAATACAATATCTGGCTGAAATTGGGCAACCAAATTAATCGCTTCTTTACCGTTTTCTGCTTCTCCTATTATTTCTAAATCTGGTTCTAATTCTAATAATGCTCTTAATCCTTGACGAATTAAACTTTGGTCATCTACCAACAATACTTTAATACTCATGTCAACCTCGTTAAGGGAATATTAACTATAATTTTGCAACCAGAACCAGGAGTAGTATTAATATTAAATTCGCCTCCAAGCGCTAAAGTGCGATCGCGCATACTATGAAGTCCAAAACCGGTAGTATTTTGCCTAAGATCAAAACCTCTACCATTATCTTGAATTATCAATCTTAAATTGCTTTTGATGGTCGTGAGTTCTATTTTAATTTCTGTTGCAGATGCATATTTAGAAATATTTGTCAAAGATTCTTGAGTAATCCGATAAATAGCAGTATTAATTTCAGGAGGTAAAGAATATTCCAGATTGATTTGATAAATTGGTAGAATACCATTTGAGCGATGAAAATCTTCTACAAGACCAGCGATCGCACGTTCTAAAGATTGCTCTTGTAAAGGATTAGAACGCATAGTTGAAACAGATTGACGGACATCTTTGAGGGCTTTTGAACCTAATTCCTTTGCCGTTGCTAAAAATGTCTCAGCCTTAATTGGATTAGATTGCCACAGTTTTAAAGCAGTTTCTAATTGGAGATTTAAAGCAGTTAGAGAATGTCCTAATGAATCATGAATTTCACGAGCAATGCGGTTTCTTTCTTCCAAGGTAGCTTGATTTTCAATTCGCATGGCATATTCGCGAAGTTTTTCGTTAGCAATAGCTAGTTTTTCGCGACTGTGCCGTTCAGATAATACAGCATTCATCATCAACAATACAAAAACTAAACTTAGACCAAAGACCAATGACCAATTCAAGCTCAGAAATCGAAAACGTTCTTGAGCTTGTGGTGAAGATTGAAAACTGAATAATTGATATTTTAATTGTGTAGTCAGTAAAAATAAAGTAAATGACAGACTCGTCATGAATAAACGCCCAGGTAACTGAAAAATTAGACAACTGCGAGTCACTAAAATTATATAAAGAAACGGAAAAAGACGAGCAAACCTTTCACCAAAAAGTCCAGTTACTAAAATCAATACAATTTGAATAATTGTGTATATTAATTTACTTTTTTTATTACTTTTGGGTAACCATAACCCCATTAATGCAAAAATAATCAGGCTATAAATTGACAATTCTGGTAAGAAACTACAAACTGATAAATCAGGAAATGTCCCACAAATTGATAGTTCTGCACGTCTAGGGCGAAACCGCCGTAAAGGAGGTGGTATAACTGCTATTAAAGCAGTGATTGTCAGTAATATCCATTCTAAATAAAGTAGAGATGGAAAAGGATGTTTTTTAATTTGAATTAAAGGATTCATGCTGATAACACCTAACTCCTAACTCTTAACTCCTAACTCTTAACTTCTATTATTGTCAGTCACATTTGTCATAATTGAATCATGACTAAAGTCATGGGCATAACCGTGACTTTCTCCTCATGTAAGTATTGAAGATAAATTCTTATGATAGTGGCATCCACACAGGCAAGAACCACGAAATAAGTAATGAAGCTTAAAACATTATCATTAGTAGCTGGAGCGATCGCTCTAAGTCTAACTGCAACTTCCTTTGCTGTCGTAGCTCAAACAGCCTCTCCCTCACCCCTGCTCCTTGCACAAACTCCACAAAAACCAAAGGGCCCTTGGGCAGAATTAGGGCTAACGGATGCCCAAAAAAGCCAAATTCAAGCAATTCGCCAGGATAGCCGTGCTAAATGGGAAGCAATTTTAACTCCAGAACAAAAAGCAAAGTTAGAAGCAGCTAAGCAAGCGCGTCAGGCTCAGCGCCAAGCAGGTCAACAAGGTCAACGCCAAGCGGGTCAGCGTCGAGGTGGATGGAAGAACTTTGCAGACTTAAATCTGACCGAAGCACAAAAAACCCAAATGCGACAAATCCGAGAATCCGAGAAACAACAAATTCAAGCAGTCTTAACCCCCGAACAGCGGCAAAAACTCGAACAAATTCAGCAAAACTTCAAACAGCGTCGTCAACAACGCAATCCTCAATAACCTTTAATCTTGAAAAAAAGTTCATCACTCCAACTTTGATCCAGATACTTGGCAACCGGAAAAACTGTGGCACTTACCCTTGACTAATGTCCAGGCACTTTTTTCCATAGCCTAAGAATTAAAGAATTATACAGACTTCTTGCAGAAGATGGGAAAGGGGAAAAATCGATCTCCTTTCCCTTTCCCTATTTTTAAGCTAAGAGTAGGGAGAAGAGTTTTTCCCCTCTGCCCCCCTGCCTCTTCCAATGCCCCATGCCCAATCCCTATTTCGTTTTCTATTCAATGAATAGACATGCTTGAAAATGAAATCATTGTACGTTAGCTCAGTTGTGCTAACCACTCTAAGTTGCTATAATGACTGACACAACAAGAGTATAAAATCTCTTGACCCCTAAACCCCGTAGTGATTTGGCTTTGCTAAATCACTACTCCCCATTTACTATTTTGAAGCTAGTCAACTGCGGGAAAATCCCCCAAGCAAACATCAAAAGGTTGCTCCCCTCCACTGCATAGAGACGCGATCAATTGCCTCTCTACTCACTTCCTATTTTGAAGCTAGCTTTTTCAAGATGTCTAAAGAATTTCCTATTGGTAGTAAAGTCCGTGTTGTAGCGCTACCGCCCTACGTCAAAACTGCTGAACCTATGCCTATGCTCCGCCCCCCTGATGTGATTCACATTGGCGAAGAAGGTATAGTTCTTGACCGTAGACCCGGGGGATATTGGGGTATTCGCTTTGCTAAAGGGGCCTTTCTCCTAGATAGCCAATACATCGAAACAACAGATATCCCTCCCGAATCTGACTCAGAATGAGATTACTAGCAACCAGGAATTGTAAACTTGTGTAAAGTTGTCATTCTGGTTTGCACCATGATTTCACGCCGCACTTTTTTAAGCATATTATTTGCCAGTTGTATTTCGATTATCAGCTGGCTGAATTTTACTCCTACTGCCGATGCTCTTGGTGGTAAACTTCCTGCAATTAATCAATCTGCACCAGAGTTTACCTTACCAACCAACACAGGTAATGGCAAAATTTCCCTCTCTGACTTTCGCGGTAAGTGGGTAGTTTTGTACTTTTACCCCAAAGATTTCACTTCCGGTTGTACTATAGAAGCTCGTCGTTTCCAAGAAGATTTACCCAAATATCTGGAAAAAAACACTCAAGTTCTCGGTGTCAGTGCTGATGATATTGATTCCCACGCTCAATTTTGTGATTCAGAGGGACTAAAATTCCCTCTGTTGGCTGACACTGACGGTTCAGTAAGTAAAGCTTACGGTTCGTGGCTGAGTTTCTTATCTATGCGCCACAGTTTTATTATCGATCCTCAAGGTATTTTGCGCGAAACTTTTGTGAAAGTTAACCCAACTATTCACAGTTCAGAAGTACTAGCACGACTAGAAAAATTACAATCTGCGGCTTCTTAAATACAGCAGAGAAGCGCAACCTAGCAAATAGGCTAGGTTGCGCTTAATTATTGTAGAGTCTTTGTCTGTTGAATGTGCTGCTAAATTTAAATCGTCAATATAAAACCGTTGAATATCAAATCGACAAAATTATCACCTAAAAGCCTCACTTGAATTCCTCCAGTGATTGCCTTTATATCTGCCTGAGATAGTTTCCGTACTTTAACTTGATTGTCAGGTTGCAAGTCAGTAATTTTAATTCTGGACATATTTTTTTCTTCAGATTTTTTGAAATCTAAGAGAATTTTCGTTTGATTAACTAGCAATATCATCAACCAAAAGTTATAATATCTGGGATTTACATACTTTTAAAACAGACATTATTGTAATTAATTTTTGTTGATAACACTTACAAGTATAATTTTTATCTTGGAGATACACCCAATTCAGTGTTTTTCTATTTCCAATTTTAACAGCATAAAAAAATGAGACTGAATATCTGATAACTGTGTAATTAAAAAGCACAAATAGAATAAATACTTGAGTGATTGATGAAATTGATTTTAACGGTCATAGCAATACTGGTCGGGTTTTGCATTTTGAACTCGGAATTTGGTTTGGGGAAAAGGGTAAAGGTTTTTTCTTTCCCCTTTTCCCCAAAACCCGACAAGTATTGACGGTAATAGGTGTTTGTAGTAAAGACTTTAGTCTTGATTTTTTAAGCACTAAAGTGCTGACTACAAACCTATTAATGGCATAAACCGCTAGGATTGCTCGAACAAGTTGCTAGCTATTTAGGCACAAGAAACCCATATTTTTTGAGTATATCTTTGGCTTGAGCGCTAGATAAAAATTGGACAAACTCCTTGGCAGCAGCAGGATTTTTACTGCTTTTGAGGACAGCGATGGGATAGACTATCGGTGAGTGAAATTTCTCATCAGCAGCGACTACAACTTTTACCTTATTGGAGATTTTGGCATCAGTGGCATAAACTAGACCGGCTTCGGCATTACCAGTTTCAACTGCTGCTAAAACTTGACGCACATTGTTAGCAAAGACTAATTTGGGTTTAAGGCGATCGTAAAGCTTCAATTTCTTTAAAACTTGTTCTCCATATTGTCCTGCGGGTACGCTTCTAGCTTCACCGATCGCAATTTTCTTAATCTTCTCATCAGTTAAATTATAGAAGCTAGTGACGCCCACAACATCCTGAGCTACTACCAAAACCAGACGGTTATTTGCTAAATTCCCACGGCTACCCGGCAAAAGCAGTCCTTTTTGTTCTAAGGCATCTACTTGTTTTTTAGCAGCCGAAATAAAAATATCTGCTGGCGCACCTTGCTCAATTTGTTGCTGCAAAGCACCAGAAGCCCCAAAATTATAAGTAATATTCACATTTGATTTACTTTGTTGGTACAGAGGCTTAATTTCTTCCAGCGCATCTTTTAAGCTAGCGGCGGCTGACACAAGTATGTTGTTTGATTGAGCGACTACAGGAGAAGGAGTAACTAACGGTAAAACAATTGCTAGCAATAAACCAGCAAATGCTATACCCAAAAAGCCAAGAATTTGTCTTCTTTTCATGTAAAAGGCGCTTAAGAGGTTTTTTTCATCAAATTGATACTAGCTAGAATCCTACCAAAAATACCAATATTTACCCAACTATATCGGTAAAATATTCTATTGGATATTCATCAACACACGTTGCCAAAACCCTATATTTTTGTGTAGCCGTGTCAATGCCTTGCAGGACAAGCGTTTGAGGTTGATTTTTTGTTAAATACTACTTTTTCTAATTGATTCTGAATTCTGTATTCTTCTTCAATCACAAACTATCGCAAACCTTTTGCTTGCAAAAGCGCATCTGCCCAAGCCCGATCTGTTTTCTGCAATGGTGGAATGGGTTCTTGTCGGTAATCAATTACTAAGTCGTATCGTGCTTGGTTGTAAATTTGCCATAGCAGACTTTGGAGATCGACTAATACTTCGGGATCTGCTGGCTTCAAGGGGACGGGGAATGTAGAAATTGCTTGGCTGAGATTGAAGGCATAAAGTTTTGCTTTCGGGCGCTGTTCGCTACGACTTACCAAAATGCGGTAGTGGGAAGGGGGAACGCCACCCAACATTGTCATTGGCATTCCTTCCCGTAACAAATCAATTTCCACCAAATGAGTTGCACTCTCTAGAACCAGATTTCGCTTACTTTCATAAGCATTTCGTCCTTTACCCGGACGTTTGTTTGTAGGCGATAAAACCTCAATTGTGGTAATTACTGCTCCTGTGGCTATATCCCGAATTTCTAGATAAGCTTCCCGAATTTCCTGGGGAATTGGCAATATGACAGTAACCGATGAATCGGATGCTGGGGTGGTAAGGGTGGTAACAGATTGACTACTACGGTTGAGAGATACTACTGAGGTATCTGGAACACCGATTAATAAAGCATCTTCTGGCAGACTACTATAAACCCGCTTCTCAATTGCAACTCGGTAATCTTGGCTGAGGTTGGATTCAATGGCATTAGCGATCGCCGTAATTAACCTATGATGCACTTCAGGCCACAATTCGGGATTTTCAAGGTAAGGGTTCATTCCCGGAAATGGAGACGGCATAAAACAGTCTAGAAGCTAATAAATTCCCATGTTTACATGGTACAACAACTCCAGGAATTACGAATTAGGAATTATTAGCCATCTCCAATAACTGCGCCTCACTTAACTGGCTAATTCCTAATGAAACGGCTTTTTCTAACTTAGAACCAGCATCTTCTCCCACTACCAAATAATCTGTTTTTTTACTAACTGAATCAGTTACTTTTCCTCCAGATTTTTGAATCAATGTTTTCGCCTCATCGCGCTTTAAGGTTGGCAATGTACCCGTGATTACAAAAGTTTTCCCAACGAACTTTTGATTGCTATTATTAACTGTTTCTATTGATTCAGTAGAAGTAAATTGCAATCCTTTTGTTTGCAACCTTTCTATTAATGTTTGGTTGGCATCAATCCGAAACCACTGATAAACAGATTGAGCAATTTCAGCACCAATGCCATAAATACCCTCAATATCTGATTGTTTTGCTGCCGCTAATTGTTCTACGGTGGAATATTTCTGAGTCAACAATTGGGCATTCACACTACCTACATGACGGATGCCTAAACCATACAATACCCTTGACCAAGGTTGGTTTTTTGATTGAGCGATCGCATCCACTAATTTCTCTGCCGATTTTTTTCCCATTCTTTCTAAATCATATAATCTTTCTTCTGTCAACTCATATAAATCGGCAACGGAATGCACCAAACCTTTATCAACGAGTTGGTATACCAACTTTTCGCCCATACCTTTAATATCTAAGGCATCACGACTGACCCAATGTTCAATGGAACCTTTGAGAATCGCCGCACAAGAAGCATTGACGCAGCGAGTTACGGCCTCACCTGATTCTCGCACCACCGATTGACCGCAGACTGGGCAATCAGTAGGCATGATAAAAGGTTCGGTATCAGCAGGACGAAGTTCTTTGAGTACCCTGACCACTTCTGGGATGATTTCTCCAGCTTTGCGGACAATGACAGTATCGCCAATGCGGATATCTAATTGAGCAATGCGATCGCTATTATGTAAAGTAGCGCGGGAAACTGTCGTCCCCGCCAGTTGCACTGGGCGCATCTGGGCTAACGGCGTTAATGCACCGGTTCTGCCAACATTTACAGCAATATTTTCCACGCGGGTGGGCGCTTCTTCGGCTGGATACTTCAAAGCCACCGCCCAACGAGGGAATTTCTGCGTAAAGCCTAGTTGTTCTTGAAGTTTAAAAGCATCCAACTTCACTACTACCCCATCAGTCATGTAGGGTAAATTCAGCCGTTCGGTATCCCAGTATTCATAATATTCTGCTACTTCTTCTAGAGAAGCACACAATTTATGGTTGGGGTTGACTCGAAAACCCATTTTTTCTAACAACTCCAACGCTTCCCATTGGGTATTGGCAATACTGGCATCATCTCTACCGGGAATATGCAAGGTGTAAGCAAAAAAATCTAATCGCCGCTTAGCAACAATGCGCGAGTCTAGTTGCCTGAGTGTACCAGCTGCGGCATTTCGAGGATTAGCAAATAATTGTTCGCCTGCTTTTTGCCTTTCCTCGTTGATTTGTTTAAAGACTTCCAACGGCAAAAAAGCCTCGCCTCGGACTTCCACCCTTTCTAAAATTTCTAAACCTTCAAAATTCAACCGCAGAGGAATTGAACGAATTGTCCGCACATTTTGGGTGATATCTTCACCCATGACTCCATCACCCCTGGTTGCACCCCTGACTAAAATCCCATTTTGGTAGGTCAAAGCCAAGGCAGAACCATCAATTTTTAATTCCGTGACATATTTCACTGAGTCTAGTTTCGGTACTTGTCGCCGCCAACGTTGTTCCCAGCCTTGCAACTCAGTAATATTAAACGCATTTTCCAAACTGTACAAAGGAATGTTGTGGCGCACCGAGGTAAACTGAGTTGCCGGTCTCTCACCCACGCGCTGAGTCGGACTATCTGGTGTGGTTAATTCTGGATACTGAATTTCCAGTTCTTGTAATTCCCGATATAACTGGTCATAGATTGCATCCTCCATAATTGGAGCATCTAAGACGTAATAAGCGAAGCTTGCTTGTTGCAATAATTGGCGCAGTTCTTCTGTGCGCTTTACTAGAGTTTGAATCTGTGTCATGAGATTTTTTCTAAAATACTACGAATAAAAGTTAAAGACGATAAAACCTGCCATAAGCAGGTTGTGGATGCATAACCTTACACTGGGAGTTGGGTGGCTCTGAGTTCAAACAAAAACATCTACTTTTCTAGGTTACTAAATTTAATACCAATAGTCCCATTCATCAATGCAGTTAATAGATTCCTATTTAATTCCAGAAAATCGAACTGAGATCTTTACAAAGGTTCATTTGGGTTAACTAATGGCATTAAAAGTGCCATAATTAAGGAATATGCTGTTCAAGCTTTAGATATTCGGCGAATTGTTCTCTGTCTTCATCTTCCAGAAATATTGGCACTAGACAATTAAATACTACAAGTTGTATTATAAAATTAGTTTTGAACTACAAATACTACAATGTTCTCGACCATTGGCAAATTCTCTTCAACCATTGATAGCATGATGCATTGTCAACCGAGCAAGGGTTTAGGCAGAATACCTGACACGCCTGCGTTTGAGAGGACGTATCGGTTATTAGTGGCTCAGTCTGCAAGTGAAAGCATTATAGGAGCGATCGCTCTAGTGCTCAATCCAGATCGAATTATCTACAGCGGGAGGTGCAACTGTCTCATAGCGCCCATAACTAGGAAAAAAGTACCAACGACCTGACCCCCGCTCCTGATAACCAGAGGTGGGGGTTATTTTTTTGAGGAGTTTTTTACACATGCAAGTCCAGCAGCAAACTCAGCAACCACACATACTACAAAATTCAGTGGTGGTATTCTCCAAGAACTACCTACCATTAGCACGCATCAACATCAAACGAGCAATAGTACTGTTAGTTACTGGTCAAGCAGAATCATTGGATTTTGGCAGTACAAAGCAGTGGGAAGTCCGTTCACCCAGTGTTGTACTACAAGTTCCGGAACATATCCGTTTGACAACGGGTAATCCAGAACGACACTGGAAAGTACCTCCTGTGAATCGTCGTGAAGTACTCAAGCGCGATAATCACACTTGTCAATACTGTGGTAGTGGTAAGCGTTTAACCCTTGACCATGTGATTCCTCGTTCCAAAGGTGGACAACACACCTGGGATAACGTTGTCACAGCTTGCGAGAAGTGTAACTCAACCAAGAGCGATCGCCTTCCTCATGAAGCTTCTATGGTACTCAAAACCAAACCCAAAGCTCCAATTCACCCCGCCGTCGCCTTTGCAGAGCATTTTTGGAGCGTACAACGCCTGAATGAAAACGAGTAATTCATTCGGCTATGTCCGTAAACGTGAACATACACCTATTCCAACAAATGTAGAGACGTTGCATTGCAACGTCTCTCATATTTTTTCACCAACATTGTAGAGAAATTGTAATTGTTGCAATCCTGGCAAAATCAGAGTGGATTTATATAATTATCAAATCCATTAAATACTTCTCGACTACGTGAAAAAAACAAAAGTATGGCTATTAACGATACTCGTTGTAGGAATAGTAGTAATCAATATCATCGTCGGACATAGCAATTCCCTGAAAGCTGCTTCATCTTTAGGAAAAGACACCCTAACGATGATTACTTCACCAGATTATCCGCCTTATGAGTTTTATGATACTAAAAGCGGTGAGAGTCAAATTGTTGGTTTTGATATAGATATTGCCAAAACCCTCGCTGAAAAACTAGGGTTTAAACTTAAAATCATGGAATCAGATTTTAATGGCTTAATTCCTGCACTCCAAGCAAATCGAGCAGACTTTGTGATGGCAGGGATGACTCCAACTCCAGAACGTCAAAAAAATGTTGATTTTTCAATTATTTATTACGAAGCTAAAGATACGATTGTGGCTGCCAAGGGTAGCAATCTGAAACAGCCGCAAGACTTATCAGGAAAAAAAGTTGGAGTGCAACTAGGAACCATACAAGAGCAAAATGGTAAAAAAATTGCCGAAAAAGTTACGGGTATTCAACTAAAGCAACTTAACAAAGTGCCGGAGGTAGTTCAAGAAATCAAATCTCGGCGAATTGATGCGGCAATTGTTGAGGATACCGTGGCGAAAGGATTCGCTCAGGCTAACCCAGATTTAGAGTTTAATGTTATTCCTTCAGAAGAAGCAAGTGGATCGGCGATCGCATTTCCTAAAAATTCTAATTTAGTCGAACCTTTTAACAAAGTCCTGCAACAAATGAAGGACGATGGCACACTAAATCAGTTAGTAAATAAGTGGTTTTCGCAAAACATTATTGCTGATGCTAAATCCTCAACTCCTGCTAAAACCGGATTAAATCTTGATTTCACAAGAATATTACCAGATATTCCCTTTATTCTGCGGGGAATTCCTTTAACTTTGTTATTTACGCTATTATCTGTAACTTTGGGCTTAATCTGGGGAACAATACTTTCTCTATCAAAAATTATCGGCATCAAGCCACTTACCTGGGTTGCAAATGCTTATACTTCAATCTTCCGAGGCACACCCTTGTTGTTACAATTGGCGCTGGTTTATTACGCAACACCCCAACTCACAGGCTATGATATTTCGGCATTGGAAGCAGGAGTTTTAACTTTTACCCTAAATTCTGGCGCTTATATGTCGGAAACCATCAGAGGTGGAATTCAAGCTGTAGATAAAGGACAAACTGAAGCGGCGTTGTCTATGGGTGTTCCTTATCGGTTGATGATGTGGGATGTGATTTTACCCCAAGCCTTGAAGAACATTCTGCCAGCATTAGTAAATGAAACTATTGGACTGTTGAAAGATTCTGCTCTAGTTTCAACAATTGGTGTGGTAGAAATATTACGCAGTGCCCAAATTGTTGGCGCAAATAAATATATTTATTTTGAACCCTTGCTATTTGCAGGGTTAATTTATTATGTTTTGGTCATGGGTCTGACCTTCGGCGCATCCACTTTAGAAAGGAGATTACGGCAAAGTGAGTAATGCAGTAATTCGCACGGAATTCTTGTGTAAATCCTTTGGTCAACTCGACGTACTTAAAGATATTTCCACTGAGATTTATCAAGGCGAAGTCGTTGCCATATTAGGGCCTTCTGGTTCTGGTAAGTCTACTTTTTTGCGATGCATGAATTTGCTAGAACAACCCACCAGAGGAAGAGTTTATTTTCAAGAGCAAGAAATTACTTATCCTAAAGCAAATATCGCTAAGGTTCGTCAACATTTGGTGATGGTATTTCAACATTTTAATTTGTTTCCCCACATGACAGTGCTGCAAAATGTCACCTATGCGCCCATTAAGGTGAAGAAAATAGACAAGCAAAAAGCACAGGAACATGGTTTAGAATTGTTGGCGAAGGTAGGTTTAGAGCCAAAAGCTGATGTCTACCCGTCGAGACTATCTGGGGGACAGAAACAGCGGGTAGCGATCGCCCGTGCATTAGCAATGGAACCAGAGATGATTTTGTTTGATGAACCCACCTCTGCTTTAGATCCAGAAATGGTAAAAGACGTGCTGGAAGTCATGAAAGGTTTAGCCTTATCTGGAATGACAATGGCCATCGTTACCCATGAAATGGGTTTCGCCAGGGAAGTCGCCAGTCGAATTATGTTCCTCGATCGCGGAACCTTAGCAGAAGATACTGCTCCGAGTGAGTTTTTCCAAAGTCCTAAATGCGATCGCGCCAAGCAGTTTTTAGAAAAAATGCTTTAGCACTAAGCAAATCGCAGGTTGTTACAGCCTTTTTCATGTATTTGAACTACAACATCCGCCCTGCACCTTTGTTGCATCGGCTTGCACCTTTGTTGCATCGGCTTGCACCTTTGTTGCATCGACCTGCACCTTTGTTGCATTGCCCTGCACCTTTGTTGCATCGACCTGCACCTTTGTTGCATCGACTTGCACCTTTGTTGCATCGACTTGCACCTTTGTTGCATCGACTTGCACCTTTGTTGCATCGCCCTGCAATGCGATTGCAAGCCCATGCAATGTTATTGCATCAACCTGCAAACGCGATTAATTAATACCTACTCCCAGTCTCAGAACGGGCATCGGTACTCGTAACTCAGCATTCTTCATTGCACGCAGTTAGGGTTACTACCAGGAGTAGCATCAGGATAGAAAGTGCGGACGCCACCATTTCTCCTCACAAACACTGCTTTAAACGTATTACCCTCATCAGTTACAGTCCAATGACAAACAGTATTAGTCGAACTGGTATTGGGGTTATTTTTATAAGCTAAAGTTGCTATAGAGAGAATTTCTTCAGCATTGAGAGTATAAGGATAACCTTTGATTGAAGACTGAGCAGTGCTATTACCTACTTTAACAACAGCACCAATAGTATAAATAGCATTGGGAACAACTTCTTCGTTGGATGTGTTGTTATTTAGTCGTCCAGCTAAACCCTTTTCTTGAAGTTCTTGATAACGGCCAATAAAGTGTAATCCACCAATTGAACCTCCTGCAACAGGTTCTCCACAGAAAATATGTTCAAAACCCTCTGCATTAAACCAAACATTAGTCAAGTCAGCTAAAAAATCTGTATCGGAAGTACGTCCTCCAATCAAATATCCTCCTACATATTGTTTAATATTTGCCAAAACAGTAGGATTATTTGTCATCATTAACTGAAAGTTAGAACGACTGACAACTGTGCCAGGTTGTCCACAAAGATCGGTCACAGCTGTGTCAAAAGTATTTAGAGTTTGAGGAGTGGGAGTTACATCTGCTGGGCTACCGTATGCTAGTCCAGATACAAGATTGTTAGTATTGTCAAAGAATGGAACAGAACCAGCGGGTAGAGGGGGAGAACCAGAAGAACCATAATCAGTAATTACAATATCATCGATGTTAGTTCTGTTGGAACTTCCATCAGTTTTGCGGACTTCGCAGCGAACTATGCCAGAAATATTAGGTGTAAAAGTTGCAGTTTGAAGAGTTTTTGAGCTTGTTGTAACTATTGAACCGACTGCTGTCCATGAGGTGCCGCTGGTAGTCGAACACCATAATCCCCATGTGGTGTTGGCATCATTACCATATTTAGCATGTTTGATTGTAACTGTGCCAGCACCCGTAGTGCGATCGAATTTCATGGTAATTTTGCCACTGTTACGAACGCGAACAGATTGCACTCCGTTTTTAACATCGGCTGAAGTGTTCCCAATTAGCGCCTCATTCAAATTCCAAGTCCCTGTACTGAGGTTGACATCAGCCGCAGCATAAGCTCCTTTTTGGCCAGATTCAAAACCTTCTGAAATTGTGGCGCTAATTGCTCGGAAGGCAGTAAATGAAAGCAGGAAGGCCGCTCCTCCTGCTATTTTAAATGGTAAACTTAATTTCAGCATACTCAACAGAATTAAATATTCAATCACTAGTTTTAAAGTTGATTGGTTATCTGCTGATTAACCTTTTTTTAAAATAGTTTTTTAACCCTGTTTTTTCAGTTTTTGTCAAAAACAGGGTTAAATAGTACAGAAGATGTATTTGGGAGCGATCGCCATTTACAAAAACAGAGATTGAACAGTCAAATCCTTCAAGGTAATAGTAAAGTTACGCTGTTCTGCTGTGGCAATGAATGAAATAATTGCTTCACATGCTACAGCAACGGTTAATATTACTAAATTTCGTGCCAACGGATAATCGCAAACATCATCATTAACCTCAGAAGGAACGCGATAAACGTCATTCCAAATAACTTCTGCATAATCAGCTGCTAATCCAACATGAAGACAAGGAATATTAAATTTGTCGGCATAATCTTTTACTATTTGACGGGCGACGCTATTGTCAAAAACATCAATAATTAGCTGGCTATCTTGGAGTAATTGATTTACATTTGCGGATGTCAATTCTTTAGTTTTGGCATCAACTTTAGTACCAATTGCTCGATATAAATTGTTTGCCAAAATTTTTGCTTTAAATGCTCCGACATCAGAACGGTAGTAGGGCTGGGTGGAAAGATTACGTTCCTCAATGCGATCGCGATCGATTACCGTCAGTTTCTCAAAACCAGACCGAGCCAAGTTTTCCGCAATGTTAGCTCCTAACGCTCCCGCCCCACAAATAGTTACAGGATAATTTTTCAACTTTGCCATCACAACATTGCTGCGGTAAAGCTGTTCGTGAAAAAAAATACTCATTCGATTTTGGATTTTAGATTTTGGATTTTAGATTGTGTACTCGGTATTAAACCTGTTTTACTTCTGACTCCTGATTTCTGAATTCTGAATTCTGAATTCTTCTTTCACTACTCTTGTTGTTCGATGACAGCTACTAATGATTGCAAGTCAAAGTCGCGATCGTATCCACTCAGGCAAATACCAGAACTGATTACAGTCAAGTCAGTTTTGGCGATCGCACTACTGTGGCGAACACCATCAGCCGTTGTCCAATCGACTGTCCAGTAATCGCCGCGATCTTGGAACTGCTTTAATTCACCGCCGCCCATCTGCAATGCTTTTTTCAATCGCTTTTCATCCTGTTGGGGTTGAGCAAAGCCATCAATTCGCGCAGTTGCTAATTCATACACTGTGCGAATTTCTGGAGTCATACCTTTGAATTGCAATTCTTCAACGGGAATGAGTTGCTTAACAGCAGATTGCAGAGTTTCAAAAATAGCCGGATCGGTACGGCGATCGATTTCCTCAAACCAGCAGGACTTTCCATTCCAACGGGCGATGATTTGGTCAAAGATGATACCTTCGGTGACTAGATGAATGGCGATCGGTTTCACCACCTGCAACCGTTGACGCATATCTGCTTCATTCACGGGGTATGCTAACCAAGTTTGTCCCCGCAGTTGGTGTGCTAACCGCAGCCGTATTTGGGGAAACTGTTGCAGATATTCGGCAATTTGGGGTAAATCTGCCTCTTCCACAACCTTTGCTGTCTTCTGATCCACAGCCTGAAAGATACCCCAACCTTCAAATTTAATAGGCTTTGGGGTGAAGGTGTAAACCATCCCTGCTACCCGTGTGCGAACTCGTCCACCTTTGACACAGGGTGCAATAAATTGAGTGTTACACAACTGTGCTTCTGCGTTAGCAATTTGGTTGATTAGCTTAAATATGTTAGTCATAACTAATATAAATTATTTAAAATCAGGCTACAAATGCAACGCTAGAAAGCTGGATAAAATCTAATACCAATTCCAACATTGCAAGACATCCTTGGGTGAAGACGCGATTCATCGCGTCTCTACAATTCGTCTATTTGTCACATTCTTTTTTCAAATTTGTATAACTTTCTTAATTACGAATTACGAATTACGAATTACGAATTAATTTGCGTGCAAGTTGGTGGAGCATTGCGTTTTCTCAGTTACTAGAGGGACTCCGCTGGTGAGTTGTTACACACTCTTTCAAAGATGGCTACTTCTAAGCCCACTTTCCAGGTTCTTCGCACTCCCCGTTCACAAACGCCCACTGCATTTGGCAGTGTTACCTTCCTCTCGTACTAGTATGTAGGCTCCACGAGTTAGGGCACGCAAGATATTTATATAATACAATATACTACAAAATACTTGTTACTTTCCGGGCAAAATTATCTTTGGCACAACAATAACCTCATAGTAAGCTAAATACATGGCGTATGAAATTGAATTTGCTGAATCAGTCAAAGCTCAGTTAAAGACTCTTTCTCCAAGAGAGCGAGCGATTGCGATCGCATCAATTGAGGAGCAACTTGTCTATGAACCTTTGGTTGAAACACGCAATCGCAAGTTGATGCGTCCGAACCCTCTCGCCTCCTGGGAGTTGCGAATTGGAGATTTAAGGGTATTCTATGAGGTGACTGCGGATGAACCTGAAGTAGTACATATTTTGGCAGTTGGTCGCAAAGAAGGCAATCGGTTGTTTATTGCAGGACAAGAGGTGAAGCTAGATGAAGATGATTGAATTATCCACTGCATCAAAACCTTTATCTGCATACGCAGAAGAATTTAATGATGAGACGGTTGTTTTCACAATGAATGGAAAAGCGATCGCCATTGTCACAGCTATTAAGGACATCGATCCAGAATCCCTCGCACTCAGCACTAATCCTGAGTTTTTAGCAATTATTCAAAATGCACGGGAAGAATTCAAGGCAGGTAAGAAGCTATCGTTAGAAGAGATGAAAAGAGAGATTTTGCAATAGTGCGATCGCTGTTATTTCATAAGCTTTCCTCCTATTGCTCGTCAGTATTAGCTTCGGTTGAGTTAACGCTTAATGTTTTAATATTAAGGAGAATTTCATGATTATTGGATAACTTATTGCTAAATATTCTTTGCATTAATAATCATTAGGTTCATTTCATTAAGTAAATTGAAGCTTGAGACATACTCCTCAATTGATGGTTTAAAAAGATTACATGCAAAGTAGTGCGTTCGATACATAAACGCAAATACTATTTCTCTATATAGCTCTCGAACAAGGACTAGAAAGAATTAGCGAAGTTAGGAAATCGGTAGAAATCATTCTATATTGAATGACACTAGCAAAATTAAAAATGGCACTGATCGCAAATTTGCTTAACGATCAATGCCACATTGTAACCCTACTTATCATCTCGCACAGGCAACGGCATATCCAAAATCTCCATCAGCAAATCCAGACGAGAAGGGCGCGTTAAAAGTGGGACGAGGTTCGGCAAGCTGTAGTAGTCACCCTCGAAGGTGAAGGTATCCACAGGTGCTTGCTGTTGCTTGAGTTGGCTTTCCACCCAGTTGTAATGACTACCCACGCGGACAATCACCACGTTGGGCATTACTGCAAACTCTCGGCAATAGGTCTTGTAGACTTCACCGAAGTAAGGAGCAGCATTTTCGCCTTCATCTGTCACCAGAATAATCTGGTCAACAACCTGCTTCTTTTTCCGCATTGCTTCCAATGCAGAACCGATACTAGTACCACCACCTGCATTGATGTGCTGGAAAGCACGCTCCCAGTCGGTTAACTCTTTGCCCTTTGCGGTCACAGCATAAGGAATGGTGTCGAAGGCGTAGACAAACAGTTCTGCTTGAGTGATACCAGAGATCAGGGCACCCAGTTGCTTACCAAGTGCGATCGCATTTTCCATTGAACCAGACTTATCTACTAGTAAAGCAGTTGGACGAGCGATCGCACCACGCCGTTTTACCTGTTCGTTGGTCACTTTTTCCAAACGTGCAACGGTGTCTGCATCTAAATCTGCGGTGTCTGCGGCAATCTGGGCTTTGAATGCTGCCACACGTCCACTTTTAGAAGCTTCTTCCAGCTTAGAGTCAATCAGCTTCTTGACTTCTGGGTGATCCATTGCACCTCTAGCTTGGAGTGACTTGAGGTTATTGATCGTTTCCTGGGGAGACATGCTGTTGATTAACGCCGCCAGAACAACCGGTGTGAGTTGTTTGATTGCACCGATCGCGATGGTGTAGGGAATGTTAAACTCCACAATCAGCCGTGCTTGTTCTGCGGCACTTTCCGCCTTAGCAAGCCGCTTGAGCATATCTGCTAAAGAACCTTCTGGAGGAGTATCGCGAAACAAAATCGCATTTGCTCGTTCATTTGGTTTGATGTGCAGCGAAGCATAGAGGTGCTTCATTGCTTTACGACCCCGCAGCGCAGCGCGATCGAACAAAGCCGGATTGCTCTCCCGTGTTTTCAGGTAACGCTGTACAGCAGTCCGAGCCGAACGAGGCACTTTATTTTGCTGCTGTTTCATAAAGTCCACTACACGCGCCACCTGATAAGGTGGAAACTCTTGCAGCATCATAAATCCGGCGTCGCGGTGTTCAACCAAATTGCTGGTTAGCAAGTGAGCAACAAACACTTCCTTGTGGTCGCGGACATCACCATGACGCTGATACCAGACTGCCAAGTGTCCGTAGAAAATAGGATCGAGTTCAACAATTAACTTGTGAATTTCTGCGACTTGCTCAAGTTTGCGGTGAGGAGTTGTCAGCAAACTGTTGAGCATTTCCAAACGCAGGTCACGTTCTGCGGTATTCATAGTAACCTCCTCTAATTGTGATGTATGAGGAGGCAGATGTTGTACGCGGGGCGATCGAGTCACCGCGCAAGTTGCAGAAGCATTGTGTTTAACTTATTCAGAGTTATGTAAGCTTCTGCGATCGGGGCGCGACAACAACTGCCAAGTTATTGGGAACTGGGGGCTGGAGATTGGGGATTAGGAATTGAAAAATAGTATAGTCTCCAATCACCATTACTTCAGAGAAACAACTGCTCCTGCTTCCTCTAGCTGTTGCTTGAGAATTTCAGCTGCTTCCTGATTCAATCCTGTCTGAACCACTTGAGGCAGAGATTCCACAAAGTCTTTTGCTTCTTTGAGTCCCAGTCCAGTTACCGTCCGGATGACCTTGAGTAAGGCAATCTTTTTCTCTGCTGGAACCGATACCAACAAGACATCAAATTCCGTTTGAATCTGCGGTTGAGTTTCATCCTCATCTCGCTTGTCAATCTGAAGGAATTTCGGTGTGGATACATCGACATTGAAAGTTACTTCAATCTGCTTTACTAATTGACTAGTTTCATTAACATTTAGAGACTTAATTTGTTCTAAAATTTCTAGAGTTTTCACAGACATAGCAGCCTCTACCGATACCAAATAGTAATAATTAGTCTTGTTTTTATTTACAAAAAACAGCTTTGTAACTACAGCAGATTTCGAGTAACGTCAAACGAAAAACCTCAGCTATGTAGAATATAAAGCTTTTTTTATTGCTGAATTCTGACTCCTGAATTCTGAATTCTTATTTTTAACCACTTCGTGCAAGTTGAAAAAGCTGTTGCTTCACACACGGGATTTGAACCCGCAATCGCTTGATCTCAAGTCAAGTGCCTTTTCCAATTAGGCTAGTATGTAAGCTTTTTCGGTTAGGGCACGAAGTGAAAATTTTAGTTCTGAGAAAGTTGATTTAAAATAAATCGAATTTCTTTCTTACTACATTGCTGTTTTCTAGCAGCGTAAATTTTTCTACCGTTATGCCATAAAGCAGCATAACGATGAATGAAACCTTTGAGAACATCTCTTACATAATCATTTGATGACGATGGGAAATCTTCAAAGGTAATTAGATACCAAATCTCGTTCAGCTTGTGATATTGATGATAATCATCGACAATCAAAACATCAGTTTGCTTTGGCTTTTGCTTCTGCTTTCGAGGCGTTTTTTCGACTGCACAAAGAATTCCAGTCTGAGGATGAATGTAGAAGCGATCGCCATAATTTCGAGCTAACACATTTCGATAACCTTGGTAAGGCTTGCTATAAACATTACCATCAATTATTTCTACATATCGCTCAACGTAGTCCCACAAATGACCAATAACATGCTGTCCTGTCATTGTTTTGGCATCTAATCGTTGAGAGAGTTCGCTGTAAACATCATTCCACGGCTGTCCCACTTTCGAGCGCAAAAACCGACGCAACGGGCCGAGATGATCTGAAAGATATTTGGATTTATTTCTTGGTTTAATTAGGTAGCAATTAAACAATCCATCCTCGCTTGCTTCTTCGGTGAGTTTGTTTAATTGCTTTTTAAAACCCGTCACCTTTTTAAGGCTAATTCTCCTGCCACAGCGAGGACGCTCAATCACAATTTCGCTCAAACGATGTTCGCTCATATCTCACGTTGTTTAAATATAGTTCTACTGATTGAGTTTTGATTAAACATAAATTTGCGAACATCATTGAACTCACCTCCAAATTAATAATTGAGTTAGGGTTAATAAATACAATTTAAATAATTGGAATTCCGCGCAAGTTAGCAAAGCAGTTTTCACAGTTGCCTTTACCAATTTGGCCACGCTTCCATGAGTGGAAGCGGCAGGAATCGAACCTGCAATCCGTTGCCGGATAGAGTAGTGTGTATGCTTTACAAGTTAGGGCGCGGAAAGAAGACACGGGGACGCAAAGAGTGGGAGACGCGGAGAATTTATCTAACCGTAAACAGCTTCAGGGCGCACAATTAAATCCCCACTAGGACGCCGATCTACTACATAAGCAGAAAGGCGATCGCTATTTACATCTAAATGTCGTGCAACTCGTTCCTTCACTGCCATATCACTCATACTCGCAGTGATTCCCATTTGTGTTTCTACAACATCAACAGAGCGTCCTTCAAATCGAATATGAACCATCACAATCACCTCTTTTTTAATTACGAATTACGAATTATGAATTACAAATTAGACTTCTTGCAGAAGTTGGGGAAAGGGGGAAAGGTTTGGTATTTTCCTTTACCCTTTAACATGAGTCCCTTTTCCCACAAGAGTGCAAAAAACACTTTTGCAAGAGGTCTATTATTTAGTGGATCTGATCGGAATCGAACCGATACCTTCCCTGTGAGAGTTGCACTCACACCTCGTGCAAGTTGAAAAAGCTGTGGTAACACACGCAGGAATCGCACCTGCAACTTTTCGTTTAAGAGACGATTGCTCTACTTTTGAGCTAGTATGTAAGCTTTTTCTGTCAGGGCACAAGTGAATCCAGGCGCTCTACCATTAGAGTTACAGACCCAAGTTTGTTTGGTCAGTGGAGTCGTCGGGAATTGTAGGCTTTGCCTTCCCGAAGGGTACCCGAATCCTGCAACCGTCCGTTTGTTGGTTTCGGAGCAGGCGAACGCCAATCGCGACCCCAAAAGGCCGTAGCTATTCAGTTTTCTTGGTTCTGAGATGTTTTGCCTTCGCTTTTTGGGGAGGCTTTTGTTTTCATATTACATTTGTAATATATAAGTTACATGGTGTCAAGGGGATACTACAAATTTTTTGGCTTATGAGACAGCCAGTAGTATGAATTTACAAAAAGTTTCAATTATTACAATCCCTAGCCTGGGAATTGGCGGAGGTTATGAGAGTTAGCAGCGTGGGGTTATGGCGTTGTAAACATTACTAGAAGAGAGCTAAAGTCTAAAGCCACCATAGTTAAAAAACTATTATTTTTTTGAAAATAAAAATATGAGGGTATAAAATTTGCGCTTAAGTTGGTTTCATCAATTTTGAGGACAAACAACTAATGCTGAAAATTTGTGTAACTTTTTTGTGTGCGGTCTTCTTGAGCTTTAATATAGCGATCGCTAACGCTTGGGCAACTGGTGAGTTTTCTCAAACCTGTAATAACATTAGTCTTGAAGGTTCAACCCTAACGGCTAGTTGCGAAAAAGCGGATGGACATACTGTTTCTCCAGCTTCTATCGACTTAAATCCATATCTCGCAAATCTGGATGGAACCTTAAGCTGGGATGGAGATAAATTCGCTCTCACCTGCGGCAATATTGGTTTAGCTGGTACTAACAGACTCCGTGCTGAGTGTGAAAGAGCAGATGGACAAACATATCTAGGAACCTACATCAATCTTGACGAGCATATTGCCAATATTGACGGTCAGCTAAAGTTTGAATAACTTAGAACAGTCACTATCTTCTAATTGCAAATTGGCAAAAGAAGTATTAGAGACTTCCAACAAATAAATTATCCAATCTTGTGGGGTAGGTATCTTACCCGTCTTTTCTAGCAGGCAGCAGAGATGCCCACCCCACAATTAGTAATTGGATAATCTTAGGGTGCAATCTACTAAAAAAAGGCACAACATATAATGTCAGACCAATTTACATTTACTGTAACCAACAATACCGACTTAGCAATTACAGAGTTGTGGGCATCTCTTGATGACGAAGAATGGTCTCAATTTACTCTTTCCGAAGAAGGGATTCCCATAGGTGAAGCAGTAACGATTGCCTGGGCAGAATATACGAATGAGTCACCCTGTGAATGGTACATCTCTGCTGTATTTGAAGATGAATCAGAAAGTGAGTCAGCCTTATTTAACTTCTGTGAAGAACCAGATTTAGTATTTGGATAAATGTTGACTGTTGACTGAAAGTTAGATACCCGACTTCTCAAAGAAGTCGGGTATCTGGACATCGCAAATTTGAACGAAATTAAAAACTCAACCTACTAAATTCTGAATTCTGACTTCAGAATTCTAATAACAAAATTTTAGGGGTGGTTAGACAACCACCCCTTTATTCCCCTCATATTAGAATTTAATTCCAACACCCTTTTTAGGATGTATATTTTACTTTGAAATATTAACTAAACTTTCAACTTGAGAACTAGCCAAGGTTGGTGCTGTAAAAATACGCGAGTAGAGACTTGATGGTTGCTGTTGAGCAACAACTGGTAGAACTTGACGAGCATGAGCGGCTAATTCTACTGCCTTGACATCATAAGTCTGCGTTGCCAACTTGGGATAGAACCCGATACCGATGATTGGTAGTAGGAGACAAGCGGTGATGAACAGTTCGCGGGGTTTGACATCAGATACTACAGCATCTAAGTGCAATTCTTGATTTTGGTTTCCGTAGAACACTTGACGCAGCATCGACAGTAAGTAAATCGGTGTCAAAATCACGCCAACTGCTGAGAGCAACACAACTACAAGTTTGAAGCTAGAACTGTAAACATCACTGGTGGCGATACCCAGGAATACCATCAACTCACCGGCGAAGCCACTCATTCCTGGTAAAGCCAGAGAGGCCATTGAGCCAGCGGTAAACAGAGCAAAAGTTTTGGGCATTACCTTCGCTATTCCACCCATTTTATCCATCATCAAGGTGTGGGTGCGATCGTAAGTGACACCAGATAAGAAGAACAAGCTAGCAGCAATCAAACCGTGAGAAACCATTTGTAGTACTGCGCCACTGATGCCAAGTTCTGTGTAGGAGGCAATTCCAATCAGCACAAACCCCATGTGGGCAATTGAAGAGTAAGCCAAGCGACGCTTGATGTTGGTTTGGGCAAAGGCACAGCAAGCACCATAAACAATGTTCACTACACCCAAAATCGCCAGTACTGGAGCAAAGTAAACATGAGCATTAGGCAGCATCTCAACGTTGATGCGGATGAGAGCGTAACCACCCATCTTCAATAACACACCAGCTAAAATCATCGAACCAGGTGCAGATGCTTCACCGTGAGCATCAGGTAACCAGGTGTGTAAAGGAAAGATTGGCAGTTTTACACCGAAGGCAATCAAGAAACCTGCGTAAACTAATAGTTCAAGAGCTTTAGGATATTCTTTCATTCCCAGAGTCGCCATATCGAAGGTGACTGTATCTCCTGAGAATGCCATTGCAAAACCAGCTACTAAGATGAATATCGAGGCAGCAGCAGTGTAAAGAATAAACTTGGTGGCTGCATAGCGGCGGTTTTGTCCTCCCCAGATGGAAATCAGCAGGTAAACCGGCACTAACTCGATTTCCCACATTAAGAAGAACAACAGCAAATCTTGAGCAACAAACACGCCAAGCTGGGCGCTGTACATCGCTAGCATCAAACCATAAAATAATCGCGGCTTGTTGGTAACTTTCCAAGCCGCGAATATTGCGAGGGTATTGATTAAGCCTGTCAGAAGTACCAAGGGCATCGATAAACCATCAACCCCCACGGCCCAATGTAAACTTAGCTGCGGTACCCAAGGATAGTTTTCTATCAGTTGGAGCGTTGAAGTTTGAAAGTCGTATTTATACCAAAAGGTATAAATCATCAATGCGAAATCTGCAAGAGCAACTCCTAAACCGTACCAACGGACGGTTTTACCTTCTTTATCTGGGATTAACGGGATGGCTAAGGCAGCCACCAAGGGCAAGATAATTATGGCTGTTAACCAAGGAAATTCCATAGCATTCATCACTTCTGACAATCAATTTCACTTTTCGCTTTTAATTACATTATATTAAGCAGTTTGTACTTTTGTAAACGAATTTTGACTTGGAGAGAGTAAATTTAAGATTTTGATAGTAATAAATACTTATTTATAGCGACCCTACACAATTTTAAATGTAAATTTTTACAACGTCAACAAAAAACGGCAGCATTAGCCACCGTCTTAAGTTATGTTTTAGTGGGTTTTGGATTGATGAGTATTGACTCAGATTTCAAACAATACGGTTGACAATTGTCCAGACTTCACCATCTGAGCGGACGTAGGGAACAGAGATTGTCTTAAACCCAGTAATGAAGGGTTTGTAATACACTTGCCAATACATGGGACTAAGCTCATCGGCGCAAGCTTTGAGTAACCGGATTTCTGTAGCTAGTTCTGCTGCGATTTGATTAATGCGTTGAGCGTGAACCTGAGCTACTTTTTTTGCTTCCTCTAGCTGCTGCTGTTGGGTAAGTTGTTTTGATTCAATTTGCCAACGAGCCAATTGAGCTTGTTTTTGCTGTAGTTGCAATTCCAGCGCTGCAACTGCATCATCTATCCCTCTGAGTTCAGCAGATAATTGAGGATTTTCTCTAGCTTGGCGACGGTAAGCCTCAACCATTGCCAGGGGTGAATCATTTTCACCTAAGTTTACATTATTAATAGTGAGTGCAGCGCGTTCTTGCTGGAGAGCGTGAATTTGAGACTTAAGCGTCGCTATTTCAGCTTGAATTCGATCCATAAGGAAGTGGGTACTGGGTACTGGGGACTGGGGACTGGGGAGATGGGGGAGTGTGGGGAGTGTGGGGAGTGTGGGGGGAAAGATTTCTTCCCCATCCTCTCACACCTCCCACACCTCCCCATGCCCCATGCCCAATTTACTAATCTTTTAAGTTTTTGCGCCTTGGATATCGAGAGAAAGCGATCGCACATTGGCTATAATTCCTTCTTGTTCCCAAGCACTGGACATGGCTGCTTCTACAGCCTGTGAGTGTAACTCATCTGTCAAAGCTAACAGTGTCGGCCCTGCGCCACTAATCACCATGCCATAAGCACCAGCTGTTACAGCTGCTAGATTCACAGAATCGTAACCAGGAATTAAAGCTTTGCGATAGGGCTGATGCAATTTATCTTGCAAAGCCGTTTTTAACCATTCTGCTTTACCAGTCTCCAAACCACGCAATAATAAACCCAAGTGTGCAGTATTGAAAATTGCATCTGCACGGCTGACTTCGGTTGGCAGAACCCGCCGTGCTTCGGAAGTGGAAAGTTCAAAATCAGGAATAGCTACAACTGGTATGATATCTTGATGCCAGGGAACATCACAAATTTCCCAACCTGCGCCACCAGAAGCAGCCAACCGACATCCACCCAACAAAGCTGGAACTACATTATCAGGATGTCCTTCCATTGCGATCGCTAATTCCATTACCTGTGACTGACTCATCGGCGCACCTTCTAGTTGATTCGCCGCCACCAACCCACCAACAATTGCTGTCGCCGAACTACCCAAACCCCTCGCTAGGGGTACACCCAGTTGAATTTCAATTTTTACCGATGGTGGTGTTTGCTCTATATGCTGATAAAATCTGAGAAACGCTTGGTAGAGAAGATTGCTTTCATCGGTTTGTACTCGTTGAGCTTCTTCACCTGTGACAGCGATCGTTAACCCACCCTCTTCCATACGAGTGAACTTGAACTGGTTGTACAGCTTTAAAGCTGCACCGATGCAATCAAAACCAGGCCCCAAATTAGCGGTTGTGGCGGGAACAGTAACAGTGACACCAGAAACAACAGACATCTGCAAATAATCCCTAATCAATCAACCAGCATCCCACGGAAAGGGCTAATTTGTTCATCTGGTTTTAAGTAGGAGGCAGGAGGTAAAACCCTCATAGTAAAGGGTTTCGCTGAAGTTATATTTTACATTTAATTATGTTTGCTTACTTATTCTTACTTATTAAGTAAATAGGGTAGCACAGCTGTGCTACCCTACCATGCGTTAAATTTAAACGAAAATCCCTATTATTTCTTCCCTATATTGCAATACTTTGTGCAATTTTGGAGGGGAGAAGGTAAGTGTAAGGTTGAGAAACAGATGCGTTGCGGACAGATATTTTTGTTTCGATTTCTCGAAGATTTGTCTGAAATTTTTGGAATGCTTGCTTTGCTACAGGATTGGAGAAAGGATTTCTCAAAGTCGCTAGAGATTTGCTGGAGTATGGTGGCGCTATAGTTAAAGCTTTCACCAGGACGATTTGCACAATAGATTGAAAGCGATTTGGCAACCTTTCGGGAAGTGCTGCTTTGTTTTGACTTTCAGATTTAAACAGATCTAAGAAAGGTCTGTAAATAGCAAATGGGTTATTAGGAATCCATCCTGCATAATCATATTGACCAAAATTGACAGCTGAATGCTGAGCAGTTGCTGTAAAAATAATGATGGTAGCAATCTCAATCAAATCATCTAATGTATTTAGCTGATTAGATTTATCAGGAGTCAGCAGTCCTTTAATGTTGCCATTATCAAGCAGTTCGTCTTTCCAGTTTTGCAGCTGGCGATCGCCAATGATTTCTGCATCATTTTTGTAATGCGATCGTAAAACATCGTCTACATAATTTTTGATAGCATTCCAAACTAATAATGCATCATCACGATAGTAGTAGTTTGGTATATCATCAACCTCACGTTTTTCCAAGTCATAAGGCAAAGCTAACTCGTAAAAATTCAATCCTTCTGTTTGATTTTCACTTGCTTCACTGTTATGGTTGATACCGTTATATGCTCTATTTAAAGCCCTATTATAACCTACATAACCCACTGAACCTACATTATCAAATAAACCACCTCTGCCAAGGAATACATTACGAGCCATATTATTGATAGGCAAGGTGTTGAAAAAGTGAGGCTTTAACAGTTGATATAAAATGTGTTGTGGCGATAGTTTTCGGTTTGTAGTTACTGCAAAAGGCTCAATAATTAGATGTGTATAGAGCAAGTGAGAAATCATCCCTTGGTAAGCAGCATCAGCACCAGCTACAGCTAACTTAGCTACTGCCCATTCTTCGGGTAGTGAGTTGGGCGTAAAGATTTTTTTAACTATATCATTTTCAGTGTTAGTTTTTTCCTCTAACTGTATGGCAATGGGAACAAGCTGTTTTTGCTCATCTACATAAAAAAGACTAATTGGAGATTGTATATATCTTCCTAATTGGTCTGATAATTCAGCAGTGGTAATGTTATCGAAGATTGGGTAATCCAAGATGAACAAGCGATTTTCTGCCAATGCTGATGTGAGGTCGATATTCTTACCCCTAACTGGGTTAATTATTTCATTGGTAACTGCAAATTTACCACCAGGGTTAATATCTTCAGCCTTGCATTTGCGTATCAATACTGGATTCATCCCATTGAGACGTTGGCGACCAAATTCTATATCTGACTGCCAATTTTTAGCTACATCTGGTCTTTGGAAAAATGTCCAAGGTTTAAAGAATTCATTAAATTCTTCAAGACTATTCCAATTATTAAAATCAGCGAAAATGTTTATTAATCCCAAGTCTGCCGTACTTGTAAAGACAATTTCGCCTTTTTTAAACTTGCCCCAAAGGTAAGGAAATAAATGTAGAAATTGCGCTGTCAGTAAACCTATTACACCTTTAATAGCAGTGAAAAGAAAAATGAAGATTTTGAATATACTAAATCCTTCTCCCCTGGGAACACCTTTGACATGGCCAGGTAAGTTCTCATAAGTTCGCTCCCATTGGTAACGACTTTCTATATTCTGCGAAATTTTTTGATTCGCCTGAGTATCGTTGAGTGATGTAAAATCTTTGACTGTGGTTGTTTTAGAGTAATTCATGATCTAGAATTCCTGGGTATTCAACTACCAACGGTGTAAAAATCAAGTTTTTCAGGTCTTATATTTCCTGTTGTTGTACTTGCGTTTTTACTACCTTAGCCACAAATTATGCTGTATTTTCAGCAAAACTATTTAAGTGAAATTACTTAAAAAATATTAAATAATATTTCGGTATTAGCGATAATTACCCAGATCCAGGAGATAGTAGAGTTCAGTTAATTTGCTTAGGCGGTGCAGTGCGATCGCCAATAAAATCTCTACTTTACCGATACCAAATAGAAAAACTGCTGATTAAGATTTACAGCTAGTAAGGCTTAACATTGATATAGCGCCTTTTACGTAAATGAAGCACGGAATACAACACGCAGCAGGATAGCACATAAGTACTATCCTACAGACTGTATTATACTTACAGCAGATTTCCAGTTAATGAAGTACATTATCTAGGTCTAAAAGCTAGGCTCAAAGGTTGTTGTAATTCTGAATTCTGCTGTAAATTACTTCAAAGTTCCTAAAACGGGTGTTAACTCAGTTTCTGGGATTTTCGTCGGAACCAAAAATCTATTGGCGTAAATGTGGGGATTTGTTTGCGAAGCTATAGCATAAGACTGGCGAATGCGAGCGTTAACTGCGACAGTCTTGACATCGTACATCTGCATAGCAACCTTGGGGTAGAAGCCAATACCGATAATTATCAGCAGAAAACAGGCAGCGATAAATACCTCACGAGGTCTGGCATCGTCGTAGACTGCTTCCTCTGGCACGAGGCAGTCTGTACCAAAACAAACCGTTCCCTCATCTTCTTGATTTTCCAAGCTTGCATTATTAATGTCGCATAGAAGCGCTGCATCTTTACCATAAAAAACCTGCCGTAGCATGGAAAGTAGATAGATGGGTGTGAGGATGACTCCGACTGCGGCGAGAAAAACCGTTACAGTGCAGAAAGTTGAACTGTAAACGTCGCTGGTTGTGATGCCAAGGAAGACCGAGAGTTCGCCAACAAAGCCGCTCATACCAGGGAGAGCCAAGGATGCCATCGCTGAGATTGTAAACAGAGCAAACACTTTGGGCATGGCTTGACCAATACCACCCATGTCTTTCATTACCATAGTGTGGGTGCGATCGTAAGTAACACCTGCCAAGAAGAACAGCACCGATGCAATCAAACCATGTGAGATCATCTGTAACATCGCGCCATTAATTCCCAAATCCGTGAAGGACGCAATACCCAGCAGTACAAATCCCATGTGTGAAATCGACGAATAAGCCAAACGCCGTTTCATATTGGTCTGAGCAAAGGAGTTCAACGCACCATAGATAATGTTAACAACCCCCAGAATGGCTAAAATCGGTGCAAAATAAATGTGTGCATCAGGGAGCATCTCAAGATTGAGCCGAATAAGTCCGTATCCGCCCATTTTGAGCAACACACCAGCCAAAATCATCGACACAGGAGACGATGCTTCACCGTGAGCATCAGGCAACCAAGTATGCATGGGGAAAACAGCCAGCTTGACACCAAAGGCAATCAACAACCCTGCATAAAGTAACAACTGTAGACCAAGGGGGTATTCCTTCATGGCAAGTGCGGTTATATCAAAAGACATATTACCGCCGCCGTATAGACCCATTGCTAGGGCTGCCACTAGAATAAATATCGAAGCTGCTGCTGTATAAAGCAAGAATTTTGTTGCTGCGTAGCGGCGTCTCTGTCCACCCCAAATGCACACTAGTAGGTATACGGGAATTAGCTCTACTTCCCACATGATGAAAAATAGTAGCAAGTCTTGGGCAACAAACACGCCTATCTGTGCGGAATACAGCACAAGCATCAGAAAATAAAAAAGGCGGGGTCGGTGATTAACTTGCCAAGCTGAAAACATCGAGAGTGTGGTGACTAATCCTGCTAGAAGCACAAGTGGAAATGAAATTCCATCCACCGATACTGCCCAGTTCAAGCCTAACTCAGGTACCCAGGCATAGTTCTCCACGAGTTGAAAACTAGCACTGCTCACATCGTAATGTTCCCAAAAAGCGTAACACATCAAGGCAAAGTCTGCGATACCTACACCCAGTGCATACCAACGCACGCGCTTGCCGTCTTTATCAGGCAGCACAGGGATGAGCAGGGAAGCAATGAGTGGCAGCAAGACAATCGCGGTAAGCCAAGGAAATCGATCCGCTATCATCATGTGTATAGGAAAAAATACTTATCTGTGGATGAAGTCATTCTACTAAACTTTGTAACAATCTCTTCATAAGTCTTTACCCTGGGTATGTATAGACGGATCTTTAAGTGCTTTGACATTAAGGTTTTGAGTAGACAAAAAATACCCGTTACCACATTAGGAAGGGTAGCGGGTATTTCAGCTAAAATTTTGGAAAGTTCTAAAACATAGCAGGCAAGAGTTAATAGGCAATAGGCAAAGAAAGTCTATTGACCGAGGGGTTTGACGATGAGTTTATGTCTTAACCTAACTGGCAATTACTATAGTTAGGCTTAAGATCTGAAGTTTGTAGGTGGGTAATAGCTAAGAGATTGTTAGAAGCTCTCGAAGTTAGCGTTGGCGCAGCCCGCCGCAGGCATCGCCACTTTCATCTTATCCAACACCTCATCTACAGATATAGTTCCCAATTCCCCAGAGGCGCGGGTGCGGATACTCAAGGTGTTGGTTTCCACTTCCTTGGCTCCCACAACTGCCATCACAGGTATTTTATCTTTTTCTGCGTTGCGAATGAGTTTACCCAAGCGATCGCCACTAGTATCCACCTCTGCACGCATACCCAATGCCCGCATCTTTGCTACTACATCTTGAGCAAAATCTAACTGTGCTTCACCTACTGGCAGTAATCTAGCTTGCACTGGTGCCAACCACAAGGGAAAATCCCCCGCATACTCTTCAATTAAAATACCAATCAACCTTTCTAGCGAACCAAAAGGCGCACGGTGAATCATCACCGGACGTTTGCGAGAACCATCTTCAGCAACGTACTCTAACTCAAAACGTTCTGGCAAGTTGTAATCTACCTGCACAGTTCCCAATTGCCATTCCCGTTCTAAGGCATCACTGAAAATAAAATCCAGTTTCGGCCCGTAAAACGCCGCTTCTCCAATTCCCTCAAAATGTTCCATCCCCAAGGTTTCAACTGCACGGCGAATCGCACCTTCAGCTTTATCCCAAACTTCATCGCTACCAATATACTTATCACTAGCTGGATCGCGAAAACTCAGTCTAGCTTTAAAGTTCTTCAGTTGCAGTTTATTGAACACCGATAAAATCAAATCCACCACATTGAGGAATTCACTATCGAGTTGTTCTGGGGTGACAAACAAGTGAGAATCATCCACAGTAAAACCACGCACCCGCGTTAAACCGCCTAATTCCCCTGATTGTTCGTAGCGATAAACAGTACCGAATTCTGCCAAGCGCATCGGTAGTTCTCGATAGGAACGTAACTCACTCTTATATATTTGGATGTGGAAAGGGCAATTCATCGGCTTCATGACAAAGCCCACCTCTTGGGCGGCCGCTTCTTCATCATCCGCCATTAAAGGGAACATATCTTCTTTATATTTTTGCCAATGTCCAGAGGTTTTAAATAAATCGACTTTGGCAATGTGGGGCGTTACCACAGGTAAATAACCGCGTTTTAGTTGTTCCTGTTTCAGGAAGTCTTCTAAAATACTCCGCAACAGAGTACCCTTGGGCGTCCACAAGGGTAAACCTGGCCCTACTAAGTCAGAAAATATAAATAATCCTAGTTCTTTACCAAGTTTCTTATGATCTCGCCGCAACGCTTCTTCTTTGCGTCGCTTATACTCAGCAAGTTGTTCTGGGCTTTCCCAAGCAGTAGCGTAGATGCGTTGTAGTTGGGCTTTGGTTTCATCACCACGCCAATAAGCGCCAGCAACACTTTCTAATTCAATGGCTTTAGGGTTTAACTCACCAGTATTTTCCACATGAGGCCCCGCACACAAATCCCACCATTCATTCCCCAGATGGTAAATTGTGATTGGTTCCTGTTTAATATCTGCTAGGATTTCTAGCTTGTAAGGTTCGTTAATTTCCTGAATCCGCTGTTTGGCTTCTTCGCGGCTGACTTCTTCCCGAATCACTGGCAATTTGCGATTGATAATCTTGACCATCTCTTTTTTGATGGCTTTAAGATCGTTTTCACTAAAGGGTTCTGGGTTGTCGAAGTCGTAATAAAATCCGTTTTCAATCCAAGGGCCAATTGTAACTTGCGCCTTGGGAAACAGCTTTTGTACCGCCATTGCCATCACATGGGAAGCAGTGTGGCGAATCTTTTTTAACTTCTCCGATTCGCTGGTACGGGGTAAATAAATTTTTTCAGGTTTTTCCGACTCTTCCGAAGGATTTGATGATAATTTTAGCGACATTGGCTGCTGAACCATTGGCGAAGTGATTACAAAAATGATCGATCTGAATCTGTAAGCTTATTCAACTATAGCGGTATTGGGCATGGGGCATTGGGCAACCAGGAAGTGTGGGAGGTGTGGGAGGTGTGGGAGGTGTGGGAGGATGGGGAAGAAATCTTTCCCCCCACACTCCCCTATCTCCTCATTTCCCCCTTTTCCCCCCACACTTCCCACACTCCCTCATCTCCCTCATCGCCATGCCCCATCCCCTATGCCCCATGCCCTATATAGACACCTTTCTTAAGGATCTGTACAAATCCTTTAGCAAAAATATATAATCAAAAGTGTGCTTTTTGTTACAAATTGTTGGTTTTTTTAAATTTATTGTGTGTGAGAGAGATAAGATAATTGTTAAGAATCGTAAATAACGTTAATATTAGTAAGAAAGTTGGAAATATTCTTCTAATTTATGCGAGACTCAGATTTACCAGGGACTCAGTTGCTGAAAACGGTTTTAGAACCCCTGCTGGACGATTTTCAGTATTGGTTTACGCGATCGCGCGACTTACTCGAAACCGAGCGACTCTCATTTATGAGCAACAAAGAGCAATCTGACTTGCTCTGTCGTGTTAAGCAAGCTCAAGAAGAACTAAACACCGCAAAAATGCTATTTAGTGCTACTGACAGACAAGTCGGAATTGATATGGCAACTTTAATGCCTTGGCATCAATTAGTAACAGAATGTTGGAATGTGGCAATGCGCTTTCGTCAAGCACCTGAAGTCTAAACAGCATCAGCTAAAGTTAGACAACACAGACAGCTTAACAATTGCAAAACGACACATTCAGTCGTTAAACAAATAGTACAAAATTCTTAACATTATCTTAAGTTTGTTTTCATTAACAAAAGAATGTATCCTATGTTACCGTAAGTGGAATGACGGTTGACAGATTGCTCCATATCAATGCAAGCGCACAAAAAGCGCGTTAAATATTTCCCCTCACTGTGAGCTTAATTAATGTGAGTCACAGTGTCGGCGAACCAAAACGTTACAAAATAAACTTTTAAAAATTGCTGCCCTGGAGGAAAATCCAATGTTACACCTGCTTTACATCTTTGCTTTTACAATCCTTGCATTCATAGCTGTTGGTAATTTAATTCGTAACCTGATTATGTTCAGTTTCGATCGGGAGCGAACTTACCCAACGAATTCTTCGGCAATGGGCGAAAGAGGTAGCTTTGGTTATTACGCATCAAAAAAACAATTTGTACCACATCCAGAGTTATTAGATAGCGCGGGCAACTTAATTAAAGAGCCATTATTGGTAATGCGTTCGATTAACGTTGAAGATGCTCGTCAACATCTTGATGCGCTTTATGAAGCATCTCCAGGGCATAAGAGAGAAAATTCTGAAGAAGCATAAAAAAAAGAAAGTAAGGAAGGATTTTTTGGATTTGGAATTTTGGATTGTTAGGGAAAATTTCAAATCTCAAATTACCAGACTTAGGAATTAAGAGTTAAAGATTTAGGAGAAACCTTAGTAGGGTGTTAACGTGGAAAGCACCCAACGAAGGTTTATTTTATTGGCGTAGGCGTAGCCCGCCGTTCGCGGAGCGTCTCGTAGAGAAGGCATCGCTTCCCCATACTTCTGATACGCTAGGCTTAGCGCGTACCAGGAAGTTGCAATTTGTCAATACAGCGAGGTTAGTAGCATAAAATAACCTACGATCTATTATTTAGAAGTGCATTGACCAAATTTGAGTTTATAGTAGATGGGCCACCAGTATCACAACAGACTCGTAAGCGTGGTAAGGGCAAAGGGCTTGAAAATTGGAAACAGACAGTGCGACAAGAGGCTGAAAAATACTGGTCTTCGGAACACAAAACAGCTACTGGGTGGGTTATGCTCCAGATAACCTATTTCTATGATTCTATTCAAATCGATGTGGACAATATAGCGAAACCTATTCAAGATGCAATTAAAGGATTAGCCTACGTAGATGATAATCAAGTAAGCGATCTTCTAGTTAGAAAGAGGAATTTGTCAGCTAACTTGAGAATAGAAAACATGACCCCGACATTGGCGGAAGGCTTTGCCCGTGGCAATGAGTTTTTACATATTGTCGTAATTGATGCTCCTAACCAGGAGGTAGTTACTTGATGACAACTTCAACCGCAAACTTAGAAAGAGAAAGAGAGCAATTGCTGAAATTAGCACAGGAGTATCGCCAGAAGGGTTACGAAGTTTTTTTTCACCCAAACCCAGAAGAGTTGCCTGAGTTCCTTAATAACTATCGCCCCGACATGATAGTACGTCGGGGAGAAGAAAATGTAGTGATTGAAGTCAAGTCACGCTCCTCACTTAGCTCTCCTTCTAATCAATACTTGCGTAATTTAGCTCAAGCGGTAGAAAAACACCCTGGTTGGAGATTTGAATTAGTAATGACCAACCCGGAGGATACAATGTATTCTCTGAAAGCAGAGCGTTCTCTTCAAGAATATGAAATAGAATCACAGTTGCAAGTAGCAAGACAACTTACAACGCAAAATCCAGAATCAGCTATCTTATATTCTTGGGCTTTAGTAGAAGCAACTTTGAGACTTATAGCCCAAAACGAAGAGCTGAGTTTACAAGGATTTGATCCACGCTACTTAGTGAAGCAATTAGCAGCTGAAGGTGTAATTTCAAAATCTGAGTATCAGTTACTAATGGATGTATTTCCATTACGTAATGCTATTGCTCATGGTTTCAAAACTACAGAACTAACCCAAAATACTGTATATGAATTGATTGAGCTTACAGAACAGTTATTGAGAACTCTACACACTGGCGATGAAGCAGGCTAACACTGCTTTGGTTGGAGCCAATGGTAGGACAGGTTTGGTGCTCTAAATTCAGGTTATGCTGATAACCGATGTCTACGACGGGCTACGCCTACGCACTCCCCACAAAATAGGGAGTGGTAAATTTACCACTCCCGACTCCCTTGCTATGCTTCGATAACTACCCGCAAATTACCGCGTTTTTTAGCAACGCGACAAGCAGTGGTACCACCAGAACGCTCGAATTCTAAATCGAGGATGGTAGTACCAACTTGCAAATTATGAAACGACAGGCGACTAATCGATTCTGGTAAAGCCGGGTCAATAATTCGCAAACAGTTATTTTGAGCATCAGGCACTAAGTTGACCATCATTTGCAGTAGTTGGAAGATACTACCAGTAGCCCAAGCTTGGGGAGTGCAGGCGACTGGATACTGCACAGGCGCATTATCGCCGTTACGTTCGTAGCCGCAGAAAAGTTCTGGAGGACGTTGATAGGACTGCTGGCTGGTCATATCAAATAAACCTTGGAAAATTTCCAAAGCTTGGTCGATGAGGCCGAGCGATCGCAATCCCGTTGCAATCAAAGCGTTATCATGTGGCCACACCGAACCAATGTGATAGCCCATTGGATTATAAGCAGGTGACAAACTACTCAGGGTACGAATGCCCCAACCGTTAAACATATCTGGTGCCCGCAAACGTTCTGCCACACTGTAGGCTTTTTCGGGTGTGAAGATGCCCAAATGCAGACAATGGCCGGGATTTGAGGTAATACTATCTACTCGCTTACCATCTCCATCCAAAGCCAAGGCGCAGAAATCCTGGTCTTCCATCCAAAAATCTTGATTAAAACGCACCTTGAGATTTTTCGCCTCTTCTTGCCAACGGTCTGCCAAATCAAGGCGCTTCTTCATCCTGGCTATTTCTGCTAAGCGCATTTTTGCCGCATAGACGTAAGCTTGCACTTCACACAAAGCAATGGGGCCGTTGGCTAGTTCTCCCTTGTGGTCAACAATACAATCACCAGAATCTTTCCAACCTTGGTTAGCAAGACCGCGTTTAGATCTACAGTAGTAGCTGAGGTAGCCGGTTTGTTGGGTATTGCGATCGATCCACTCCATTGCTGTTAGAGCATTCGGCCAAAGTAGCTCTAGGAGTTCGTGGTCATTAGTCCAAGCATAATATTCGGCATACAGCATCAACCATAGGGGAGTGGCATCAACTGTACCATAGTAGGGTGTATGGGGAATTTCTTGACACCGAGCCATTTCCCCCAAACGTAACTCGTGTAAAATTTTACCCGGTTCTTCTTCCCGCCATTCATCGTCGGTTTTACCTTGGTATGTCGCAAGTAGTATCAGGGTTTCTTTGGCAATTTGCGAATTTAACATCAGAGTTTGGGAAGCTGTAATCAACGAATCCCGGCCAAACAATGTAGAAAACCACGGCACTCCGGCGGAAACAGTTTTATACTTGCCAAAAGACTGGCGCAATAAATACATATCTTCCTCAGCCCGTTCAATTACTCGGTTGAAAATGCTTTTATCCGAGCTAATACGTGTAATTTGTTGTACCCAGTGTTGTTCTTCCATCCACTCAGCAGCTTTCGCCTGTCCTAAGGTGGCGGGGGCGCTGACAGTTGAAGTGGACTTGTTGTTGGTTACCATGTTCACCCGATAGCCAAGTTTTTGGGTTTCGTGAGAAGCCAACTCTAACTGCCAAACCGCAGTGTAACCTTTGAAATAGTCTGGTTGCCGATGTTGAAATATCAGACGCGATTCCATCACCGAGCCATCGAGACCTTGATAGGCGAGTGTTAAAAATTCTTCTCTAGAGGCGTGTCGCTCTTTGGTTACAGGTGAAATACCATTCACCAGAGAAAATATTCCGTCTTCGGGTGTTGGCTCCACTAAGCGTAAAAGCCTACCCCGTTTTTCTCTCTCGTAACCCCGGACTTCAAATAAATCAACAAAATCCGCGTCAAAGCTGATGCTGAGTTCAAAACTGACGGTGGTTGTGCTGTAGTTAGATACCTCGATTTCTTCAAATAGTGCCCCATTCAGCACCATTTCCCGACGAATTCCCACAGTTTCCGCTCTAAGGCGTTCGTCAATTCTGGGGTTGGTACACAAAACTGAGAGTAAAAGCCCTTTTTCAGCAGTACTACTTAAGAGTACAGGCGATCGCCCTTCAATTTGCAACTCCAAACGATTGAGAAATCGCGTATCACAGCAAAACAGCCCCATACTGGGATTGCCATCATTGAGGGAACAGCCAGAAATGTTTCCTATAGTATCTGTGACTAAAAATAAATCGTCATCTTTAACCGTCAGTGTTGGTTGTGGTCTTTCACTGACAACACAAGGCCACTCTGGAATAGGTAATTGATCGGCAGCAATAAAAGTTTTTCCATCAACTAAAATTTTTTCCGGGGTTATGAGTGCATCTGGTGTCATTAGGCAAAGTTCCCTCTACAAGTCTATATTTTGGCGATCGTATTATTTATAGCTGTTCTCGATTGCGTGCAATACATCCTCAAAGAGGATACAAGATGAAAAAGAGGGGGAAAGGGGAAAGGGGAAAAAATCACAGTCCGATTCTACTGGTTGAGGCTTGATAAGGGGGAAAGGGGAAAGGGGAAAGGGGAAAAGAACCAGCAATTTCAAAACAGGGGTTTCAACGCATGGAGTCGGCAATTTTTATCGCACTATCTATCTCCTCAATCTTCTTTTTTGTTCTCCATTTTGAAAAACAGGGGCTTTATACCTTGTGGTGAAAAGTTTTTTCTTCTTCCCTTACCCCTTACCCTTTCCCCTTTTCCCCTTCTTGGTAAAAAAATTTCAAAATGCTAAGACGGTAATTTAGCACAGTAAGTTACCTTTTAATTTTTTACTTTTGCTTTGTTCGATGACGATAAAGGCGATCGAGAATGTATATTGGGCTTAGTGGTCTATCATTTAAAACATCACAATGTCAGCCAATGGATAAAAAGACTTGAGTTAACAACAAAGCGATCGTGGCAAATGACTACGCCACGCCAAGGCGCGAAAGACAAATGCATTGCCGCTGTTGCTCTATTTCCTACTCAATACTTTTAAATTTTGTAAATGAAGCTAGCTGCACCCACTCCTGCTAATTGGTAACAAAGTGTTGCATTTGCTTAATCAGAAAGTGCTTTTTAGCGTTCTTTACATATTGAAACTGTCTATTTAACTTGAGAGTCCTTTGGAATTTGTACAATGCAGCTGTGACGTGGATCTTGTTGAGATTGGGCGTTTAACGATAATTCATGAGCATTTCGACTTCTGTGCTGAGCGATCTCCTAAAGTCCCTACCGTACTTGCGGCCCCAGCTATATTTTAAGGCTTCACTAACGGCGCTCTCCCACGCGATGGAAGATCAAGTTTTGGCTGCGACTTTAGCTCAACCGCTTATAATTGCTAGTTTCCAGCGAGAGCGATTCTACCGCCAAGAAGCTCATCGCTACCAGCGACTTGCCTTGCGAAGTAATCAAATATACGTATTGTCGGCTCCGGAAACTGATTTCGCGAACAGTTCGGAACACTACGAAAAGGTAGCTTTTGAGCCAGAGGATGGCTTAAGTCAAGAGTGGCATTTGGTTGTGATTGCTGACAGTTACGCGACTTGTTTGGTTTGTCGAGAAAACCTCGGTTCGATTGCCAAAAACAAGCAAGTACCAGAGCAAAGCCCTAGTCCGGATATGGATACAGCGCGGAGATTTGAGGGAATTTGGACATCAGAAAGGGGAGTTAGCCTCAAAGCCGCCGAATTACTATTAGGGAGGATTTTGGTCTACAGACCAGAACTGGCAAGCAAAATTGAGCGGGCACGTCAGAGGTTTGGCATTGGGCAGACGAGAACATACTTTGGAGTAGAACAGATCAGCGAATATGCTTGTGACATTGACACCGATCCGTTTGTGCAACGCTTGGTCACTTACCTGCAAGCTAGTCAGTACAAATTGCACAAAGCCTACCGTTCAATTACTGCTAAAGCACGAAAAGAACGATTAGTCAATACCATTAGTACAGCCATTCGGCGATCGCTCGATCCTCACGAAGTTCTGCAAATAGCAGCACAAGAATTAGGGCAACACCTCAATGCTTGTCGCTGTCTAATTTACCGCGCTCAAGCTACGGATAAACAAGCGATCATTGAACATGAATTTTTGACTGCTGGTGTTTTATCTGTTCGCGGACAAACCTGGGAATTAGAGAAAAATGCCCTATTTCGGGACATCATCCAACAAGGGGAAGGAGTCTGTATCAGTGATACACTCAGCGATCCTCGCGTTACGAATTCCGCCGGGCTTTCCTTGATTGCCAAAAAGTTTGCCATCCGTTCTTGGCTGATGGAACCAGTATTTTATCAAGGACGATTATTAGGCATTGTGGAATTACACTACTGCCAAATGCCACCGCACGAGTGCCAACCAGGGGAATTGGATTTGGTCAAAGCGATCGCCACCCAAGTGGGAGCAGCTCTCATCCAAGCCGAAGCTTACGCCAACCTAGAAGAACTCAATCAGCAGCTAGAAGCCTTAGACCGCACCCGCAGCAATCTGATAGCCATTACCGGACACGAACTGCGTACCCCCCTATCCACCATTCAAGTGTGTCTAGAAAGTCTGGCTAGCGAGCCAGATATGCCCTTGGAATTGCAACAAGTGATGCTCAACACTGCTTTAGCTGACTCAGAACGAATGCGGAAACTCGTGCAAGATTTCCTCACACTTTCCAACTTAGAAAGCGGTCGCGTGGAATGGCATCCAGAATCCCTAACTTTACAAGAGTGTGTAGATTTAGCACTCAGCCGCCTTCGTACTCGCTCTTCAACAGAAAAGCCCCCCCAAATTCAAACTCAAATTCCCCAAAACTTACCTTTGGTCAGAGCTGATGGTGACTGGCTGGTAGAAGTACTAGCAAAACTCATAGATAACGCTTGTAAATTCACGCCATCCCAAGGAGAAATCACCATTAACGCGATTCGCAACAGCCATCAAATGGTCGAGGTTACCGTAGCTGACACAGGACGCGGCATTGAGCCGAATCGTTTAGAAATCGTTTTTGACCGTTTCTATCAAGAAGAAGGAGCGCTCCGACGCACCACTGGCGGAACTGGACTTGGCTTAGCAATTTGTCGTCAAATTGTCAATGGCTGGGGTGGAGAAATTTGGGCTAAGTCAGCCGGAAAAGACCAGGGAAGTGAGTTTCACTTTACCATCCCAATTGTTCAGAGTAGCCAAGAAGAAAAGCGGACGAAAGTTAAAACTAAGTAGGGATGGGCATTGGGCATGGGACATTGGGCATGGGGCATTGGGCATTGGGTATGAGACAGGTGGAACGCTCAATTGCGTTTACGAGTATCAAAGATTCATCGGTGAATATCAAAGACTAACTTTTGCGTTCCACATAATATATCTCCCCTGCCCATGCCCAATGCCCAATCAAAAATGACTAAAAACTGTTACAGTCTATGACGCGATCGCAATACGATCCTTATTACGATGTTAGTATGCCCTAAAAACGTTGAGAGAACACTTTATGGCTGAAACACTCTCTGGACAAACGCCACGATTTGCTGGCAACACTGGCGGCTTGCTTTCTAAAGCAGAAGTGGAAGAAAAGTACGCTATCACCTGGACTAGCCCCAAAGACCAAGTATTTGAACTGCCTACAGGTGGTGCTGCTACTATGGTCAAAGGCGAAAACCTGCTGTACTTAGCCCGGAAAGAACAAGGCATCGCTTTGGGTGGTCAACTCCGGAAATTCAAGATTACAGACTACAGAATTTACCGGATTTTAGCCAACGGCGAAACTACTGCAATTCACCCAGCTGATGGCGTCTTCCCTGAAAAAGTGAATGAAGGCCGTGAAAAAGTCCGTTTCCTCCCACGCCGCATTGGACAAAACCCCAATCCAGCACAACTCAAGTTCAGTGGTACAGCTACCTACGATGCGGAGTAGTTACTGCTGGGAAATGGGGACTGGAGACTAGGGACTAGGGACTAGGGAAATGAGGAAGGAGGGGAGCAAGAAGCAGGAAGCAGAGGGGAAACAAGTAATTTTTTATTCTCCCCTTTGCCCCCTGCCCACTGCCTCCTGCCTCTCCCCATGCCCTATGCCCTATGCCCTATGCCCTATGCCCTAATCCCCAATCCCCAATCCCCAACCCCCCAGCTATTTATGGTATTCCCCAATTTTTCTGAATTTTCACAGCTAGCTGTACAAGGCAACTTCGTTCCGGTATACCAGGAATGGGTGGCAGACTTAGATACGCCAGTATCAGCTTGGTATAAAGTCTGTGCAGGTCAGCCTTATAGCTTTTTGTTGGAATCCATAGAAGGTGGAGAAAAACTCGGACGCTACAGTTTAGTGGGTTGCGATCCATTGTGGGTTTTGGAAGCAAGAGGCGATCGCACAACTCAAATCAACCGCGATGGCTCTCAGGTAGTTTTTGCTGGCGACCCTTTTACAGCTTTAGCTGAATGTCTAGCACCTTATCACCCAGTGAAATTGCCACAGCTACCGCCAGGAATTGGTGGTTTGTTTGGGTTTTGGGGCTATGAATTGATTCGCTGGATTGAAGGGCGCGTACCAATTCATCCACCAGATGAGCGGAATATCCCCGATGGATTGTGGATGCAGGTAGACCACCTGTTGATTTTTGACCAGGTGAAGCGGAAAATTTGGGCAGTCGCCTACGCTGATTTACGCGACCCGCAAGTTGATTTACAAGCAGCATACCAACAAGCTTGCGATCGCGTTACCCAAATGCTCGAAAAGCTATCTCTCCCCCTATCGCCACAAAAAACTAGGCTGGAATGGAAGCCACCAGGGAGCAGAGGAGCAGAGGAGCAGGGGAGCAGGGGAGCAGAGGGGTATCAGAGTAACTTTACTCGCCCTGATTTTTGTGCAAGCGTCCAAAAAGCAAAAGAATATATTAAAGCTGGGGACATCTTCCAAGTAGTTATTTCTCAGCGATTATCAACAACATACACAGGTGACCCTTTTGCTCTTTACCGTTCTTTACGTCAAATAAATCCTTCGCCTTACATGGCTTATTTTCACTTCCAAGATTGGCAAATCATCGGTTCCAGTCCCGAAGTGATGGTGAAAGCTGAGACCGATCCCAATGGTGGAGCGATCGCAACTCTACGTCCAATCGCAGGAACGCGTCCACGGGGTAAAACCATCCAAGAAGATACAGATCTTGCTGAAGATTTACTCCAAGATCCTAAGGAAATTGCCGAACATGTGATGCTTGTTGATTTAGGGCGAAACGATTTAGGGCGTGTTTGTCAAACTGGTAGCGTCAAAGTTGATGAATTAATGGTAGTTGAACGCTACTCCCATGTAATGCACATTGTCAGTAATGTTGTGGGTAAATTAGCATACGAGAAAACAGCATGGGATTTACTCAAAGCTTGTTTCCCGGCAGGTACAGTCAGCGGCGCACCCAAGATTAGAGCAATGGAAATTATCCACGAATTAGAGCCTAGTCGTCGGGGTGTTTATTCTGGTGTTTACGGATATTATGATTTTGAAGGACAATTAAATAGTGCTATAGCAATTCGCACAATGGTCGTGCATAATAATACAGTTAGCGTGCAAGCTGGTGCAGGTTTGGTGGCTGATTCTGAACCTGAGAAAGAATACGAAGAAACGCTAAATAAAGCTAGAGGTTTATTAGAAGCGATTCGTTGTCTACGTTAAATTTGGTCATTAGTCATTAGGAGTTAGGAGTTAAGAGTTATTATTCTCCCCTGTGCCCTTCATCTCCCCATGCCCCACTCCCCACTTACTCATGAATGGCACACTGATTTATGTTGGTTGATTGTAAAATTGGACTTGATATCAATACAGTAATTGTTCTATTGGCTGTATGAGAATCTAGACCTGACTTTAAAAGTTGATATATTAGTATTCTTCTATTTTGAATTACATAAGCTTTACTTTGAACAGCAAGGTATTTGGCAACAATTTCTGCTACTTCTAAACCTACATATCCACAATAACGCGATAAATTGGGAAGATTTATAAATCCAATTAACATCAAAATTTTCAATTGATGGTTTCAAAGTTGTTGAAAGTATATCTAAAAATAATCGATCCAATTAAATATTTTTTGGGTAATTAAAATTAGTTTTCATAGTTATGCCTCTAAGTTATTCTATTCGTCAATGGGGGAAAATTCGTAAATTTGAAGCAACACGTTGAAATTAAGCCGGAAAAATAAATTTGGTCTTGTTTTTACGAAACTGCCAAAAGATGTAAATTTATGTAAAGTTTTTATAAAAGCTTGACACAGAAAACGAACTCAGCAAGTAGGCTATTTCGGATTGGTCAAGGAGTACCAAGCATTAATGAAATTAGAATTGCGATCGCTCTCATAATTCAATAAGAAAAAAGACATTACGATAAGTTATTCATAAATAAAATTTATCAAAAGCTATAAACAAAAGTTATCAACTCATAATGAAGAAAGTATTGCTTATTTGTAATATTTTTTGTTATATTTCTTTACATAATGAAATAAAAGTTAAAAAATGCCTAAAACCGCTGTTAAGCAATAAATCCAAGGTAAGTTTTCATTGTTCGGTATCCAAAGCTACAACAAGAAATTCTTGTAGCTTTTACAAAGCGATCGCAACTGTGTTTATTTTCCTCGTTGAGTATCTTTGCTAACAGTGAAAAGTGACATAAAGATATTTCCAACAGTTATTGATTGGATAGTCTGATTTTCAGGTAAAAAATGGAGATTTAGAAGGCGGGCTGTATGGATGCTGATGAACTTCTCAAACGCTATTGTGCAGGAGAGAGAAATTTCACCCAGGTAAGCCTGCACTTGGTTAACCTCAGCGAGGTCTGCCTAGCTGGAATCACTTTAGATCGAGCTAACTTGGCGAATGCGACTTTATCTCATGCCAATCTTTCTGGAGCTAATTTGACTCAAGCAAATTTGACTGCGGCATCCCTATGGAGAACCAACCTCAGTCGAGCTAATCTGATTTGGGCAAACCTCAAGGCTGCTAACATGATTCGGGCAACTCTCACCAAGGCAGATCTGCACAGAGGAAACCTTGCCAAAGCAGACTTACGTTTAGCAAATCTGTGTGACGCAGATCTTAGCAGTGCAAACTTGGCTGGAGCAGACTTGCGGTATGCCAACCTCAGTGGTGCAAACTTGGCTAGGGCAGATTTGAGTCGTGCAAACCTGACTGGAGCAAACTTGAGCAAAGCAGACCTCAGTCATACCAATCTCGCCAAAGCCATTTTCTTTAAAACCGATCTCAGTTACGTTGACTTAACACAAGTAGATCTGACTCAAGTACATCTAGAGAACTGCTTGCTCAACGGAATCACCTTGGCGGAAGCAAGCTTAATTAAGGTGGGTTAACCATCGTTAGGAGATGGTTCGCTATTAGCCTGGGAATCAATTCCCAAGCTAATAGCTAAAGTCTACTGAAGTAGACTAAAGATTTTTGAGGATATTTATACCAATCCTCCAAAATAGGATTACAGATGGATGATGACGCAGGGACGCAAGACCCCCATCAAATAGATGTCACTGAAATCAAAAATTTCAGTGGGGGACTCAAACCCCTACTTCCTTCGAGTCGCCAGAAGGATCGCGCATCAGACAGAAGGTAATACCAATTTGAAAAAAGAATGCAACACATAGACAAGACCCCTCCCCAACCCTCCCCTTGGTAAGGGCAGGGTGCCGTCAGGCGGGTGGGGTATCTGTCAATGGGAAAAAGTTTGAAATTACCCTTTCCCCTTTCCCCTTTAACCGAACCGTATTTGGGGTATCTGTCGCAAACATTTTTTGAATCGGTATAAACCTTCTGCCTCTCTTGTTGAGAATATTGGTGTAGTTTTACTAAATATTAGTTATTTAAACTTCAATTATCTTTCGGTTTGGTATAAACGTATTTTCTTTTTATTTTTTCAGCAGAGATGCTTTAATACTTCAGTTAATATTTGTGTTCTCTGCATCTCCATAGTTAAATCAATTATTTATTTTCTAACCACAGAAACACAGAGAACACAGAGTCAAGAGAAAGTTTGAAGTTAAAGGGTAAGCTTTGAAAGTTTTATTTTACATTCTTGCAAGAGCTACTACTTTGGTCAGTTTATCTTTGTCGAGTTCGTTTAATTCATCAAGAGCTAACCAGCCCTCTTTGACTAACCTAGCAAACACAAAGATTAGTACAGGATATCTGTAGTCATACTTCCCATCTATGTCATGTCTTCTTGCACTTAAGAAGTCATGTAAGCGCCACATATCATCAAGTTCTGCGATCGCACTTGCTCTGGCGCGAACTTCTTCCATCAAAGCATTGATTTCTCTTTCGTAGGCTCTTTTAAAAACTGCTTGAGCCAGTTGTTTCTCTGTTGCAGACCACTCTGTATCACTCACTTGCATTATCAAACCTAAAATATTATCGTTCGAGTCATTTTATATTGAGTTGCACGTTTTACTCCACAATAGGGGAACGCCCTGCATTACAGAGCGTTCGCACCAATTTGTCACAATTTACTCAAACTGAGTATGTTTCTAACGAACTAAGTTTAATAGTTCTTTAGGAGATGCCAGCAAATCAATAGCTACAAAGAAAATTTTATTATCAGGAGTTAGCAGGAATCTCCAAGCCATATTCATACCCACAGCAGCACCAAACCAAGGAGTTTGGACTTTGCCAGTGACTTTGATTTGAGTAAAACCATCTTCAGCAGGTTCAACTACTCCTCTCTCTGGGATTAATTTGAGGTTTTGACAATCTTCTCTAAAAAACCGTAGGACACCATCTTTACCAACTATGGGTCTCTGGAAGGGAGGTTGCAGGGCACCATCAGACGTGAATAACTCAATCAGCGCATCAAAATCGTTAGCGTTAAGGTTATTCATATAACTTAACACTACTGGGTTATCAACGCCTTCAATATTGACTTGAGTTCGCTGTGATATCTCTTTAGGAACAACAACAGGCTCGGAAACTCTTTTTTGACCATCCAATTTATTTGGGTCAAATCCCATATCAACTACAGAATTACGCAAGACTGTAATTTGCTGACCTGCATCAAGTTCCCTAATTGCTTGCAGAACAGCAGCAGCGTTAGAAGAAAGCTTATACCCTTGGGGAATTGGTGCAACAATCCCTTGATCCATCCATTTTCCTAGCTGATACCAGAAACCTAGTTTGATGTTTGCAGACCAAATTGCGTATGTGCGGGTAATTGGTGTATCTGCTCGGTTTGCCAGATCGCACATCACTTGTGATTGCTCGGTAAAAGACATTTGCCGAATTTGATTCAATGTCGCCTCAGCAAATTGCATACTTGCAGCTCCGGGAGCCGCAATAGTGATTGTCTTGCCCATTTCCAGGTAAGCAAACCAAATTAGTGCAAGCTGATCTTCAGCACTGAGCAGATTAAACCTGGCTATTGTTGCAGGTACAACATCAGCTGCTAATGTGTTGGGAAAGATACCACGAGCGGAATCAATGGTAAATGGCATATTGCAGTTCTACCTTACTAGATTGGTAACTAAAAAAAGTTCAAACAAAAGTTTTTAGGGGATGAAGTAGCACCTCACATATCCGAAAATATCACAAAACTTAATCAAAGTACACAAAAATTTATATGGTATTCATAAGGTAACCTTACTCATGGCTGCTAAGGCGAGCCTAAACTCCCATGAGACAGTACATTCATCGAAAGTGGCCGTAAACTTTAGGCTATTTGCAGGGTGAAAGATATCTGCACCCCTTTGACGTTGAACACAGGTTTTCCATACAGCAGAATACTACTAGGTGCGATCGCTAGCAATGCCACTCGAATTACAGTAGATAATGTTGCAAGGTGCTTAAGATGATTAAGAGGAAAAATTAATTTGGGCTGAGTCTCTGGGAAAAATCAGGCTAGCAAGTTTCATTGTACGGTTCCAGCAACCACTTATTCTATGGTAAGTACGTCAATTCTGACAGTTGAATAAAAAAAGGCTGGTTAATGCCAGCCTCATAACTAAAGTGTCATCTGGAAGCTACTAAAGAATCGTTTCAAACCTTGACAGTTTATCCCAAGCCTACCCACTTCCTAAATAAAGAGCAGCCCCACAATATATACTTTGAGTTGGTCGCTTTCAAGGCGTCGGATAGCAACTTAGGAACCTCGGCTCGATACCTAGTAGGGACTATTATGTTCCCGGACGAGAGCGAAGATGATCGGGTATATGATGGCGATCGCCTAAAATTTCTAACAGAGGGCCATGAACGTCAAATTTAACCATGCTTACCGACGCGACCAAAATATTCACCCGATAGCGATAGCGCCCCAAATCAATTCCCAGTAAACTGCAAAGCATAATCCGAATCGTGGCTTTATGGGAAACTACTAAAACATTACCTTGGGGATGTTTTTCTTGGATTTCAGCAATTACAGGCATAGAACGGTTAGCAATATCTACCGCAGTTTCTCCACCAATAGGTGCATTCCAAGCCGGTTCTGTCAACCATTTTACATAATTTTCTGCGTAATTCTCTTGGGCAAACGATTTACTCTTAGCTTCCCATTCGCCGTAACTACCTTCTCTAAGTCCGTCACGCAACTGCATATCCATACCGATAGCATCACAAAATGGCTTGGCAGTTGCAATTGTGCGCTTCATCGGGCTAACATAAACAGCCTCCCACTTCAATTGTTGATAAACATCGGCAAAACCGGATGCCATCTGCATCCCTTCTGTTGTCAACTCCGCATCAGTTTTGCCGCAGAAATTACCACTTTGACTAAAAGTAGTTTCTCCATGCCGCAATAAATATAAATTGAGTGTCATAACTTGTAGCGCAATTGAGATAAAGGAGTTTGTGCAAAAACAAAATACCATCAATCTCGCAATCTTTTATGTGACACCAGGACAAAGTAATCAACCAAAAAAGTCAATCAACCACAAACTTTAACTTGAGACAACGGTGTACTAGGTATTTAGATGTCTGAGTACCCAGACATTTGTACATCCAATTAGCCGTGTACCCTCTTTAAGATACAGCAGTTTTCATTTGCATGAGGTACAAATTGATTGGTTTTGAGGCAGGAGGCAGGGGGCAGGAGGGAGAAAAAGAATTTTTATATTTAATTCTCTAGTTGTGTACCTCATTTGGTTGCAAACTGCTGTATTATGCTTTATTGATTAACAAACAGATGCCGCATTTCAAAACGGCTTTCTTCCCAAACGCTTTGTAAAGCTTGTTTAGCAGCATTTAATTGAGCTTGGGAAAAACTAATTTTTCCGTTTTCTATTATCCAGATAAATGTCCGAGTTATTAAGTCTGCTTTGAAACTATTTTCATATTTACTATTATTTATTCTTGCTACTTGTTCATCTAAGCAATTCATAGCATCTTTAAAATTACACTGGGTAAAGTTATAAGGAATCTCTACTTGTGTATTCTGCCAATTAACAGCAAGCAAATTTCTCATAATATAGTCTATCCCTGTGATTGAGGAATCAGTATTGCGTATTAAATCTGTAAATGCTTGATAATAAAATTGCAAGAGTGAAGCAGCAATATTTTCCTTATATATATGTAACCAAGAGTGGATATAGCGAAGATAAGGTAATAAATCTTTAATATCATTAATTTGCTGTATCTGCACGCGTTCGCCTTGATAATTTATTATTTCGGCTAGTAATTCAGTTTCAGATAATTGAAACTTATCTAAATAGTAACTAATCACTTGAGGAATATATTTTTCTAATAACCACTGCTTAGTATATTTAGCCGTCCAGGTTCCCCTTAGCCCAATGTCTTGTTGCCAAGAAGTGACTTTTCCTCTTTGAAAAGATTGAAAATAAACATTATTGATTTTATATATAATATTAATTTTGTTATTAATACCTAATACTAAATCACTATCAAGTCTGGGCAATATAAAAGCATGATCGTGAATTCCTCGACTCACTCGGATTAACATATCTTCATTATCAAATAAATGCCATTCAGACTTGCCTTTACTATAATCAAATTCATCAGCAAACTGCTGCATTAATTTCCATAGTTTTTGCCCTACAGAAAATAGGATAAAACCCCGAATATTTGCAAAATCTACAAATTCAAAATCCCAGGTTTCTAGATAATTTTCAAATTCAATTATTGATTTTTTGTATTCTTGGCAAACTATATCAACACAAAAACACAAATCCAATGTCTCTAATTTAGATAAAATAAGTGTTGTTTTACCTAAACTTACTTCAAAATAATCTTGATCTAGCTGTTTCAAAAACCTCCGACAACTCCAATCTGGCTGGGTGTTTAATCCAGTCATTAATTGACCCAAAATATCTTGATGATTTAAGCTAATTTTGAGATTTCTTAAAATGATGTTGCTAAAGTCTATTTCACAATTACCTTCTGCAAAAGCTTTGGGTAAATTACAGGCGATCGCTACTTTCGGTTGCACAACAACCAAGCGATAATCTTCTCGCTGAATTGAAGGCTCAAAATCACATTTTTCTAAAATATACTGTAAATCTGGATAGCGTCTTATAATCTTTTCTATGAAATTAGATTTAGCATTTGTCCAAATATTACTCATTTTAGAAATTGTTTAATTGGCTCTGCAATGGACATCAGACAATCTACCGAATTGTATAAATTCGTTACACCTAATTTTATTGGTATACTTAACAATTTATCAAGTAATTTAGGATTATATGGTAATTGCCAATACTTTACCAATAATCTTTAGTGGCGTGCGCGTGCAAATATTATTTATTATATCTATCTGTAAGTTTTTTAAGTAAGTTAGTGAAGATAAATAGAGTAGCACAGTTATCTGTACTACCCTAGAATAGTTTATTCTGCAAATTGCTGTATATGCGGAATGGGTAAACCACCAGCCGCGAGTCCAGAGACATCGCTATTTACCAACTAGCCATTTTGCAACCATACTCTGGCGTCCTTCGTGCGATTCTTGTACCCAAATCATTGTCAGTTTTGGTTGAGCAGATTTTAAATCGGCAATTTCAGAAGTATTAGAGGATTCAATTAACTGGATAGGAAGTTGAGCAACACGAGTATTTTCTAATAAATTCATTTCTGTTTCTCCTGAGTTTAAGTAATAAAGGTTTAATTTTTTGTTTGTATAGTGTTATCATCCGAGATTTGGTTTTTTATGCAAGTCTTTAAAAAAAAATTTCAAACAGAGTTCAAAACTTAGATGTAATACAATTAAAACAATCTTTGCAACACATCGACGGTAGCGCAATACTTGTCGGTTAAGGGGAAAAGGGAAAGAAAAAACCTTTACCCTTTACCCTTTGCCCTTTTCCCCAAACCAAATTCCGAGTTCAAAATGCAAAAACCGAGCAGTATTGGACGGTAGCGTATCACTGCTGTGCTAAACTTTCCAATGTATTTGTTGCATTATTTAATTTTTTAATAAATACAAAAAACCCTACTGTTAATTAACAGTAGGGCAAGTTAATTGGTTGTGTCGTTTTCTCAAGCTTGTTAATTGAGGAAATATTCTAATTTTAAAAATTGCTAGATTTGATAGGCAATATAATTTATTCCTGAAATTTTTGAGTTAATAGCTTCTGTTTGCTGTTTTGGCTAATAGAGAGCTACACAATCGAAATGGAGTATTCCGGATTTTGGCCAAAATAGATTAAAAGCAACTTGTTGCCAGAAATCAGCTTACTACTGTTCTGAATCTGAAAATGGCTAAATGTGTATTTTACCAAGGACTTTTGGCGGATCAACTCGCAAATTCATCTGCTGATGACGCACAGTTAACCAAGGCTGACCTAAACCTATTTCAGAAAAAGGACTTGCAGTAGGGATTTCTAACTGAGAACTAATTAAGCCCAAGAAAGACTCAAATTTAGCGGAGAATATGAGCAAATCACTACCCTTGGTGCTGAAAGCAGACGCGCCTAATTGCACAGGCCATACCCAGCTTTGTTGATTATAGTTAAAGCTACACAGTTTCTGGTTTCCTTGATGCACACTAGCATATTCTCTTTCCAGGGTAAACTCAGCTAGTTCCTTCGGTAGCCCCCAAATTTCTCGACCGCCAGCTACAGAATCAGCATTATCTACATAAATGTGCGAAATCCAAGGGCCGATTTTCGTTTGGTGATAAACCAAAGCCGGGGCAATAATTAACTCGTTGTACTGTAATACCGAGCCTGACCCATAATTAGACAAATACACACTACCAATGGTTTTACCAGGCCACACAGAAATAATTTCTAATTCTGAGGGAATTAAAGGGCGCACTCGGTCAATATTCACCAAATGCAGAGTTTGGATAGCGTAGCCTTGCAGTGTCCAAGGTGCTTGAGGATAAGGCATAGGAAGATTTTAGATTTTGGATTAAGAAAGTAAAAACTAAAAATTATAAATTTTAACGTGAATTCTACAGACCTCACCCACCCAGCCTCCCTTCACAGTAGGGACGCACATCTGTGCGCCCCTATCCTAATGGTTTAATTACCTGAAAATTGCTGTAACATAAAGACGTTACATGTAAAGTCTGTACTTACGCATCATCTAAAGCAGCGATACCAGGTAATACCTTACCTTCGAGTAACTCCAAGCTAGCGCCGCCACCAGTGGAGATGTGGCTCATTTGGTCGGCTAAACCGACTTTTTCCACAGCCGCCACTGAGTCGCCGCCGCCGATAATGGTGGTTGTACCAGTTTTGCCAATTTCAGCAAGAGTGCGGGCGATCGCTTCTGTACCTACCGCAAACTTATCAAACTCAAACACACCCATCGGCCCGTTCCAAATCACCGTTTTGGTATCTGCAAGAGCTTCTTGGAAAACTTTTACTGAGTCTGGGCCAATATCCAAACCCATACCATCAGCAGGGATATTTTCAATGCTGACAGTTGTTGCATTGGCATCAGGAGCAAATTTATCTGCTGATACGATATCTGTGGGTAACAGGAAGGTAACACCACGTTCCTTTGCCTTCGCTTCCAAAGACTTCGCCAATTCTAGTTTGTCTTCTTCCACCAACGACTTACCAACATTCAAACCACGGGCTTTGTAGAAGGTAAAAATCATCCCACCGCCGATGATTAGCTTGTCGCACTTCTCCAGCAGCGTTTCAATCACGCCAATTTTACTGGAAACCTTGGAACCACCGATAATTGCAGCCAAAGGACGCTGGGGATTTTCAATGGCGTTTTGCAGATATTCCAATTCCTTCTCAACCAAATATCCAGCCACAGAAGGACTGAGGTATTTAGTCACACCTTCAGTAGAAGCATGGGCGCGGTGTGCAGTACCAAAAGCATCATTTACATAAAAATCAGCATTGGCCGCCAATTTTTGGGCAAATTCTGGGTCATTTTTCTCTTCTTCTTTGTAGAAGCGGACATTTTCCAGTAAAAGCACTTGCCCATTTTGCAGCGCCGCTACCTTAGCTGCAACTTCATCGCCAATCGAGTCATCAGTCTTGACAACTTCTTGCCCCAACAACTCAGAGAGGCGCTTAGCCACGGGTGTCAGGCGTAATTTCTCATCCACACCCTTGGGACGCCCAAAATGGCTTGCTAGAATGACCTTAGCGCCCTTCTGCGTCAAATCTTTGATGGTTGGCAGAGCAGCGCGAATGCGAGTATCGTCTGTGATATTGCCTTGGTCGTCCACAGGTACGTTAAAATCAACTCGCACCAAAGCGCGTTTTCCAGATATATCAGCCGCAGATAAACTTGCTAAACTTTTTTTGGACACAGCAAACTCTCCTGATTGCCTTTTTGTTATTGTTTTGAAAGTAGAACCATCCAGATTTTACCGGAGTCAGGGGTGCCAGGTGATAGAGATGTTTAAGACAGTACTATTTCCAATCGATCAAAGCCGGGAAACGCGGGAAGCTGCCGACGTAGTGACCAACATTGTCCAAAAGTACGGCAGTCGCTTAGTGCTGCTGTCTGTGGTAGAAGAACCACCCACAGATGCACCTAGTGGAGATCCAATGGTGTCACCAGAGGTAGTTGCCAAACTGCTCCAAACTGCCCAATCTTTATTTTCTGGGCAAGGAATTCAATCTGAAGTTTTGGAAAGGCAAGGCAAACCGGCTTTTACCATCTGCGATGTCGCTGATGAAATCGGGGCAGATTTAATCATCATGGGTTGTCGGGGGCTAGGTTTGACTGAAGAGGGAGCGACTGATAGTGTCACCACCCGCGTGATTAACCTTTCCCCTTGTCCAGTGTTGATTGTGCCGTAAAAACTTTAGCGTGCGTTAACACAGGTAACGCACCGCCTAAAATTTCTTGAACAATTTTTGCATAGGAGTGGTGTGGCATTTATTGGTAAACCCAAACAACGCGCTTTTAGTGTTTATCAACTGGTTGAATATTTCTTCTAGATCTGAATTCTGAATTCTTCTTCAATCAAAATAACTTGGCTTTAGGAGATTGACTTTCATGACACATATCTCCCCCAAAACCCTCACCTTTGCAGATTTTCTTTCCCAATACCGAGACAATCCCCGCTATGAACTAGCAGACGGAGAACTAATTGACATGGAACCCACTGGCCCCCATGAAACGGTGAGTGGCAAACTTGCAACCCAAATTGGGATCTACCTTGTTGCAGAACAATTCCCCTGGTTTATTCCTCGCACTTGTTTAATTTACCCCTTTGCAGATACAGCTACAGCGCGTCGTCCTGATGTAGTGGTTCTCGATGAAACCGTTCTCGATCGCGAACCCTTGTGGGAACGAGAACCCGTCATCACTCTTGGACACTCAATTAAATTAGTGGTGGAAGTTGTTAGCAGCAATTGGGAAACTGACTATGCAAGGAAAGTTGAGGAATATGCCCTCTTAGGCATTCCTGAATATTGGATTGTAGATTATCGAGGATTGGGCGGTGTAGCATTTATTGGTAAACCCAAACAACCTACTTTCACTGTTTGCCAATTGATTGAAGACACTTATATTCAACAACAATATCGGCTAAACCAATCAATTAATTCGCCGCTTCTCCCTGGTCTTCATATTCGCTTAAATGACGTTCTGCCTCGTTAAAAGCATATCAGAGGCCGTAATTACGCCCTTGGCGATCGCCTGATATTGGCAATTTTGACAGCAATTAGCTGTGATTAAGGTGGGGCGATCGCTTTTGAGTTTTTTGACGAGGGGTTTTATGACAGCATATATGCTATCATAATTAAATGGCGATTAAAATTGTAGTTGATACCAGCGTTTTTATTAGTGCGCTGATTAGCTCTAAAGGTTCCAGTAGAGAACTCATTCGACGCTGTTTAAAAGGTGAATATCAGCCTTTAATGGGAAATGCTTTATTTTCTGAGTATGAGTCAGTCATTGAGCGATCAGAAATTATTGCAAAATGCCCTTTAACTAGTGAAGAAATTTCTGCTTTACTTGCATCATTTATGAGTGTAAGTCAATGGGTTTTTATCTACTATTTATGGCGACCTAATTTAAAAGATGAAGCTGACAATCACTTAATTGAATTAGCAGTTGCTGGGAATGCTCAAATGATTGCTACTCACAATGTCAAAGATTTCCAAAATGCTGAATTGTTATTTCCTAACTTATCAATATTAAAACCCGAACAAATTATTAGGAGTTAAACAAGAATGGCAACTTTAACTATTCGTTTACCAGACGATAAGCATAATAGATTGAAACAACTGGCTCAAGCCAAAGGCATAAGTGTCAATAAACTGATTGAAGAACTCTCCACCATAGCTCTAGCAGAATTTGATGCCAATACTAGATTTAAAGCAATGGCCGCAACTGGCAACCCAGAAGAAGGCTTAAGAATACTGGCTAAACTCGATGTTCTTACAGAATAGAGCTTCTAGCGTGATTATGTAAACACTCACCGAAGGCGATCGCTTAAACTGATGATGAAAGTAGTTAGCACCAACTTTGAAACTGACATTGACGGCGATTAGCAGAATAAGCTAACAAAACTTGGAGATTTTTAGAATGAAATGGACACTTGAAGAAGCCCAAAAACAGCTATCCTTAATAATTAATGCGACTAGTCAAGAACCTCAGTTAATCTACACTCAAGAAGAATTAGTGGCTGCTATCGTAGATCCTGAGCTTTTTAAAGAATTTTTAAACTGGCGACAACAAGCTGCGAAAACATCTCTAGCTCAAGTCTTTAAAGAAATTCAACAGTTATGTGCCGAAGAAAATTATACTTTAGAGATACCAGCACGAAGCGATCGCCACAATCCTTTTACTGGCGACGAAAATGAGCAGTCTTTGTGACACTAATATTATCAGTGAATTAACTCGACTAATGCCAAATCCAGGGGTGACAGCATGTATAAGTACAGTAATATCAATTAACTTGAGCGTTATTACAGTTGAGGAAATCTATTATGGTTTAACAGCCAAGCCTAATGCTAGAATCCAAGCTTGGTTTGAAAACTTTTTGACAACTCACTGTGAAATTTTACCTATTACCTCAGAAATTGCCAAGTGTTCGGGTGAATTGAGAGGCTTTTTGAGAACTCAAGGTAAACCGCGAGCGCAAGCTGATATACTTATCGCCGCAACAGCTAAAATACATTCCATGACTCTTGTTACTAGAAATATTAAGGATTTTGAGGGTTGTGGTATATCTACATTGAATCCCTTTGTTTGAATATTTCTTCTATATAAAGAGTGCGATCGCCTGATTTAAGCCTATCACCAGAAGTGCGATCGCCCTTTCCATAAATGCAATTTTGGTTACACGTAACACTAAAGATTTTGCCAAAGTCCCTAATTTACAAATAGAAGATTGGACAATATCTTAAAGCGATCGCCCTGACGAGAGTATGATTATTTGGGATGCGTAGGCGTAGCCCGTGGTAGACATCACCTTTTTTAAACCTATCACTAGAAGTGCGTAGAGAGCTACGCTTCTTGTCGCCAGACATCGCCTTTACAAAACTATGAATATCTGCTCTGGCTTAGGCATCACCCGTCGTAGACATCGCCTGCTTTTTCATTTTCTATAATCGAATATATAAAATCAACAAAAGGTTCAGGGTAAGTGGTATTTTGAGAAATTAAATACCAAGACTGCTGAAAAGCAGGTCTACTAAAACTTGATACCATACCTGATTTCCATCTTTTCCATAATTTTTTATTAATCAGCCTCAAATCTGTGTATATAGAATATTCTTCATAGCATAAATCAAAGTATATCCACATATAACGCAAAATCCTGTCCTGTTCTTCTACTTCTAAAGAAGCAAGATTAAAATCATCAAATATTACACTTTTCGGTAAATTTAAAATAATTTCCTGATACCGCTTTGTGTACTCGCCTACGTTTGTTACCAGTAATTGTTTGCGAACACCTCTATCTTGTATCCAAATGCTAAAAAGAGAAGTAATTAGAGCTAAAGAGGCGATAATATCACTTGGTTGTACTTGCATTTTTCATAATTCAATTTAAAAAAAGAAAAATCTTTTTCTTTTACATAATTTTTCGGGCTGTTGAGAAGCATGTTCACGTACTTTATTGGCAAATATTTCAACTGTCTGAGGCGACCAAAACTTCCCTTTAGTCCAACCAACACTAAATAGTTCTATATCGAAAACAACAGATAAAAACCATGAAAAGCCTATTAGTAGAGCTATCAATCCAAGAAGTAAGCTAAACCCATCAAATTGATTTGAAGGCGGTAGTTCGATTCTACGATAACCAGTATTTGGGTCTACAGGCTGCCGGAACTGTTCTTCAATCTTGTTGTTATAATCTTGTTTTTGGTCTTGCTCATACTCATAACGTCCTGACGAAACGCAAGACCTAACTACAAAAACTATAAGACCTGTTGTACCTGCGAGTTTCCAAAGTCTTCCTGGTCTGTGCTTGCCTACATTATGATTTGGAGCGCAAAAAGGGCAAATCTTATCTCTAGGACATTTTAAACCTGTTTTTATAAAAGTAGCAACAACTGTAGAACAATTAGAGGATTTAATATGATACTTGGAAATTTCTAACTGATTATCATCATAGTCCTTATAAAAGGCTCTCATTTGAGTTTCATCTAAACCTTTAATTTCAATGGTAGCATCAGGTTCACGCTCCCTAATTCCATCGCGCTCTTCTTCAAAAGTCAGATTTTTTCCTTCAGAAGTAATATTTTTGTTTCTTTCAGCAGGAGGCTCTATAGCATATTTAAGTAAATCTTTACTATCTCTTCTAGGCGGACTAGGACTTTCACTAGGTGGATTAGGACTTTCAGGTGGTCTATGACTTATATATATTTTTTTGGATTCACTTTCATCAGAAATCTGCATTGATACATGACCTACATTACCTCGAACGTTATACACTGTAAGATCGGGATTTGTACCTTTCCAAATATAAACTTTAACAGTCATAAGTTCCTTACTTCCTTTTAAATATTAAACAACAACAATTTTATATTGTTTATTGATATGTTTTTTAGCGGGAAATGCATAGCACTCTTATAGAACCTAAAGCATCTTGGCATCAATAATTTTGGCGTTGCTGAATCAGAATATGAAATGCCAAAAATACCTTTCTATTTTTTTGTACCTTTGCGCTTTTGCGTAAGACAAATTCATATTTAAATTCAGCAACGCCATTAAGTGAATATCTTGATCTTGAGCATAAAAAACTAGCTCAAATTTGTCCCTAGCGAAATGTTGGGTTTTAAACCTATCAAAATGTGAGGTCGAGAAGCTGCAAGCTACAGCCTGACAATACCCCGATTTAGGGCGGTGACTAGGGCTTGAGTCCGATCGCTCACATTCAATTTGCCGAAAATATTATTAGCATGGAACCTAACCGTACTCTCAGCAATATTCAGGACATTGCTAATCTGCTGGTTATTCTTGCCCTTTGCTATCAAACGCATCACTTCCAACTCGCGATCGCTCAATTCCTCTGTACCCATTCGCTGGGCTAGCTTGGCTGCTATACTAGGCGGAATATACTTTTCACCTCTATGAACGGTGCGAATTGCATCCAACAGTTCGTTCGGTTCCGCGCCCTTGAGAATATAGCCCTTTGCACCAGCCCGCAATCCCCGATAGATATCTTCATCGCCATCAAAGGTAGTTAACACAATGATGCGGGCGTGTTTAAACTTAGCACAGATAGCTGCGATCGCATCAGCACCTTCCATCTTCGGCATTTGCAAATCCATCAGCACTACATCGGGTTGATGTTGGCAAAAAAGTTCTAACGCTTCTCGCCCGTCGCTAGCATGGCCGACTACAGTCATGTCTGGCTCACATTGAAAAAACATTGTTAAAGCTTGCCCCAAGATGGGATGATCGTCAGCAATCAGGATGCGAATAAGATTGGATTGGCTCATGATTGTTTATTCTCAGTGTTGTGAGGCAGCATTTGTAGCTAAGTTAAATGATTGCGTTGGCACATCGTGTTTTAGACAAGCCGAAGCATCTAAAACTCAGACTTGGATTGAATTTCCTATCAAATGCAACTAAATAGGGCATTGCTAATTACTGAGATGAATTTTGTTTTCTCCAAAGGCACAAAAGCTCAAAGAATCTAAGTTACCCTTGGCTAAAATTTTCATTCATCAGGCATTTATGCAGCACCCTGATATAGATATCCACAAAAAATTAGAATTTTACGGAAATTAGACCAAGTTTTATCCGCTTTAGCGGCTAAATCCATCACCTTGGCTATAAATCATTAATCTACCCCTGCTTGCGTGCTATCTCTTCATCTTTCCTGTCGTTGACTAATACAATCACTTCCGTTCCTTGTCCTGGCGAACTCTGAATTGTGAGTTTTGCCCCGATGCGTTCAGCTCGTTCGCTCATGACTAAAAAACCAAAGCTGTTGAGAATAGATAGACTGCCCATGTCAAACCCTTGCCCATCATCTTTGATTCGCAAGCTGCACTGTCTTTCTTGATACGCTAGTTCTATTTGGATTTCTTTCGCTTTGGCGTACTTGAAAGCATTGGTTAACGCTTCTTGCCCGATGCGGAGCAAGTTATTTTCAACATCTGGAGATAAGGGGTACATCTCGCCTATGACTTGGCAGACAATATGTGTATTGGTAGCAGAAAACATCTGTGTGGCGAAGCGATTAAGAGCATTAAAAATGTCGCCGTCCTCTAATAATTGAGAGCGTAATGCTTTTATGGAACGGCGTGCTTCAGTTAGTCCAGAGTGAGCTAAATCGCGCCCTGCTTTGACTAATGCCTGCGCTGCTTCTATATCCGTGGTTAGTTTTCGTGAGGCGGTGTCTAAGTGGACAATAACAACTGCGAAAGCTTGGGCTAAAGTATCGTGAATTTCTTGTGCCAAGCGGTTGCGTTCTGCTAAGACGGTTGCTTGTTCAGCCTGCTGGCGCTGAGTGATATCCTGTATTGCGGCGATCCTGATAGTACGCCCACGATATGACATGACTCTGGCTCTGATCTCTACTGGAAATCTGGTTCCATCCTTGCGAAGACAAACGGTTTCATAAATTCCCTCATACCCCGAACGAATCTTCTGCATGACTTGTTCCCGGTATTCAGGAGCAGTAAAATCCATGACACGCATACCAACCAACTCAGAATGTTCGTAACCAAACATTTGGGCACAAGTTTGGTTAGCGTCTAAAAGTATGCCTTGTTCGGTAATGGCGATCGCCTCAAATGTTGCCTCTGCCAATAGCCGAAATCGCGTCTCGCTTTCTAAAAATGCTATTTCTACCTGCTTGCGCTCAGCAATTTCTCGTTCTAGTTCTAGGGTAAGTTCGGCAACCTGCTGCTGCAAAAGCAAATTGCGATCGCTTAGGATATTCTCTAGTTTTTTGCTTTTTCTAAAAAAATAATAATCTAGAATTGCTCTCAAGTTATTTCATTGTCAATATTATTCTTTGCATAAAATATTCCCAATTCATCTATCAATAAAACTGATTTTTGCATACATAGTTCTCAAAAATGCTTAGAACAAGGTAAATCTACAAAAATCTATCTAAAGATAGACACTTATTTGTTTTTTTAAATACAAAAACTATATAACTATAAGAAAATAAAACCAATTTCCGCATTTATATAGCGTTTCTCAATCTCGTTAGGTACTGAGTGCATCACTAATCAAATTGGGTAAACCTCTGTCTTGAAAAGTTTGAGCGCCGGAAGTCGGCGCTCAAACTTTTCGCTGTGTACCTCTGCGTTTGACTTTGCGTTCCTTTGCGTTAGATAAGCGATTAGATTCAATTATTCTTCAGGTGTGAGTTTGTTAGCAAGTGTTTTAATTTCGTTTAATTCTTGAGACATTTTCTATATTTTGATTGCGCTGACTTTATTTAATATTAACAATGACTGCATTAAAAGAACTAGATTATTAAGAGTTACCTAAATAATTATGAATAAAACTCCCCGTATTTCTATTCCGCTAGAAGTAAAGAAATATGTCTGGCAACGTGACAAATATCAATGCCAAAGCTGTGGTAAAACTGCATCAGAAACTAACCTGACCATTGACCATATCATTCCCCTGGCTCGTGGCGGTAAAAACGATATCAGCAATCTCCAAACCCTCTGTTTCAAGTGCAATCAGCAAAAAACCGACAACATTGATCCCCGGTTTAGACGCCATTTTGATTTATAGTAATTCTGGTGTGTATGCATATGTGGTAGGGGCGCACAGCTGTACATACATTGGTGTCAACTTCAGCTCAAACGCTTACCCGACATATGTTTTACCCCACCCCCAACCCCTCCCCTTGCTAAGGGGAAGGGAGGTTTTGGCTTTAGACAAAACCGGGGTGGGGTAATGCGGGTCGTGATGGGGAGTGAGTGAATTCATACATCACGTCTTGACAAGGGTTTCACGTTAAGTTGACACCAATGACAGCTGTGCCCCCCCTACATGTTATGGCAACTGATTTGCAATCATACTGACATCAACCGCTAGCTTTTTGCCTAACTTGAGCAACTGCCGGCACTGATAAATATCTTCTTCATTGCTAAGGGTGGTAAGACACAAAGGTATTATCTGACTATGCAGACAACTGAAATATAATTCTTGGGATCGATGTAAAGAAATATCAATATTTAATTGATCCCCGATATCAATCAACCGCTCCAATTGTTGGATATCTGCATTAAAACTACCATTGGCATCATGTAACAATTGCCAGAGCGATCGCACAATTAGCTGTTCTAGTATCTGCTTGCCGTCGGGAATATTCAACCGACAACGCAGATGTTTTGCTTCTGTGGCGATGGCCTCCAATTCTACTATGTGATTCCAACGCATTTGCGCTTCGGTAATATCTTGCTCAAGCGATCGCAATGTCATCATACAGCGATGCCCCAAAGCTATCTCCGCCGCTACCTGCAATTCTTGTGGTACAGGTATTTGATCTCGGTGAAACGCCATCAGCACGCCATAATTATCCCGGTAAACTTGGGTATAAAGTTGTCCTAAGCGTGCCAGTGTTTCCTGACTCAGTAACCGCATAATTCTGTGGCGTTCTTCTGCAAATAGATTTTCCAAGCTAAAAGTTTCTTCGCCAAAGAACTGCGTCATTGCCAAGATGGTATGAGCTGCACTCGCTTGTTGCAGTGCCCCAAACACCTTTTCTTTTAATTGGGTGTAGTCACGCCGTCCAGTAAATTGTTGAATGCAGCAGTGGAAATCCCAACCTCCCAAATGCAGAACCGCAAACACTAAATGTTCGCTTTCCCAGGTAATTTCTGATACTAGCTTTAAATTGCCTACAGCCAGAGTTAGCGATCCCATGCGTTGGAGTTGGTAATCTAGCTCATTGACGGCGTAGCAATAAACCCGCTTTGTCTGAGTTCCCAAGCTTGAGTGTCCAGTACCCAGTGCCGATCCCTGATTCGTAAACAAGGAACTAATGGCATAATGGGCTGCTACTTGTTTAAAACCAAGTTGGGCTGTGAGTACCAGTTGGCGATAAATTTCGCCACCATGTTTGAATTGATCGACATTACTGGGGGCTAGGCCAAGATGTTTGACAAAGCCTTTTTCCAACTGTACGCCAGCTACTTCCCCTGCCAATTCCAAAGCACGGGCGGCATAGCGGAGAATCTGCGTACCTTCTGGACGGGAAATTTCTTCAAAAAACCAGCCACAACTTGTGAACATCAACAAAGCATGACGTTGCATTTCCAACAAACGCAGGGCGTCTACTTGTTCTGCGGCTGTTAGTTTGTGGGTTTGATGGCGGGAAAGGAAACGGTTGACATTGGCGCTTGTGCGATCGCGCATGACTTGAATATATTCATCCCGTGCTAGCCAGGGATCGCGAAATAACTGCCTGCCATATTCCTCATACACCTCAATTAGTTGATCCCGCAGCCAATTGAGAGCATCACGTAACGGACGACGCCATTGCTGATGCCAAACACTACCTTCTCCACCGCAACCACAGTTATCCTGCCATCTGTCTACACCGTGGGCGCAACTCCAGGCTGTGACGGGCTTCAATTCCACTTCCCAAGTAGGAGCATTTAAGCTCAGGTAGTGGGCAAAATTCGTCACTGTCCAACCTTGCTGGGGAAATTCTTTTGTAAAGGCGTAGGCTAAAGTTTTTTCAGTTCCTTTTTTGTGATGTCCAAAGGTTTCGCCATCCGTAGCTACAGAAATCAACTGTGCAGGACGATGATCCCCACGCACCGCCGAACCGATACGTCCAGCAAAGCGATTGGCACTATAAACCACATCACTAAAACCCATGTCCCGCGATATGGGGCCATCGTAAAAGAAGATATCAATGTAGGGTAATCCTTCCTTACTTCCATCCTTGGGACTATCGTGAATCGTACTCAGAGGTGAAGATGAAGTGTCTAATGTCGGCTTCAAATAACAACGATAAGGACGGGTGGGATCGATCTGACTACCGCCGACTTCGTACCATTCAGGATTGAGATTATCTTTGGTTGGGAATGGACGACAACGCTGTGCTTGAGATGGTGCAAGGATAACGAAGCGAATACCTTCAGCAACTAAAGCTTGTAGTGTGGGGTAGTCCACACCGGTTTCTGCTAGCCACATGCCTTCGGGATCGCGTCCAAAGCGGGAACGGAAGTCTTCTTTACCCCAGCGAATTTGGGTATATTTGTCGCGTTCATTCGCTAGAGGCATGATGATGTGATTGTATACTTGCGCGATCGCATTCCCGTGACCATGCAAACGTTGACTGCTCTTGGCATCGGCTTCCAAAATCCGCTGATAAACTTCCACATCGTAGCGCTCTAGCCACGACATCAGCGTTGGGCCAATATTAAAACTAAAATACTCATAATTGTTGACGATCCCCATCACTTCGCCTCGTTCGTTTAAGACTCTGGCAAAAGCATTTGGGCGATAGCATTCCCAATGAATCCGCTCATTCCAGTCATGGAAAGGTGCAGCGCTAGGTTGGCGTTCAATTGCGTCCAGATAGGGATTTTCCCTCGGTGGCTGGTAAAAATGACCATGCACCGTCACATAAACACCATGAGCCGTTCTCAGGGGATCGGCCTGGTGAGTGTTGTGAGAATCTGAATTTAATGTTGACGTTGAGCCATTAGCTGGCATTTGTGCAGCAGAAGTCATGTATATATATCCAAAACAAAAAACTTGTAGTTGCACCGTTAAACTTTGTGCATAAACGTTATCTACAATGGTTTGAACACAAAATCCGGTATAAACAACAACTATGAAATACAACCAAATTTTTGAGAAAGCCGTTTTAGTATAGTGGGAAATCTGCGTTATCGCACAGCCCTTTCCCCGAAGGCTTCAAGTAATTAGCCATTTAACAACGCCTCATTTAGGGGTTTTCTCGTTGGCAACGCCAATCAAAAACTTAATTGTCTTTTAATACATTAAACCCCATTTTTGATGTAATATTCTGAATCCATTTCATACTTTTGCAACAAAAGATTACGAACTCTTCTTAAATGGCAACATTATTTTACATAACATCCACAAGAGTAAACTGAAAACAGTAAAATCTCTGAATTGGCCTACAGAGGGTTGAGAGTATCCTATGGGAGTGATGAGTGAAAGTAATTTTTAATTCAACACTCCAGATTTAAAATTTAGGACTACCCGCTGTGCATGATACCCTCAACTCAAACCAACAAATGTCAACTAAAAACATTATTTTTCTCGTTTTGTTACTGTTTATCCCGGTTTCTCTGGCAGCCCACTTTCTGGAGTGGGGAGAATTGATAGTTTTCATTACAGCTGGATTAGCGATTTTGCCTTTAGCGGCTTGGATGGGAACGGCCACAGAAGAAATTGCTGTAGTAGTGGGGCCGTCATTAGGGGGGTTATTAAACGCCACTTTTGGCAATGCTACAGAACTGATCATAGCGCTAGTAGCGCTGAAGGCTGGTTTGATAGATGTAGTCAAAGCCAGTATCACGGGATCGATTATCGGTAACTTACTGCTGGTGATGGGTCTTTCCATGCTTTTGGGAGGACTGCGTTACAAAGAACAAACATTTCAGCCAATTGTGGCGCGGGTGAATGCTGCTTCGATGAATTTGGCTGTGATTGCCATTTTGTTGCCCACAGCCATGAACTACACCGCTACAGGAGTTAACGAACAAACGCTGCAATATCTATCTGTTGCCGTTGCCGTAGTCTTAATCCTGGTTTACGCCCTAACGCTGCTGTTTTCCATGAAAACTCACTCTTATTTGTATGATGTGGGTGTAGCAGAAACAGAAGAAGAGGAAATTTCCCATAGCAAACCCAATGTTGCGTTGTGGGTTGGCGTGCTGCTAGTATGCACCTTGTTAGTGGCAGTTGAGTCAGAAATGCTGGTGGATTCTCTAGAAGTGGCTACATTCCAGCTAGGTTTGACATCATTGTTTACAGGGGTGATCTTAGTTCCCATCATTGGTAACGCTGCTGAACACGCCACAGCGGTGACCGTAGCTATGAAAGATAAAATGGATCTTTCTCTTTCCGTGGCTGTGGGATCGAGTATGCAGATTGCCCTATTTGTCGCGCCTGTGTTGGTGATAGCAGGATTGGTGCTTGGTCAGCCGATGGATTTAGATTTTAAACCCTTTGAATTAGTGGCTGTGGTTGTGTCAGTGTTGATTGCAAATACCATTAGTTCTGATGGTAGGTCTAATTGGCTGGAAGGCACTTTATTATTAGCTGCTTATACAGTGTTGGGGTTCGCCTTCTACTTCCATCCAGTGATGGGTGGTATGGGTTAGTTAATTTCCGGCGCTCAGGCGTAGCCCATCGTAGACATTGCTCCAAGTTTAACCCAAAGCGATCGCTCTTGATTATGGGTAATTAGTCGTCTAATTACCTATTTCCAAAGATATAAAATAATTACTAAAAATTATCTTCTCTAGTTTTTTCCAGAATTTTGTATTCTTAATCACTTTTTTCCCTTAAATTGATGCACTGTGGTATTCAAGGCTTAGTATAATCAACCACAGAGAAAATAAGAGTGAAAATTTGTTCCTAAATTTATAGAAGAGATGATTCAAATTCTGGATTCTACTTTGAGAGAAGGGGAACAAACTCCAGGAGTTTATTTTCCTCCTGAGATCAAGTTAGCGATCGCTCAGTTTTTAGACCGCATAGGAATTGATATTATTGAAGCTGGTAATCCCGCGGTAGATAGGGAAATTGCTTTGGCCATTGCTCGTATTGCCAATGCTGGGCTTAAGGCTAAGATAGGCGCTCATTCACTTTGTAGAAAAGATGATGTGAAAAAAGCGCTAGAGTGTGGTGTTAATTTTTTAGGTATCTTTTATAGCGTTTCCGAGAAACGATTGCAGCAGGATTATGACATTGGCCTCGAAAAAGCGATAGAAAAAATTGTTGAAGTTATAGCTTATGCCAGAGAGCAGCAAGAAAACTTAGTAATTCGTTATACTCCAGAAGATACAGTGCGATCCCCTATGGAAAACGTGATTGCAGCGGCGATCGCAGCAGTACGAGCAGGAGCTAATATCATCAGCATAGCCGATACAACTGGATACACAACACCATTTGCTCAAAAGCGCAGTATTTCTTATTATGTGAAAACCGTCAAAGAGGAATTGGCAAAACATAAATTATATCCAAAAATAGAAATTCATTGCCACAACGATCGCGGTTTAGCCTTAGCGAATGCCCTAGATGCTTACAAGGCGGGAGCAGATATTATTGATGTAACTGTGATGGGGCTAGGAGAACGTTCTGGCATTGTTGATTTAGCAGAATTACTCATAAATTTAACAGATATAGTTGAAGAAAAATCGTCTTGGAATTTAAGCCATTTAAAGGAATTATATGATTTTGTCAGCGAGCATTCCCACATATCTATTTCTCCTCATCATCCCTTAGTGGGAAAAAATGCTTTTACCCACTATGCGGGTGTTCATGTCAATGCTGTAGCAAAAGATGAAAAGCTCTATCAAAGTTTAAATCCAGAAGTTTTAGGAATAAAAAGTAGCTTGGCATTAGGGGTGCAATCAGGATATATTGCTGTCAAATTAGCTCTCAAACAAATTGGTAGAGAAGAACTTATTGAAAACCAAGATTTAGTAATTAAGATTTTTCAAGAAATCAAAGAAATTGCTAAAAGAGGAACTCCAATTGATATTGAGAAGGAATTGCCAGCAATTGTAGAGTGTTGCACTGGTAGCCAAATAATTACTAGTGAGATTTGTTCGGTTTCTGGTTGAGGCTATGTAATTTTATATTTTAGACTTCGGCTACCTTCGATCAAAAGATTTTGGATTTTAGATTAAGAATTGACTTCTGCACCTGGATTTTACTAATCCATCTTTTGTAATCATTTTTCAAATTACCTACTACGCTGATAGGGAGACGCACAGAGCTTTTTTCAATCGTCAATTAAATCGATATGATAGACCTCATACCAATTCAAAATTCAAAATTAAGAAACTAAGCTATTTTTTCACAAAATAGCAATATCGGCGTCATCCCATTTCACGAAAATTCTGAATTCTGAATTCTGAGTTCTGTATTCTTCTTTAAGTAACTCTATGTTTCATAGGAATTTCGATCCAGAACTCACAGCCTTTACCAGGCTGAGAAACACACTTGATATTACCGCCATGTTTTTCCACAACAATTTGATAGCTAATAGATAGCCCCAAACCCGTACCTTGACCGGGTTGCTTAGTAGTAAAGAAAGGTTCAAAAATGCGCGATCGCACTACCTCTGGAATACCACAACCATTGTCTACAATGCAAATAATAATAGTATTCCATTCTCTGACTTTTGTCCGAATCCATATTTTTGGATTGTCAATTATTTGACCAAGGTTTACTGCGTATTCCAGAGCATCGATCGCATTATTTAGAATATTCATAAATACCTGATTCATCTGGGCTGCATAGCAAACTACCGGAGGTAAATCGCCATATTCTTTAATTATTTCAATAGCAAAAGAATTAGTTTGTGGCTGTAATCGATGTTGTAAAATTAACAAAGTACTATCAATGCCTTCATGCAAATCAACGGGTTTCATTTCGGCTTCATCGAGCCGAGAAAAACTTCGTAAAGATAATACCAATTGAGAAATTCGTTCTGCACCCATTGTCATTGAAGTGAGAATTTTAGGTAGGTCATCAGCAATAAAATCTAAATCTATATCTGCTGCTTGTTTTTCAATTTCTGCCGTTATTTGTGGATACTGTTTCTCATAGAGACTAAGTAATTTTAATAAACTTTCAGCATGTTCGCTAACATAAGTGATATTGCCGTAAATAAAACTAATTGGATTGTTAATTTCATGTGCAATCCCAGCAACTAATTGTCCTAAGCCTGCCATTTTCTCGCTTTGAATCAACTGGCTTTGAGTTTGCTGCAATTCTTTAAGAGTCTGGGCGAGTTCTTCTTTTTGACGTTGAGTCTGTTCGAGTAATTCCGCTTGTTGAAGTCCTACTCCTAACTGAGTGCCAATTTGCATCAGCAAATCTACTTCATCTTCTTGCCAATCACGAGGCTTCATATTTTGATATGCTGCTAGCAATCCCCAGAGTTTCTCGCCCTGAAAAATTGGCACAATCATATATGCCCTAGCCTTAATTAGCTCGATGGGGGCAATATCAGGGACAGAATAATTAGCTTTGTAAATATCCTTAATGACAAGTATTTGACCATTAGCAAAGTCTCCACCTTGGCTATTTTGCAAGTAATCATCTGCGATTACACTTACAAGTTCCTTGACTGGTATCCAACCTTGCCCTAAAGACTCAGCGACAAATTCGCCACTCCAATCAGCCCGGAATCGATAGATTGTCACTCTATCAACTTCTAATAGGCGTCGGACTTCTTCTGTGCTGGTAGCAAAGATGGTGTCAATATCAAGAGACTGGCGAATTTTCTCTACTGTTGCGGCTAAGGCTTTCTCCCTTTCGGCAGCTTTAGCCAACTTTTGGGCTTGTACTTGCACCTTTCTTAAGGATTCAGCTTGCTGTAATGCTACTCCCAATTGCACGCCAACTTGCGCCAACAAGTTAATTTCATCATCTTGCCAATAACGGGGCTGGGAGTTTTGGTAAGCTACTAACAATCCCCAAAGCTTCTCACCTTGAGAAATAGGGACAAAAACTTCATTACGTGCATACTTACCTGCTTGGGTTCCTTGCACAAGAACGCCTTCCGTCACAGGTTGGGGCTTAACCACTGGCGTCCAGCCATCAACAATGGAATCAGCGACAAATTCACCACTCCAATCAGGATAAAAACGATAAATCGCCACTCGTTCTACTTCTAATAACCGTCGGACTTCTTGAGTAGTGGTTTTAAAAATAGCTTCAATTTCAAGTGACTGACGAATTTTTTCTACGGTGTTCGCTAATGCTCTTTGCCTTTCAGCAGCTTTACTGATTTGTGCTGCTTGGAGTTGCATTTGTTGTAAGAATTCGGCTTGCTGCAAAGCTACACCTAGTTGGGTGCTAACTTGGGTGAGCAAGTAAACCTCATCTTCTTGCCAATCGCGAGTTCCGCCGTTCTGGTATACTGCTAGCAAGCCCCAGAGCTTTTGCCCGTGGTAAATAGCAATGATCGCATAAGCTCTTGCTTGATAGATCTCTAAAATTTTAATGTAGCAGTCGCTAAAGCCTGCATTATAAATATCATTACAAAGACGGTATACTTCACTTCTGCTAAAGCGGCCGCCTGCTGTTTCTTGTAAGTAAGTATCAGCAACTGGGGGTTTAGCTAAATCTTTAGCACTACAATCGCTGACATTTTCGCTCAATTCTGGCCGTTCGGATTGCTCATCTATCAGCGATATCCAACCCTCTGCCACTGATTCAAACACAAATTTACCAGTCCAATCTGAATTGAAGCGATAAATCGCCACGCGATCGGCATTTAGCAGTTGTCTGAGTTCTGCGGTGCTGGTGCGGAAAATGCTTTCTAAGTCGAGGGACTGACGAATTTTCTCAATGGTTATGGCTATAGTTCTCTGCCATTCTGCTGCTTTTTCTTTCGCTTTAGCTTGTGCTAATTGTGCCGATTGCAGTTTTACTTGTTCTAGGTAATCTGCTTGTTGTAAAGCTACTCCTAGATGTTCGGCAATCAGTTGCACAAACTCAATTTCTGACGCTTCCCATTGCCGAGGACTATCACACTGATGAATACACAACAATCCCCATAAATCTTTACCTTTTAACAAGGGAGCAACAATATTGGCGCGTACTTGAAATCTTTCTAGAATCTGGACGTAGCAATCACTGGCGCTAACTTGATAGATATCAGCTGTTGCTTTAATTCGGCCTTGCTGATAGAGTTGTGCGAAATCTTCGGCAAAGCAGTGATCCCGGACTTTGGCTGCTAGTGCTGAACTCAATTCAGTTCGCACATCTTCATAGATAAATTCTCCTTCCCATGCCAAATCAGGATAAAAACGAAACACAGCAACTCGATCGCTTTTTAGAAGCTGACGGACTTCAGTAACTGTAATTTTAAAAATGGCGTCTATATCTAAAGATTCACGAATTCGGGCAATAACTCCAGACAAAGCTTTTTGTTGCTCATTCTGACGCAAGGAAAATGCCACATCTGAATCAGATTCTTGCTGTTGTGAATTTGGTTCTATGGGTTGAATAATAGAGGAGTTTTCCATTCCCTGAGGAATTTTATATATTAAAAGTTCTCCTCTCATAATTCCCTCAACCATCGCAAAGTTAACAATTCTCTGGGTAAAAGGGACTGGGGACTGGGGATTAGGGACTGGGAATTTGGTAAAAAACAGAAAAATTATGGAATTTGGCAGAAGTTAGTCCAAATTTTAGTACTCACTAACAGAGTCGCTTATCAGCAGCCCCAACAAAAAATTATGGAGGGAGACTCAGGAAAGACGACCAATTGAAGGAGGCAGGAGGCAGGAGGCAGGAGGCAGAAGGAGTAAATCAGTAGGGGATTCGACCCCTACTGATTTAGAGCCACTGAACTCTCGTGAGCGTGGGGATCTTAAACCCTTGCTCCCTATGGTCGCGGCAGGAAACTCCAGGGCAGTTTTCCTCCAGCAAGAACAGCCCTCTGCCTCCTGCCTTCCTTGATAAAATAATGTAGGGACATGATATTATCATGTCCCTACAAAAAAGATTTTTTAACTACGAGCGGATTATCGCCGCTTCGGGGTAGTGCTGCCAGTGGTGCGTTTTTCTTCATCTCGACGACGGCGATCGCGCCAATCTGCCAGGGTCAAATAACCAATGCCACCTGTCACTGCTACTAGCAGCACTACGGCAATTAAAGCCAAAATACTCAGGAATGGACTTTCTACCATGCCTTTACAGCCCGTTACGTCCCCAGACTACCATTGCAATTGACCAAGTGAACACGACTAGCAGTGATACCCAGCCCAGTGTCAAAATTTCCATAGTCCCGCTTTTCAAATCATTACAAAAGGTTTCTAATGTTTATCATACAGGGATTGGGCAGGCTGAGATTTTTTTATCAATGATGTTGTAAGTTTTGTGGGCGATGGCTTTCTCCTACACCATCTCAATATTAGTACTTACTAGTTTAAGTAATTATAAAAACAGGCGTAAAAAAGTAGCGATCGCGCTGTTATATTCGCTGACTTGGGAATATTAGGGTTAAGTGCAGATTATTTCAAATTTAGCAACCCCTAGTATCAATGCCGACATTTCTTAGTTACGCTTTCAACTCGGATGGTTTTATTCCCCACGGACATTGTTATCTCTGGAAAACTGGATTAGTTTGGCTCCACATTATTTCTGATGCCACTATTGCTTTTGCCTATTATTCTATTCCCTTCCTATTAATTTACTTTATTTCCAAGCGCCAAGACGTGCCTTTTAATGGAGTCTTTGTGTTATTCGGTGCTTTTATCACTGCCTGCGGTACTGGACACTTAATGGATATTTGGACGCTTTGGCATCCAGATTATTGGATTTCAGGTTGTCTAAAAGCTCTAACTGCGATTATTTCCATATACACCGCATTTGCCTTAATTTCTCTGATGCCTCAAGCCTTGACGCTACCCAGTCCAGCCCAGTTAGAGGTTATCAATCGAGCGCTTTCCACTGAAATTGTAGAGCGTAAGCGCATCGAGCAAGAACTACGCAAAGCCGAAGAAGTCGCTCAAAATTCCAGCCAGGCCAAGAGTGAATTTCTGGCGAATATGAGTCATGAACTACGTACACCCCTCAATGGCATCTTGGGTTATACACAAATCCTCCAACGCACAGAATCTTTGAGTGAAAAAGGACGCAAAGGACTAGGCGTCATTTATCAATGCGGTTCTCATCTTTTAACCCTGATTAATGATGTTCTCGATCTTTCCAAAATCGAAGCTCGCAAACTCGAATTGCATCCTGTTGATTTTTACTTGCCTGCCTTTATTGATAGCGTCACTGAAATTTGCCGCATCCGTGCAGAACAAAAGGTAATTGCCTTTGAAGTCCAGCTCGATCCTGATTTGCCAACAGGCATTCATGGTGATGAAAAACGCTTACGGCAAGTATTGATTAACTTGCTTAGTAATGCGATTAAATTTACCAACCAAGGCAGTGTCAGTTTCAAAGTTCAGGTCATTGGTCAAGAATCAGATGCCAATGGAAAAACTAACTACAAAATTCGCTTTGAGGTAATAGATACCGGTGCAGGTATAAAACCTGAACAAGCTGAGAAAATCTTCCAGCCTTTTGAGCAAGTAGGAAATCAAAAACGACAATCTGAAGGCACAGGTTTGGGATTAGCAATTAGCCAAAAAATTGTTTTGTTAATGGGTGGTCAAATTCAGGTGCAAAGTACCTTGGGCAAAGGTAGCACTTTCTGGTTTGAGGCAAAATTCCCAGAATCTAAAGACTGGGCAAAGGTTTCTAGAGCGGTTGACCAAGGAACAATCGCTGGTTATGTGGGACAAAGACGCACCATTTTAATTGCAGATGATAAATGGGAAAACCGATCGGTAATTGTAAATTTACTAGAGCCAGTTGGGTTTACTGTTATTGAAGCTAGTCACGGTCAGGAAGCATGGGAACAGGCTCTAGCCCACAAACCAGACTTAGTAATCACTGACTTAGTGATGCCAATATTGGATGGATTTGAGTTAATTAATCGTTTGCGTCAGTCGGAGCAATTTCAAAAGATTGCTATCATCGCTTCATCTGCCAGCGTGTTTGCAATCGACCAGCACAAGAGTATTGATGTTGGTGCAGATACATTTCTACCAAAGCCTGTGGAAGCTGAAGTGCTATTAGAAATGCTCCGACAATTTTTCCAGTTGAAATGGATTTTTGACGAAAAGATAGACGTAAATAAAAAAAATAATACAGTTGTCTTGGAACAATCAAATAATACCAATTTTCCAAAGCGAGAAATTTTAGAAGAATTACTTGAACTCGTAGAAGATGGTGATATTCAAAATATATTGGAACTGGCAGATAAACTTTCTGCGTCTGATGAAAAACTAAACGTTTTTGCTCAACATCTTGTCCAACTTGCTAGTAACTTCCAACTCAAACGCTTGGCAACTTTTATTGAACAATACATTGATTAATTTCATTTAAATTAAAATTTAAAATCTATCATGAACAAAAAATCAAATACTGGATTTATCTTAATTGTGGATGATAATCCGACAAATTTATCTCTTCTATGTGAAGCCCTCAATAGTCAGGGGTTTCGTTTCCGTGTTGCAGTGGATGGAGAAAGCGCGATCGCTCAAGTTGAACGCAATCAACCAGAGTTAATTTTACTAGATGTACAAATGCCTGGTATTGACGGATTTGAAACTTGTCGTCGCCTCAAAGCCAATTCTGTTACCCAAAACATTCCGATTATTTTTACCACTGCTTTAGCAGATACGGACAGCAAAACTAAGGGATTTTCCCTTGGTGCAGTAGACTATATCCCGAAACCTTTTGCACAAGAGGAAGTTATCGCTAGAGTGCGCGTGCATTTACAACTCAAACAATTGAATGAATCTTTGGAACAACAAGTTAGCGATCGCACCAAGGCTTTGCAACAAGCCCAAGTCAAACTAGTGCAACAAGAAAAGCTATCAACACTTGGAGAGTTAGTTGCTGGTATTGGTCATGAAATCAATAACCCCGTCAACTTTATTTCTAGCAATATTCCACCCTTACAAGAATACATTGCAGCAATCACCGAGTTGCTCTCACTATATAAACAAGAGTATCCAAACCCAACAGCTAAAATTACTAATGCTATTAAGAACTTGGATCTGGATTTTGTTCTCGAAGATATCACAAAAATCTTAAACTCATTGGAAGTAGGAAGTGAGCGAATCCGTAACCTTTCAAATTCACTCCGCAACTTTTCTCGTTCAGATAGCGATGCCAAAATATCTGCTGATTTGCACCAAGGACTAGATAGCACACTCATGATTTTGCAACACCGTCTCAAGGCTAATAGCGATCGCCCGCGGATTGAAGTGATTAAAAATTATGGAGTCTTACCACAAGTAAACTGTTATTTAGGGCAGATGAACCAAGTATTTATGAATATTTTGGCAAACGCGGTTGATGCTTTAGATGAAGCTATAGTACAAGGCAAAATCAGCAATATAATTCCTCAGATTCAAATTACAACACAAATAGATTCGGAAGAATTTGCTGTAATTAGGATTGCTGACAATGGCATTGGTATTCCTGAACGGTTGAAAAAACGCTTATTTGAACCGTTATTTACTACAAAAACTGTTGGTAAAGGTACTGGACTTGGCTTGTCCATCGCCTATGAAATAGTAGTAGAAAAACACAAAGGTATATTAGAAGTTAACTCTCAACCAGGTATGGGAACTGAATTTATCATCAAAATTCCCACATGAGAGTAGGTGGGCATGGGGCAAAGGGCAAAGGGCAAAGGGCAAAGGGGAAGGGGAAAAACAAAGATCCCTCCTTTTCCCTTTTACCTTTTACCTTTCCCCAAGGCGTTGCCATCTTCCCCAGTCCTCAGTCGTTAATCCCCATACAGTGAACACAATTTCAAATCCTCAATTAATGGCAGAACGCCTAGAATCTCTTAAGGCTGGTATAATTGGAAGTTTTTCTTTATTTTCTAGCTTTGCGATCGCTAGTTTTTTAAATACTTTAGTACTGGCAAAGTATTTTCCAATACTTGTAACTTTACAAAGTAATATTAATTGGCATTTGTGGGTGAGTGCTGCTGTTGCAACTTTTACTGGTTTTTTATTTGGTGTCACTTACCGCTATATCATCCGCTCAGATAAAAATCCTCAACTCAAATCTGGTGGTGTGCTGGCTTTTGGCTTGGTGCGTGGATTAACCCAAATAGAACTTGGGTGGAATTCTGATAGCACAATTTGGCCTTTTTTGGTATTGGCGACAGAAAGTGTATTGTGGTTTGCAATCGCAGCGATCGCCCTTGATATCGCTATGCAGCTAAATTGGGTTAAACCTTTTCCATCAAAGCAGAATTCAGGAGTCAGAATTCAGAATTCAGAATTAGAATAGCGTCTGTATTTAGAGAAATAGGGTAGCAAATATTACAGATGAATTTGCTACTTTACACAAAATTGTGCTTCAAATAAATGAAAAACTTGTAACTAGTATTATTTTTTTATTGATTATAATACAAAAAATTACACAACTATTATATAAGCTATAATTGGTTCTGAATTCTGAATTCTGAATTCTTTATTCTTCAATATTATCTGAATTATGAAAGCTAAAATATCCCACTATTATTTAATAGTTGATTTGGAGGCTACATGCGGTGACAAAGGAACTGTTCCCCGCCATGAAATGGAAATCATCGAAATTGGTGCAGTGATGCTCAATCGGGCAACATGGGAAATTGATTCTGAGTTTCAGCAATTCATCCAACCTGTAAGGCATCCAAAACTGACAGCTTTTTGTATAGAACTGACTAGTATTCAGCAGCAAAATGTTGATGAAGCACCAAAATTTATAGAGGCAATTTCTCGCTTCCAAGAATGGATTAATTTATTTCCCAATCATATTTTTTGTTCTTGGGGCAATTATGACAAAAATCAATTTATTCAAGATTGTGCGTTTCATGATGTTCCTTATCCTTTTAGTCCAGAACACATAAATATCAAAGACGAATTTTCCAAATACCTTGGTGTATCTAAAAAATTTGGTATGGCACAAGCTCTCAATGAGTTGGGTATAGAATTGCAAGGCACACACCATCGTGGCATTGATGATGCCCGCAACATTGCATCTATCTACAGACATATTCAAACTAAAAAAAGATAGGGATTGGGGCATAGGGCATAGGGCATTGGGCATTGCTTATTCCCCGCGTCCCCGTGTCCTTGCGTCCCCGTGTCTCCCCAGTCCCTTTTAAAGACTGCTAATAGCTTCTACAACTAGCTTGGAAACAAAAGGCAAAATTTCACGATTCTTAGCCTGGGCTTTGCCTTCAGTAAATACTACTAAAAGGTAGGGGCGCTGGTTTGGTAACTCAATATAGGCGACATCATGGCGAACTTGACTTGTCCAACCGGCCTTTGACCAAATTTGGGCATCTTTAGGAAGTCCACCGCCCAAAAAACCTGTTATTTGGTCTTCCTCGAAATAAGTGGGCAAATCTTGGAGGTCGCGTTTGAGCAAACTCATCATCGCTTGCGATCGCGCACTTGAAACTGCCACTCCACCGATAATACTATGCACTAATCTGGCGATCGCATTTGTGGTTAACATATTACGATTTTCCAGTAACTCTCCCACAAACGCCCGCTCCCGTCCATAGGGGCCATCACCCCAAGTTTTTTGACAGACGTTAATCGTCTCCATTTCTTCCCATCCCAAGGATTGGTAATAGCGGTTAACGATATTACGCTGATATTTCCAAGTTTCAAATGGGGCGACTGGTAGTTCTGGGCCTGAGGTGGTGCCAGTGAGAATGTCCACAACCAAGCTGGTAGCATCATTACTAGAGTCTACAATCATATCCCGCAAGGCTCGCTCTAACTCCTTAGAAGTTTGGCTCATGCCTTTTTCCAGCCATTCATTTACTGCCACCAGATAAAATAGTTTGACTACACTTGCAGGGTAAATCCGTTCAACACCCCGATAACTAAAACCCCGAACTGGGTGGTTCCAAAAAGCGTTGGGAGTCAGGGCACCACCAGTATTTACCGACACAGGTGGATCGTAAACAACCCAAGTCAAGGCAATTTGGTTACGCGCTAAGGTAGGAAATGCTGCCCAAGTTGCATCCAAAATGCCTAACCCAAGATTTTCGAGTTGTTCGTCTTTATTAAAAAAAATCATTCTCAAATAATGTCCTTTAATCTAAAATCCCAAATCCCAAATCTAAAATCAGCAGAGTATCAGTGTCTAGCTAACCTGAACTTATACGATTCTCCTGAGTGTACGCGCCTAGCAACTCAAGCCGCATCTGGGCGACATTTATGGGTAACATCAAATCATCAGGATTCGGCGATTGAGGTGTATTTGCGTGAAGATGACTATCCCGGATGGGTATCCTTTTCAGATTTGGGTTTATTACAACCTGCTACTGTACTTTATCAGGCTGCAACATTTTCTGAATCTGAAATTAAAAAACTGCTAGCAGAGGTTATCGCATTTACCCAAAAAGCGATGCAACAACCAAATTATTACCTCTGGGGTGGTACGGTAGGGCCAAATTATGATTGTTCTGGGTTAATGCAAGCAGCGTTTGCTTCGGTGGGTATTTGGTTACCGAGAGATGCTTATCAACAGGAAGGATTTACTCAACCAATTACCATTGCAGAATTAGCAGCTGGGGATTTAGTATTTTTTGGGACTAGCCAAAAAGCAACCCATGTGGGACTTTATTTGGCGGATGGTTATTATATCCATAGTTCTGGGAAGGAACAGGGGCGTAATGGGATTGGCATTGATGTTCTTTCGGAACAGGGGGATGCTGTTAGTCAGTCGTACTATCAGCAGCTGCGCGGTGCTGGTAGAGTTTTTAAGAGTTACGAACCACACAGACGCTGAGGACGCAGAGGAATATGGGGAGTGGGTTGGTTTATGAAGGGGTGAATGGGGCGATTTCGACAATTGTCCCAGATGTTTCGGTGGTGGTGCCGATACATAATGAAGTGGAAAGTTTGCCACTTTTATTAGAAGCGATCGCATCTACGTTATCTTCGAGTCAGATAAGTTATGAAATCATTTGTGTCGATGATGGTTCTACGGATGGTTCCGGGAAATTTCTCAAGCAAGCAGCGCAAAAACGTTCTGATTTAAAGGCGGTGATTTTGCGTCGCAATTACGGACAAACTGCTGCTATGGCTGCTGGATTTCATTATGCACTAGGTAAAGCGATCGTTTCTTTAGATGCTGATTTGCAAAATGACCCGGCTGATATTCCGATGTTATTGGCTAAGCTCGATGAAGGTTACGATTTGGTAAGTGGTTGGCGACAAAAACGCCAAGATGGTGCTGTAAGTCGCTTACTTCCTTCCAAAATTGCCAATTGGCTAATTCGCTATACCACTAGCGTCAATATTCACGATTATGGTTGTTCGCTCAAAGCCTATCGTGCAGAACTATTGGCAGATATGAACCTCTACGGTGAATTACATCGGTTTTTACCTGCTTTAGCCTACATCGAAGGGGCAAGAATTACTGAAATGCCCGTGCGTCATCACGCCCGCCGCTTTGGCCGCAGTAAGTATGGGATTTGGCGGACATTCCGGGTGTTGATGGATTTGTTAACCATTTTGTTTATGAAAAAATTCCTTACCCGCCCGATGCATGTTTTTGGGCTGTTGGGCTTGATTTCAATGGTTTCGGGGACGCTAATCGGAATTTATTTGACTTTCATTAAATTAGCTTTAGGTGAAATGATTGGCAATCGCCCTTTGCTGATTTTGGCAGTTCTGTTGCTTGTAACTGGAGTACAGTTGTTTTGCTTCGGCCTTTTAGCAGAATTACTCATGCGTACATATCATGAATCCCAAGGACGGCCTATCTATCGCGTGCGAGAGGTGGTAGCAAAAAAGGTTAACTAAGGTAACAATAGTGAAGATTGAGCATTGGGCATGGGGCGTTGGGCATTGGTTATTCACTCTCGGCTAATGACTAATGACTGATGACTGATGACAAAAAACTAATTAAATTGCATCTACCTTGAAAATATTTAATACGTTTGACACCGAACTGCGGTATAACCTGCTGATTTTATTCACGGCAGGTTTATTATTCTGGTCGAGCGTGGCTTCGCTCTTACCAACTCTACCGCTTTATCTTGAGTATGTAGGCGCAACTAAGCAACAAATAGGGATTGTAACGGGTAGTTTCGCCGTCGGCTTATTGCTAACTCGCCCGATGCTGGGACGATTAGCTGATGAACGCGGTCGAAAATTTGTGTTGTTGATTGGTACCATAGTAGCTGCGATCGCACCTTTTGGTTACTTGGCAACCCAATCTATTGGGCTGTTAATTTTGGTGCGGATTTTTCATGGCGTTAGTGTTGCCGCTTTTACCACTGGCTACAGTGCGTTAATCGCAGATTTGGCTCCACCTGAAAAACGTGGCGAAATCATTGGTTACATGAGTTTAGCAGCTCCCGTTGGTTTAGCAATTGGCCCTGCTTTGGGAGGATATTTAGAGGCTACAACTGGTTACGGGGTGTTGTTTTTGGTTGCTGCTGAGTTGGGTTTTGTCACTCTGTTGGCAATTGCACAAGTCACCAATCCTCCAATACAAACACACGAAGAAACTCAGGACAACGATCAAAAATTTTGGCAAATTCTCAATAGCCCACGGGTGAGAGTTCCGACTTTAGTTATGTTGCTGGTTGGTTTGTCTGCCGGTGCTGTACACACCTTTGTATCTCTGTTTATTAAATCAATTCAGATAGATTTTAATGGCGGGTTATTTTTTACAGTTGCCGCAATTTCTAGTTTTAGTATCAGGGTATTTGCTGGTAAGGCAAGCGATCGCCTGGGTCGTGGTTTGTTTATCAGTTTTGGTATAATTTCTTATACTTTAGCGTCGATACTGCTGTGGCAGGCTGACAGTGTAAGTAGTTTTTTACTAGCGGCGATTTTTGAAGGCGCTGGTGGTGGTACAGTTATATCGATGATTGTGACAATGATGGCAGACCGATCGCTACCACAAGAACGAGGGCGAATTTTTGCTATCTGCGTCACTGGGTTCGACTTGGGAATTGCGATCGCTGCTCCTGTTTTGGGTTCCATCGCCGAACAGGTGGGCTATCGCAATATGTTCGGTTATAGTGCTGGCATCACTTGTCTCGCACTTGTGATTTTCTTCACCAAGTCTAGCAAAAACCTAGCTAACTCATTGCGTTTTGCATTGGGTCGCGCCCCAGATACCTACGCTATGAATAACTTAGAAGTTAGCAGTTAGGAGTTGTAATTGCTCACTCCCAACTTCAAAAAACGGGCGAGGAGGGATTCGAACCCCCGACACCGTGGTCCGTAGCCACGTGCTCTAGTCCACTGAGCTACACGCCCTTGACAAGAATCTATATTAACACGTTCTTACTAAATGACGCAAGATAATTTTCCATCTAATTTTGGCAACTTAACCCATCTAGACGATCGAGGACAAGCACAGATGGTGGATGTGTCTGAAAAAGCACCTACTGTGCGCCAAGCGGTAGCCGCCGCCAAGGTGCGGATGTTGCCGACGACCTTTGCTGCAATTCAAGCTGGAAACGTTCCAAAAGGCGATGTGTTAGGAACTGTAAGGTTGGCTGGGATTATGGCAGCTAAGCAAACAGCGGCTTTAATTCCCTTATGTCATCCGTTACCATTGCAGAAAATTGCGATCGAGGTCATACCCGATTTCCAACTACCTGGTTATGAAATTCAAGCCACAGTCAAAACCAAAGCTGAAACTGGTGTAGAGATGGAAGCTTTAACTGCCGTTTCTGTTGCGGCTTTAACTTTATACGATATGGCCAAAGGCTTAGAAAAATCGATTCAAATTGAATCAATTCGCTTAATCAGTAAAAGTGGCGGGAAATCAGGAGATTATTCCCCGCCAGGGCAATAACCTACACTATCTCACCTAAAGCTTTATTAAGAGCCGTTGGGCTTTCAAACTCTTTGTCTTCTGGCACTTTCTCTAACAAAGAGATAATCTCCTTATCTGCTCCTTGTTTTTTAGCGTGTTGAATCAAATCTTGCTTTTTAGCAGGGTAGTCAACACCCTTCAAGTGTTTTTGGATTTCAACTGGGTTAGCCTTAGCCATTTTTGTCCACCTCTAATGGTTATCCCCCATCTTCACAAGTGGATATATTTACTCCCTCTATCAAACAGATGAATCGTTTGTAACTTCAAAACGTTCAAAGGTCATCCACAAGGTTGATGAATCATGTATGGGGCAAGCAGGGAGTGTGGGAGGTGTGGGAGGTGTGGGAGGTGTGGGAGGTGTGGGGAGTGTGGGAGGTGTGGGAGGTGTGGGAGGTGTGGGAGGTGTGGGAGGTGTGGGAGGTGTAGGAGGTGTGGGAGGTGTGGGAGGTGTGGGAGGATGGGAAAGAAATCTTTCCCCCCTCTCTCCCCACACTCCCCACACTCCCCACACTCCCTCTATTAGCGATCGCACTCCCAAAACCCTTAGAATGAGTAGGGTGTATTTAAATCTGTAACAAATATTTATGCCTCCTCGTTGGCCTCGTAAACCCGATCGCAATGACCCAGAGTACCGCAAAATCGATGACCGGATGAATTTTGCGGTGCATGTGGCAATCGCTGCTACTATTAATTCTGGATTGTGGTTCTTCCACAACTTGAAAGGCGCTAGTTGGGAGTGGCTGCCTTGGTTGACTGTAAGTTGGCTAGTAATATTGTTGGTACATCTAATTTATATTGCTGCGATCGCCAACTACACCGAAACTCCACCCAAATCCACCTGAAGATGGACTGCTGATGCTAGGGCGATTGTAACTTGTGGCAGTAGAATCAGCCTGGTTAATCGATCAATAATGTAAATAAGCCTGAGATTTTGCGCTCTTTCTCAATATAGGGTTATTTTTATGGCTAAGACTAACACCACAGAATTACTAGAAGCCCTAGCAGCCGAAATTGGTGAAAATGTTTATATAGACGTTGCTAAATGGCATCTTTATTTATCTAATGCCAAACTGCATACAATTGTTGCTGAAAAACTATATCCTTTAATTACTTCCAACTCTGTTAATGAAGACCGAGTGACACAAGTGTTGGAATCCATTCCAGTAAAAATTGGCGGCGGCAAACGCGAACTACCTTTGATAGATTTGCTGCCACTACAATGCCAGGTAAATTTAGTAGATATTTTGGAAAAATATCAACGCGAAATTTAATCGTATTTTACAAGAATAGAATTCAGAATAAATTCTGTATTTTTGGCGGGTTTTGATTGAGACTCGCTGTAAATTTTCATGCAAACTTATTGAGGTTAGTTATATGCTTTTACAACTGAAAGATACCGGTGAGTTGGTAAAAATTCTAGAAATTGAAGAATTACTCGACCCTAATACTGATGTTGTTCGCGCAAAAGATCAAGAAGGTCAAGAAGAACAGGAACCTGATTCTTTTAAAAAAGAAAATCTTGTTTTTCCTTCTGGTGAAGATTTACCACGCTGTTGGTTAGATGCTGATTACCGAAATCCAGATGCTTAATTAATTTAAAATCGGTAATACGAAAAATTAAGGGTTTGGACAAGCAATATAAGGGTGTAGGTGAGCAAAACTCCTACACCCTTATATTTTGACCACCATTAACCTAACGTCAGATTCCAATGAACCTCTCCCTGCCTTGAACTTTAGTTCAAGTTTCTCTCCAAGTCAGAGAAGGACGGTTTCAATACTGCTCGGTTTTGCATTTTGAACTCGGAATTTGGTTTGGGGAAAAGGGTAAAGGTTTTTTCTTTCCCCTTTCCCCTTCCCCTTTTCCCCAAAACCCGACAAGTATTGAGGACGGTTTTCCTTAGTAAAATCAGGGGGAGGTTTTTTGATTGATTTTCAAGCTAGAAGCTTTTAAGTCTATTGCCTGTTGTCTGCTATACAAGCCCCTAAACCTGATATACAAAATTTTACAGTACAAATGTACTAAATTACTGCTAAAATGCCTTACAAGTCAGCTAGCCTTGCTTGAGGTAGTATGAAAAAAATCCAAGACAGCTACAAAAAGCCTATTCCAGCCAAAATTTCACTGTTGCAGCCGACACCTGTGACTACTGCCATAGTGCCACTACAACCGCAAGAGGAAAAAATCATCACTGACCAGGAGCGCTTAGTCGCGCAAGTTGAACGCATCAACCGGATGGCAGGGGAGCTAGAAGCAGCGATACTTGAGTTGAAAGCGATCGCTAACACACTTAATACTCAAAAACATTACCCGCTCATCAAGCCGAACCAATGTAAAAATATTTGTCAGTATTTGGCAGTTAGCGTGCCTTGGGTAAGAAAAAAATCAGACCAGTCTTTTATTTTGACAACAAGAAGAGTTGATTTATTCCGAGCAGAAAGGGAAGCAGCACTATTAGCACAGCAACTACGTCAGCAAACCAAAAAAAGATTAGCGTCCCAGCGACACAAAAAAAACAAGGCTGAGGCTGATATAAAACGATTCTTCAAAAAACATTAATCAACAAATCTTAAAGCGATCGCCATTTAAAGGGAATCCACCTCTGAGGTTGTAACAGTTATGCTGATTGAAGTGGTAGAAGAAAGATATTCTCTTTCATTACCTAAATACCACCAGACAATTGCTAATTGCTACCAATTATGGTAATAAAAGGCACATCTGCCCTCAGATTTGCACTTGTGTACAACCAGGTGCAACATCACGGACGATCAATCAGCGCTCAAAAGGGGTAAAAAGAAGGTGTTAAAGACACTTTTAGTGATTGCCGTTGGTTTTTTACCGTCCCTGTTTTCCCTGTGGGTGATCCGCAAAACGCGATCGCGAGCGCGTTTACGGATGAGGCAAGCAGCCATGAATTTTCCCAGGATGCGGCAAGGGGAAAACTTTACATCGCCTGAAGGCGATCGCTATTATTTAGAAGGGGTGGGTTACCTGATTGGCGACATTAGCTGCAAATTTAATGCTCGATCTGGCTACATCCGCTGTGCTATTAATCCCAACGGCCCCTGTAATGGTTGTCGTCACTATGAACCCAGGGAATTAAATGGTAATAATGAAAATCACTTTTAATATATATGACTTATTAACATGCACATATAGCAATCCTAAATCATTCGTGAAAAAATCTGTTGCCTATTGCTAGCTTGCCTATTGCCTGCCTCCACGACTAATTTCACAACTCAAATAAAATTGCTATACAATTGAGAATTGTGATGATAAATCCGAGTATTGAGAGTACTATAAGCCTACGCGATCGCTGAGGTTCTATGATTGACTTGTTTTAACAGGTTATTCAAAGGATTATTAGTGATTCCCGACAAGCTCCATTTTGAATTCTTTTACTTTTAGTCCGCCGGAATTATTACTCAAAAATAACATAGGTTAACGTGAATGAAGCAAGTCCACATCTTAATGCTAGGGGCGAGTTTAGAGCAAAATGGAGGAATAGCATCAGTTGAAAAACTGATAATTAAGCATATTTCTCCTGACATGAAAATTCAGCATATAACCACTCATGATGAAGGGTCAATTACCTACAGAATCATGGTTTTTGCAAAAGCTTTAGTTAGATTATTGTGGGTAATATTAACTGAAAAAATAGACGTTGTACACATTCACATTTCAGATGGTGGTAGTGTTGTCCGCAAAGCTATTTTTTGTGTTGTTGCCTTCATATTTGATAAGCCCGTTTTGATGCACGCTCATGGTGCGGAATTTCAAGTAACCTATGCTAAGCTACCCCGACTAGCACAACAAATTTTAAGACAAATATTTCACCGCTGCCAAAAGTTTATTGCTCTTTCAAAAAATTGGTATGATTACTATATCTTGAATCTAGGTTTAAACCCGAACCAAGTTATTGTTTTGCCTAACCCCTCTGAATTACCTTCACAGATTCCTGACCGCCAAAATCGCAATCAAATCATTTTGGTGTTTTGTGGTCGAGTTGGTGAACGTAAAGGAGCATTTGATTTAATTCAGGCATATGCTGACCTGCCAGACAATCAAAAGAAATCTGCCCAGTTAATTATAGCGGGAGATGGTGAAATCGAAAAAGCACAACAATTAGCTGCTAGTCTCAACCTGACAGAACGTGTAACTTTTTTGGGCTGGATTGATTCCGAAAAACGGGATGAAGTCTTGTTAAAAGCAGATGTGTTTATTTTGCCTTCTTACAATGAAGGTCTGCCTATGGCAATTCTGGAAGCTATGGGTTGGAGTTTACCTGTGATTTCAACCCCCGTAGGAGGCATTCCTGAATTAGTGATTTCAAATAAAAACGGGCTGCTAGTTACCCCAGGAAACATTCAACAATTATCAGAAGCAATGAAATTGTTGATTGAGGATCGAGCTTTACGGCTCTCTCTTGGGAGTAATGCCAGGAAAAGTGTTGAACCATTTGATGTTAAAAATTATTCGATTAAGTTAGCTGATATCTATCATTCATTATCAAAATTTAATTAAGATTGACGTATTGATGAGAATCAATATTTGTGGAGTCGAGATTGATAAATATAATTTTGATGAAGTTGTAGAAAAAATTGTCAAATATGCAGATTCTCAGGGTAACCCAGAATATGTTGTTACTCCTAATGCTATGCATATTTTGGCATTGCAGGAAGATGTCGATTTTCAATAAATTTATCGCAAAGCTTTTTTAGTAGTGCCAGACGGAGCGTCGCTGCTGTGGGGGGCCAAATTCTTAAAAACTAGATTTGTTTGAGAAATTATGCGCCGTTACTGCTGAAAAAGGATTGAAGGTCTTTTTATTAGGAGGTCGGCCGATTCTACGGACAAAGCTCAAGAAGTTCTTGTTACCAGATATCCAGGCTTGCAGATTGTGGGTACTCACTGTCCTCCCTACGGATTTGAATCTCAGCCAACAGAATTAACTTTAATCAACTCAAAAATTCTAGCAGCGACTCCCGATCTTTTATTTGTAGGTTTGGGAGTACCTAAACAAGAAAAATGGATAGCTACCAATTATTTGCATCTAGGTGTGCCGATTTCTGTAGGTATTGGAGTCAGCTTTGAGCTAGTTAGCAATATAGTGGCAAGATCGCCAGTTTGGATGCAAAAAGCAGGGCTGGAGTGTTATTTCGCCTACTCGCAGAGCCTCAACGCTGATGGAAGCGTTATATCTTGAATAATCCTACTTTTATTAGCCGATCCGGAAACCTTGACTCTGTAAACATTAATGAAATCACACACAAGCTGAAGTAAGCTGTTCTAAATTTAAGTTGGATAACTGGGGCGGGCCGGAAAGCCCATCCCACAAGAGTTTGATTTAATCCGACTGTGAATGGTAAAATCATGATTAATTGTAATAATTTGTGTTGACACACGCTTGGAATATTTCTCTTTGCATGGTCAAATAAAAATGATTTAATAAAACTCTTGCAGAAGTATAAATCTGCCTAATTTAGTTTGCACAATTATTAACTATTGCAAACTATGTAATAACTGCATGATTATTTGACATGAAAAAAACTTTCTTTGGGATAACAGCATTATTATCAAGTTGTGCTTTGCTACTGACGGGCTGCGGTGGTGACACTAACACTGGGATAAATTCTCCAAATAGTACTACGAATAACACTGCAACTAACGCCACAGCAAATACAGGTACATTATCAGGTGCGATTCCCATCGGCATTGCGGTTGCTCAAACTAGCAATGTGGCATTATTGGGTCAAGAACAAGTGGCTGGAGTCAAAATTGCCGAGAAGTATTTTAATGCTAAAGGTGGTGTCAACGGCACTCCAATTAAATTAGTGTTTCAAGATACTAGCGGTGACGAAGCAGGAGCAATTAACGCTGTTCAAAGTTTAATTAATAAAGATAAAGTTATTGGCATTGTGGGGCCAACTTTATCACAGCAAGCCTTTAGTGCTGACCCCGTTGCTGAACGTGCAAAAGTACCAATTATTGGCCCATCAAATACTGCGAAAAATATTCCAGAAATTGGTGATTATGTAGCTCGTGTTTCTGCACCAGTTTCGGTTGTTGCTCCTAATTCCGTGAAAGCTGCACTCAAGCAAAACCCCCAAATTAAAAAAGTCGCAGTTTTCTATGCTCAAAATGATGCATTTAGCAAGTCAGAAACGGAAATTTTCCAGCAAACAGTTAAGGATCAAGGACTGGAATTATTAACAGTCCAAAAATTCCAAACTAGCGATACAGATTTTCAAAGCCAAGCTACCAATGCAATTAACCTTAAACCAGATTTGGTGATTATTTCTGGCTTAGCTGCTGATGGTGGTAATTTGATAAGACAATTGCGAGAACTGGGCTATAAAGGCTTAATTGTTGGTGGTAATGGTCTAAATACATCGAATATCTTGGCAGTTTGTAAAGCACTTTGTGATGGCGTATTAATTGCTCAAGCCTATAGTCCAGAACATCCAGGGGAAATTAACGCGGCATTTCGCAAAGCCTATACAGAGGAATACAAGAAAGAACCACCTCAATTTAGCGCCCAAGCTTTTGCAGCCGTACAAGTTTATGTCGAAGCACTAAAAGCTTTAGATAACAAAAGCAAAGTTAATAAATTACAACTACCAGAATTACGGACGCAATTAAATAAAGAAATACTTGCTGGAAAATACAATACACCGCTGGGTGAAATTGGATTTACTCCGGTGGGTGAAGTTGTGCAAAAAGATTTCTATGTCGCCCAAATCAAAATGGAAAAAGATGGAAGTCAAGGTAAATTTAGTTTTTTGAAATAGTTGCTACATGAATATCAGCTTATTTTTGCAGCAATTATTAAACGGCTTATCCATTGGCAGCGTCTATGCAATTTTTGCCTTGGGATATACCTTGGTTTATTCTATTTTGGGCATTATTAATTTAGCTCATGGGGCGATTTTCACCTTGGGTGCATATTTCACCTATGCACTCATGGGTGGTAACTTTGGATTTAATGGCTTATTAGCTAATGCAGCCTTGCCGATAAAATTACCATTTGCTATAGCTTTGATTTTAGGAAGTAGCTTGGCGGGATTGGTTGGGGTAATGATGGAACGAGTTGCTTTTCAACCTCTGCGTCGTCAAGGTTCAGATCCTTTGCTAACTGTTGTTTCCAGTTTGGGAGTAGCAGTGGTAATTGTAAACTTAATTCAGTATTTAGTAGGCGCAGAAAGTTACACTTACCCAGCAAATACTTATGGTAATTTACCACCTTCTATTAACTTTGGTACCCAAGATCAGGAAATTCCCATTCGCACGGTTCAGATAGTAATTTTTGCTGTATCAGTAGCGATTGTGGCAATTCTCAGCTATTTTATCAATCGCACAAAATATGGTAAAGCAATGCAGGCGATCGCCGAAGATCCAACCACTGCAAGTTTGTTAGGAATAAATAGCGATCGCTTTATCGTCTTAACATTCTTTATCAGCAGTTTCTTAGCAGGATTAGCAGGAACTTTAGTCGCTTCTAGTGTTAGTATAGCCGGCCCTTATTTCGGTATTGCCTTTGGTTTGAGAGGTTTAGCAGTAATTGTTTTAGGTGGTTTAGGTAGTATTCCTGGCGCAGTTTTAGGAGGACTACTCATTGGATTAGTTGAAGCTTTCGTGCCGACAGAATATTCCGGTTACAAAGACGCTGTAGCCTACGGAATATTATTTATCATGTTGTTAGTTAGACCCCAAGGTTTGCTAGGTCGTCGGTTTATTCAGAAAGTTTAAAGGAACGTAGCGCGATGAAAACATATAGCAAACAAAAGTTAACTTTCGATGATTTTTTGGAACAGTGTCCAGAGGAAGGTTTTTATGAACTTGTCGATGGGGAAATTGTAGAAGTGCGTGCAACTAGAAATCATGATGATGTCGCTGATTTTGCAGCTGACTCTTTCAAAGATGAAATTAAACGTTTAAATCTGAATTACGTAGTAAAAATCACAGCAGTTTTGAGAACTATCACTGCTAATGGAATAGAACAAGGGCGCAAGCCTGATGTTAGCGTGATAGATAAAGATGTATGGCGCTCAAATCGTTCTGCTTATTCTGCACTTGAAGAACCCATTCAGTTAGCTATAGAAGTAACATCAACAAATTGGGAAGATGACTACATTGATAAATTAGATGAATATCAACGCTTAGGAATTACAGAATATTGGATTGTAGATTATTTGGCAATTGGCTCAAGAGAGTATTTAGGAAATCCTAAAGTTCCCACTGTGTTTGTTTTTCTTCTAGATGCTGAGGGAAAATACCAACGCACACACTTTAGAGGTTCCGAACGAATCGTGTCACGAACTTTTCCTGAACTGGCGTTGACAGCAGAGCAAATATTAACAGCTTAAGAATTGATAAAAGTGATAGCTTAATTAAAATATTTTACAATGTCTGAATTTTTTTCTACTTATGAATCACCAATAGTCTACATGGTATTGGAGGCTTTATTAGGGCTATCGCTTTATTTGCCATTGATGGCTGGACAATTGTCCTTAGCTAGTCCGGGATTTTATGCTTTAGGTGGATATATTGCAGCGATTTTATCTACACAAGTTTTCATATCTACTAATACTTTATGGCCTATTCAATTACTTTTAAAAGTTTTCCCATTTACTAATAATTTATTTCCGATTCCATTACTTTTATTGGAAATGTTAATTGCTGGTTTAGTTTCTGGTATATTAGCTGTAGTAGTGGGAATTCCGGCATTGCGATTGCGGGGAATTTATTTAGCGATCGCCACCATTGCTTTTGTAGAAGTATTGCGAGTTGTATCCTTAAATCTAGATATTACAGGCGGTGCTGTAGGGATTTTTGGTATTCCTCAACCATTTCAAAGCCAACTTGAATATTTAAAGATTGCTCTGCCATTACTATTAATTAGTATGGTGTTATTTTACCGTTTAGAACGCATTCGCACAGGTAGGGCATTCATCGCGATTCGCGAAGATGAATTAGCTGCGAGTGCAATGGGAATTAACCCCACTTACTACAAAGTTTTAGCCTTTACCCTTGGAGCCATTCTTGCCGGCATTGTCGGTGTAATTAGCGCTCATTTTCTCAATACTTGGAATGCTCGACAAGGTACTTTTGATGCCAGTATTACCTATTTAACTATTGTCTTAATTGGTGGTTCGAGAACTTTTTTAGGTTCGGTAGTAGGTGCCATTGTCTTGAAAGTTTTATTAGAAATTATTTTGCGAAGAATAGCTGATATAGAGGGATTACCCATTTGGTTAGCCCAATTTTTACGCGATGGTAGATTAATTATTTATGGTTGTTTAATAGTTTTAGGCACTATATTTTTTCCCCAAGGATTTGTCACTCCAGATACTTTGAAAAAATGTAAAAAACAGTTGAGCAAGTTAATTTATCAGATATCAAGGCAGACAAGTTAATAAACAAATGACAAACAACATTATTTTAGAAGCCAAATCACTGACTCGCCGCTTTGGGGGTTTAGTGGCGGTGAATAATGTATCTTTTACAGTCAATCAACATGAGATTTTTGGATTGATTGGCCCTAACGGTGCTGGGAAAACAACACTGTTTAATTTGATTACAGCTTTTATTCCCCTTTCTAGTGGAGAATTACGCTATCAAGGTGCTAATATTTCCCAACTCCGTCCGCATCAAATTGCAGGTTTAGGTATCGCTCGGACTTTTCAAAATATTCGCTTATTTGGTGAATTATCAGCATTAGAAAATATAGTAATTGCTCGACATTTGGATAATAAAAGTAATGTATTAACAGGAGTTTTAGGATTACCACAAGCGCGTCGGCAAGAGAAAAAAAGCAAGCGAAAAGCTTTACAATTATTGGAGATGGTGGGCTTGAGCGATCGCACCGAAGAAAAAGCAAAAAACTTCGCCTATGGTGACCAACGCCGCTTAGAAATTGCCCGCGCTTTAGCCCTAGAACCGCAAATTTTACTTCTCGATGAACCTGCTGCGGGAATGAACCCCTATGAAAAGCAGCAACTGAGTGAATTTATCCGCAGTCTGCGAGAACAGTTTAATTTAACAATTGTGTTGATTGAACATCACGTACCATTAGTAATGGGTTTGTGCGATCGCATTGCTGTTTTAGATTTTGGACAATTGATTGCTTTGGGCGAACCAGCTGTAGTTAGAAACGATCCGGCTGTGATTGAAGCTTATTTGGGAAATGAATAATTTAGTAACTGTGAAATTTAAGCAGACAAAATTGTGATAAATTCTTCTAAAGAATTTACAGCGATCGCGCTATCCATTAAACTTTCTAATTTTTCTACACTCTCGCCCTCAAGCCTTACTTCTACCTCACCGGGAATTTCGCCGAAGCGTTGTCGTAATACTCGGATTAACTGCCGTTTTACACCTTGCTGAAGTCCTTGTTGAAGTCCTTGCTGAAGTCCTTGTTGAAGTCCTTCAGTTAAAATTTGTTGATACCAAGGCGATTCTCGCAATACTGCCATATCCCACCTCATGATTTGTTGTACTAAAGGGATGTCTAACACAAAGCTAGCAAAAAACGCCAGCAAAGATTCTAATTGGTTCAATTGTGCATCTGCTCGCAATATTTGTAATGCGCGTTGCACTACTGATGGTTCTGAGCCTCCTCGCAGGATTGGTACAAACGGTAACAATGACGGTAGCGTTTGCTGAAATACTATTTCAGCATCGACTTCCCACAAATTAATTACGCGATAATCTTGAATGGCACGTAACCCTAAAAATTCCTCCTCGTAACTACTGACAATAGTTAAGGTGGATGGGGGCGGTAAAATGTTAACGAGTACTGGGTAAGTTGGTAATCGGTAGCGTTCTTGTGCCAAGGCAGCATAGGCTCTCATCCTTAGAGGCATATGTGCTGTATAACGCAACTGTAGTTCATTGAGTACCAGAAAATCTCCGTGAGTAGGGCTGTATGCTTTCACCAAAACATCAGTTTCCCGGCTAACCCATTGAAACTCCGAACCAAGAATTTCTTTTGCCACGACTTCAGGACGCTGTGTTACCCACTGTACCCATGCATCGGGAGCTAAATTAATTAATCGCTTGCTACCAATATCTGCTGCTTTTGCCACAGTATAGTTAATATACTTATTCGTAATTAAAGGTATACCACAAAGATTGGAGTATTCTGGCGTTAGTTTTTTACTTAATGCAATATCTACGACGGGATGCGCCTACGTACTGTTTGAGGAAACCTATGATTGATGTATGTTAGGTTTTAAATCAAGATATTTATGGATATAAAACGCCGATGAATGCCGATAATATACCAAATTATACAATTTTAGAAATTCAAGAACTTGATGTAAATTATGGCGGGATTCAAGCTCTGAAGAAAATTAATTTAATTATAAAAAAAGGTGAGGTAGTTACTTTAATTGGCGCTAATGGTGCTGGAAAAACTACTACACTCAGGGCTATATCTAAAATAGTTAATCCTAAAAGTGGCGCAATTATCTATGATGGGCGAAATATTACTCGCCGCCAAGCTCATGAAGTTGTGCAACTTGGTATTGCTCATTGTCCAGAAGGGCGGAGAGTATTAGCACGGCAAACAGTATTTGATAATTTATTTTTAGGTGCTTATATTCGCTCAAATCAAGCGGAGATTAAAGAAGATATTGGGCGTCAATTTGAGCTATTTCCACGTTTGTCACAAAGACGCAATCAACTAGCAGGAACCTTGAGCGGTGGTGAGCAACAAATGTTAGCGATCGCTCGTGCTTTAATGAGTAGGCCAAAGCTATTACTTTTAGACGAACCTAGCTTAGGTTTAGCACCGGCGATCGTCCGGGAAATTTTCTCAATTATTGAAAATCTGCGGGCTACCGGTGTGACTATTTTATTAGTTGAACAAAACGCTAATCTGGCACTACAAATTGCAGATAGAGGTTATGTTTTAGAAGCTGGCTCTATCACTTTAACAGGTGCAGCATCAGAATTAATTAGTGATGAACGAGTGAAAAAAGCTTATTTAGGATAATTTATTAAATTCCAACTTTGGAGGTAAAAGTATATGGTAAAATCACCAACTAAACCCATAACTTTAGAAGAGTTTTTAAAACTGCCAGAAACAAAACCAGCGAGGGAATAAATCAACGGTCAATAAACTGTTAATTCTTGATTAGATTGAACATCTATGGTAAGAACAGCAACCTGCATAAACTTTGAAATTAATTTTGAGAATCTGATTATCAATAAATAACAAAATTTTCTACAATACTAATTTCTTGACTCACTATTTTGACCTGAAAAGCTTCTCCAATACCTGCAATGAAGGGTTGGAGTTGAATATGAGTAGGGGTTTCTAAGTCTATTTTGTGAGGAAATATATGTTCATATTCATCAATGATTGAAAGTTGTAAGGCTGGTAATTCTTCGCTGTCAATTGCTTCTAAACGCAAGGAAACACGTTGGCGTTGCAGGTCTTTAGGTGTGATTTCAGCAATCAGCAGAATATTTTGTGAACCTAAGTTAATCGCTGTAACTAGGGTACTTATAGAAAGACTGCGAGTTGCATAGGATGGCGCGGGTTCTGAGGAAATATCTTTGAGGGTTTGCTGAAATATTTCAGCAATATTGATATTTTTTAAATTATTCAATAAACCTGGTTGCTGTGTTATATCTTCTGCCTGCTGTGCAGCTTTAGCAGCATAAATATGTTCAATAAGAATATCTAGCGATCGCAGTTCATCAATCCCTATATTTACCATTTGTTCCTCACTCACTTGATTTACAGGTAAAAAACCCATAAGTTCAACTTCCCTGAGCATATCACTAAACTGTACGCCAATATAACCAAGCAAATTTTCTGTTACTTCCAGGGGTAACTCAAAGTGTGTTTGTCCTGGTAAAATTGGACAACATACTAATCTTTGATTGATGTCTGGTAAAACTAAATCAGCGATATCAGATATAACTTGATTAGATAATTGCCAGCAATCACTTTGCTCTAAATTTGTATGAATCCCAAGGTATTTTAAATAGCGATGCACAGCATAGACACTTAAGATATTGAGGTAAACTTGCTTTCCTTTTTCAGATGTCAGTTGTTGAGCCGCAAATTTCTTAGCCAACTGATGTGCTTTTATTGATAAAGGAACCGTAGATTTGTGCATTTTCGCCTCATTCATAATAAGTAATCCTGCTCTAATCCAGAATTTAAAGCAACTCGTTGCAGATGTGATTGAATTTTTGACCAATTTCTTCTGTAGTGTGCGTAGAGGGTTTGCTCGGAAACTCCAAAATCTTGAGCGATCGCTCGCTTAGTTTCTGGTTTATCTTTTAAATAAAGTCGCTGAATAATGACTTGAAAATTACACCCAGGGTTATTTCTTAAATGTGCTTTTCGCAAGATAAAATCAGGGTCTTCATCGATATATTCTTTCAGCTTTTGAGCTATAAACCTGATATTCTGCTGTTGAATTTTCTCAATGTAGCCTTCCAGACCGTCTAAGCGTGGAGGTTCAAACCCCGTTTCAGATATTACTTCCTTAAAGCTAATACTCATACTGTCTTCATTGAGTTGTGCATCAAGACTAATACCTTGATTTCGCTTATTTCTAATATCTTTGACTCTCCAATGTAAATTTCCGTTAACCCAACGTACCAAACTGACAGTTAGCGATGGTGGATGTTCTTCAAAATCTTGAATATTTCTCCCAAGCCACTCCCAAATTTGATCTAAGGCATCAAAGTAATCTTGGTGAGAAGATTGATAAAATCCCGGTAGTTGTTGTATCTTGACTATGAGCAAAGAAATGGCCTTGGCTCGTTGTGGACTATCTGGAGACAACTCTGAAGCTTGTCCGATCAATTCTCGAAGCTCTTCATCCATAGCGATTTATGCCTTTTGTTAGCCTCATCATGCAGACCTCTACAATTTTTCTCAAGCAGATTGAGAAAATTTATGCATGAGTAGGAATTTAGAATTCAGAATTCAGAATTCAGAATTCAGAATTGATCAGGCTGATGTTTTTAAATCCAATTGCAGAATGCTGCTACAAGTAAGACGCCAAGCCCAGCTAATAGGGGTAAGGCTACGCATTTAACTAGGCTTGATGGTGGCACTCATAATCACAACCGCCGCCACTGGACTCATGGTGCGTCCAGCTGCGCCGCCACAGATACCAAGGTTCCAACTTTCACAGGTTCGAGATTGATTTTTGCAGCTATTGGTACAAGAACATTCATCACAGCGATCGCGGTGGCACTTCCAGAACCTGTAATTCCTGCCAGAGTAGATGGTAAAATCCAGAAAACTATAAGTGCGGTGACACTTGCTAACAAATTAATTGGCAAAACTTGGGCGAGGATAGTAGTTATTGATTGTCCAGTGAGTTCTGCAAGTTTGACAACTTCCACTGCACCAGGATTAAATAAAGGAGGCAGGAGGCAGAAGGCAGCTATGCTGGAGGTTTTTACCTCAGTTGGGGATTGGTGACCCCTCAATAGGGAGAGCCACCAAATTAAAAATTTGGTGCGGTGTTTCACCTTGTCCTGACGGTACTAGCAGGAGTTAGGGGTCAGTTTTCCTCCTGCCTCCTGCCCCCTAACTCCTGCCTTCATTGATAACTCACCTCCCATAGAAGAACCAAGTAATAAAAGTGCGCCT
>JAVRCH010000114.1:0-35685 GCA_034530795.1 Nostoc sp. DedQUE12a
TCTACCTGATTCATCCAGATAAGACCTCTTGCAAAAGTGTTTTTTGCATTCTTGTGGGAAAAGGGACTCATGTTAAAGGGGAAAGGAAAATACCAAACCTTTCCCCCTTTCCCTTTCCCCTTTCCCCGACTTCTGCAAGAAGTCGATAGTTGCACTTAAGACCAAATTCAATCCATATTTGTGTTTTTGCTTCCTTTGCCCCCTCATCTCTCATACTCCCCACCTCGCCATCCACCGACTCCCTATGTTTCACTCAACTACTGTATTCTTTGTGGAAGATTCTGCCGAAGATAGAGCTTTATATCGAAGCTTGTTGGAACAGGACGATCGCAACACCTACAATATTTGCGAATTTGAGTCTGGGGAAGAGGCACTGCAAGCTTGTCAAGGGAAAATACCGGATGTGATTTTGTTGGACTATCATCTGCCAGATTTAGACGGACTGGAATTTCTGACTGAGCTACACAGGCAAACCCAAGGTTGCCAAATTTCAGTAATTATGCTAGCAGCACAGGGAAACGAAACCATCGCAGTCCAAGCCATCAAGAATGGAGCGCAGGATTATCTGGTCAAGGGAAAACTAACTCGTGACAGTTTATGCCGAGCAATTCATGGGGCAATCAAGCAAATGCAGCTAATAGAGCAGATAGAACAGCAGCAAGAACAACAACGTCTGGTGGGAGCGATCGCTCTACATATCCGCCAATCTTTGCAGCTGCAAGACATTCTTAATACCAGTGTTCAAGAAGTCCGCCAGTTACTCAAGGCCGATCGGGCATTAATATATCAGTTAACACCTCAGATGAGGGGTGGTGTTGTAGCAGAGTCGATTTTACCTGAATGGATAGCAGTCTCAGAACTGGAAATTGAAGATACCTGTTTGCAGCAAAGCCAGAGGGAAGAATATATTCATGGAAAAATCTGGACAACGACGAACATCTACGAAGCGGGTTTAAGTAACTGCCATATTCAATTATTAGAGCGGTTCCAGGTGAAGGCGAGTTTAATTGTGCCGATTTTGCTCAAAAACAAAGGAACTCCAGCACTTGAACTGTGGGGACTGTTTATCGTCCATCAATGTTCTGCCCCGCGAGAATGGCAGACATTTGAAGTGGAATTGCTCAAACAATTGACGGTGCAGCTAGCGATCGCCATTCAACAAGCCGAACTCTACCACAATCTCCAAACCCTCAACGCTCAGTTAGAAGCTAAAGTTCAGGAACGCACTGCTGCATTAGAGGAAAGCGATCGCCGATTCCGCGCTATCTTCAATAACACTTTCCAATTCACAGGTTTATTGACGCCAGATGGCATTTTGTTAGAAGCAAACCAAACTGCGCTGAGTTTTGGTGGACTGAAGCTAGAAGATGTTGTCAATCGTCCTTTTTGGGAAACACACTGGTGGACGATTTCATCACAAACCCAAGAACAATTAAAACAAGCCATCGCCCGTGCAGCTCAAGGCGAGTTTATCCGTTATGAAGTTGATGTGATTGGGGCAAATAACCGAGTAGCAACCATCGATTTTTCCCTACGTCCGCTGCAAAACGAAAGCGGTGAAGTAATTTTGTTGATTCCAGAAGGGCGAGATATCACTCAACGCAAACAAACAGAACTTGCTTTGCATGAGCGCCAAGTTATGTTGCATTTAATTGGAGATAATCTGCCCAATGGCGCAGTTTATCGGGTGATTCGGGAACTGGATGGTAGCGATCGCTTTTCTTACCTGAGTGGCGGAATTGAAAGACTGACACAAGTCAAGGTAGAAGATGGACTCAATGATTCATCTTTGCTTTATCGCCAGTTTATTCCAGAGGATATTCTCCGTCTACAGGCAGCGGTAGAAAAGTCGATGCGTGATTTGTCTGTGTTTGATATTCAGCTACGAATGCAAACTAACAGCGGTCAACTCAAATGGTTGCATTTTCGTTCCACACCACGCCAGTTACACGATGGACGTGTGGCTTGGGATGGATTGGTGGTAGATGTCACCGACCTCAAGCGTACTGAAGAAACACTACGCAAGAGTCAAGCTTTGCTAGAAGAATCCCAGCGAGTTGCTCGCCTTGGCAATTGGGAGTATGAACTTGCTACTGGTAAAATTACCTGGTCGAAGGGACTTTTCGACCTCTTCAATCGGCAACCCACACTTCTAGAGCCGACTTATGAAGAAAATCTGCAATTGTATCATCCCGAAGATCGCCACAAATTGCACCAAAGTGTTGAGCGAGCCATCGCCACTGGTGAGTCCTATAAAGAAATTCTCCGTGTACCCCAACCAGGTGGTTCCAATCGCTACTTCGAGGGTATTGGACATGCAGAATTCAACGCCGATGGACGGGTAATCCGCCTTTATGGTAGCGCTCAAGATGTGACGGAAAAGCAAGCCGCACTGCGCGAACGCCAAACAGCTGAAGAAACCTTACGCCAAAGTGAAGAACGTTGGCAATTAGCGATCGCAGGTACTAATGAGGCAATTTGGGATTGGGACATCTCTACCGATCGCACCTTCCGGTCGGATCGTTGGTTCGCAATTTTGGGATATCAACCTAATGAAATAAGCGATGGCGATGATGAGTGGGCTACCCGCATTCACCCTGATGACTATGCCAGAGTCATGGCTGCCCAAGAAGCTTATTTAAGAAGGCAAGTTGGAGATTATAACGTCGAGTATCGTCTGCGGTGCAAGGATGGCAGCTACCGTTGGGTGCGATCGCGTGCAAAAGCCGTTTGGGATGAGCAAGGAAATCCAGTGCGATTGGTCGGTTCACTTGGGGACATGAGCGATGTCTACGATGAGCTGCGCTTACGCAAACTTGCCGAGGATAAACTCCGACACAGTGAAGCCCAACTAGCCACCACTCAACAAATCGCCCATGTAGGCAGTTGGGAATGGGACATAGAAACCAACAAGCGTTCCTGGTCAAAGGAAACTTTTCGCATTTTTGGCCTTAATCTAACTCAAAGCGAACCCACCCAGGCAGAATTTATCCAAATGATTCACCCAGAGGATCGCGAGCTGTTCCAGACCAATTTTGAACGAACCATTGCCCAACAAAACCCTTTCAATATCATTGAGTTCCGAATTGTCCGCCCCGATGGCTCTGTCCGCTACGTTGAAGGTAGAGCAGAGATAGCTTACAATGCTCAAGGGCAAGCAGTTAAGCTGTTAGGATCTATCCTAGATATTACAGAACGCAAACAAACTGAGTTAGAAATCATCCGTAACCGTGACTTGTTAGAAGCTGTTTATAATGAATCCGCTGACGCACTTTTTCTGGTGGATTTAGCAACATCATTGACCACTGACTGTAATCAGCAAGCAGTGAATTTATTTGCAGCCTCTAGCAAAGCTGAACTGATTAATATTGCAGGTCATACTCTGCAAAAACAACAGTTTACCTCCCAAGAGATAGACTCTATAAACGAAGAAATTAACCACCAAGGGTTTTGGAGTCGAGAAATTGAATATGTGACCAAGCAGGGCGATTGTTTTTGGGGAAACATCGCAGCCAAGCAAATCACAGTTGCTGGCAATGTCATGAACCTAGTACGAGTCACGGATATCACTGCCCGCAAACAAGCCGAAATAGCCCTCCGAGAAAGTGAGGAACGATTACAATTAGCACTTGAAGCTTCTGGGGATGGTTTATGGGACTGGAATATTCATACTGGAGAGGTGTATTACAGCCCCCGCTATTTAGAAATGCTGGGATACACCTTCGATGAACTTCCACATAATTTGAGTACTTGGAAACAATTGGTTCATCCAGAGGATCGGGCTTGGGTAGAGGAAATTTTGGCAGCCCACCTGAAGGACAGTTCAGTACGCTACAAATTTGACTATCGACTCCGAACTAAATCGGGGGAATGGAAATGGGTTGCCAACTATGGCAAAGTTGTCATGCGAGATACACAAGGAAACCCTTTGCGGATTACTGGTACTCATCGGGATATCAGCGATGTCTACGACGAACTACGCTTACGCAAGCAAGCCGAAGCAGCTTTAGCTAAAAGTGAAGAACAACTCAGACTCACCTTGGAATTTAATCATATTGGTACTTGGGACTGGAATATTCAAACAAACGAAGTCATTTGGAACGACAACCATTTTCGTTTGCTAGGGTTGAAACCAGAAACACCAACAGCTAAGTACCAGCTATGGCGTAATTCTATGCATCCAGAGGATGTTGGCCGAGTTGAACAGGCTTTATTCAGTGCGTTGGCAGAGCATATTAATTATGAAGCGGAATATCGAGTAATTTACCCCGATGGCAGCGTTCACTGGCTCACTGGCAAAGGGCATGGCGTTTACAACGAAGCAGGCAAAGCTGTACGAATGCTGGGTGTAATCATTGATGTTACCGCTACTAAACAAGCAGAAGCAGCCCTGCGAGAAAGTGAAGCCCGATTCCAGGCATTTATGAACAATAGTCCGGTACTAGCTTGGATTACCGATACAGACGGGCGTGTACTTTATTTAAATCAAACATACTTACGTACATTTAAATTACAACCCGAACAGGCCATCGGGCAATCCATATTTGACCTCTACCCAGCTGAAATTGCTCAGCAGCATTTCGATCGCATTTCTACAGCCACACGAACAAATCAGGTTCTTGAAGTCATCGAAACTGCTCCCCGACCAGATGGTACGACTGGTGAATTTTTGGTATACAAGTTTCCGATTTTGGGATTGTCTGCACAAAAGCTAGTGGGTAGGGTGGCCATCGACATTACAGAACGTAAAATTCTGGAACGAGAACTGGCTCATCAGCAACAGTTATTAGATGCTTTTATCAGTAGCGCACCTGTTGGTTTAACCATTCTCGATCGCCAGTTGCATTTTACATTGGTAAATCAAGCACTAGCACAAATGAATGGTATTCCCGTAGCAGCGCATATTGGCAAGACTGTATGGGAGATTATCCCAGATTTGGCGCGAAAGCTCGAACCGATCTTTAGACATGTTTTAACAATAGGCGAACCGATTCTGGATTTGGAAATCGGCGGCGAAACTCCAAAAGACCCTGGGGTGAAGCGGGCGTGGTTAGTTTCCTGCTTTCCGATTCCTTCTCAGGCTGAGCAACCCATTGGGATTGGCTTTGTAATTGTGGAAATCAGCGATCGTAAACGCGCCCAACAGATGCTAGAACTGCAAGCAGTAATTACCCGAAACATCGCTGAAGGAATTTGCTTAATTAGAGCTACTGACGCCATTATTGTCTACGCCAATCCGAAATTCGAGCAAATGTTTGGCTATGATCCTGGTGAATTAGTCGGTCACCATGTATCAATTGTCAACTACGGTGATGAAAACAATACACCTGAAGATGTTAGCCAGGCAATTATGACTGCTGTTTTCCAACACGGTGAAGCTACTTATGAAGTTCACAATGTTAAGAAAGATGGCACTCCTTTCTGGTGTAGTGCCACTACTTCTGTCTTGGAGCATCCTGAGTATGGAAGCGTCCTTGTCGCTGTCCACCAAGATATTACCGAGCATAAGCAAGCAGAGGAAAAAATCAAAGCTTCTCTCAAAGAAAAGGAAGTATTACTCAAAGAAATTCATCATCGTGTGAAGAACAATTTAGGAATTGTCAGCAGTTTGTTACAAATGCAGTGCAGACGTACACAAGATCCTCAGGTGGCTGCAATTCTGTGCGATAGCCAAAACCGCATCGCCTCTATTGCCTTAGTTCATGAAAAATTGTATCGCTCTGAAGACCTTGCTGATATTGATTTCGCCCAATACATCCCAGATTTAACAACTCACTTATTTGATTCCTATAACGTCAGTTCCAGTCAAATTAAACTGAAGATTCAAGTTGATAATGCTAGCCTCGATATCGAAACCGCTATTCCTTGTGGATTAATTATCAATGAACTGGTTTCCAATGCTTTGAAATACGCTTTTGTTGGTAATCGGGAAGGAGAAATTGAAGTTAAGTTTTATCAAGAATTAGAGTGTACTTTGATACTCGTTATTCGAGATAATGGTATTGGTTTACCTAAAAATTTTGATACCAAGAAAGTTAAAACGCTGGGCATAACCCTTGTCCAAGGTTTAGTCAAGCAGCTAAGAGGAAAACTCGAAATTGAGTGTCACCAGGGAACACAATTCAAAATTTCTTTTACAAACACCAGGGCATAAAATAAATATGATTGGTATAGCGTCAAACAGTAATGTAAACCAGACAGTTGGAGTGCTTGTTGTTGAAGATGAATATATTCTTGCCATCAACTTACAAGAAAGCTTAGAATCTCTGGGATACACTGTTTTAGATATTGCCGATTCCGCAGAATTAGCTATTGAAAAAGCAACCCAACTGCGCCCCAACCTGATTTTAATGGATATTAGATTAGGGGGTGAAATTGACGGTATTCAGGCAGGAGAGCAAATTTGGCTTCATTTGCAAATTCCTGTTATCTACGTCACTGGCCACTCAGATAAAAGTACTGTAGAGCGAGCAACACTGACATCCCCCTTTGGATATATTCTCAAACCCATCAAGGAACAAGAGCTTTACGTAGCCATTCAAACAGCTCTCAATCGCTACAATCGCGAGCAATTTTTGAGTTCTGTGCTTCAAGGAATGGGTGACGGCGTAATTGTAGTAGATACTGAATTACATATTAAATACATCAATTCAGTAGCTGAAGCCATTACAGGTTGGCGATGGGATGAAGCTAAAGATAAAGTGTTAACTGAAGTTTTCAAACTTGTTGACGAACAAACTCAACTTCCAGTAAAAAATCCAATTATCACAGCCCTTGAACAACAAACTATTATCTATCTTGGCACTCAGGTCTTACTCGTTGGCAAAGACGGCACAACTATTCCAGTAGCTGATAGCGCTACTCCCCTGAGAGATAACAAAGGTTTAATTACAGGAGCCGCACTAGTTTTTCGGGATGACACGCAACGACGGGTAATTGAAGAACGCAACCTCGCTGCTGAACGTGCTAGACAACTAGAAATTCAAGTGGCAGAACTCGAAAGATTGAACAAGTTGAAAGAGGATTTTTTAGTAACCACCTCCCATGAAATGCGAACGCCATTGTCAAATATTAAAATGGCAATCAATGTACTAGAAAATATTTTAGACCAGCAGGGCATTTTCAATTCAGAGGCAAGTTTGACATCTGAGATTGTAGGTCGTTATCTAAGCATCATGCGTGACCAGTGCGAACAAGAGTTAGATTTAGTAGACGATTTGCTGTACATGCGAATGATTGATGCAGACGCCTATCCATTGGAATTAACTTCAATTCAACTCCAAAGTTGGCTACCTCATGTTGCTGAGGGTTTTGAAGCGCGTGTTCAACAACAGCAACAAATGTTGGAAGTTAGGGTCTCCCCTGATTTACCACCTTTAGTTTCAGACTTGGCGAGTCTGACAGAAATTATCTCAGAGTTACTGAACAATGCTTGTAAATACAGTCCTATAAATGAACAGATACTAGTAAATGCCGAGTTGGTTAATATCGGAAAAAGTATTGTAAATCAAGATGCAAAATCTAGTGTCTTAAATAATCTCCAAGAGCCATACTTTAAAATTACAATTAGTAATTCTGGAGTAGAAATTCCCATAGATGAAAAATCTCAAATCTTTGAGCCATTTTACAGGATTGCTCAAAAGAAAACACAAGAAGAACCTAAAATTTTTGATCGAGTTTATCAGATTGTGCAAAGCGATCGCCGACAATATGGTGACACAGGATTAGGTTTATCATTGGTTAAAAAGTTAGTCCAATATCTCCAAGGTACCATTGAAGTTAACAGTTCTCAAGGCTGGACAAATTTCATTGTCAAACTGCCTATGAGACCCTCGGACTCATGACTTATGAATTCTGGATTCTTGTTGCATTAACACTCAGATTGTTCTATGGGAATTTCGATCGCGAATTCTGCTCCTTGTCCAACAGATGAGTTGCAGGTAATGTTTCCTCGATGTTTTTGCACAATAATTTGATAGCTAATAGACAATCCTAAGCCACTACCTTTGCCTACAGGTTTTGTGGTAAAAAATGGGTCAAATAAACGCGATCGCAATGAATCTTGAATACCAGGGCCATTATCGGCGATGGTAATTTTGACCGTGTTAGAGTTTGTTATCTGTGTGTAAATCCAAATTTGGGGCACTGGGAATTGATTAATTTCTCCCCCTGCTCCCCCTGCCTCTTTCCCATTCCCCACTCCCTTTTCTAAAGCATCAATAGCATTATTCAATAAATGCATGAATACTTGATTTAGTTCACTTGCATAACAGTTGACTAGAGGCAATTTGCCATAATTTTTAACTACAACAATTGCCGGGCGATTAGCTGTTTCCTTGAGGCGATGCTGTAACATCACTAAAGTGTTGTCGATGCCTTCATGGATATTTACTCGCTTCATTTGTGATTCATCATGTCGAGAAAAGTTTTGTAGTGCTAATACTATTTCTCGAATTCGATTAGAACCTCTATACATTGCGCTTATAAGATTTTGCAAATCTTGAATCACAAAATTCAAGTCTATATCTTGAGATATTTGCTTAATTTTTGGTGTAGGTTGGAGATATTCTTGTTGATAAACTTCAATTATATTGACTAAATCTTGTACATATTGACCAGCATATTGAAGATTTCCATAGATAAAACTAATTGGGTTATTAATTTCGTGAGCGATTCCAGCTACTAACTGCCCTAAGGCTACCATTTTTTCGTTTTGAATTTGTTGAACTTGGGCGGCTTTCAAGTTATCGAGAGCTTGTTGGAGTAAAAAGTTTTTTTCTTGCAGTTTAACTTGGAGCAAACGTAAATTAATCTGATTTTCAATTCGTAGCACAACCTCTGCTCCATGAAAAGGTTTGGCAATATAATCGACACCACCAACATCAAAGGCTTTTGCTTTATCTAAAACATCATCAAGGGCGCTAATAAAAATTACTGGTATTTCGCAAGTTCTATCGTCAGCTTTGAGTTGTTGGCAAACTTGATAGCCATCCATACCTGGCATATTGATATCCAGCAAAATCACATCTGGCAAAACCATTTGACATGCAGTCAACGCCATTTTGCCATTTAAAGCTTTGCGAACTTCAAAACCTTGTGCAGTCAACATTGCTGACAAAAGCCGTAAATTATCTGGGGTATCATCTACCACCAAAACATTTTTTTTATGATGGGTAATTTGATTTAAATTCATTATTAAAAATTTACCTTGATTGGGTTTTATGTAATAATTAAACGCCAAAAAATTATCAATTAAAATTTGAAATTAATTTAGTATCATTTGTATATTGATTCATTAATTTTATCCAGATAGTTTAATTATTATGATTTACCATTGGTCTAGTACATAGCTGTTAAGTTTTCAGCACCAGAAGCTGGCAAGGGAATTTACCTGTTGAATCTGGTTGCGGAATTCTTACACATTAGACTTCTTGCAGAAGTCGGGGAAAGGGGAAAGGGAAAGGGGGAAAGGTTTGGTATTTTCCTTTCCCCTTTAACATGAGTCCCTTTTCCCACAAGAGTGCAAAAAACACTTTTGCAAGAGGTCTATTGAGGATAGTAAATGCCAATTTGAAATCACCCTGCAAATTTGGATTAATTGCGCCAAAATAGTTATATTTATAGTTTAGCTCCCACACGGCTTGAGAGTTTTACAGACGATAAAAAGTATTGGCGAGTGAGGAATTTTGCGAAGCTAAAACCTAGATGCAGGACGTGGATAGCACCTGTACACGAGCCAACTGAGGGTCAATCATGAAGTTTTTATCAGGTGCTATTTGGTCGCTACCATTGGGGTGCTGTGGCAAGTAGCTCCATAACCAATTGTTCTTCTATGGGTTTAGAGAACAGATATCCTTGAGCAAAATCGCAGTTTAAATTTCTCAGTTGGGCTAACTGTTCTTGCGTTTCAACGCCTTCAGCGATCGCACTCATTCCCATTGAGTTGGCAATACCAATCATTGCTGGTACTAACCCCATATTTTCTTCGTTTTCCTGCATCCGTTTTACAAAAGATTTGTCAATTTTCAGTGCATTTAAAGGAAAGCTATGCAGATAACTTAAAGAAGAATATCCTGTACCAAAATCATCCATAATTAATTTAATTTTGCGCTGCTTTAATTGTTCTAGAATTATTTTAATTGCATTAGTATTTTCCATAATTACACTTTCTGTAATTTCTAATTGTAAATGTTCTGGATTGATTTTATTTTCATAAATTATTCTATCAATTTGATCCAGTAAATTGGGTTGTGAAAATAATCTAGCACTTAAGTTTACACTAATACTTAAAGGTTCTGGTGTTATTGGATGATGTTGCCAGATACTTAGTTGATGGCAAGCTGATTGTAATACCCAAGTATTGATAGCACTAATCAAACCTGTTTCTTCTGCTACAGGAATAAATTCTATGGGAGAAACCAAACCGCGAGTTGGATGTCGCCAGCGTACCAAAGCTTCAAATCCAGAAATTCTTCCTGTAGTTAGGGAAACAATTGGTTGATAATAAACCAGGAATTCTTGCCTTTCAACAGCCCTCCGCAAGTCGTTTTCCAACTCTAAAAGATGAATGGCTTCCTGGTGCATTGCTGGGTCAAAAACGTGATATTTTGCCCTTCCCTGAGCCTTAGCACGATACATTGCTGTATCAGCATCTCGCAGTAAATATTCTGGGCGATCGTAATCTTTATTGCCCCAACTAATACCAATGCTGGCATTCATAAACACTTCATATCTCGACAGTTTAAAAGCCAGTGATAGCTGTTGGAGAATGCGTTCGGCAACTTGGATTGCGATATTGATATCTGCAATATTTTCCAGCAAAATGCCAAATTCGTCACCGCCTAATCGTGCTAGGGTATCAATAGGAATCAGGCATGTTTGCAAGCGGCGGGCGATGGCTATGAGCAATTCATCTCCTACTAAATGCCCCAGAGAATCATTAATTACTTTGAAGCGATCGCAGTCTAAAAAAAGTACTGCAAATTTATAATTAGGTTCTTGCTTAGCACGATTGAGAGCATTTTTGAGTTGTCTGATAAACAATACTCGGTTTGGTAATCCAGTCAGGGAATCATGCAGCGCTATATCTAGAATTTGGCTTTGTAATTTCTGGCGAGAAATAATTTCTTCGTGGAGTTTTTGCAGAGCATTTTCTAACTCCCAAGTCCGCTGTTTTACTCGATGTTCCAGTTCAATATTTAGTTTCAATATTTCCAATCGTGCTGACCTTAAAGCCAGTTGATTTTGTACCCGCACTAAAACTTCTTGAAACTCAAAAGGTTTGGTGATGTAGTCTACCCCACCTACGCGAAAGGCTTTCACTTTGTCAAAAACATCATCCAAAGCACTAATAAAAATTACTGGAATATCGGCTGTTAGCTCCCAAGCTTTAAAGGTTTGACAAATTTCATAGCCATCTACTTCTGGCATCATAATATCAAGCAGAATTAGATCGGGTAATACTGTTTGAGTTGCTGTCAGCGCCATTTGCCAGTTCAAGGCTTTACGAACGTTATACCCTTCCCTTGTCAATATTGAAGATAAAACCCGCAGGTTATCTGGCATATCGTCAACGATCAAAATATCTTTTTTATAAGGGTCTAAATGCTCGTAATTCATTCTAGGTTTGTTCTGGTCAATTCCATGATTTTCTCAAACTGATAGTTATTTGCTAAATCCCTGAAGACTTGGAAAACTTGACTCTTATCAGATGGAATTTCTTTGAGTAACTGTAAAATCAGGTCATCGCTACAGCTAGCTGCGGCATAGTGTATCTGTTGGAGCCACTCAGGGGGCATTTGTGACAAATGGCTCAGGAGTTCAGCAACACTAGTAAACATTTGTGTGGGTTGCTCGGTAACCGATGTGTTTGTGATTGGTATTTGGCTGGTATATTTTACGCCCAAATGTTCGCTCAGTTTTTCTAATAATACTTCCTGGGTGAATGGCTTGCGAATAAAATCATCACACCCAATGGACAAAGTTCTCTGGCGTTCTTCTTCAAAGGCGCTAGCAGTCAGGGCAATAATAATAGTGCGTTTAGGGGAATAGCCTTGGGGTGTTTCAGGGAAGTCGCAAAGGGGAGCAAAGGAATTTCCCGTTGCACAAAACTGACTCCCACTCAAGTGACTAGCAACTAGCGTTGGACTGTGGGAATTTACTTCACTTGGTACAACTTCTTCTCTATGCCCCAATTCTTGAGATTTAATGATTCTTGTAGCTTCATAACCGTCCATGACAGGCATTCGCATATCCATAAAAATTAAGTGCGGTTGCCAAGATTTCCAATTGACAACTGCTTCCCTACCATTTATAGCTTCCCTAACTTCAAAGCCCATAGATGTGAGAATTTTGACTAGCAACAGACGGCTTTCTTTGGAGTCGTCAACGACTAAAATCCGGTATGCTTCTTGAGCAGCAGCTAAAGCGATGACTGAGTATTTATTTTGGTTTGTCGGCATTTCTCTGGGACAAGCCAGAGCAATCTGAACGTCAAAAGTAAATATACTACCAATACCAGGAGTACTGCTGACAGTAATATCTCCACCCATCAATTCTACGTATTTACGGCTAATTGCCAAGCCTAATCCTGTACCTTGTTGGGATTTTCTCCCGATTTCGGTTTGCTCAAAAGCCTCAAACAGCAAATCAATCTCTTCTGGCGCAATACCGCAACCAGTGTCTTCTACCTCGAAGATTAGGGATTGGGTAGACGAAGAAGACGCGGTGACAGGGTGACGGGGTGACGGGGTGAAAGAACTGTCGGTGTCTTCCGTTGGCAAAGCCATCGTCGCAAGCCAATGCTCTGACTTGTTTGCGTGTCCTCCAGTCCCTAGTTTCACCCTTAACGTTACCCTACCATTATCAGTAAATTTGATGGCGTTACCCAAGATATTGAGTAATATTTGATATAATTTATTTTCGTCAGTTTCTATGTATTTGGGCAGGTCTGGAGCATATTCAAATACTAGTTCTAAGTTTTTTGATGCGGCACGTAAGTGCAACATTTCTCCTAAGTTCTTCAGCAGATGAATTAAATCAAAGCTACTCAGATTTAATCTGATTCTACCAGCTTCAATTTTAGACATTTCTAGAATATCGTTAATTAAATTCAATAGATGTTCGCCAGCACGATTTATAATTGCTAAGTTTTGCTGATGTTCGTTAGATAATGAATAATCTCGGCTCATAACTTGGCTAAAACCAAGAATAGCGTTGAGTGGGGTACGTAGTTCGTGGCTCATATTAGCGAGGAATTCGCTTTTGGCAAGGTTGGCGGCCGCGCTGCGTGCTGCTTCACGAACGGCTGCTTGTTTTTCCTGTGCAGCGATTTTTTGTGATTCGAGCAGTTCTTCTTGGGTGATTTGCAATTGCTCAATAACTTGCTGAAATTCATCAGTACGTTTTTTGACTTGAGCTTCTAAGATGAGGTTGTATTCTGCTAGTAATTTTTCTGCTTGTTTGCGTTGACCAATATCAAAAAATGTAGCGATCGCAAAAGCCAAATTACCCGATTCATCATAAATTGGCTTTCCCAAAACTTCAATGGGAATAATCTTTTCATGACGACGGATTTCCATATCATCAATCCTGGCGCTTTCCCCTTGCAATGCTTTTACAATTGGCAAGCGATCGCTAGGATAAAGTTGATTTGTACCAGCAAGATAAGCTTGATATACTCCTGACAATTCTTCGGGGACAACTTCTGCTACTGCCCCTTGACCAAGAATTTCTTGAGCAATTTCATTTGTATAATAAGGATTACCTTGAGCATCTACAATAAAGACACCTACTGGCATAGCTTCTAAAAATTGGGTCAATCGACTTTGACTTTCAGATAGCGCTTCATTTAAAACTTGCATCTCGGCATTCTTGGCTTCCAAAACACTAAAGGATACTTCTAGCTGCTTGGCCATAGTTTCAAATGATTTGGCTAGTTCTCCTAATTCATCAGAGCGGTTAATTTTTGGTGTTTGCTCCCATTCTCCTTCTGCAATTTTCTTCGCTGATGTATTTAATTGTAGAATCGGCTTAATTATCCACTGAGCAGTAAAAATCCCAATTTCTGTAGCTACTAACAAAGCAATTATGCACAGCCAAAATGTGGTACGGGTATTGGCGTTAATTTGCTCCATAAATTCCCCTTCAGGAATTACTGCTACAATTAGCCAATCCAAACCCAAATCGTCTTGCCAACTTTTTACTTGTACAAAATAATCTATTCCATCGACAGTAAAATTTAACTGCTTTTTTCCCGCAACAAACTCAAGACTACCAAATTTTTTGATTAAATATTGTGTTGTGAGTCGAGTTACAGAATCTTGGCTATCTAATCCCGATATCCGCTTCGGTCGGCCGTTAACTATACTATATGGTGACTCACTAGAAGAAGCTACTATTAATCCCGAACGCTCTAATATAAATGTTCTACCGGATTGTCTGATCTTTACTTGGGATAAAAAACTGCCGATTTGTGACAATATCAAATCAACACCAATCACCCCTATCAGCTGGCGATTTTTATTATAAACAGGATAGCTAGAAGATATGGATAAAATTTCTGGTTTATCCTCCCATTGATAAATTTGACTCCAAACCGGTTTACCTGCCTTGATTGCATCTGCATACCACGCTTCTTTGCGAGGATCGTAATTTTTGACTTCTTGCAAATGCTGGCGATTTCCTTGGTTATCCGTAGTGTAAACATAAAGTTTACCTATACCTTGTTTTTGGGTAACTTCATTAATTAATAGCTGGCCATTATCTAAACGTTCAATACCAATAAATTCACCTTTGGAATTGGCAAAGTTGTTGTAGCCAATATTGAAAACCTGCATTTGCTTCCAAAAGTAATTTCCGGTGGTTTTAAAGTCAGAAAGATTGAGCAAATTTAGCTCAATTGCATCTAAATTAATTTGATTAATTTGTTTCGGAGTTGTTAAATAGCTATCGAGATGCTGTTCAATGCGATCGCAAATTTCGTTTTCTAATTGAGCAGCAAGTTCTTTTACCGCTTTTTGTCCGTTTTCATAGGAAAGATAGCCCACTAGTCCTACTGCCCCGCAAATTTGCAATATAAACGGGACAATCAGAATATACCTCAGGGGCATCTTGGCATAGACTTTGCCAACTAAGCAATTGAGAGATTTAACGGGCTGAAGTTTAGATAACATTGTTTTTTGATTCTTCCCCAGGGGTTACTAGGGGCATTTTTGCCATATCAGCTACATCCCAGAACAGGATCACTACCAATACTTGTCGGTTAAGGGGGAAAGGGGAAAGAAAAAACCTTTAACCTTTACCCTTTAACCTTTTCCCCAAACCCAATGCCGAGTTAAAAATGATTAACCGAGCAGTATTGGGATTACTACGGTGTGTCATAGTTTCAGCTTATGACATATTTTATGCTTCAAAGTATAAAAAAGTACTAAATTCTATTTCATATACTTGTTTGACTGGCTGAGTTCCTCCAATATCTCAATTTTTAAACTTAATGATTACACCTTGATTTGCTCAATTTCATCTAGCAAACTATCAACAGGTTTTCTAGAACAGAAATTGAAGCGAACAGCTACAGTATGCCATTCTCAAATTCAGGTTGCCATTAGCACCGAACCCTAAATTTATTTTTGAATTGCTGATGTCTTGCTTTTTCGGTATTAAAACCTTTAAGTTTATATAAAGATCTAGATCGTAGGTATAACAATTTTTAAATTTTGATGTAAATAGACACCAAAAATCAAAAAAATCAAAGAAAGTTTACTCTATATTTTCCAATCTTACAAAGTGTTAACTTTGTTATGCAGATATCTCAACTTTTGTTCCGATTTGTAAAATTTTTCCGGCTGACGATGCAGGTAATTCTGTATTGATGCTCAATCTGTAAAAGTGATTGAAACGCGACGAAGTAACCCATTCTGGTAAGGTTGCTTGGCGATGGTTTACAAAGATTTTTTGAAAGTTTGGATAAGCTTCCCCCAAATAAGAATCCCGTGTTGGGACTATACAACGCTGACAAGGTTTAACTCCAAAAAAATCCACATCTCCGACTCGGAAGGAGACTAAATCACCTTGTTCGCGAAATAAACGATCTTCCCAAAATGCTGGTACCCCATCGATTTCGAGATTGGCGCGGATTCTGCGGCGCATTTCATCAACACTTAAACCGGGAAACCAAGAGGCCACTTCTGCTAAGGTTGCTGTACTAATTACCGTTGGCCCAGGTGAGTCTGTATCGTCAGGAAAGCCCACTAGAGAATTTTGTTTGAGTGTTACACCAAACCCAAAAAAATCACTCAAAGTTGCTTCTAATGCTTGCTGTTCCTCATGCAAATGAAAAACTTTTTGTGAGTTACTACCAGGAATTTCTAGCGATATAGTTTTATTTAAAACTGTGAATTGCGAGGTTCCAATGAGGCTTGTGAAAGACGCCCGCAATAAATGAATTTTGGCATGACGCTTGCCATTAACAAATCTACCCTGTTCATCAAAAATGGCAAATTCTCTGTCATGTTCTAGCGCACCACTGTCAAGAACTCTAGCACTCTCAACCTCAACACCATCCAGCGACTTAACCGGATACAGTAAAATTTTAGCTAGGTAAGGCATCATAGCAAATTTGGATTTTGTGCTACTCAGAAATGATTGATTCTGAATTCTTCTTCAATTATGGATAAAGTGGTGATTTATCGATTCCCCCAATATGGTTGAGAGGCCAGAAGCGAAATACAGCATGACCAATAATATTTTCGCGGGGGACAACACCCCAACAACGGCTATCGTAGCTACTGTTACGATTGTCACCTAGTACTAAATATGAGTCTGCTGGTATTATTTGAGGTTTCGCTAAGAAGGGTGGTTCCGCCCCTGATAAGCAAACATCAATTAATGTATTCTGATCTGAACTAACGTAATTGTCTTCTGGGAGAGGTTGATTGTTGATATGAACTTTGCCATTCTGAAGTTGTACTTTTTCTCCAGGTAAACCGATTACGCGTTTAATAAAAGCATCCTGGTATTGTTCTTTTTGTAACTCTTCAGTAGGCGAAAAAACCACAATATCTCCCCGTTGTGGTTTAGAAAATTTATACTTCAACTTATCAACAATGATTTTATCTGCTTCCCACTGGTTTGGTGTACCATGCAGAGTCGGTTCCATAGCACCAGAAGGAATCCAGCGTCTTTCAGTAAAAATCAGGATATACGCAGCAATAGTCCAGAAAATTAGTATTACACTACCTTCTAAAATCATTTTACGCTTGATACTGGCCATACCAAGTTTTGTTTTCCTGTGTCAGTTGCCCTTTGGTGTTTGTCATTTGTCATTTATTAAGATAGATGACTAATGACCAATGACGTGTTTATGGAGTTGTTTGTGGATAGAGTGGTGTTTTATCTATTCCGCCGACGTGATTGAGAGGCCAGAAGCGAAATACAGCACGACCAATAATATTCTGGCGCGGGACAACACCCCAACAGCGGCTATCGTAGCTACTGTTACGATTGTCACCTAATACTAAATATGAGTCTGCTGGTATAGTTTGGGGTTTTGCCAAAAAGCGCGGTTGGGGAGCGTCTTTACAAACATCAATAACTGTACTCTGCCCTGAGCCTAGATAATTCTGTTCTGGCAGGGGTTTGTTATTGATATAGACTTTGCCATTCCTTAGTTGTACTTTTTCTCCAGGTAAGCCGATTACACGTTTAATGAAAGCATCCTGGTATTGTTCTTTTTGTAGCTCCTCGGTAGGTGAAAATACTATAATATCTCCGCGTTGGGGGCTAGCAAATTTATACTTCAACTTATCAACAATGATTTTGTCTGCCTCCCACTGGTTTGGTGTACCATGCAGAGTTGGTTCCATCGATCCAGAAGGAATCCAACGTGCTTCAGCAACAAAGGTACGAATTCCCAGAGCTAGAACAATACTCAAAACAATTGTTCTACCTAGCTCTGCGATCCAGGAATTATCGGGTTGTTGACTAGAGTTGTTATCAGACACTTTGTTTTGCATGAAATTACTTAACTAAGAGAGAGGGGGGAGGTAATCAACTAGACTAAAGTGATTTTATCTGTTAATGTTAACGGAAAAATTTTAATTTCCTAGTTTAGATTCGGATTTTCACGAGGTTCTTCATAAATTAAAAATAAACTTTTTTTTAACGCTCCGCAAAAATTCGTGACTCAGAGGGCGACTAAGTTTAACCTAAAAGCATAGTTACAGCAGTTTTCTTTTGCATGAAGTACAAAGTCACTGGTTTTGAGGCAGGAGGCAGAAGGCAGTGTTTCGACTACGCTCAACAACCAAGCAGGAGCCAGAAGAATAATTTGATTTGTGAATCCTTGGTTCTGTACCTCATTTAGTTGCAAACTGCTGTATCTGTAAAACTAAGCTGCTCTTGGTGACGAAGTTTTTCCAGAAGTAGCCTGAATACTTGCCAAGATTATATTTCCTGATTTTGAATTTTAAATTGGAATTGCTAACCCCCATGTCATCTCCAGAAAGTTTACTGATTCGGCACGCTCGTATTATCCTACCCAATGGTGAAGTTATGATTGGGTATGTGTTGACGCGCGATCGCCAAATAGTCGAAGTTGCGCCAGAAATCTCCCAAACAGAACTAGCCACAGAAATTGACGCACAAGGGTTAACTTTGTTGCCAGGAGTCATCGATCCGCAGGTGCATTTCCGAGAACCAGGACTAGAACACAAAGAAGATTTGTTCACCGCCAGTTGTGCCTGCGCTAAAGGAGGAGTGACTTCTTTTTTAGAAATGCCCAATACCCGCCCCCTGACCACAACGCAGCAAGCTTTAGATGACAAGCTAGAACGTGCCTCCCAAAAGTGCTTGGTTAATTATGGCTTTTTTATTGGGGCAACAGCAGAGAATCTACCAGATTTGCTTCTAGCTGAGCCAACACCAGGCATTAAAATTTTTATGGGGTCGATGCATGGTCAATTGCTGGTTGATGGTGAAACAGCACTGGAAGCCATATTTGCTAAAGGATCTCGCTTGATTGCTGTTCACGCTGAAGACCAAGCCAGAATCAACCAACGACGCCAAGAATTTGCCAATATTCACGATGTAGCTGTTCATTCCCAAATTCAAGATAATCAAGCAGCTTTGTTGGCAACTCAACTGGCATTAAAACTTTCTAAAAAATATCAACGTCGTTTACATATTCTGCATCTGTCAACAGCCGATGAAGCAGAGTTGCTGCGTCAGGATAAACCGAGTTGGGTAACAGCAGAGGTGACACCACAGCATTTGTTGTTGAACACCAGCGCTTATCCACAGATTGGCACTTTAGCACAGATGAATCCACCTTTGCGATCGCCCCACGATAATGAAGTACTCTGGCAAGCTTTACGGGATGGCGTAATTGATTTTATTGCCACAGATCATGCACCCCCACACATTGGAAGAAAAAGCACAGCAATATCCCAACACACCATCGGGAATGCCTGGGGTGGAAACTTCTTTAGCTTTGATGTTAACTGCGGCAATGGAGGGAAAATGTACTGTTCCCCAAGTTGTGAATTGGATGTCCAAAGCTGTGGCTGTGGCTTATGGTATTCCTAATAAAGGAGCGATCGCACCAGGTTATGATGCTGATTTGGTGCTTGTAGATTTGAACACATATCTTCCAGTCCGCCGTGAGGAACTGTTAACAAAGTGCGGTTGGAGTCCTTTTGAAGGCTGGAACCTCACCGGCTGGGCTGTAACCACCATTGTCGGCGGCGAGATTGTTTATGAAAAAGGGCAGGTAAATACCCAAGTGCGGGGTCAAGCTTTAACTTTTTTGTAGCAAATATTTATTTAAGCTTACGTAATATATAAGTAATCATACATCAAAGTAATACTTGGATTGGCAAGATTTCGATCTACCAAAGCCAAGTTTAGTGCTGCTGTGCAAAATTCAAAATTTAAAAAGTTTATCAAGTATAGCAGGCAATAGGCAATAGGCAATAGGCAACAGAATTGAAAGTCCTTTGGTGTCAATGCCCTAATACCAATTCTTTATGAAGATGCATAGAAAAAACCCCACCGCCTGCGGCACCTCCCCTTACTAAGGGGAGGTTGGGAGGGGTCAAAATAATGTGCAGCTTCACATTAAATTGGTATAAACTATGCTTCTACTGCTATAAGCTGTTTAAATTTTGAATTATTTGTCTCTTAAAGTCTTTGGTACTAATAGCTTGTTTGATAAATTGACTTGGCTTCTTATAGAAGTCAAGAAAAGTGGAGTTATAACAAATGGCGATGGGGGAAGGAAGTAATACCAATTCAAAATTCAAAATTCGGAAAGCTAAATTTCACCTGGGTTTCTAGGCTTATATCTGTCACATTCTTTTTTTAAATTAGTATAAGGTTGAATATCCGTCTATTTACCCTTTTGACTTTAACTAGTTCTGGGCTAAAATCACAAACTTCTAAAAGTGGCTTCATGACCAATTCTGAATTCAGAATTATAAAATCAAGGAGAATTGTTATCTATGTCGTTCAAAATTCTTAGTTTAGACGGTGGTGGTATTCGTGGAGTAGTTAGTGCACGCATACTTCAACAAGTAGAGCAAGAAATTAGAATTCAGGGTAAAGGAGAATTTTTACACGAATACTTTGATATGATTGCAGGCACTTCTACTGGTTCCATATTAACAGCTGGGATTGCTGTAGGAAAAGAAAGTTATGAATTAATGAAACTTTATCGAGAGAAAGGGAAAGATATATTTCCGCAGAAGAGAAAAGACCGCTACAAAAACTTGCCATCGATGATTCAAAGAATTTTGGATGTTTTTTCACTACCGAAATATTCTCATGATGGCATTATTAGTGTTCTTCAAGATGCATATAAAAACAAAAGAATCAAAGATATTCAAAAACCTATTATTTTGATTCTTGCTTATGATACACTTTATCGCAACACAACATTTTTTACGAATTGTCATCCCGATTTAGGAGACAGATGGTACGATGACTGCTATTTATGGGAGATATGCACCGCTTCTGCCTCTGCTCCTACTTTTTTTCCGCCCTATAAATTAGAATGTGTTGATAAAAATAAATTTGGTGATTGGGTATTCCCACATATTGATGGGGGAGTTGGTGCTAATAACCCCTCTCTAGCAGCGCTGAGTTTAGTTTTGAGAGTAAGTCAATCTAATTCAGTTTCTCAAACAATTAAGCAACAATATAAACTTGAGAATTTGCAACTGGAAGATATCTCTATGCTTTCTATTGGTACAGGTCAAACTGGCGAACCATATCAATACGAACAAGTAAAAACATGGAGAGGCTTAGATTGGGCACAACATTTGACTGATATTTTTATGGAGCCTACATCAGAAATTGGTAGTACAATTTGCCGTCAAATTATGGGTGGATATAATTCTAAACGTTACTTGCGTCTTCAATTTGACTTAAACGAGAGATTTAAAGCCAAGCCGAATGAGACTCATAAAGATAGCCGGATTTTATTACGGCGAGAGGAGCGAAAAAATCAGTTTACCCATGAAAATGTTAATGAAGAAATGGATAACACCAATAAAGAGATTATTGAACAATTAATAAATACGGCATCTGCTTTCATTGACCAAGGCTGTAGCTACTATACGAGAGATGGAAACGGGCCACAGGTAAAAAAGGCGATCGCCTCTTTTATTAGAGATAATTAGTGCATCTACCTAAGTATATTTATGTTAGGCAGCTTATTCTAAAATTTATCGTATTTCTACGTTATAGCGAGGAACAGCGAACAGCCAATAGGCAATAGGTTTGAAAGTCTCTTGATTTTCGAGTTTTACGCTGCTTAAACCGCTATCTGTTATGTAGAAATACGATAAAAATTACTTATTTATTTTTTGTCTAGTACTATTTACAGATGTAAAGAGCACAAATTATTGATAATTGAAATTATAAAAATTAGTCTAAAAAAAATAAATTAGTTTATTGTTTGTGTATAGATTATGCACATAAGTTGGGAATACTAGGTATCAGAACAAGTTAAACGGCTTATACACAACTTGATTATTGTTTAACTTTTCTGTACTAGCTTTAGCTGCTAAATAGTTTAGATTAGTTCTCAGAATGACAGCAAGGAACTAATCCGGTTTAACCAAGCTGTTCGAGTTCTGTCAAACCTCTCATTTAACCCAACAACAGTTTACGTTTGCTTGATTCATAATCCGTCAAAATTAGGTTTTTAACTGATTTTTCAGCAAGAAAGCTAGTAGATATAACAGTACTAAATGAGAAAGTGAAATTTTGCATACAGGTGGTTGACTGTTAACAATTAATAGTCAACATTCAACATTCAATCGTATATCTGCTGTTAGAGCGTTTCCTTTTCTAGTGAGGTACAAGGTAGGGACGTAAAGCTTTGCGCCCCTACAAATTTCTGTACTTCATTTGATTGGGAACCGCTATAAACAATTCTCTCGTTTATTTTTGGTTGAGATAACAATGTTAGTAATTTACAGTGGTGAACGTGGTAGTGGTAGATAGAAGGAGTGTAAAACTCCTATTCATACTGAATTCTGACTTCCGATTTGGAGAATTCTGCTGTCAATGACACAATCGAAAGGTGTGATTTCTGCCTGGCGATCGCCTTCGTCTCCATATGTCAAACTTATACTCAGATAACTATCTGGCTTGTAGGGCATTCGTTCTGCCCATTCAATAGCCACAATTCCTAGTGTCACCTCAACACCTTCCCAGTAACTTTCTAAATTCAGACTTAGAACTTCTTGCGGTTCTAAGCGATATAAATCTAGATGGTAAAGGGGGAGGCGTCCTTCAGTGTACTCATTAATCAAAGTGAAAGTGGGACTGACAATCGGTTCAGTAATTCCCAAACCCTTGCCAATGCCTTGAACTAAGGTAGTTTTGCCAGCACCTAAATCACCTTCTAATAAAATGACACTGCCAGGGGGTAGGGATTCACCGAGAGCAACACCTAAACTTAGTGTTACCTCTGTGTCTGCAAGAAAAATTTTCATAATTAGTCATTAGTTCTTTGCTCATAACCAATGCCCCATACTTCTCTACGAGAGGCTGCGCCAACGGCTACGCTCAGTACAAGTGCCCCATGCCCAATGCCCCTTACTTATTTTCCATGATTAGCTCTACCGTACCACCGCAATAACACGCGTGCTAGTTTCTGCGGATTGTGGCGTACAATACCCGTTTCATCTTCATATAAAACATTAGCTGGGACAATTCGCCGTCCTAACTCAATTACGGCTTCTCTATCTAGGAAAACGGGATGGGAATTTTGTTGGGCATAGCGGATGAGTGATTGTTCCGAGGGGGATTTTTTCTGTACTAGTACAGCATCAAATAGCTGTCTTTGCTGACAAGCAGCATCAATAGCTCGGATGTGATCTGCAACAGTATATCCTTCAGTTTCTCCTGGTTGAGTCATTATATTGCAGATATAGATACGGGGAACCTTTGCTTTGGCGATCGCATCGGCAATTTCTGGTACTAATAAATTAGGAATCAAGCTAGTATAAAGGCTACCCGGGCCAATAATAATGTAATCAGCTTCTTTAAGTGCCTTAATAACTGCTGGTATCGCTGGGGGATTAGCTGGAATACAACCAATTTTGATAATTTTTCCGGCAGCTTTGGGAATATTAGACTCTCCTTCAATGCGGCGACCATCGGCTAATTCTGCCCAAAGGCGAACATCACTCAGAGTAGCTGGTAGTACTTGCCCCCGCACCGCTAGCACTTTGGAACTCGCTGCAACTGCACGTTCCAAATCTCCAGTAATATCGCTCATAGCCGTTAAAAATAAATTACCAAAACTATGGCCTGTTAACCCATCTCCAGCACGAAATCGGTATTGAAATAATTCTGTTAATAACTTTTCTTCATCTGCTAGGGCTGCTAAACAATTGCGAATATCGCCTGGTGGTAGTACGCCAAATTCCTGGCGCAATCGCCCAGAAGATCCACCATCATCGGCTACAGTCACAATGGCAGTAATATTAGCGCTGTAAGTTTTTAATCCCCTCAACAACGTAGAAAGCCCCGTACCGCCGCCAATTACTACTATTTTCGGCCCTCGGTACAATCGACGATGCGCCAGCAAAACATCAATGAGTTCTTCATCATCATCGGTTCTTAATACCTTAGTAATTGAGCCTACGGTGCGAGTTTGCCCCCAAAGCAGTAACAGTAAGCCACCAAGCAGCACCAAAGGCCCGCTGACATAGTTGGGTAAGATCTCAGTGATTACTCCCAGGAAACCCCTAACCAACTCGAACATCCAAAAAATTGGGGTAAGCTTAATCCAAATAGCTAACCCCAAAATTGCTAGTAGTACGCCTCCAACACTGATTAACAACCAACGTTTAATCGATAATCCAGGGGATAACCATTTGAACCACTGGTTAACGCGATAGGAAGTACGAGAGGGCGACTGCTTTCGCAGGGCATTGAGGGCTTGTCGGAGAAAACCAATTGACATACCTAGATTCACAGCAGTGCTACAAACTAATAATTAACAGAAAATCTACACCACTTGGTTTCAAACACTAGGCGTGAAACTATTATATTTTTCAATCCCATTAGACTAACAAGCAAGTCTCAAGATTGCCAGTGTTCCCAGTTAAACAATATCTTTGACTTGGTAAGAGTGAATTTAATGGAAAAACGAATTTTAGGATTAGATCCAGGACTGGCAATTTTAGGATTTGGGGTAATTACGTGTACGCAAATGCCCAACAAGATGCAACAGACTACAGTAAATATGCTGGATTTTGGGGTAATTAAAACCTCAGCGAATGTTGAAATGGCACAGCGCCTATGCACCTTGTTTGACGATTTACACACCGTAATGGAGGAATTTCAACCAGATTTAGTGGCGATCGAAAAACTATTCTTCTATCGTATGTCAAGCACTATCCTGGTTGCACAAGCACGGGGTGTAGTCATGTTAGTGTTGGGACAGCGCCGACTCCCCTATGTAGAATTTACTCCTGCTCAAATTAAACAAGCTTTAACAGGATATGGCAATGCCGATAAGTCTGAAGTGCAAGAAGCCGTGGCGCGGGAGTTAGATTTAGATGAGATTCCCAAGCCGGACGATGCTGCCGATGCTCTAGCAGTGGCTTTGACGGCATGTTATCAGATTTAATAATGTACGCAAACAATAAAGTTCTTTACTGGCTCGTAAAGTCCTTTACTAACTGTCACAGAGTAAAAGTACTTAAGACACAATTGGTACGAGCGATAACATCGTTTCAAACTTTGGGAGTAGCAGATGATGATGCTAGTTTCCTTATCCAAAATTATCCTGAGAACTACTTTAGTCACATTATTATTGATGAGTGCCATCGCTCGGCATGGGGTAAATGGTCAATAATTCTCAAACTTAATTCGGCAGCAGTACAAATCGGTTTAACAGCCACACCAAGAGTAATTGAAGTTACTCAAACAACAGCAGAAGTCATAGCAGATGAACAAATAACAGCAAATAATATCCAGTATTTTGGTGAACCAGTATATGAATACGATATGCTCCAAGGAGTTGAAGATGGTTACTTGGCTGCGTGTGAAATTCGGGAAGGTAAAATCAAACTTGATTTGGCTCAACTAACCATCGAAGATATTTTGGCAAGCAATCCTGTAGATTTTGACACTGGACTAGCAGTTGAGGAAAAAGTGATACGCCGACTGATGAAAAAAGGCAATTTAAAAACTCGCCTCATGTTACCCAATTTTGAAAAGCGGCGTTGCGAGGATTTGTTTCACTACTTACTGGAAACTGGTGGAGCAGAGCAAAAAACGATTATTTTTTGTAATAGCGATTGCCATGCTGATTTAGTCACAGCTAAGATGGAAAATCTCTACGCTGAGTGGTGTGAGCAGAATCAACACAGGCGTTGTGATTCCTACGCTTTTAAATGTACTGATAAAGGTGGCGGACAAGAAAGATTACCAGATTTTCGAGGAAGTTCCCGTTCTTACTTTATAGCTACAACAGTTGATTTATTGACTACTGGCGTTGATGTTCCTGTAGTGCGTAATATTGTTTTCTTCAATCAAATTAATTCGCCGATTACTTTTTACCAGATGGTAGGGCGGGGAACACGTTTAGCTGAAGGTAAGTTAATGTTTCGCGTCTACGACTATACCGATGCTACTCGACTATTTGGGTAAAGGTTTCTCACCAAATTAAGAACTCCGAATAAGAATTCTAGGAATAGAAATTCGGAAGCTTCTGGACTAGCAATTGAAATTGCAGACACCGATGAATGGATTGAAGAAAGCACAGGCGATCGCTTTATGCGTGCCAAGATAGATGGTGATGATCGGAGAATATCTGTTGAGGAATATAAAGAACGCATCGCCGCTAAGTTAGTCGAGATAGTGCCTACTATAGAAGATTTTCGGACTTGTTGGATTAATCCCAAAAACCGCAAGGAACTGTCGGCGGAGTTGGTAAGTGCAGGTATATCACCCAAAGAATATGCGAAAGTCGCAGAATTAGCAGCCTATGACCTGTATGATATTTTAGCGGATATAGCTTATGGCTTGATACCAAAAACCAAAAGCGATCGCGCCCAAGCTTTCAACTACAAGCACGCCGATTGGCTCAACGGTATGCCAGAAGAGACTGCGAAGGCTGTTGATGCATTTTTGCAGCAGTTTGTCAGTGGTGGAATAGAATCGTGGTTGGTACTTCGATAACAATTTATCGCAGCGAACCAAGTTTGCTCCTGCCTGAGTTTTTGTTATTTGCGCTAAAGTCAGAAGATTTTCAGCAGCAATTATTTGAGGCTATGAAGCAAACAACACGTAATCAAGTTCCAATTACACGACAAAGGCAGTTTATGCTGCCAGTGCCAACATTAGATATACAGAAAAGCATTGCAGCAGTTTTGAATGAGCAGATGGAAGCGGTGGAAAAAGCTCGGCAAAATGCGATCGCCATCATATCCCCGATTCAGAAAAAATCGCTCCTGCAAACACTTTCTACCCTTGAACCATTGGATGAAGAGTTTCCCGACGTAGACGAAGGATTATTACCCTTAGATGATATTGAGTTGTAAAAATGAGCTATCTATACTTATTAGATACAAATATCATTTCCGACATCGCCTAGCCAACCTCCATGATGACCAAGATGAAAAAATCTTTCATACTGTTGTCGTCATCACTGACTGCACGGTACTAGATCAACAACTGCAAAACACTATCTACCAGTTTGACCATAAGGCCGGAGTTGTCCAGAAAATTGACGAAAACACCCAACAACTGGTTACAGCCCTCAGCGATGGTGTACCCATCATCATTTCCACAGTTCAGAAATTCCCCTTCATCACTAAAGCCATCGAGACTTTAGCGAAGAAAGGTAAAACCATAGACATTACCACTAAAGATAAACGTTTCGCTGTCATCGTTGATGAGGCGCATGGTTCCCAAACCGGAGAAACCGCAACTGAACTCCGCAAAATCTTAAATAAAGATGGTATCGAAGCGGCGATCGCATCTCAACTTCTAGAAGATGAACTAGAAGAAGATGACCTCAGTGATGAAGCCAAACAACAACTACTAAAAGAACAAATCAGCCGCACCAAGCAACCCAACCTCAGCTATTTCGCCTTTACCGCTACCCCTAAACATAAAACTCTACTCGTATTCGATGAACCCGGAGAGAACGGCCAAGTCCCCTTTCATCTCTACACCATGCGCCAAGCGATTGAGGAAGGTTATATTAAGGACGTTTTGGCCAATTACACCTGCTACGATCGCTATTACGAACTTGTCCGCATATCTGAAAATGACCCTGACTTACCCCGTCGCCAAGCAGCCAAAGCAATCGCTCGATTCGTTGAACTTCATTCCCATAATATTGCTCAAAAAGTATAAGTTATCATTGAACATTTCCGCAACCATACCCTCCACAAAATTGGGGGTAGAGCTAAAGCAATGGTTGTCACCCGTTCCCGTGAACACGCCGTTAAATTTACAAAGCCTTTAAACCCTACTACGAAGAAACTCCTGTTGGCGAAACCGCCGACCCGCAACAATTAAATGACCTGTCTTACCAACTTTATGAATGGCAACTTTTCAGCCAAGACGATGTAAACCAGTGGTGTGAAATTTGGTTTCGCCCGAAAACCTCTCTTACCGGAAGCGAACACAAAAAATTAAATACACTACTAGACGCAATTATTGAAAATTATAAAGCTCTACAAGACCCACAGAAAGAACAATTTAAAACCCAACTGAATCTAGAGAGCTTTTTCAGACAAAAATCCGAACATTCGCTGACCGATTTGGCGAGAGGTTAAAAACAAAAGGAATAAACTTTCGCGCTTATGACTTGCGACACCGCTACGCAATTCGAGGACGTGAATTAGGATTAGATAGCCATGAATTAGCAAAATGGATGGGTCATACTTTAGATGAACATACCCAAACTTATCAAAAGTATTGGACTGACAATTCACACTCTATTGTTTATAAAGCAGGACTGCTACGCATTGAGGAGCTAGAAAGAACCAAAAATGGAGGAATTTCTATTAGCAAATTAGAAGCTGAATTGAAGAAGGCTGAGATTCGCATTGCTCAATTAGAAGCTGAGTTGTCTCTTAGAAAAAAGCTGGCAGCACAATAATAATTGAGTAACAAGACGCTATTCATGTCTGTATTAATCACACCTGTGTCAGAATTAGTTATTGATTTATTGCTCTAAGTTTATCTTTTTGGTATTCAATAGCTTCCTTGCTTATCGTCGCCAATCCTACTCAAAATAAGTTGCCTAAGTTAAGGTACACTTCCTTGATTGTAAGTCTTTGATTTCCTGTTTAGTTTAAGTAATTGATTAACCCCATCAATTTTGATGGGGTTTATTTTTGAAATTGAAACTTATGTAACCGAGAAATAAGTGAGATTGTATTAATCAAGCCGTTTTCTTAAATCAATTTAGGAAAGGTTCGGAGGTCTAAGGTTGGTAAAGTTAGTGGCACCATAATGATTGTCAATCATCTTGGCAGAGGTTCCAGTCCATCGCCCAATCGCAGTGCTGTTAATATGTGCTTTCACGCATAAGCTGATAAAGGTATGCCGCGTCTGGTAGCTTTTACGATAAGGGACGTTACACTTAGTTAAAATTGACTTCCATGCACGATTAGCAAAGTTGTGATGGTCGATAAATTTCCCTTTTGGACTTTTAAACACTAGAGATTCAGGATTGCTTTCCTCAGACCTAATCTCATCTAAAATTGCCTGCACTTCTGAATTAATCGGAAAATCCCGTTTTCTTTAAGTTTTCAGTCCATCTTTGAGAACTAAGCCATCTTCAGAAACGACAACAGATTCCCGAAACTGAATCACACTATTAGTAATGTGCTTCCATTTCAAGCCAACTGCTTCTGATGGTCTGCACCCAGTAAAGAAAAGGAAGCGCACATAGTGGGTGTAATGACTATAGTAGCGATCGCTAGCGAAAGTATGAATAATTAAATCTCTCTCTTCTTTAGAAAAGGGATTAATATCCTGTTCTTCAGTAGCACCCTTGGGTGCTTTGATTTTCATAGCAGCAAATGGGTTAGCGTCGATCAATCCCTCTTCCATTGCCCAATTACAGCAAGCTTTGAGTTGGGTTAAGCAGCGCTTTGCCGCGTCTGGAGTTAAATTCGATAAAAGATAATCTCGAATAGCGGATGCTTCATATAGCGATCGCGTAGGTAACTTAGCAATGTGGTTTCGATGCTTAGTAAAGTCTTTAGCGAAAGTACTAGGGCTAACTTGAGGCTTTTTGAACTCGCTATATTTTTCCCACAACTCATCTAAAAGCTAGAACACTTGTCCTCTTTTTTTTCATGGTCAATAAAGCAAAAACCCCTTGAAATCGTTGGATTTCAAGGGGTTTGTTTAAATGCCAGGAACCAGACTTGAACTGGTGACACGAGGATTTTCAGTCCTCTGCTCTACCGACTGAGCTATCCCGGCTGGGGTTTTTTTTGAGCCACGATTAATAAATGTAGCAAAGATAAAATGAATTTGCAAGAGGTTGGAGAAAAATATTTATGCAGCTTTCAAGGTCAATTTAAACCAGATGACCACAGCTAAAAAGAGTAGAAACTGGACAAGAACAATACTAGGGCCAGAAGCTATGCTGAAAAGGCCTGACACAATGATTCCAGTAATGCTGGTGGTGGAACCGACTATTACCGAAATGACTAGAAAGCCGCTAAAGTGGTGACTCATTAGTTTGGCAGTGGAGGCGGGAATGACCAAAAAGGCATTTACTAGTAAAACGCCAACAGCTTTAATTGCTACAGCAACGGCGAGTGAAAGCAAGACCACAAAGGCGTAACGGTACAATTGCACAGGAATACCTTGAACCTGCGCTACATCTGGGTTAAGTGTCAACAAAATTTGCTGTTGGAGAGTTGATAGTAAAAATATAGAACCCCCCACAAGTACCAGCAGCGTCAAAATCAAATCTGTGGTATCGAGGGCCAGAATATCGCCAAACAGTACTTGCATCAAGTTGCCACGATATCCTTTGATGAGACTAGTCAGAATTAGTCCGATCGCTAATGCCCCAGATAGCACTATACTAAGTACGCTATCGCTACCTAAGTCGGTTTTGTCGATAAAGTAGAGGACAACAACACCAAAAATTAAGGTAAAAGGTAACAGCATCCAAGTAGGATTTACCTGTAGCAGCACACCCAAGGCCACGCCCACCAATGCTGCATGACCAACGGCGTGACTGAAAAAAGATAGTTGGCGCAAGGTAACAAAACTACCCAACATTCCACCAAGTATTCCCATCAGTACAGCTTCTATCATCGCCCGCTGCATAAAGGGATATTGTAATAAGCTGACTAAGTTATTACTGTTGGCGATCGCTAGCCAAGCTATCTGACAATTATTGAATAAATCCATATTTATGGGGACTGGTGACTGGGGACTGGGGAGTGTGGGGAGCGTGGGGGGAAGAGGGGAGCGTAGGGAGAGAGATTTCTTCCCCATCCTCCCACACCTCCCACACCTCTAATGCCCAATGCCCAAATTAATTATGATTGTGCTGATAGCGACTGAACCCTGGGCCGTAGGTTGCTAAGAGATTTTGTGGTGAAAGAGCGAATTCTGGCTTTCCTGTACAAACAATGGTTTGATTGAGACAAAGCACGCGATCGCAATGACGGCTCACCATATCAATATCATGGGAAACTTGCAATACTGTCCAACCCTCTTGCCGCTTCAATTCATTTAGCAAAGCGTAAAAATCTGCGGCACCTTGTACATCAACCCCAGCAAAGGCTTCATCTAGTACCAACAATTTCCGTGGCTTCACTAGACAATAAGCTAACAACACCCGCTTCAACTGACCGCCGCTAAGAGTACCAATAGCTTGATGCTGTAAATGATAAGCATCAGTTCGCCGCAAAGCTTCTGTGACTGCTAACGATTTATCTTCGTCTTGTCTCCACAACTTTGAGAAAAATGAATTCTCCCTTTTGCCTTTTGCCTTTTGCCTTTTGCCTTCACTTGTCCATCCTAGTCCTACCAATTCTCTGACTGAAATCGGAAAGCTGCGGTCAAAGAAGAAGTTTTGCGGCATATAGCCCAACAAGTGACGTAAACGCCCCAGCTTTGCAATTGGACGATCCAATATTTCAATCGTACCAGCACTTCGAGGTATCAAATCTAAAACAGCTTTTATTAGAGTACTTTTACCAGCACCGTTGGGGCCAACTATAGCTGTATCTGTTCCTGGCAACAATTCAAAGGAAACATCTCGTATAGCTAGATAACTGCCTTGATAGACTGTTAATCCTTCTACTTTTAAAATAGCAATGTTATTAGTCATTGGGGATTAGAAATTGGGCATTGGGCATTTGTCAAGGAAAAATAATAAATCTATTTACATGCGGTTTCTAAAGTTTGTAAGTTAGCTTTCATCGCTTTGAAATAATGCTGTGGATCTGTTTCACCAGTCTCCAGAGAATCTAAAGTACGCAAACTTAATTTCAAGTCTTTTGAAAGACTAGTCAGCAATTTATTATCTACTCCTGGTTCGCTAAATAATGCTTTCACTTTATACTTTTTCACGGCGGCGATCGCATTTTGCACATCTGCTGGCGAAAGTTGATCTTCGGGAATTTCCACCACAGCAACTTGCTTGAGGTTGTTGTAGCGTTTGGCTAAGTATGGAAATGCATCATGAAAGGTCACGAAAGTGCAATTTGGAGTCTTTTGTAATGTCTCTTGAAATTCGCTGTTTAATGTTTCTAATTCTTTAATATAAGCCGCAGCATTAGCCTCGTAAGTCGCTTTATTTCCTGGGTCGGCAGCTATTAAACCATCACGAATATTGCTTACTTGCTGTTTTGCTAAAACTGGATCTAACCAAACGTGAGGATTACCTTTACCATGTTCGTGGTCATGATGTTCTTCAGTTTTGGCTGTTTTCTCAACAGGTGAAATTTCATTTAAGGATTTAATATTTTTACTGGCATCAATTTCTATTAATTTAGGGTTTTGGGCATTTTTGATCGTATCTGACAAAAATTCCTCCAATCCTAAACCATTTTTTACTAATACATTAGCAGTGGCGATCGCTTTCACATTTTCTGGTGTCGCTTGATATTCATGTACCTCCGTACCAGGTGGCACTAAAATTTCTACATCTGCGACATTTCCGGCCACTGCCTTGGTAAACAAATATATGGGCAAAAATGTGGTCACTACTTTAGTTTTTCGCGGCTGTGGTGTTGGAGTAGATGCAACTTCCTGTGTTTGTGGCGACTGTTGGGCAGCTGTTCTTTGATTCTGATTCGATTCGCTACAGCCAGCAGCGATCGACAATATTAGCAGAGCAATTAATGATACGATGCCGTTTCGTCGTCTGTATGTTCTAAATTTTCTCCAATTCCCCACCACGTTGTTTCCTCCGCAAAACCAATGGTTGCTGTGCTTTTGCCACAATTTTTGTTGGCAATGATACTTATTCTACATTCCATATTATAATAATTCTCATTCTCAAACAAAATATTTTTTAGTATAAAAAAATATGAGTAATTGTCTAGTAACCATGCATCTGCAATTAAGTTTCCCCAAAATAATTAGGATTTATTGACATAATTTGTTAAAAAGCTTGCATACTTCTGATAAGATTACTGACGAGTTTTTAATAAAATGTGCTTTCAAAAAAGTGCGGTGTGAGTGTCAATAGTAGATAAATGTGAGGAGAAAAATGCAAAAATTTTGTAAGTATCTGCTAGTTAGTCCAGCAGTATGCAGTGCAATGGTATTTCTGAGTACTGCTGCATTTGGTGGTGAAACATCTGGCACTTCCCAAATCAATCAACCGCAAGTTTTAACTAGTCCAAACACCAAAGTTGAGAACATAGTTCAAAATAAAACAACAGCGCAAGTTACCTCAGTGTCTCAGTTGTCAGATGTGCAAACTACAGACTGGGCTTTCCAAGCATTGCAATCGCTGGTAGAACGCTATGGTTGTATTGCAGGATACCCAAATAGCACTTATCGTGGTAATCGGGCACTGACGCGGTATGAGTTTGCTGCTGGTTTGAATGCTTGTCTAGATCGCGTTAATGAATTAATTGCCACAGCCACTGCTGATTTAGTTAGCAAAGAAGATTTAGCCACATTACAAAAACTGCAAGAAGAATTTTCCGCCGAACTAGCGACACTCCGGGGTCGTGTGGACGCAGTAGAAGCACGTACAGCTGAATTGGAGGCCAATCAGTTTTCCACTACAACCAAACTGCAAGGACAAGTTGTTGCAGTCGTTAGCGATGTTTTGTCAGGAAATACAGTCAACGGTGCAGAAATTACAGAGGAAAATACAACCTTAGGGGTACGGGCGCGGATAGAACTTGTCACCAGCTTCACAGGAAAAGACACCCTGTTTACTAGAATCCAAGCGAATAATATTCTCAGTCCTGACATTGGTACACCAGAGGGTAATTTATTCTTTGCTGGTGAGGATGGTACCACCAGTACTGCTATAGATGCACTGTATTACAAATTTCCCTTGGGCGAAAAGACACAGGTGATTGCCGTTGCTAATGGAGGTGCAGCAGATGACATCACTAGTACTGTGAATATCTTTGACGGTGATGGCGCTTTTGGTGCTTTGTCTACCTTTGGTACACGCAACCCAATCTATAACCAGATAGGTGGCGCGGGATTAGGATTGACATACGAATTTACCGATAAATTAGCACTAAGTTTAGGCTATTTAAGTGGTACAGCTAATAACCCTACACCTAATAATGGTTTGTTCAATGGTTCTTATGGTGCCCTAGCACAGTTGACAGTTCAACCAAACGATCGCATTTCTCTTGGTTTAACTTACATCAATTCTTACAACCAACCACTAGCCACAGGTAGCAATGCAGCAACCTTCCAAGATATAGCTGCTATCCAAGGTTTACCAGAAGAAGAAGTTGGATTTTCCAGTAATTCTTATGGTGTGCAAGCATCCATTGGCATTACTGACAACATAGTTTTAGGTGGTTGGGTTGGATACACCAACAGCCGAAGCTTAAGAGGAAACCGTGGAGACGTTGACATTTGGAACTATGCTGTTACCCTTGGCTTCCCCGACCTCGGTACAAAAGGTAGCTTAGCAGGTATTATTGCGGGTGTGGAGCCTAAAGTTACAAGTTCTAGCCTCGTAGGATTAGCTAGAGATGAGGACACATCTTATCATTTGGAAGCATTCTATCAATATAAGCTAAGTGATAATATCACCATTACCCCAGGAGTTATTTGGCTAACATCGCCAGATCATAGCAATGATAATGATGATGTTGTTATTGGTGCCTTGAGAACCACATTCAGTTTCTAATTTTGCAAATCTCAAAATCAAGACGCAAACTTATCTTTTGTATCTTGATTTTGTCTACCATTTAAAAATTACTCCCTTACCACTGTAAGAGTACTTAATTTTTTAACTAACCGCAAATAACGCAAAGCAAGAAATTAAGTAATTATATGGTAATCAGGGAGTAAAAAATTTAAAATTTTCATTGAAAAGACACGTAATACTATTTTATGAAATACCTGATACGTAAGTAGCAAGGTACAGTTCTACGCCTCTACAGCCAATTTATTATGTCGCAAATATTTTTGTGAGCGATCGCCTTTTCCACATCTAGCTTGCATATTCAAAATTTGATGAAAGTTTTATGGGGTGGGCATCTTACCCGCCTTAATTATGCAATTTAAATGTGAGGAACTGATGACATTAAAGTTAATTTGAAGCCGTCTTTGATAAGCAATGCAGTACTTCATCTCACCAAAACCCAAGAAAAAGTTTGGTGATAGTAACAAAAAGACCAGCCTCCCACAGCTGGTCTCAAAAATGTTTTTTCGCGTTGTCTTCTCAAGAGAGTTAAAACCCAATTGCGCGTTCCCAAAATGCAACGGGCAACTTTTCTTAACAATATTGTAACAGCCAACACAGATTTTTCAGAAAATTTCATCAAAAAAAGATATAAGCAAAATTTAAAAGCTTCTATCTATCAGGAGAATTGGCTACAACGTAGGGTAGAGAAGGGGAGTGTGGGGAGTGTGGGGAGTGTGGGGAGTGTGGGGAGTGTGGGGAGTGTGGGGAGTGTGGGGAGTGTGGGGAGTGTGGGGAGTGTGGGGAGTGTGGGGAGTGTGGGGAGTGTGGGG
>JAVRCH010000115.1:0-10621 GCA_034530795.1 Nostoc sp. DedQUE12a
AGTTATGTTCGCCGGAAGCCGGCGCTCATACTTTTCGCTGTGTCTCTGTGGTAGCCTGCGGCAAGCCGCTCCGCGTCTACGATTTTTCAGAACTTGTGCTGAAGTTTAGCAGCAAAATCTTCTTAACCCGAACTGAGGTTAATTAGGCGCGTTAACAGTAGAGACGTAGCAATGCTACGTCTCTACAAGGGTTTTGGATAACGCATATTTAATTTCTGGAGATGTCTAATATCCAAAAATTTTTTCGCTAAACAGACTCTACGACAGAAACACCAAAACGATAACCTTTGCCGTAAACTGTGTGAATTAGCGTAGTTTCTTTACCTAACTCAATCTTACGCCGTAGCAAACGAATTAATGCTGCTATGACGTTGCTACTAGGTTGTTCTTCCTCTGGCCACAAAGTTTGCATAATCTGGGCATGAGTCAGCAGTTGTCCGGTGTGTTCCATAAAGTATTGCAACAACTGGCTTTCTTTTTGCGAAAGTTCAATTATCCTTCCTTGGCGATAGGCTACTTGATTTTCACAATCGAGTTCTAAATCAGCTACAGTCAGGCGTCCGGTGGGGGTTTCATAAGTTTGGGAACCAGAACGACGCAACAAAGCCCTGACTCTGGCTAGTAATTCCCGCAGTTCAAAAGGTTTCACTAAATAGTCGTCTGCACCAGCATCTAAACCTTGAACACGGTCATCTAGGGTATCTTTGGCTGTAAGAAACAGCACAGGAGTAGTTTTGCCTTGGCGTCGCAATTCCTGACAAATTTCTAACCCTGTTTTTCCTGGCAGCATCCAATCTAAAATTAGTAGGTCGTAATTACCTAGTCGGGCGCGATCGCTACCGCTTATACCATCATAAGCGGCATCTACAGCATAACCTTCACGAGTTAACAAGCGACTCAACGGTTGAGTTAGTTCAACTTCATCATCAACTAATAAAATTCTCATACTGCTTGTGGTAAGCATATAGAGATATTCTCAATAATATTGAACCGCTAAGACGCAGGATACCAAGAAAAATAATGCTGACTGTTGCATTACCAAAAGGGGAACTTCTTAAACATAGCATCCGGTTGCTACAAGCTGTCGGGTTAGATTTCAGTGCTTTTTTAGATTCAGGAAATCGCCAACTTCAAATTCCTGACGCTAACGGGCTTGCAAAAGGGCTATTGGTGCGGGCGCAGGATGTACCCGTTTATGTAGAATATGGTCAGGCACAACTGGGTATTGTTGGTTACGATGTGCTGCGGGAAAAGCAGCCGCAAGTTGCCCACTTAGTCGATTTGCAGTTTGGATATTGTCGCATGTCGGTGGCGGTAAAAGCATCGAGTTCTTACCGATCGCCGCTAGATTTACCACCTCATGGTAGAGTTGCTTCAAAATACGTCAATTGCGCTCGTGAATATTTCCACAGTCTCGATTTACCTGTAGAAATAGTGCCGCTATATGGTTCAGTAGAATTAGGGCCAATTACTGGTATGTCAGAAGCGATCGTGGATTTAGTTTCCACAGGGCGGACTTTACGCGAAAATGGTTTGATTGAAATCGCGACTCTGTATGAAAGTACAGGGCGATTAATAGCCCATCCCCTGAGTTACCGTCTCAACACTGGCAATTTGAGTGATGTGATTAGCAAGGTGCGGGAGACTGTTTTATTGGGAGTTTAGGCATTGGACTTCTTGCAGAAGTTGGGAAAAGGGGAAGGGGAAAGGGGGAAAGGTTTGGTATTTTCCCTTTTCCCTTTTCCCATCTCTTGCAAAAAGCACTTTTGCAAGAGCAGATAAAAAGAATGTAGAGACGTAGCAGTGCTACCTCTCTACAAGGATTCTGGTTAACGCATATTTAATTTCACCAGATGTCTATTGAATTCGAGTAGTCGTTTGTTGAATTCGAGTAGTCGTTTGTTGAATTCGAGTAGTCGTTCGTTGAATTCGAGTAGTCGTTCGTTGAATTCGAGTAGTCGTTTGTTGAATTCGAGTAGTCGTTTGTTGAATTCGAGTAGTCGTTCGTTGAATTCGAGTAGTCGTTTGTTGAATTCGAGTAGTCGTTTGTTGAATTCGACGAACCACCGATAATGCACAACTTTAGCCTTGTCACGCTACTACAAGATTTGATTTATAGCAACAGCCAAGGTGGTTAGGACATCAAAAGATGATAAAACTGAGACACAGAAAGACTTTTCACCCAGTCCCCAGTCCCCAGTCCCTTGCTATAAATAATATCCGTCCAAAATTTGTTTACACTGGGATTATGGCGATCGCCAAAGTTAGCGGCGTAAACAGAATAACTGACTCTTGGGCATGGCTTTTCTCAAATGTGAATCTAGCTTTTAAAAAAGGCCTTATGCCTTCTTCTCAAAACTTCGCTAAATAACCAGAAGCACACAAATAGTTAACTAATCTTAAAAAGAGTTAATCTATTTTTGAGGTAGTTACGCTGCTGACTGGATATCATAATTGAGATTTATTAATAAAAGTTAATGAACATTGGAGAGACAATTATAGAAGAGGCAAGGCTAGAAGCCCTGCGCCAGTATCAAATTCTTGATACGGAACCTGAAGAAGCCTACGACAATCTCGCCCAGTTAGCGGCATTTATTTGTAACACTCCTATATCCTTAGTAAATTTTATTGATGAAAACCGTCAGTGGTTTAAGGCAAAAGTAGGTTTAAGTGTATCAGAAATGCCCCGCAGTGTTGGGTTATCTTACCTTTGCCAAGAGCAGCGTAGTATTGTTGTGGTTCCAGATACGCTAGCCGATGAAAAGTTGGCGAAGAATGCAGTAGTAACTGGCTATCCTTATGTGCGGTTTTACGCAGGTGTACCTCTAATCACTCCCAAGGGGGATATGTTGGGGACTCTGTGCGTCATTGACCAAGTTCCCAAAAAATTGAGCGAAAAACAAATCCAAGCGCTTGTGGCTCTGAGTCGCCTAGTGATTGACCAGCTAGAACTCAGGCGTCATGTGACTGAGGTATCTCTAATTACTGAGAAACTAGTGACCCAGGAGCAAACAGCACGCGCACAATCAGAAGCAGTCAGAACCCGGATTACTAATCTTCTTGAAAGTATCACTGATGCGTTTTTTGCCTTAGATCGAGAATGGCGATTTACTTATGTTAATGGTCAAGCAGAACAGCTGTTACAGAAAACCCAGAATCAGCTTTTGGGTAAAAATTTCTGGGAAGCTTTTCCGAGAATTATCGGCACAAAATTTGAACAGCAGTATCGTAAAGCAGTATTCAACCAGGTAAGTGTGGAATTTGAGGAGTTTTACCCACCCCTCAACCGCTGGTTTCAAGTCCACGCTTATCCAGGAAAAGACGGCTTATCGGTTTATTTTCAAGATATTACCGAACGACGCCAAACAGCAGAAGCACTTAGGGAAAGTGAAGAACGTTGGCAATTAGCATTGCAGGGTAATAATGATGGTATTTGGGACTGGAACCTCAAGACTAATGAAGTGTTCTTCTCAAATCGGTGGAAGCAAATGTTGGGGTATAAAGACCACGAAGTTTCCAATTGTTGGGATGATTGGACAAAACGAATCCATCCTGATGAGCGAGATTTGGTACTTGAGGCCTTCCAGGATCACTTTGCCAAGAAAACACCATTTTATGTTTGTGAGTATCGAGTCCAATGCCAAGACGGCAGCTATAAATGGATTCTGGATCGAGGACAGGCACTTTGGGACGCATTAGGTGATGTGGTGCGAATGGTCGGTTCTTATACAGATATCACAGATCGCAAGGGAACAGAAGAGGAATTGAAGCGACAAAATTTGCGATCGCAATTATTTTCCGAAATTACTTTTAAAATCCGACAATCTTTACAAATAGATGAAATTCTGCAAACCACTGTTACCGAAGTCCAAAAAGTACTGCAAGCTGATCGAGTTTTAATTTTTCAACTTTGTCCTGACGGTTCGGGAACAGTAGTCCAAGAAGCTGTACTACCTGGTTGGCCGGTAATTTTAGGAAAAAATATTATCGACCCCTGTTTTAAAGAAGAATATTTAGAAAGATATCGTCAGGGAAGAATCAGTGCAATTGAAGACATTCAAACTGCTTATATTCAACCTTGCCATCGAGAATTTCTGGAGCAGTTTGCTGTCAAGGCTAACCTTGTAGTGCCGATTCTTGTCAGAGAAGGCATTTGGGGCTTATTGCTAGCTCACCAGTGTGCTGCACCTCGAAAGTGGAATAACTTTGAGACAGAATTATTACAGCAACTAGCTAACCAAATTGGCATTGCTTTATCTCAGGCACAACTACTAGAACAGCAAACCCGCCAAAGTCAAGAACTCGCCCGTTCCAACGCAGAATTAGAACAATTTGCCTACGTAGCTTCCCATGACTTACAAGAGCCATTGCGGATGGTAACCAGTTATTTACAATTGCTGGAGCGAAGATACAAAAATCAACTCGATGCTAATGCCGATGAGTTTATCAACTACGCGGTAGATGGGGCACGTCGGATGCAGACACTAATCAATGATTTGTTGAACTATTCCCGCGTCAGCACCCGCGGACAGCCCTTTAAACAAGTTGATTGTAATGCTGTTTTAAAACAAGCGATCGCAAATCTCCAACTGGCGATCGCTGACAGTAAAGCAATTATTACCTACGATACTTTACCTCAAGTCATGGCTGATGTTACGCAATTGACACAAGTATTTCAAAACCTCATCGCTAACGCCGTGAAATTTTGTCAAAATCAGCAGCCAGAAATTCATATTGGAGTGGGGAATAGAGAGTCAGAAGACAAGGGAGAGGGGGGAGAAAATTCTGCCTTGTCTTCCTTGTCTTCCTTGTCCCCCTCATCTCCCCCACTCCCCCCTCCCAACGAATACGTCTTCTGGGTAAAGGACAATGGCATTGGTTTAGAACCCCAATATGCTGAACGTATTTTTATAATTTTCCAGCGCTTGCACACTAGAGATAAGTATCCAGGTACTGGTATTGGTCTGGCAATTTGTAAGAAGATTATAGAACGCCACGGTGGGCGTATCTGGGTTGAGTCGAAACCGGGCCAAGGCTCGACTTTCTACTTCACAATTCCAGATAGAAGCTCTTGAGTAATCGTAAACATGCAAACGGTTATGCCTATTGAGGTTTTGTTAGTAGAAGACAATCCTGGGGATGCCCAACTTACACGCATAGCCTTGGAAGATAGCAAAATCTCCATTCACCTGAACGTCGTAGAAGATGGTGTCGAAGCAATGGCATTCTTGCGAAAACAAGAAAAATATGTCGAAGCAGCCCATCCAGATATTGTGCTGCTCGATTTGAATCTCCCCAAAAAAGATGGGCGAGAAGTATTGGCAGAAATTAAAGCAGATGAAAACCTCAAGCGAATTCCTGTAGTCGTCTTGACGACTTCCCAAGCCGAAGAAGACATCCTCAAAGCCTATAATTTGTCTGCAAACTGTTACATAACTAAGCCAGTAGACTTCGATCAATTCGTTAAAATTGTAAAATCAATCGAAAATTTTTGGTTTGCGATCGTAAAACTGCCACCGGAGTAATGGCAATGGCAGGTGAAAATATAAAAGTCTTATTAGTAGAAGACAACCCTGGTGATGTTTTTTTGTTACAGGAGTTTTTAAAGGAAGTTAACACAGTTGTAGTTGATTTAATGCCAGTTGAGCGGCTTTCCAAAGCACTGAAATACCTAGAAAACGAAATTTTTGATGTCATTTTATTAGACCTTTCCTTACCAGATAGTCAGGGACTACAAACCTTTGTTACTGCTCACCAACAGGCAAAAGCGACTCCAATTATTGTGCTGACCGGTATAAACGATGAAACCCTGGCAACTAGGGCAATGCAAGAAGGAGCGCAGGATTATTTAGTCAAAGGGCAAGTTACTGGTGATTTGCTGGTGCGTTCTATGCGTTATGCAATTGAACGTCAACGAGCAGACAACGCATTGCGTCAGAGCGAGGAGCGATTTCGCGTAGCCTTGAAAAATTCTCCGATTTTTGTCTACAACCAAGATAAGGAGTTACGGTACACTTGGGTTTACAATCCCTCCTATGGATTGACAGTTGAGCAAATATTGGGCAAAAAAGACATGGATATCATCTCAGTGGAAGATGCTCAACACCTCACCCATATTAAACTTCGGGTACTCAACAGTGGCATAGGAGCGCGAGAAGAAGTATCAATTAGAACTACAGAAACAACTCGATATTATGATTTGACAGTTGAGCCGTTGCGGAATGAGTCCCAAGAAGTTGTCGGGGTGACTTGCGCCAGTATTGATATTACCGAACGGCAAGCCGCATTGCGCGAACACAAATTAGCCCAAGAAAAAATTAAAGAACAGGCTGCATTACTTGATGTCACAACAGATGCCATTTGCGTGCGAGATTTAAATAACCAGATTCTATTCTGGAACAAAGGTGCAGAAACACTTTACGGTTGGCGAGCTACAGAGGCTAGGGGAAAAAGTGTAAGTGAGCTTTTGTTTGACGAACCTTCACCGGAAATCGAAGCGGCTCTTTTAGAAGTTATTAATAAAGGTAACTGGCAAGGCGAGTTAACTAAAATTACTAAAACTGGCAACGAAGTCCTTGTTGCTAGTCGTTGGAGTTTGGTGTGTGATGAAGAGGGAAAACCCAAATCAATTTTGAGCGTTGACACAGATATTACTGAGAAAAAACATTTAGAAGCCCAATTATTTCGCGCTCAACGTTTGGAAAGCATTGGCACATTAGCCAGTGGTATTGCTCACGACCTTAACAATATCCTGACGCCAATTTTGGCAGGAGCGCAACTATTACCGCTGAAATTTCCCGATGCAGATGAACGGACTCGCCATTTACTGGAGATTTTGGAAATCAACGCTAAACGCGGAGCGGATTTAGTGAAACAGGTGCTATCCTTTGCACGGGGTGTGGAAGGAAAACGCATCACTTTGCAACTCAGGCACTTAATTGTAGAACTTGCCAAGATTCTCAAAGAAACGTTTCCCAAATCTATAGAAGTTAGTATTGACATACCGCAGGATTTGTGGATGGTTTCTGGAGATAGTACCCAACTCCATCAAGTACTGATGAACCTCTGCGTTAATGCTCGTGATGCTATGCCTAACGGCGGTAGCTTGAGAATCTCTGCGGAAAATCTGTTTATTGACGAAAATTATGCCCGGATGAACCTGGAAGCCAAGGTCGGCCCTTACATAGTGATTAGTGTCTCTGATAATGGAGTTGGCATTCCTGGGGAAATCTTAGATAGAATTTTTGAGCCATTTTTTACGACAAAAGATGTCGGACAAGGCACAGGGTTAGGACTTTCCACTGTCCTGGGAATCGTTAAAAGCCACGGAGGTTTTGTGAACGTCTACAGCGAACTCGGAAATGGCACTAGCTTTAAAGTTTACTTGCCAGCTGTAGAGGGAATGGAAACACTCGCGGTAGAAGATTCGATCCCACAGACAGGACATGGAGAGTTGATTTTGGTTGTGGATGATGAAGTCGCTATTCAGGAGATTACTAAATCGTCATTGGAAACCCACAACTATAAGGCTCTAATTGCTGGTGATGGGATTGAGGCGATCGCACTATACGCTAAAAATATGGACAAAATTAGTGCCGTATTAATCGATATTATGCTGCCCTCCCTGGATGGTTTAACTGCCATCCGTACCTTAAAAAAAATTAACCCACAAGTCAAAATTATTGCCAGCAGCGGTTTGATGTCCGATCATAAACTTAGCGCAATCACTGACAGCGGTGTGAATATATTTTTATCCAAACCATATACTGTCAAAGAATTATTACTTTCTTTACAAAAAGTACTTTAACGATTGAAAGGAAGTAAAACGGTAAAGGGCAAAATTAAAAATCTTTTGCCTTATTACTTTTTACTTCTTACTATGACTCAATTTCTCAGGTTAATTATAAATATAGTAGTCGTTGCTGCATTTTTACTCATATCCCACCAAGTTGGGGCGCAAGATTGGCGTCCAGTTCGCGGTGGTATTCCTTTTGGCGTCAGTGGTATGGCTTTGATAAAGCAGCAAAGTAATTCTCTAGATTTTCTAATTGTTCATGATAATAAAAAACCAAATCAAAGCCGCGTAGCAATTATTAGTCTTAAAGGCAAAAAACAACCTGAATATTTTCCTTTAAATTGGCCAAATCAAACAGAATTGCCCATTGATTTAGAGTCTCTAACATCTGTTCCGCAAAACCAAAATTTGGATTTCATTTCTGTAAATAGTACAGGCAAAGCTTATTATCTGAGATTAGATATTACCCATAAAAATATCTCTATTATTAAAGAATTTGAGTTGCCAGGAATTACACCAAAAACCAATCTAGAAGCATTTGCTTTGCAATATATAGATGGTAAATTTGTAGCTATTTGGGCCGATCGCGGTGAAGGAGAAACACCAGCAACCATTTATTTTGGAGAATTTAATCCCAAAATATATGAAATTAAGCTTTCAGGTTCTAGTAAATTAAAAGTGCCATTCCCCTCTGGAAATGTCCGACATATATCTGATTTAAAAGTAGATTCATCGGGAATTGTTTACATTACATCAGCAAGTGACGCTGGAGATGATGGCCCATTTCAGTCAGCTGTATATGTTGCTGGTTATTTGAGATTATCTGGTAATTTTATCAGCTGGCGATCGCATCCTCAATTTGTTCCCCTTTATCGTTCTTACTACCACAAAATTGAAGCTATGGAACTAATTCCAGGTGCCCAAGGCGGTGTGATAGTAGGCACAGATGATGAAAATCTGGGTTCCTATGTATACATTGTGGGTGGAAGTGACTAAATCACGATCCAGCCCAATACTGATCGGTTAAGCATTTTGAACTCGGAATTTGGTTTGGGGAAAAGGGTAAAGGGTAAAGGGTAAAGGTTTTTTCTTTCCCCTTTCCCCTTCCCCTTTTCCCCAAAACCCGACAAGTATTGCGATCCAGCCTTGTTACCCCTTGCCTTGCTCCTTTAGCAAGTACAAAATCTCCCGAACAGTTGCTGCGGGAAGTCACAGGACAAGGTAGGGGCGCAAAGCTTTGCGTCCCTACAAATTTCTATACCTCATTTGATTGGGAACCGCTATATCTAATTGATAACGGCAACCCATTAGTTACATCTACACATTAAAGCGGAATAACATTACATCCCCTTCTTGCACAATATACTCTTTTCCTTCACTACGAACCAATCCTTTTTCCTTGGCAGCATTCATGGAACCAGTGGCTACCAAGTCTTTGTAAGCGACGGTTTCAGCGCGGATAAATCCCCTCTCAAAATCACTGTGGATGACACCTGCGGCTTGAGGTGCAGACATTCCTGCATGAATTGTCCAAGCGCGGGTTTCTTTGGGGCCGCAGGTGAAATATGTCCGCAGCCCTAAAAGGGTATAGGTAGCACGAATTAATGACTTCAAACCACCTTCTTCCACACCTAAAGACGCCAGGAAATCAGCTTTATCTTCCTCTGGTAATTCCACTAATTCAGCTTCAACTTGAGCAGAAACTATGACAACTTGAGCATTTTCTGTTGCAGCAACTTGTCGTACTTTTTCCACAAAATCATTACCGGTTGCCAAGTCATCTTCAGATACGTTGGCGGCATAGATAATTGGTTTATTAGTGAGCAGTCCTAATCCTTTAATAATCTCTGCTTCTTCTTCATTCAAACTGACTTGGCGCACCGATTTACCTTCATTTAAAGCCGCAGCTAATTTTTCTAAAACTGTGACTTCAAACTGAGCATCTTTGCTAGTGCGGGCTTGTTTGCGAGTGCGGTCAATTCGTCGCTCAATTTGTGCTAAATCTGATAAACCCAGTTCTAAATTAATGATTTCAATATCTCGCATTGGGTCAACAGAACCAGCAACGTGGATAATATCATCATTTTCAAAACAGCGTACCACGTGGACGATCGCATCAACTTCCCGGATGTGGGACAGAAATTGATTACCTAGTCCCTCACCCTGACTTGCACCTTTAACTAAACCGGCAATATCCACAAACTCCACACGTGCGGGGACAATTTGTACCGAACTGCCAATTTTAGCGAGAACATTTAACCGTTCATCCGGTACTGCGACAACGCCGACATTCGGTTCAATCGTGCAAAAAGGGAAATTAGCCGCCTCTGCTTTGGCGTTAGCAACTACAGCATTAAATAAAGTAGATTTTCCGACGTTGGGAAGTCCGACAATTCCGGCTCTTAACATTTTGGATTTTAGATTTTGGATTTTGGATTATATTACCAAGGTAATTCAAACAGGTTCCGGTATGGTTTGGGGAATTGTTCCTGGAACTGTTTGAGGAATTGGCCCTGGCACAGTTTGAGGAATGGGAGCAGGTACTGGTTCTGGTACAGGCTCTGGTAAGGGTTGGGGGATGGGAGTAGGTACTGGTTCAGGACTTGGTAGCGGGCCTGGCTCAGGACTGGGAATTTGTGGTTCGTCGGGTATATAAATAGCAGTAGGGTTAATCATCATGACTCTAAATTTAAATTATTCAACCCCCCCAAAGTAGATGACAACCCCAGTCGTTGACATCTCCCCAAAAGACTATACCCCCGAAACTGGGGTGTGGGGGGTGTGGGAGGTGTGGGGAGACAAAAAGAATAATTCTTAACTCCTCAC
>JAVRCH010000116.1:0-40371 GCA_034530795.1 Nostoc sp. DedQUE12a
CTGAAGTTCTCCGTATAGTTGGTAAATAACTTCAGCCACATCAAAAACTTTTCTTGGATTTTGTTGCAGCAACGAACTAATCGCATCAATCAAAAATTTGCCGTCAAACTCTGCTTTCATAGGAACGCTATTAGCTTTGGCGTGTGGGTCTGGTTTTTTGGATTGAGTTGGACTCGGCTTTGAAGAACTATTTTTGCGCGACGAGTTGAGTGATTTCAAATCTTTGGTGTAGTAACCAGGTTTACCCGGAACGAGCGACCATTTACCGCTTTCTCTTCCTTGAGTCAGTGTTGATTGAACTCTACCTTTGACTACCTTAGTTGCTTTTGGTTCTAACTCTCCATAGAGCGATCGCACAATCAAATCTATATGGCAGACACTACCAATATGTTGCTGTAACAGCTTTTCAACCGCTTCGATGTGTCTTAGAGACTGGTATTCACCCAGCATTGGAATATCCTGCCCCAACAACGATTTGCTTGGCGCAGCGGTAGCTTGTTCAGAACCGGTAGACTCTGCTGCTGGTTCAGCTTCAAGGAGGGATGAGGAAGTAGTACTGGGCTGGACTAATTCACTGTCGGTTTCTACACTGTTGTCACTGTTGTCCAAAGTTTTGCTTTCTTGGGCAGCATAAAAAGACTCATCGGATTGGGTTTGAGTTTGGGAAATCTCAAAGCTTTCACCATTAGACAAGCTTTCTACCACACCAGAAGCAGGCCGGTTTTCTTCTAGTGGCAAGTTAATATCTTCTTGATTTTGAGAAGATACATTTTCTGTAGCTAAATCGCTTACTTGTGGTAGGTTAATCGAGTTTGGTTCCCCTAATTCTGATTTGGTTTTTGAGACCTCAGGAGAACTGCTATTCAAGCTTTTTTGAGCAGGCAAAGTAAATATTTCTTCTCTTACTTCCTCAGATGAGCCATTAGTGTCTGCCTCCTCTTTCAAAGACCAGTTAGATAACAGCGCTTCTACATGATTTAGGTTCTCTAAAGCTTCTGTGTACAATTTTCCATACTTTTCAACCAGTGGAGCGTAATAGTCTCTTACTTCCAGTAGTGGTGCGATAAATTTTCGCGGGGGAGGCTGTAACTGCATTTAAGTATCCATTAAGTTTTAGATTAACCGTTACCGTTATCACTTTCACGCTGGTTGCTAGGATTTGATTGATGCGACTAAGATTTGCCAATTGCTCTGTTTTGTAACTCAATCACACTTCTACTACTTATCCCAGTAGATGCTCGCAATGCACAACTCAAAACGGGTTCTAGTTATTAACTGTTCTAGCTTATCTCTATTGTGCTCGTCTTCTCTACAAATATATATTTTGTTGAACTCGTTTAACACAAGCGGAACAGATGACAAAACTCCCACGTCCAAATATTAAGTATGCTAACTGTTACACAAGATTTCAACTAGCGAAATTCTTGTTGACTTGCATTGAAATCAAAAATAAGCCTTAACAAAGGATTGATATGCGTTTACCTATTACTATTGCTGCAATTTTAGTAGCATCTTTAAGTTGGAATGCTCCAATGTTTTCTGCATCCCCTGTTCAAGTTGTACAAAAATCACCAACTAATAACTCCAACTTCAGACAGTTAAAGCTTAATCAGCGATCATGGGAGCGACAAAAAATAACTAACTATCGCTATACATTAACTAATCAGTGTTTTTGCGTTTCGGAAGTTAGAGGCCCGTTAAACATTGAAGTACGCAATGGTGTCACAACTTCTATCACCAATGCCCAGACTGGCCAGCCAGTAAATTCTGAGCTAGTAAGCTCATACACTACAATTCCTAAACTTTTTAATTTGATTAGCAATACGATCGACAGTGGCGAATCTCAACTGAGTGTGACGTACAATCGAAAACTCGGTTATCCCGCCCAAATCAATATCGGAAATCTTGCTGCTGATGCTGGAGCCTATATTACAATTAGTAATTTACAAGAACTCCCTAAAGGTTTATAAATTGAAGCTATAAAGTATAATTCTTGGTTTTGCTACAACAGAAAGTTGTTTCCCCAATCAAGTCAGTTTTGTGGCAGTAACTATTTTTTCTATCTCTTGAAAAATTGGAGTTAGTTGGTTAATCACATCTAATTATTGTTGATCTTTAATTACTGTCAAAGCTGTCTTTGTTATGGCTGTGGTAATTGAGATTCTGGATTAGCAATTGAGCCACTCTATTGTATAGAGTGGCTTATCTATTTAATTGATTTAGTTAACGCAATATTTAACTTACAAGCATATTAACGAGCGGTTTCAGACAGCTTTAGATTTGCCACAATCGTCTTTAAGTGAGGTTCAAACTGCTCCAAACTGCTAAGCTCTTTGAATGTATTAGTTTTTGCTGCTGGAGCGTAGCCTGTAGTAATAATGTATAAATTTCCATTAAATGCCATATAGCTCACGTACTTTTCGCGCACTTGCCCTGAAGAATCTATGGTCTTAAAGCCATACTTTAGCCCTGGCAGTTCCCCAATTTTAACTTCTTCTGGTTGTTGCACCTGAACTTTATAGCCTTTGCCATAAGCCGAAGTTCGTTGTTTTATAATCGTTTGGTAGTAAGAAGCAATTACAGCTTTTAATGCAGCCAGTACCTTAGCTTTATCATTGGGATTGCTATAGGTAAATAGTCCTGGCACTATCCCAAGTTCTTCAAATTGGGTTTGCAAAATGGGATAGTCTGTATACGTTCTGCGTTGAAGTTCGACGCTTCCAACAGCGAGTTTGTTGCGATAGACGCACCGCAAGGGATTTTGCTCGTGGCAAGGACTAACACTAGTGTGGCGACATAAGGTTCTGTTTCTGCGACCAGTGTAGTTAAATTTTTGCCAATCAGATAAACGCATTGACAAAGCTGCATTACAGTGTAGGCAGTATGTTCTAAATCGCCAACCTCCAGCCCGACTTGGAATGCTTCCTCATACAGGGGTAAACTATTACAGAGGTGAGATTTACAGTGAATAATAAAGGCACTCACAACAAAATAAGCTTTCGGCTGGATGGGTCGGGCATTCAATTTTGCAACTATTTGCAGCCCTAGCTGACCAAATTCATCAGCCGCATCCAGGTCTTCTACAATAGTGCTTAATAAGATGGCATAGCAACTGTAGCTATAGGCAGATATGCCAGTATTACCTGCTTGAATTGAGAGCTTTACTTGATTGGCAACCATCACGGGAAATAGTGAGGGGGCAGAAATGTAAACCGATGGCAGCACACTCGAAAGTAGCTGCATCAATGCCAATGGTTTTGCTGCTGTCATCACAGGTAAATCGAGTAAATCAATGGCAGTTCTGCCATTAAGTAATTCCGCCACTTCTTGCAGGGCTTGAGCAATATCTGCCGTCGCTTGCTCTGGAATATAGATGTTAAATTGCTTCAGGGCAGTTCGAGCGATCGCGATCGCTTCAGTAAACCGACTCTGGGAAGCATAGGCTTGAATCTGAATGTCATAAGCTTTGACACAATCGATAGGATTTAAGTTCTGAGCAAAAATCTCGCTTACCAACTGCTCCATTTGGGCAACATTGCCGCTCAGATACGCCGCTTCTGCCGCACCTTCATACAACGCTAGCATCAGTTCCGGTTGGGTCTGCCAATGCCGGCCAGACACAAGAGTGATACCTGTATTAAAATACTCAAAAGCAGGTTCATGTGCAATCGAGGCTTTGGCTTTGCGCCCAGCAATTAAATTCAGTTGAGCGAGGTTAGTTTTTTCAGACGGGTCGGTGACGAGGGCGATCGCGCTGTTCCAGTGGTTGACAATCCCAAAAATGTTGGCTTCGAGTTCCGCATCTGGGGTATTTGAAAGCAGCAAGCGAGCGATTTCTAAATGAGTTGCTTGCTTTTGGTCTTCTGGAATCAGGAAGTAAGCCGCTTGTTGAACGCGATCGTGCAAAAATCGATAGCTGGGATTAACTATCTCCTCTGTCTGCGACTGTTCCACGCCTTGAAAGAACTTATAGATTTGGCTCGTGGGTAAAATTAAACCTTCTTGCAAGGCTTTCCACAATACTGTTGCTGTATCAGTAGGTGAGTGTTGGGAAACGATCGCCAAAGTCGTTAAATCAAAACAGTTGCCAATACAAGCGGCTAATTGAAGTACCTGTTGCGTTTGCGGTGGCAATTTCTGTAACTGCAACGCCATGAATTCCACCACATCATCGGTAAGCGATAGTGCATTCACCTAGGCAATATCACATTCCCAATAGCAGCGATCGCGATCAAAGCGAATCTGCCCGTCTTCATGCAATGCTTTAAGAAACTGCGTCGTGAAAAAGGGATTGCCTTTAGTTTTGCGATCGATTAATTCAGTCAGGGGTTGTGCAATTTCCTGCGAACACTTTAACGTATCTGCAACCAGATGATTAGTATCGTCAAAAAAAAGCGATGCCAAGGTAATCGTATTGACAATTACCTGTGTTTTTTTGAGTTCTTCTACCGTTAAGATAAACGGGTGAGCGGGTGATACTTCGTTATCTCGATAGGCTCCCAACATTAGCAAATAGCCATTGTCAGCCATCAGTAATTTGATCAACTGAAGTGATGCTGAGTCTGCCCACTGCAAATCATCCAAAAATATCACTAATGGGTGTTCTGCCGTTGTAAAGACTTCAATGAACTTTTGGAACAGTAAATTAAATCGATTCTGTGCCGCACTACCCGATAATTCCACGACAGGAGGATGTTTGCCAATAATCTGCTCTAGTTCTGGAATGACTTCGATGAGAACTTGCCCATTCTCTCGCACTGCTGCCAAAATCTGGGTTCGCCATTGCGCCAATTGCGTGTCGGATTCTGAGAGCAATTGCCCCATCAAATCGCGCAACGCTTGGACAAATGCCCAGAGGGGAATGTTGCGATTAAACTGGTCAAATTTGCCTTTGATGAAATATCCGCGTTGTCGGACAATCGGCTTATGGACTTCATTGACGACAGCCGTTTTGCCAATTCCAGAGAAACCTGCAACTAACATCAGTTCGCTGTTTCCCACAGCAACGCGATCAAAAGCTGCTAGTAAAGCCTGGACTTCAGTTTCTCGTCCATAGAGTTTTTCACCAATCAGAAAGCGATCGCTCAAGTCCCGCTGTCCCAGTGCAAATTCTGTAATTACTCCGCTTTCTTTCCACTGCGTCAAGCACTGTTCCAAGTCGTGTTTGAGTCCGATTGCACTTTGATAACGATCTTCGGCGTTTTTGGACATCAGCTTGGTGACGATCGCCCCCACCATTTTCGGTATACTCTTTCAGTTCCATAGCTCGCCGATCATTAGATTTGGGGCATCAAAGCCCACTGTTCCCTTACGCTGCAACTAAGTCTGGTACTGGTTTATAAGCCCGTAGCCGTTGCCAGTCTTGGGCGGTTAATTCCTCAAACGGCAGGTCTAGCAATTGTTCGCAGTCAGCTACTTGTGCATCGGCTACGACATCCACCTCCAACAGCGATGTCTGCGACTTAGAGAGCGAGATCCACGATCGGTAGAAGAATTGGCAAAAGCGGCTGAGATGACTCGTGCTAATTGGTATCGAATTGAGCGTGAAGAGAATGATGTTCTGTCAGAAGCAATGCTTCGTAAAATCGAGGAAGTTTTGGGCGTGGATTTTGGTATCAATTTTGAAATTTAGTCTACATTTCTTGCCAATCTTGTGGTTTGCCCGTCTTTGTTAAAGATTGACCCTATCTCAACACTATACTCTCAGCAAATACTAATAAATCGAAAGAGGTGGATGAATGAATCCCCCACCCCGTAAGCGCAAGAAAGCCACCTCTGCCACATCCGGCAATCCAGAATCACCTAACTCAGACATCGCCCCTTCAAAAAATCCAGCTTCGGCAATCATTGACGTTTCTGCTGTTGAAGTACCTGAACTGACCCCAGAAGAGCAGAGCGATCGCCTGCATTTGGAACGGAAGGTCGAACGAGCGTTTTTCGAGGCAGGAAAGGCTTTGGCAGAACTACGCGATCGCCTTGCGCGAATATATTCGGATTCTCTGGAGGAGACAGTCAATAATCTGTTGCAGTCGTTGGGAAAGCTGAACCGTCCTTATCTTACTGGTGTGGAAGAGAAGCTGTTGAGTGTGTTAGAGAAAGAGTTTAAAGTTAGCGATTAAACTCTACAGATTACTCGACAATAGAAAATACTCATCTTATGATTGATTAATCAGCTTGATGTTTGGCAAGTCGAAGCGGAGCCAAAAACCCTGGGAGGTTTGCCAAAATCGCCAGAACCTTGACAAATAAATAATTCCAGCGTTTCAATCAGGAGAGTAGTTGCAAATAACTAGCAATAACAACGGCTGAAAATGACCAAAATTTTCGATCCGTCAAAATGCTCTCCAGGAAGCTTGCTCTGGTTAAGTTTCAGCACCGAGCGGTTTCCATAGACCAACTCCCCTCACGGGGACTGAAACAGTTTAATCCCTGGCAAGGTTTTAAAAATCCTGCACTGGGTTTCCATAGACCAACTCCCCTCACGGGGACTGAAACAGACAAGTCCTCTAAGTCCTCCAGCATTCCCCGGTCGAGTTTCCATAGACCAACTCCCCTCACGGGGACTGAAACCGCCATGCCACGAAGGTAATGGATGGATGCACAAAAGTTTCCATAGACCAACTCCCCTCACGGGGACTGAAACATAATTTAAAATTTTTGCATTTTTCTGAAATATAATTGATGGTTTCCATAGACCAACTCCCCTCACGGGGACTGAAACTTAATGGCGTGGAAGATGAAGAAGACAATCCCTTAAAAGTTTCCATAGACCAACTCCCCTCACGGGGACTGAAACATTTTGGACGAAAGCTCAGGAATTTCCGAAGAGATAGTTTCCATAGACCAACTCCCCTCACGGGGACTGAAACTACAGAGTGGGCGAAGACAATTTTTCTGTACCACAAACGGTTTCCATAGACCAACTCCCCTCACGGGGACTGAAACATTGCTTCTTTAGATAGCTTCCGCAATAAGCCAGTTGTTTCCATAGACCAACTCCCCTCACGGGGACTGAAACGTCATTATGGCTGATTTGGTTCGCAAGATTTACATTGAGTTTCCATAGACCAACTCCCCTCACGGGGACTGAAACTTTAAAATGGTTGAGCGATCGCCGAGAGAAAAACGAGGTTTCCATAGACCAACTCCCCTCACGGGGACTGAAACAATTATTAAAATCTGTCATTTTTTAAGATCTCCATTTTGCGTTTCCATAGACCAACTCCCCTCACGGGGACTGAAACAATGTTTTTTCTGGATGATATTTTTTAGCCAACAAAATCGCGTTTCCATAGACCAACTCCCCTCACGGGGACTGAAACTTTACTAGGCGCACCAAAATCCGCGATCGTCCAATCGTTTCCATAGACCAACTCCCCTCACGGGGACTGAAACTTATCATCTAATATTACATTGAAAATGCTATCGTTATGTTTCCATAGACCAACTCCCCTCACGGGGACTGAAACAAACTGAAAAATGGCAAGAATCTGAGGAAGGACAAGAGTTTCCATAGACCAACTCCCCTCACGGGGACTGAAACAAACTGCTCTGTGCCCCCTCCCTGCTATCCCATTTTACGTTTCCATAGACCAACTCCCCTCACGGGGACTGAAACGACAACTTAGCGGGCTTGATAGGAGAATTGTGTGATAGTTTCCATAGACCAACTCCCCTCACGGGGACTGAAACTGGGGTATTTGCATTAGAATCATGGGAATATATAGCTTTGGTTTCCATAGACCAACTCCCCTCACGGGGACTGAAACACTTTTAAATTTCCCTCTGAAATAGAAGATTTGCGGTTTCCATAGACCAACTCCCCTCACGGGGACTGAAACATGTTTTGACAGCTGTCGCTGATGTTCAGATGCAGATGGAGGTTTCCATAGACCAACTCCCCTCACGGGGACTGATAATTAAAAGAGTTGATGCGATCGCTTGGCTTGCTGATTAGGAGATTAAACTACAATCAAATTCTTAGCTTTCGTTGCAAAGCTGTTGAATTACTCTTGAAAACTCTTGTGTCAGAACGTCTGAACCACTTGCACTATAGATTTGCTGTAACTGTTGGTAAAACCGTACAGTTCCTTCCTTACCACTTTTAAACTCTTTCCAAATACTGCTGCCATGTTGTCGTAAATCAGCCAACAATGACCTTGCATTGTGCAGCTTATCCGCTAAAGATACCCGCCGAACTGAGGGTGAAGCATAACGTAGGTTCTCCAAATACTTTTTCTTGCGTTCTGACCAAGGTGGTTTCGGGTAAGTGTCGGATTCGGTACAGCCATCCACTATTGTCACGACTGTTTCACCAAAACGCTGACGGATTTCCTCACGTGTGGATTTGCCCCCTTGGTCTTCGATTGCATCGTGCAATAAACCAGCGATCGCTTCGTCTTCGGTTCCGCCAGCTTCCAGTACCAGTGCAGCGACACTTAGTAAATGGGCGATGTAAGGAACGCCGCTAATCTTGCGCGTTTGATTAGCATGAAGACGAGTTGCATAGACCAACGCTTCTTCAAATTTTGGTGTTAAGTGTAATGTATTCATAGGAAAAATCAATGTTGATGGTAAAGCTGAAATTCTTTAGCTACATCGGCGGCAATACTTTGCCTTAGTTCGTAAGGAAAGAGAACTTCGCATTTAGGCCGCCATGCACGTAGGCGCATAATGACGTTGTTATCTCTGTATTTCTCATCTTGATAACGAATAAATACTTGATAATAAGCATCTTTAGGTGATCGATTGGCTAGAATCTTAAGTAAAGTCTGTTGTTCTGGTTGTTTGATTTTTTGTTTGATTATTTTTTGTGCTTGCTGGTAAGAAATTTCTTCAAAGGTTTCATGGCGTTCAGTACCTTTAACATAGCGATCGCCAAAATCTCGCTCAAACCGCATCAACATTAGTTGTGAAGGTAAATAAAAATCAAATCCCCAAGCTTTAGACATTTCTAAAGCAATATAATCTGGGCTAGGTAAAGTATGCCTTTGATAGTGTTGGCGTAAATTTAAAGGCAACCCTGAGTTCTCCCAGTTCAAAGCAATCATCTTTTGAATCCGGTCAAGGCGGAAGTTATACCATTCGCTTTGTTTATCTGGGCTTTCACCGTAGGCACATAAATAAACTGCCCTCTGTACATAGTAAATACAGACTGGATAAACAACACAATCAAGCTGATGCCCAACTTTGGCACTAGTGTAAGTTAATTTAATTGGTGGGACTGGAGTTTCTGCCCAAAGTTCTCTTAACTGAAACTGCCAATCATCAACAGCATCCAAGGTACTACGAGGTACAACATAGTCTACCTTTAGAAAAAAGCGTTGTACTTCGTTAATTTTTTGAAAGTGATTTTGAGCAAATCCTACCAAATCATCGTGAAGGAAATTTAATTCATAAGCACTCGGCTTGCTAGAATCGGCTTCATCTTTTGACGTAACTGGACGTTGCGGAAACTCGCTGACCCGGTAATATCTTTCGTTTTTATAAACTAACCAACCTAAATCGGCTAAGGTTTCTAAATCACCTTGTAAAGAACGACGAGTTACACCAAATAATCTTCGTTGTAATAGCTTATCTAAATCTGATTTAGATTGTAAAAAACAAGGATTTTTAGCTGACGAATCCTTCTGTAATGTCTTCTCTAGCTCAAAATTAGAGATACTAAGATGAGCCAAGAGAGATTTCTTCCATTCTGACTCTAATAGTCCTGTTTTGGCATTAAATAGCCACTCAGTAATTGTTTTTGCACAAGAGCAATTAGCATCATGCAACTCAGGAATCACATCTCCCTTGGGGTGTGTGGGACTAAAAAAAGCATCCCGCCATCCTGCAAAAGTAAACGAATCGTCTAAAGCTAAACGTTCTTGACGATCGCCGTAAAGCGATCGCAACCATACCCACAATCGAATCGTCCGCAACAGCTTTTGCTTCAGCGAACCGCGTGCTAACCATTGCAGTAATTCAACTTGGGGAACCTCTTGAAATACGAGTTCGGACACTATAGCGTTTCTCAAAATATAACTTTCTTTAAGATACAGCCTATTGGAAGACACCTTTTCCAAGGACGTGTATGATGTACCAAGCAAATCAAGCTAAAAGTGATGTCTACCTACAGAATTGAAATTAAAGACAACTTATTACGAGTTAGTTTTGGCGAACCTGCCCAAAATGACCAGATTGTACGCGATGCCGCATCTCGGTTAGAAGAAATGGCAGCATCAGGTGAATTAGCAGGAGGGCAATTGCTCAAGATTAACGGGCCAATTTCTATACCTGTAGCATTTGTTTTAGCACACAAGCTGGCTCATATATACGGGGCAGTTGCTTTTTACGATCCTAAGTTGGGTAAATATGTGATTTCTATCACACACAATCCTAGTTATAAATTGGGAGACTTAATTGATTGATATTTGATAGGCGAAGCAAAAAGAGGAGTAAATTGGTTTGATCGTAAACCTGCAATAATCATGACTACTTATCATATAGAGTTACAGGGTGAGATTCTTAAAGTAGGATTTGGCAATACGCAAGCTACAGGCGATCGCATCGTTTGTGATGTAGCAACAAAATTAGATGAAATGATTGCTACAGGAGAGATACCTGGAGGTTCCCTGATTAAAATTAACGGGCGGATATCTGTATTAGTTAGTCAGGTATTAGGAGATAAGTTAGGGAAAGTATATGATGCGATCGCCATCTTCGATCCGAAGATTGGAGATAAAGGGCTTGATAGATATGTAGTCACCATTAGCAGACATCCAGACTATCGAGTAGGAAATACCTTAGATGTGGTGCGAGAGTCCCAACCGCAAACTAACTTAAAAATTGTCTTATGTGGCTTTGCTAATACTGGTAAGACTTGCTTGCGGGATGGATTAAAACAAGCACTATTGCAAATTCCCGACGCGCCAGAATCATACTTTATTTCCGGTTGTCCTGACGGCGATGGTTCTTGGTACAGTGAAACCGCTAGGCGCGATCCTGATTTAGCCGCCCAGTTGAAAGCACAATACAAAGCAGGATTTACCCCAGAGTTCGCCAAACTCAAGGCGCAGGAGGTTAGAGGGATAAATACTCCGATATTCGTCTTTGATATTGGGGGGAAAATATCAGACGAGAACCGCTTGATTATGGCGGAAGCTACCCATGCAGTAATTTTGGTGAAAGATGAGTCAGAGATTGCGCCTTGGGAAAAGTTGTGTGCTGAGTTGAAATTGCAAGTTATTGCGATAATTTTCAGCGACTTTCACGGGAATAATGATGTGGTTGAGACGGAATTACCAATTGTACGCGGTAGTGTTCATAGATTAAAGCGAGGTGAGGATGTATCGCAGCGTCCAATGGTGCAGGCTTTAGCGCGGTTGTTGGTGGGATTTTGTAAAGGCGAGTAATTGCAGGAGTACGCACAAATGGAAAAAGTAGAGATGCAGAATAAAAATTTTATTACAACTGCGATCGCTTGGTGTTTGGCTTGGGGTGATGAGCGACAGCCTAAGTATAGCTTGGAACTGTTGCGGCAAATGCGTGAGGCTTTGAATCAGGGGAAAGAAGTACCAGAAGAAGTTCAGGCTTTAGTGAAGCAGGCTCAGGAATTACAAGGTATTGATAAAGATTATTTTCCGAAAACTCTAGATGAATTAAAGAATAAATATCCTGATTTATGGCATCAAACTACTCGCATTGGCTTAGTTTACGGTGGTGCAACTAAAATTAAACAATATGTATTTGAATCAGCTAAAATTCAAGATATTCGCGGTGCATCTACCTTATTAGACAGAATAAATCAGGTGGATTTACCAGCATTTTTCAATCAAAATTATCAACCTGATAAAAATAATCCTAATCGTTATAATGCTCAGTGTAATCAAGTTCGACAATGGCTAGATGCTAATTTTTCTGTTGACTACAAACTTTCAGATGTATTAATTCCTGAACTTATTATTTATTCTACAGGCGGTAATATTCTCGCTTTTTGTCCATCTGCATATATTAATGATTTAGCAAATGCGATTGAAAAACGTTATACAGAAGAAACATTAACTGCTAACTCCTGTGCAGTTGGGGATACATTTAGACTTCTAGAAATACGATTTGGCTTGCTACGACAGCCGATTGAAAATACATTATGGTTAGATTGGTATCGTCAGCAATATAAAAAACCATTAGTACAAGCTTACTTTGGCGATCTAGAGAAGAATCTAGAAAATTCTCAAACGGAAAGGTGTACTGAATCTGCTGTTTCTGTTGAAGATGCTTTTGCAGAACGCAAAAGTTTTAATGAACTGACAACTAAATTAGCAATTTTATTTAATCAACGTCGTAGTGGTCATGATTTTTCTGGTCGTCCCAGTCGGCGTTACCCTCCCATGTTTGAAACCCATCCTTATTTGATGCGTGATGAGGGAGAACGTAGATCTGCTGTGATGATTGTCCAACCACCAGAACTACCTAGAGAATCGAACTTTTCTGAAGCTTCAGCGCGTAAACATTTAGTTGGTTATAGAGCAAAGACAGCAAACTCAGAAACACCCGAATGGTATCAAAACTCTCAATTAACTTGGAAAAATATCAGAGTTGAAGGCTGGGTAGATAAATTTAATTCATTTCTCAAAGAGAATCCTACTCTTCAACAAAAATACTACACAGAATTTGAACATAATGAGGTTGAAATTGCCCAAAATCTCAGCCATATTGCCAATGCAAGTAAAGGTTTCATTGCCTATATCTATGCTGATGGGAATAATATGGGTGGCTATATTCAGAAAAAAATTAAAACGCCACAGGATTATAAAGATTTCAGTAGAGATGTAGAATTAGCGACAGAATACGCTGTTTATCAAGCATTGGCAGAGTATTTGCATCCTCACAAGTTGCAAAACCTCAATGATGAAGAATCTTTTCTCGATAATGGTGATTTAGTCCATCCTTTTGAAATCATTACCATTGGTGGCGATGACATTATCCTGATTGTACCTGCTAATAAAGCCTTACAAATCGCTAAAATTATCGGCGAAAAATTTGAAAAAATCCTACTCAAACAACTGCCATTATTTGAACAAGAAACAGCAGAAAGAGAAGTTAAATATATTGTTGGTGATTATAAAATTAAACCGCCAAATAAACCAGTAGATTTTAAAAAATGCCATCGCTACAAACCAACTGAGGCTGAACCTTCGCAATGTCAACTTAGCACATCTATAGGTGTACTAATTACGTCATATAACACCCCCATCTATTACGCTAAAGATTTGATGGAACAGTTACTCAAATCAGCCAAAGACCGTGCCAAAAAATTGAAGAAAGCTGGATATTGTGGTGGGACAGTTGATTTTTTAACTCTGAAATCAGTAACTATGATTTCATCTAATATTAAAGAGTTTCGTGAAGAGGGCTTGACAAAAAACCTCAGGCCAAAGCTAAAACTTTATGCTGCTCCTTACACATTATATGAATTAGGAGGCTTAATCAGTGCAATAGAAGCTTTGAAAAATGCCAAGTTTCCTAAATCGCAACTTTACCAAATTCGGGATTTGTTAGAACGAGGTAAACACACTGCTATTCTCAACTACCGCTACTTTCGAGTGCGACTCAAGCAAGGAAAAAAGGAATTAAAAGAACATTTTGAAGAAGCTTGGTGTCAGCCTAAAGACGAAAATAATGGAGGTAATTTAGCGCCGTGGATGTATGACGATGGGGAACTTGAGGATGACAAAACAGACTATCCTCTATTTGAAACTATTTGGCGAGATGTTGTAGACCTTTATGATTTCATTGCTTTATCAGACGATGATAGTGATGCAATTAATGTACAAATGGCAACTACCGAGGCTGAATTATGATCTATTTCCAGCAGTTATCAAACCCCATCACTTCATACGAAATTACAGCTGTAATTGACACGGCTTTGTGCATTGGTGCAGGTGGTTCTTCTGGTTCACTTGCAGATAAACCAATTGTCCGTAACTCAGAAAAAAACTTATTAATTCCTGCTTCTCAACTCAAAGGACGCTTACGCCATGAGTGCGAAAAAATTACGAGAGGGTTGAAATGGGTAATTTGTGATTCTCCCAATCCGCAAACTATGTGTCCTCAAAGGGCAGGTTTAACTGGTAACTTTGAGCGTACACAATATAAAATATCCGGTTATAAAGACCAGCATCATTGTCTAATTTGTCAAATATTTGGGAATCCAGTTTTGCCATCACGAGTGATATTTGATGACTTAATTTGCACAGAAGAGCCAGATAATTTACCTGAAGTTTTGCGTCCAGGTGTCACAATTAATCGCCGTCGTCGCACTGGTGAAGAACAAAAACTCTACTTTTTAGAAACATCTCCAGCAAATACACAACTCAGGTTTACGGGGCATATTCATTTATCTGCTGCGCCAGTGTATACAGGGGCGTTAATTTTAGCTGGACTGCGACACATTCATGCTTTAGGTAGTAGTAAATCAGCTGGTTTGGGTTGGTTGCATTGGGAATTTCCTAACCTACCATTAGAACAAGCAGCCTGGGATTTTTTGGCAAAAGGGGGTGTGCAATGAAACGGATTAATTTAGAAATTAAGGCATTATCTCCTTTAGCAATTGGACGACAGAAACCAGGTGGCTCAGTCAGTGAAGCAGATAGTTATATTCCTGGTTCTGTAATTCGTGGAGCGATCGCTGCTCAAATCCTGAGAAGTGCTAATACATCTATTAGTAATGGTGATGATTTCCACACACTATTTTTAGGTGAAAATCCGGCAATTTTTCAAAATGCCTATCCTGCAAATTTTAAAGTTAAGTCAGATGTGAGAGTTGTACCTGCTACTGCATTAAGTTCCAAAAATAAGCCAGGTTTCAGGCCAAAATCAAATGACCCTAAACATAATGGTGTGTTTGATACTTTGATTGACCGCTTCTGTGCTGAAGGTTATGGTCATCTTTACGATCCAAATTGTCCTGTAGATGGTGGTAGAGTTGATACATTCACTGGGTTTTACCAAATTCAAAATAAATATTACAGCATTTCTGCCAATACTCGATTGTTAACGCGGGTTGGGATAAATCGACGCAGAGCGACTTCAGAAGAACAAGTTCTCTACAGCATTGAAGTTTTAAATGAATCCCAAGATAACCGAGAAAAACCTATCATATATACAGGGAGTATTTTCGTATCAGATGAATTAGCAGAATCTCTACAAACCTTTATTGATTCTCACCAAGAAGACCTGCGTTTAGGTGGTGCAACTTCACGGGGATTAGGAAGAGTCAAGATTACAGCACAGCCACCTTTAGAAATTAAGCCAAGAGTTACTAACCAAATAAAACTGTTTAATGATAAATTGCGCGATCGCTGGCATGAATGGAACAATATCTTTGGCAATCCTACACAAGATTTACCAAAAAATCGCACCTATTTTACCCTAGATTTACAAGCCGATACCATCTTAACTGAAAACTGGCGATATACAACTGTAATTTCAGAAGAAATGCTTCAGAAATTCACCGATGTTAGTGATTCTTCCTTGCAACTTCACGCCGCTTATAGTAGTTATGACTATCGTTCTGGCTGGAATTCTGCTTGGGGATTAATGAAAGATATGGAGTTGATTACAAATAAGGGTTCTGTGTATTTATTCAGTACGGCTGAAGAAAACTTATGGATAAAAGCTTTGGAGGATTTAGAAATAAAAGGATTAGGCGATCGCACTTCTGAAGGTTTTGGACAATTGCAGGTTTGTAATGAGTTTCATTTAGTTTTGAGAGAGGAAGCAGTATGAGTAATTTATCAGAACAACAGACAGATTTACAAGTGCAAAAAGGAATTCGCCTAGCTGAAGATGAGCTAGTTATACTTATTCAGTCTGCATTAGACACAGGAAAATATGGAGATTTAGAAGAATCTCAATTTCGTAATTTATTGCGTGTATCAGACACTACTGATAGTGTAGAAGTAATTAAAAACTTTATCCGTTATCAAGTAGGTAGAGATAAAAAATGGGGTAGAGGTAAAGGTTCTCTCGCAGAGCAAATTATCGAAGATATTGATGGCAATATCAAGAAAAATGCTCAAATAATTGCTGAATGTTGTCAAAGTGATTATAAACCTATTTGGCTAGAATTGATTCGCCGTTATTTAGGCTATGGCGCACGTCATCTGAAGTATCTAAAAGATGGTAAAATTTAGGAATTTTCCAGAATTAAATTAATAGTTAACTGAACAAATTAAAGGAAATAAGTATTAATATATGTCGGAAAGAATAATGTTAGTTCTGATTGGAGGTCGTAGTGGAGTTCCAGCAATTGCAGGAGTTCTTCAATTTCTTGATCAAGTTGATAGAATAAAATTTTTGCTGTGTATAGAAGAGCAATATTTACAATTTCAAAAGAATATAGAAAAAGTTATTAAGCAAGAAAGAAAAAATTTAGTTTGTGATTACGAAACTGATGTAACCAGCGTTGATCCTAACAAATTTGATGAAGTATATATAGCTGCACAAAAACTTTGTCAAGGTGTAGAACAGTTAAAATATGTAAATTTAAGTACTGTTCCTCAATCAATGGCTTTTTCAGTTTATAGTTATGTTCAGGAAAAGTATAAAGATGTTTTAGTATTTACCGTAAACACAGATCAATCGCAGATTATTCCACTAGTTTTTGGCAAACAACCTGTAGCTTTTAATAAGCAATTAACTGTAGAAAATTATGTTGCCATGTATGGTTTTAATATTTTCAAAAAGAAATTATGCGATGAAAGCAATATAGAAATAATAGCAAGATATATTGTGGAAAATATTGAACTTTCAAGAAAAATTATTTCCGTGATTCGCAGTAATGCAGGTAGTGGTAACAGTATTAAAGCGCCAAGAGGATTCAAAATCCATGCAGAAGATTTTACTAAATTAAAGATATTAAATAGTGAATTAGAAACTTTCTTTAAACAATTAGAAGTTTATTCAATTATTCATAAATTTGAAATTTTGAATAATATCATTAAATTTCGCATAGAAACAAAAGAAAATTATGCTTTTTTGGCGGGAGATTGGTTAGAGGTATTCGTATACTCTTCAGCTAAACAGTGTAGCTTTGATTCTGTAGAAATGGGAGTTGAGATAGATAATTATCGAGGCGAGATAGATGTGTTTTGTTTAAACAGTGCTAATGCAATGATTTGTGAATGTAAAACTGGTGGAAAACTGGAGGCTGACGATTTGTCTGTTTTGAGTTCAAAAGCAGAGAAACTAGGAGGAAATTACTGTGTAAAATTATTCATAACAAGCGAAGGTGACGTAGGAGAAGAATTTCTAAATAAGGCAAGAAATAATAGAGTTGTAGTGGTGTCAGGAAATCAACTAATTAGGATGACTAACATCTTAGCAAAAGAAATGCAATATCCTACGTATCCAAGGCGCTAAATAAATCTACAAAATTAATAAAAAACTATGTTTGACACATTCAAAAATCGCTTAGAAATTACAGGTACACTCACCACAATTACAGCATTACGCATCAGCGCAGGTCGTTCTAGTGAACCAATTGGATCGGATTTACCTGTAATTAAAGATAGTTTGGGTAATCCATTAATACCAGGTTCTAGCTTTAAAGGTGCAATGCGATCGCGCCTCGAAAGTTTCCTTAGAGGTATTGTAGGAAATAATCGCAAACTCGTGGCAAATCCAGCCATTGAAGATGAATGGTCAATTACATCCCAGGAAATGAAGCAGTTAAAAGATGCTTACAATGATGACCAAGCTTTGACAAAAGAAATTCTCAAACACACCGATTTACCATCTCACCTCTTTGGTTCACCCTGGATTGCTAGCAAATTCCAAGTCAGAGATTTAACTGTAGTGCGTGACTCCTGGTTTGGACAATATCAAGAAAGAGACGGTGTAGCTATTGATAGAGACACCGAAACAGCCGCAGATGGCAAACTCTACGATTTCCAAGTAGTTCCAGCAGCGACACAGTTTGAGTTTAAGGCTGTAGTGGAAAATGCAGAACCTTGGGAATTGGGTTTATTGATGATTGGTTTACACCAGTTTGAAACTGAACAAATACCTCTGGGTGGAGGGCGATCGCGTGGCTTGGGTGTCGTTAAACTAGATATTAACACGATGAGATGGATTGATGTTGATAACAACCCAGAAAAGTTGTTGAAATATTTGCAGACATTAGTCAATGAAGATACTAGCGATACATCAATCTATGAAGATGGTAAGCAGTTCAAAAATACTTGGACACAGTGTTTAATAAATCATTTAAGTGACAAGTTAGGTCAAAATTGAACCAAATCAATTGCTTCAGGAGGGTAATTATGGCTTTCAGCAGTTTCAAAACTATCGGGGAAGTTCTCAAAGCGTTTCAAGTCACTTACACTGAAGCAAATTTTATTAGCGAACTTCCTTTTACTATTTCTAACTACTTTCGTGAAGATTTAGAACTGATGATGCGGGATGCTGTTGTTGATAACTCGGAGTTTGCTATTTGTGAAAATCTGATTTATCCCGTTATTAAAGAAGTTTGGAAAATCTATCGCCAGCATTTTATTTTATGGAGTCATCAATCCTTGAATTATGACGAGAGATTGTCAGGCTTTCCTGAATATATTTTGGCTAAACGTTCACCATTAGGGAAAGTCGTATTTGACAAGCCATACTTTATTTTAGTCGAAGCCAAGCAAGATAACTTTGAAACTGGCTGGGCGCAATGTTTGGCAGAAATGATTGCTGCTCAAAGACTGAATGGAGAATATCAAATAGTGATTTATGGTATTGTATCTAATGGAGCAACATGGCAATTTGGTAAATTAGAAGGTGATAAATTTACTAGAAATATCACTCCTTATACCATTTATGAACTAGATAAACTTTTTGCGGTTGTTAATTTTGTATTTCAACAATGTGAAGTACAGCTAAATAACTTATTAGCGATTTAATTTGCAATATTTCTTCAACTAAATATAGCCATGCACAAAAGATTTGTTAACCATTGTACCATTGATGTTACCCTAATTCCTGACGGGCCGATTCTTATTAAATCAGGTAAAGAAGGAGCAGACCCCACAAAGCCAGATATGGAATTTGTCGAAACCTATCATGCTGGGGGGCGTTCTATATATTTACCTGGAAGTAGTTTAAAAGGTGCAATCCGCGCCCATGCAGAAAGGATTGTGAGGACTGTAGGAGATGACAAACCTAACTCCAAAAAATTACCTTGGGCTAATGATCCATTAAGTGATAAATATGATTATCTTGAGAAAAAATCAGCACCCGATATTTACAAATTCTCTAGTTTTACTGACCAAATATTTGGTAATACTTCTATCGCCAGCAGATTGAGAATTGAAGATGCTTATCCAGATAAGTCTCAGCCTCTCAAAATTGAAGAACGTAATGGTGTCGCAATTGATAGAGTATTTGGTTCTGTAGCAGTTGGGCCTTTTAATTATCAAGTTTGTACCGCTGGGGAATTTAAAACTAAAATTCATTTGAAAAATTTCACTCTCTCACAGTTGGGTTTAGTTGGTTTAGTATTGCGCGATTTAAATGATGGTTGGTTCGGTTTAGGTTTTGCAAAATCTCGTGGTTTGGGTACTGTACACGTGAAATTCAACTCTGCTGTTGTGCAATATCCTGGTTGTGTTTTGTCAGAAGATAAACGACAAATTCACTCTATTGGTGGTCAAAAACAATGGGCTAATACTTTCCTTTTAGGTGCGGGAGAGTTTTTAGAACCTGAAAATGCACAATTATATGGTTTCTCTCAACCAGATTCTCAAGATACTCCTGTAGCAGCACAAGAAATGGATTTAGGTTTTGGAGTGCAACTTACTTGGCGAGATGGTACGGTTACAGATTTATTTGAACGGGCTGTTAGGTCTTGGAGTGGTTTATTAGGGGTGTCAAGATGAAGCCTTTTGTTGGTGTAAAAGAGAAAGTTTTATCAGTTACGGAATTGCTAAATTTAATTCAAAAATTAGCAACTAAGCAAAGTTATTACTTCTTACGTTGGACTCACAAAGTTAGTAATGATTGGAAACTCGCACCTACAGAAAAAGACTTCCCAATGCTGGAGGGTCAGATGTTTAATCAAAATTGTGAATTGAGGTGGAAGTACAAACACAAAGATAGTTATGAAGTCTTGCTTTTGAGTATTGCCGGGGAATATTCTGATTTTATCCCTGTGGGTAAAGATTGGGAAACGCAAGACAGAGATGCTCATTTATATGCATCTACAGAAACCCGTTTTCCTAAAGGATTCCCTGAGAAAAAATCAGATATTGCCCAGCGTTATTTTATCGATAAACAAACTTCTACAGTTCATTTTGTCGCTTTGACAATAAAAAAATAATTATGACTGCAAATCGTCCATCAAGACCTCAACCACCTAGTAAACCTAACCGTCCTAGCACTGGGGATTCATCACCAGAACTTCCGCCAAAACCTTATGAATTTGTTTCGTTTCCGCAAGAACGCCCTAACTTACAGCGTCCGGCTGGACATCACAAATATTTGAGCGATCGCCTACATGGTACATTATTCCTCACCCTGAAAGTGCAGACATCTCTCTACGTCTCTACTGGAGTAGTGGTTATGGGTAGCGACATTGGTAACAACCGTATTCCCTTAATTAAAACGATGGTACAGGGTGTTGACCAAAAGCTGTCAATTCAGGGCAGTTCTCTAAAAGGTTGCATCCGGTCTGTATATGAGGCGATTACTAATAGTACTTTAGCAGTAATTACTAATAGATATAAAGATAAAATTCCTCAAGAACGCTTACCTTGTCGCAACAAAGAACAACTTTGTCCAGCTAGTAGGGTCTTTGGTGCATTAGATTGCCAAGGCTTGCTAGATTTTAACGATGCAAAGTGTGAAAGTATCGGCTTTTCTACAGGGTTTATGCCTTCTTTATATCGTCCTCGCCCAGATGAAAGTAGTGCATACTTTATTCGCGGTAAAGTTGCCGGACGTAAGTTTTATTACAACACTAATAGAGCAATTGATAAAGGACAAAATGCTGGGATACCTGTACAACAAGCTGGCAGAGAATATATTTTTAAAACTCAATTACATTTTAAAAATTTGACAGCCGAAGAATTAGGAACTTTATTAATTGTCTTAGGACAAGATGCTAAATATCCTATGGCTTTAAAAGTGGGCGGTGGTAAACCGATAGGTATGGGAACAATGACTATCAAAATTGACAAAATTCATCAGCCGCAAAACCTCAAACAGCGTTATTCATCCTATAATCTCAATCAATCTGATGAGTTGATTGGGGAAAAATTACAACAATTCATCCAAAAAAATATTCAAGCAGCACATTCACGCCTGATTCAAAAACAGCAACTAGAAGAACTCGCTGCTATTTTGCGCTATCCAACCGACCGTGAACCCCCGTCTGGAATGTACTAATCATGACAATAGCTGAATTCTCCTCAGAATCTCTAACAGATGCACAGTGGGAAATTGCTCATGCGATCGCATCCGGTGGGGCGTAGCCCATTGCAATAACTTGAGTAACTGTTATGTATTAATTAAAGATCCTATGAAAAGATGCACGTTATCAGTCATAAAATCTTAAAAAGATATGGAGAAAACTATGCAGATTGTCAAGAAGCTCTTAACAACTGGTATAAAGTTGCTAGTAAGGCTCAATGGTCGAACTTAGTTGAGGTGCAAAAAGTTTTTGCTAAAGCCGAAGCTGTTAGTAATTTTACAATTTTCAATATCAAAGGTAATAAATACCGATTGATTGTTGATATAAATTATCAAAGGCAATTAATTTATATTAAATATATCCTCACTCATGCTGAATACGATAAGGAGGAATGGAAAAATGACCCTTACTTCTAATACAAAAAAGTATAAAAAGTTACTAAGTGATTATCGTTGTAAAGTTATTAATAGCGAAACTGAAAATGAAGAAGCTTTAGCAATTGTACAAGATTTAATGCACCAGGAACTAAGTCCTGAAGAAGATGAGTTATTTAAACTATTAATTACTTTAATTGAGAATTTTGAACGAAAATATTATCAACTTGATGAGCAGATTAATCCTCAATCAATGATTTCGTTTCTTTTAGAGCAATCTGAGAGAACTAGAGAAGACTTAGAGGTAGTTTTAGGGTCAAAAATTTTGATAGATCAGATTTTACATGGAGAACAAAAAATCACCCCAGAACAAGCGCAAAAGCTGGGAAAATTTTTTCATGTTGAACCGAGTTTATTCACAGAAAATGTTGTGCTACCCCAACAAGTACAAACCCCCATTGGCAACGTATTTACTATGACAATAGCTGAATTCTCCTCAGAATCTTTAACAGATGCACAGTGGGAAATTGCCCATGCGATCGCTCAAATCCTAGTCAAAGAAAATACAGATGTCAACGAATTGGGAAAAGCAGTTGCTTATCTGCGCGCCTCCGTTCAACAACCAAATGCAATATCTCGATTTTTCACTTACCTGAAAACCCTAGTCAGTAATGGTAAGCAAATTGGACACAGTGGTAAAACCACAAATTATTACCGCAGTATCGAGAAAGCCTGTAGTGATTATCTTAAAGGTGTGAGCGATGCTCATACCATGCTGCAAATTTTAGGCTGGGTATCTCGCCTGATGCGTTATTACAAAGATGCTAGTGTCCCAATTGGGGAAATTGCACTTCCCACCACGTTACCAGTTGAGTCAGCGCGTCAAGCGGAAATTAGTAAAGTTGCTAAATCCCAAGACTTTCAAGTTGATCAAATATTAGATGCAACTGTCACCAAAATCAATAATATCAAAGTCACTTATGAAATTTTGGGGACAATTAAGCTAACTGAAAAGGAACCAAAAAAAGCCAGTTCTCTTCAGGAAGGACAGACAGTGAAAGTAAAAATCGTGTCTCTCAAGGATGATGGAAGCATCAAAAGCGTGAAATTTATTGATTTATAGTGAATTCTTACCATTAACTTCGCCTTAAGTCTAATACCATATACATTAAGGCTATATTAGCCAGCAATATCTTTAGGAACAAAAAATGAATCAGCAAATAACCTCATACTTGGGGGAATCACCTCCTCTACTACTATCTAGCTCGACTGAATCAACTTTTCAACCAGCAAACAGAACGAAGTATTTAATACATAGGAATTTAGAACAAATGGCAATCGAAGTAGAGTATACAGACGAATTTGAGCAGTGGTACTTAACGCTTGACGAAGCAGAGCAAGACTCTATTGATTTTGTAGTGGAGTTACTTGAAGAAAAAGGTGTGAATCTCGGCTTTCCATATAGTACAGATATCAAGACTTCTCGTCATAAAAATATGCGAGAACTGCGAGTACAACATCAGGGAGAATCATACCGGATATTGTATTGCTTCGATCCTCGCAGGATTGCAGTACTTCTTTTAGGAGGTAATAAAACAGGTGATGATCGCCGCTGGTATGATAAGAATGTACCAAAAGCTGATAAACTCTACGACGAGTTGCTAAAAGAGCTTGAGGATGAAGGATTTATATGAAGACAAAGCCTTTTAGTGAATTACGAAACCGGATGTCACCTGAGCGAAGAGCAAAAAATAAAACTCGCGCTCAAATTGCATTACTTCGTCTTAGCCTAATGGAACTGCAAGAATCATTGGGACTGACACAGGAGGATGTGGACAAAAAACTCAGCGATGTTGAGTCTACGATTTCGGAATTGGAAAACCAACAGGACATCCAAGTTTCCACACTATCGCGCTATATCCAGGCTCTTGGTGGAAATCTAAAAATAGTAGCTGATTTTCCCCAAGAGGAAATTATTCTCGCTCAGTTTGAGTGAAGACTAGTTCTTTTGGAAGATACAGTAACCTAGCTTGACTAATTAAAAATGTCAAGCTATTGTTCTAATAACTAGAGGAAATTTGTTTTCCCCGGAAGGGGATTGAAACACTCCTCTAGTATGGTGATTGAACAGTTGTTTCAGTCTTCACCAATTCCCCGCAAGGGGATTAAAACTAACCAAGTGTTTTCATGAGGTAACTGCTTTGTAACCAGCAGCTACCTTTGTTTCATTATGCTAAAGCGATCGCATTTTAAATTATCAAAAAAAGCAATCTCCCCTTCCAATCACTAGCATCCCCTACATCCCAGAACTCTCCTATCTAACCCATCTGTCCCCTCACCCAATCCTGATTGCTTGTCGGAAAACCCGTCTTCCTGCCATGCGGTATCTTTCAATTAGCGAGGAAATTTCTTGAATTCTCAAATTCGGAAACACTAAACTTGTTTCTATTTCAAGATATTCTTCGCCTTGCAATTGGTAAATTTTGATTTCTCCAGCGTCATAAGACCAAATTTCAGGGACACCTAACCGTGCATAAATAGGAAATCTATCTAATGATTTACTGGTAACATCAATTTCTAAAGCTAAATCGGGAGGTGGGTCTTGATTTAAATCAAACTTGAGCTTGCCTCTAATTAAGGCTTCATTTTGAAAATAAAAACAATTATCAGATTCTACCCCAGCCTTTTTTAGTTCTTGCTTCCAGGTAGTTGAGCCGTAGCACTCGTAATCTAGCTCTAAAACTTCAGCCATATCTTTGATGATGTCACCAATTATTTCCTTATAATATTCATGTTCTGGTAATGGTGTCATAATCTCTAATGTGCCATCATCGTAAGCAATCCTAGCTGCTCGATTTTCACCCAAGTCTACTAATAAATTTTCAAATTGTTGCCAACTGATATTGTAGAGAACTACCCGATCGGCGCGATGTTCAGTTAGCAGCATAATTCCTCACAGAACCAGTAATCAGTAACGAGCATGGTATAAATTTCAGAATCCACAATTGATGACTGAACAACATCAAAATTTATCCTATTCTATTCTATCGATGATGATTAATAAATATTTCCAAACCCTAACAACTTTCCCTCCACGTAATTTTCAAACAGAAGTCATCAGTAAACTCCTTAACCGTGAAGACATCTTACTTCGCGCACCCACAGGGTCAGGAAAAACAGAAACAGCGATCGCACCCTTTCTTTTCGCCCGACACCTCAACCTAGACTTTCCCGACAAACTTATCTACGTTGTCCCCCTACGAACCCTGGCTAACAGCCTGCGCCAACGTGCTGAAACTTTAGTTGCAAACTGGGAAAAAGCTTATCCATCATCTCGCTCTCCTGTAGTAACTTTACAAACAGGCGAAAACCCAGAAGACCCTCGTTTTGAAGGTGATATCGTTTTTTGTACCATTGACCAGATGTTGAGCAGCTTCCTCAATATCCCCTACTCAGTCGGTCGTGGTTCTGCCAATGTTAACTCAGGAGCAATTTTCGCTTCGTACTTAGTGTTTGACGAATTACACCTGCTCGATCCAGACCGTTCTTTTGCTACTGTTCTCAAAGTTTTGCAACAAGTTAAAGGCATCGCACCATTTTTACTGATGACCGCCACGCTCACAAATGAACTTGCCACCCAAATCAAAGACTTAATTGCCTAGTCATGGAAATTATTCAAATTGAAGACGCAGACTTACAGGCGATAGAAGCTGATCGCTGCCGTACTTTCCAAGCTGTACCTCATCCGCTTAATGCCTCAGTCATCCTAGACGATATTCGAGCTTACAAGCGTAAACGAGTGATAGTCATCTGTAACACAGTCTCCCAGGCTCAGGGATTATTTAGGGATTTAGAAGAACTAAACCACAAGACATTACAAGTTACACTGCTGCATTCTAGATTCCTGCCAGAACACCGCGCCCAAAAAGAAACCGACCTCAAAGCTATATTTGCTCAAGATTGGCAAGATGATGGGAATTGCTACGTTTTGATTTCTACTCAAGTAATTGAAGCGGGAATCAATATCACTTGCCAAGTCATGCACACTCAGCTTTGCCCCATGAACTCGCTTTTACAACGGGCAGGACGTTGCGCTCGGTTTCGAGGTGAGCGAGGAGAAGTTCTTGTGTATCCTACAGTAGAAGTCAATCCAGCTTCGACTGCCATAGCGATTGCGGATTTAGAATCAGAGGAATCTGAACCTAAAAAGCAAAATTATCTACCTTATCCCAAAGAAACGTGCGAACTGACATGGCAAGTTTTAGAAGCACATACCCAATCAGCACAAGCCAACGAAAATGTTGGATTTCGTACTGAAGAAACTTGGATTAATCGAGTTCATACAACAGAAGACTTATTGCAACAGCAGCGCCGACAAAATAACCAAATGCAGTTTGAACAGCATTTTGAAGCTGCATATTTTCGAGGGGATCAATCTGCGGCAAGCGATTTAATACGCTTGGTAGATAACCGTAGCTTGTTTGTCTGGGAACAAACGCCAATGATTGACATTGAAGAAGAAACCATCGATCCGCGAAAGCTATTGGCTTTTTCAGTACCGATATCTACTCTTTGCAAAGCCTGGAGAGAATTTCAAAGTGCAGGTTTTGGAGCAGATTGGCTTTTCCAACGAATTGAACTGCCAAAGAAGAAATCTGAAACCTACAGTCAACCTGTTTGTACTCCTATTACCTCGCGTGCAGCATTGGTTAGCAGTATTCAGATTTTGGTCAATCCACGCTATCTCTACTATGACGAACACATTGGTTTACTCATTGGTATCAATGAGTTTGGTAATAATTTCGCATCACCGCCAAAACCACAACGCTTTGTCAAAAATGAATACCGCTACTACATGGATACATATATTGGTCACTTGGGCTGTATGTGGACTTGTTGGCGCAACTCCTTTGAAACTACTCGCCTGAAAAACGGTGAACCTATACATACAGCTTATAACAGTGTCAAAGATGAGCTTTTAAAAGCAGGTGGTCAATTAATCAAAAGCAAAATCTTTCCTTACATCCAACAGCAACAAGCAGAAGCATTATTTGAATTGCTGGTATTGTTAGCTATTTTCACTCACGACTTAGGCAAACTTCAAACCAAATGGCAAGAAGTTATGCGAGGATGGCAAGCGATCGCTCACACATCATTCCAGGCTAAAAACCCCAAAGCACATTTACTGGCACACACTGACTACAATCCAGAATCTCAGGGGCAAAAAACTGCTCTTAAGGATTACGAGAAAAAACATCAACGACCCAACCATGCTGTTGAAAGTGCATACTTAGCTCAAGATATTCTGAATCAATCTTTAGTCCCTCTACTACAGAATAATTTTTCTGCTGATAAAGAACAGATGCAATACATACGGCACACAGTCATACTCGCAGCAGGACGCCATCATTCTGCTTGGTCTGGAGGATGGGAACAATCAGATGTAAATAGGATTAAAGCTATACAATTACATCCTCAAGCACGACAAGCGATCGCCCAAAGTTGGAAAACAATGCTCAGGTATCTGCCCCCTGCTTTATCTTTCCCGGCAGCCAACCTCAGCAAAAATATTTATCCTCTCAAGCGAGAATTTCCCTTAAATCGATTTACTACTGACCAAATTGAATACTTACAGCTTTATCTATTGGTGGTCAGAGCATTGAGATTATGCGATCAGCGTTCTGTACAACTGTATAATACATAGCTTTAAAGCTGTTGGAATAGCCCTCTTCCAAGGGGGTATAGAATCATATTCAGTTCACCACTCTCATCGGTCACACGTCCAGATGATAGAGCATCTATTTGTTAGTAAAAAATACGGAAATTATGCTGATACATTTCTTTTACTGGGTTTGGTGCAACTTGTCGAGTATGCCCTAAGACAAACAAATCAAAAAAGCGATGTTGGTCTGTTTGATGAAGGTATCCGCTACCGCATCCAATTTAAACAAGCTGTCAATTTAGAGGCGATCGCAAAGCTCGATTATACTAACCCTTTCCCACCAGTTAAAGGTCAAAAAACAGACACCAGCAAAATTCCCCAAGAGACAGACTTTTTTGACACAGTAAAGGAGAGCGAAAAACGAAAATTATACAAGGACTACGTATTTCAGCAACGGGGTAAACCGCAGTGGAATGAAGAAGCTCCAAAACCACCTCATCCTAGTACCCAAAATGGTGTAATTCTCACCTCTATGCGACACGATCGCAATCATAACGAACTGTGGCAATTAGGATACCAACTTAAAGACAATTATGCCGCGTTTCTGGTTGCGCTATTTCAAGCATTTAGTGAAGAGACTAATTCCCAACCCCATGCAGAAGCTAACCGTTGTCAGGAATTATTTAGTCAGGCTACCAACTGTAAATTGCCAGAGCTAGCCAGTGCAGTAAAAATTTACCTACCAACATCGGTTCAAGGAGTTAGTCGAGTAAAAGCAGATAGTAATAAAGTAGACTCACAAAAAGCAGATTGGTTAAGTCTATGGCTGATCGCAGGTGGTTTATTTAGCTTTGGCGTTGCAGAACGCATAAAAATAGCCGATCGTGTTTTTGACTGGCGAGTAGTTGTTCTAGAACCTCAAGATATCCAATTGAGTAAATATCGAGAAGTCCTAAATCGACTTCGCAAATATAATCCGCCCTCTGGGGGACATGGTATAGCTCGATTCGATGCGGAGTTAGTATTACGATTTTGCCAGGAACTCTTGAATAATCATGTGTCTCAAGCTGACGCAGAAGTTGATGAATTTGAGATTTGGGAACCGATTAACCACTTCGTAAAGAGCTTTCTCGGTACTCACTTTGGCTCTAAAGGTCAAGTTTATGGTGTTAAAGAAATCTTTAGTTTGGGGCTTCCCGGTTGGATTCGTCCAGAAAATTATCAAGAATTGACAAACTATCAAAATGTTTTACAAGAGCATTTGTCAGTAATTAGCACTTTGTCAGCAGAAGAAGGTCATAGCGAACTATTAGCTGCTTATCGAGACTTTATTACTGGTACAAGTTTACGTCAATTTTTTCCTTTTCAAGTTAGTTATGCAGATTACGTTATTAAACGGCTAGCAGATCCTAAAGTTAGACCTCCACGTTTATTTTCCGTTACAGGGTTAAACACAATGACCAAAAAGGATTCAGACTTTATCAAAATTACTCAAGACCCCAGTTTCTTACGCATAGCCAAAGCAATTAACCAAGCCACTGTATATGCAGGAAAAGTACAGACGAAAGAAGGATTTAAAGAGCTTGAATGGCAGCGAACTTATGGGTTAGCACAGCGTTTGAGTAGTCAATCTGGTTCAAAAAAAGATTTTTTAAAGGAAATTGCTGACTTTTTAGCCAAATACGAAGCTGAAAATTTACGCCTATCTGAGCAATTACAAGGAAAAGGTAAATCTCTTAAACGAGTTTGGACAACTAAAGAAGACTTGGATCGCTTGGTGGAATTAGTCAATAACAATGACACTGTACTAGTTGCTAACCTCTTAATTGCTTATGGCTATGCTCGTTGGACTAAACCTAAAGATGATGAGTTAGAACCTAACCCTGAACAAGATATTAACGAATTAGACGACACTGCAATTTTAGGAGAATCAAACGATGACTAATACAAAATTTTCAGTTTATTCAATCTCTATCAGTGGTTCTTTGGCTTGGCAACTTCACGCTTTGAACAATGAAGGTAACGAAGGCAATCAAAGTTTAACCCGTCGTTATTACATTATTCAAAAAGGTATGAATGAGCCTGAATCTGTCAATGGTGTTTCTGGTGATATGCTCAAGCACGTTCAAGCAGAACATCTACACCGCATTGCGATTCAAGACGAACTGGTATTATCCCAAGGTGGCCAACAATTTCATCCAGATCGCATTGGTTATGACTTAGAAAAGGGATTGCCAATTTTTACAGATGCCGATACTGATTTAGCAGCCAAAACTAATCAAGTCATTCAACGCTGTACTATGAGTGACTTAGAAGGATTTATGGTCACAGTCAAAGGCGGACAAACTCTAAAACGAGAGTCAGTGATAGAGTTTGGTGCAGTCGTAGGTTTACCAACTCTCGTGAAAACTCAAAGTTATTTCCATGCGAAGTACGGCACGGATAACCCAACTCCTTACAACGTGCAAGTTAGTTCTGGTTTATATGCAACTGTCTTGAATATTGAGGCGTTTCGCATTGGTTACAATCCTCATACGTTCAACTACAGCATTGATACTGCTGAACGCAAAAAACGTTTAGATGCTTTGCTGAAGAGCGTTTTGTATACCTATCTTCAACCCAACGGGGCAAAACGCAACACTAATTTACCTCACCCCGACCATTTTGAAGGCACGATCGCGGTTAGTACCCGCCGTTGTCCTGCACCAATGATTAGTTCTTTGGAACCAAGCTACAGGCATCAGATTCATAGTTTGGCTGATACTTTAAATCATCTCAACGGCGCAGATACAATACTTTGCTTTGATTTCGATAATATTGCTCAGTTTGCAGCACAAATCCAAACCTTAATTGAGCAAGTGCAACCTTGGGAGAGTGACAATGCCGAAGCGATCGAATAAATCAACCAACTCTCCCCCAGTGGAAAATGCTAACCAATGGCTGACTGTCACCTATCAACCAGTTAGCCTCTTCTCCCTCAAGCGTTCGGATGCTACTAGTATGGCTGCTCGATCTAACCTTGTGCCTACTCCTTACGCTATCAAAATGGCATTGTTAAAAGTTTTGCTAGAAAGCCAAGGAAGACAACATCAAAGTGATTTTGACCGATGGATTAAAAACGAATTTGCTTGGATTCGAGACTTAACTATCTATATTTGTCCCCCAGAAAAATTGGTAGTCAATCGCAACGGCTACAAACTTCGTTATTACGATCAGACCGCTGATAAAGCCGATAAAACACGCTCTACTTTACCAATGCAAGATGGTTTTGTGTTTCGGGAATGGGTTTATATGCAAGGTCATCTGCAAATCTGTTGTGGGACGAGCAACCGCTTGCCACAATTAGAACAAATGTTCTCTTTAATTAACTACTTTGGTAAACGGGGCTGCTTTTTTCAATACCTGCCCCAATACAACCAACAAACTCTTGAGCCACTGTTTCAACACAATTCTAATGCTGGTTTTACAGTGCAGCTGATGGATGACTTGGGCGATAAAACTACCTTTAATCGCATCAATCCCTATTCGACAGATAAAGCACAACTGGATAAAGACCGAGTAATCAAACCTGGCTTTCTACCAGTGCAACTTATAACTAGTAGCGCCCGTTATGACATTTACCAAAGATACTGAAACTAAATTGACCGGGTTAAATTTAATTCTCAAGCGCACGCAAACTTCAACTAGTCCTACACCATTAATCTCCTGGTTGCCCCAAAGTCAGCCTGCACCAGCTTGGATTCCTCTCAAAGCTCATGCTGGGGTTACCAAAATTACGCCTATAATGCCAGATTTGAGTTTTTATCCAAATCTAATGCAAGCTATCTGTCAGCGTATAGGTCATAGCAACTATGTAGAATGGCAACAACAACCATACGAAATGACAGGAGTTGAAACCAGTACTGATACTCTGCACGTAATTCAAATTTCTCTTGCCGCCACTGCACCATTACCATCAACTTTAGGACGAGCTATTCATGCTCAATGCTTTCAATGGTTTGCTAATACTGATGCTGCCTTAGCCCAATATTTACATCAGCAAGAAAGCGTACCCTTTACCTTGGGGATAGAATATTTTTCGCCAAAAAAAGTTCAGCTAAGAATTACACTGTTGAAACAGGAACTTTTAGCACCTCTACTTTGGGGATTACATAGCAATTTGGGAAGTGAAATAACTTTGGCAGGTGTTCCTTGCCGATTAAGCGAATGGATAGACATTTCACAGGCTAGTAGTTTTGAAAAATTGCTACAAATTCCTGTTCAAAACACTGTTAAACTACAATTTCTGTCTCCTACAAGCTTTAAGCAGAGTGGAGCAATACAGCCATTTCCATTACCAGAGTTAGTTTTTAATGGGCTGTTGCGGCGTTGGAATCACTTTGCTCCAGCCCAATTAAAGTTTCCCGAAATTAAGTGGAATAGTTTAGTTTCTGCTTTTGAACTGAAAACTCATGCTCTGAAACTAGAAGCTGGTGCAGAAATTGGGTCTGAAGGCTGGGTAATTTATCGTTTTTCTGACTCTGAATCGTCAAAAATTGCAACAGTTTTAGCTAATTTCGCCCATTTTGCTGGAGTAGGGCGGAAAACAGCAATGGGAATGGGACAGACTCGTGTGATTAAAAAATTGGAAATTGGCAAGGGTGAAAAATTTAATAACTAAAGTTGACTAATAACTTATGACTGAAGATTATTTGCCCCTAGCGTATCTTAACGCTTGGGAATATTGCCCGCGCAGATTTTATCTAGAGTATGTGCTGGGTGAGATGGAAGATAACGAACACATTATCTTGGGTCGGCACATTCACCGCAATGTGAATGAAGAAACAACATTTCAAGAAGGCGAAACGCTAATTCATCAACAACAATGGGTGTGGAGCGATCGCTTGAAAGTTGCTGGAATCATCGATGCGGTTGAAGAGTGCGACGACCAGCTTGTGCCAGTGGAATACAAGAAAGGTAAGATGGCACAGCATCTCAATGACCATTTTCAACTTTGTGCTGCTGCATTGTGTTTAGAAGAACGTACCGGACGCAATATTGCTTATGGCGATATTTTTTATCATGCTAACCGCCGTAGGCAGACAGTAGCATTTACACCCCAACTGCGGCAAATGACCGAGCAAGCGATCGCTCTTGCTCAACTTGCTGCTACTAGGGCTATGCCATCCCCAATTGACCATGCTAAAAAATGCTTTTCATGCAGCCTACAAGGAATTTGTCTGCCTTTTGAAGTCAAACAATTACAAAAGTCACAGTTTGCTGAAACTGATGATTGAATTCATCAATGCAGCTGTCTCTACAAATTTTATCCACCACTAACTAAACAACTATAAAATGTCAGTTCTTTACGTTACTCAAGCTGATGCTGTTTTGAGCAAAAACTATGAAGCTTTTAATGTGGCTTTAAAACAAGAAGATGGTTCTTGGAAAAAACAAAGTATTCCAGCTCAAACTGTAGAGCAAGTTGTTCTTATGGGTAATCCTCAAGTTACAGGCGATGCTCTTGTTTATGCTTTAGAGCTAGGTATGCCAGTTCATTACCTTTCTAGCTTCGGTAAATATTTGGGTTCGGCACTTCCTGGTTACTCTCGCAACGGACAATTGCGTTTAGCGCAGTATCAACTTTATAACGATCCTGTGCGACGTTTAGAATTGGTAAAAGCGATCGTGGCAGCTAAAATTCACAATCAATATCAAGTTTTGTATCGAAATAATGAACGAGACAATCCTCTCAAAGAACGTAAAAGCCAGGTTAAGAATCAGAAAACTATAGACCAAGTAAGGGGTATCGAAGGTTTAGCCGCACGGGAATATTTTGCCTGTTGGCCGCGTATGGTTGGAAAACAGTGGACTTTTAATGGTAGAAATCGCCGTCCACCTACCGACCCAGTGAATTCGCTGCTCAGTTTCGCTTATGGTTTATTGCGCGTTCAAGTAACAGCTGCGGTTCATGTTGCTGGGCTAGATCCTTACATTGGATATCTACATGAAGTGCATCATGGACAGCCTTCGATGGTACTCGATCTAATGGAAGAATTTCGTGCTTTGATAGCTGACAACGTGGTATTGACAGTATTACATAAACGCGAAATACAGCCACAAGATTTCTCTGAAAGTTTGGGTGCATATCGCTTAAAAGAAGAGGCTCGAAAATCTTTCTTGCAAGCATTTGAGCGCAAGATGAATGACGAATTTAAGCATCCTGTTTTTGAATATAGATGCACTTATCGCCGGGCAATAGAACTGCAAGCCCGGTTACTGAGTCGGCATTTGCAAGAAGGTATCCCTTATAGAGCTTTAGCTTTGCGATGACTACACTGTTTTATCTGATTATTTATGATTTACCAGATAACAAAGCAGCTAACAAACGTCGCACTCGTCTGCATAAAATGTTGTCGGGCTATGGCAAATGGACACAGTATAGTGTATTCGAGTGCTTCTTAACAGCAGTTCAATTTGCTACGCTACAGACAAAGATAGAAAAACTAATAAAACCAGAAGAGGATGCTGTACGTATATATGTGCTTGATGCAGGTGCAGTGAAAAAAACCATCACATACGGTTCGGAAATTCCTCGACAAGAGCAAACAATCGTCTTATGATGAATGTATCGAATTGATGTTTGACAAGTTAAAGCGGGGTCAAAAACCCCGGAGACTCGTCAAAATCGCCAGAACCTTGACAACATAATAGTTATAGCGTTTCATGAAATGGGAGAATTGCGAATAATTTGCAATAAGGACGGCTGAAAATGACCTATTTTTTTGATCCGTCAAATCACTCCCCAGGAAGCTTGCTCTGGTTAAGTTTCAGCACCGAGCGTTTCCAAACCTCATTACCCCTCACGGGGACTGAAACTGAAAAATTCCCATGACACTAAAAGTAGGCGAAAAGTTTCCAAACCTCATTACCCCTCACGGGGACTGAAACAACAGCTAACAGCAAAGATTCAGCTGTGTTGTTTGCGTTTCCAAACCTCATTACCCCTCACGGGGACTGAAACACCACTGTTATGGGTGGGGTTTTATGGTATGCCAATGCTGAGTTTCCAAACCTCATTACCCCTCACGGGGACTGAAACATTTCTACCTTAATATAAAAAAGAACTTTTTAGTTGTTTCCAAACCTCATTACCCCTCACGGGGACTGAAACAAATCAACTTGGATATCACAAATTCTTCACTTCAAAGTTTCCAAACCTCATTACCCCTCACGGGGACTGAAACATTCAAATCCTTCATTGTACATAGTAAATCCACACAGTTTCCAAACCTCATTACCCCTCACGGGGACTGAAACGACGAACTAAGCTTAATTGCTGGGAAAAAATTAAGAGTTTCCAAACCTCATTACCCCTCACGGGGACTGAAACTCTAGGCATTTTACAGCAATAGTGCGATCGCATCTCGCGTTTCCAAACCTCATTACCCCTCACGGGGACTGAAACATTTATTCTATCTACGACAAATGGCGCATCGTCCCAGAGTTTCCAAACCTCATTACCCCTCACGGGGACTGAAACGCAACATTCAAAAATTAGTCAACGGCGAACTCAAAGTTTCCAAACCTCATTACCCCTCACGGGGACTGAAACTAGCCAAATAAAGGAATAACGCTAGTTCCCGAAGTAGGTTTCCAAACCTCATTACCCCTCACGGGGACTGAAACCGCAATCGTAGTTGTTTTCGATTACTAGTTCTACGAGTTTCCAAACCTCATTACCCCTCACGGGGACTGAAACCAACCTTGGGTAGTCGTATGATTACTGCAAAACCACCGTTTCCAAACCTCATTACCCCTCACGGGGACTGAAACCTATAGTAATCATTAGCTGATGCCCTCCAGGCATTAAAAGTTTCCAAACCTCATTACCCCTCACGGGGACTGAAACTTTCAACAACCAAGTCTTGCTGATTAGCTTGGCGAGTTTCCAAACCTCATTACCCCTCACGGGGACTGAAACTATTACTACCATCAAAACCATCTGTAGATTCTAAGTTTCCAAACCTCATTACCCCTCACGGGGACTGAAACAGTCAAATGTCTACAGAACAATTTTTAAATGCGAGTTTCCAAACCTCATTACCCCTCACGGGGACTGAAACGTTTTCAGAGAACAAATTTGCCCCCATGTCAAATTCATGGGGAGTTTCCAAACCTCATTACCCCTCACGGGGACTGAAACCTTGATTACAAATTTTGACATCGATATTAGCTAAGTTTGTTTCCAAACCTCATTACCCCTCACGGGGACTGAAACCTGCATCCCTCAATTCCCGCCGCCTTGCAAGCAGTTTCCAAACCTCATTACCCCTCACGGGGACTGAAACAGTAAACTTAATCGTACATCTTCCTCATCAACTTTATGTTTCCAAACCTCATTACCCCTCACGGGGACTGAAACAAACCTCGTAAAATTTGGCTACTTGCTGTTCAACGAGTTTCCAAACCTCATTACCCCTCACGGGGACTGAAACCCTAATGATGACGACGGCAATCAAATGCGAAAAGATCTAAGTTTCCAAACCTCATTACCCCTCACGGGGACTGAAACTTCCTATTAATGGCAAAAGGTATATCAGGAAGAAAGAGTTTCCAAACCTCATTACCCCTCACGGGGACTGAAACAAAAAATGCGATCGTCGCTGATTCGATAATTTGAGTTTCCAAACCTCATTACCCCTCACGGGGACTGAAACAACTATCTTCAGGCTACAACAAACCTGTTGCACACGTTTCCAAACCTCATTACCCCTCACGGGGACTGAAACAATTAGAGCTAGTTGGACTGGAATAAATTTTCATAGAGTTTCCAAACCTCATTACCCCTCACGGGGACTGAAACCCCTTACTTTTGATGAAATCGCGGATATTTGTGAGGTTTCCAAACCTCATTACCCCTCACGGGGACTGAAACCGTATTGCAAGCTGAATAGACTTTTTATTTCTTATTTTGTTTCCAAACCTCATTACCCCTGACGGGGGCTGAAATCAGCGATCGCCTACTCTAGCATTCCCTTTTGCCCGTTCCCAATGTTCCCCACAGGGGGATAAAAATCGCCTAAAATATTGGATCATTCTTCGACTCATCCCAAAATGCCCAGAGCCGCCACAGCCCCCAAGCGCAAGCCTAGAGCCAAACCAACGTCAAAGGACTTAGTTCCAACATGGGCAGATGACACTGAATTAGTAGGCTTGGTGTTTGATTTGGAGACAACGGCAACGGCTTCTCTTTACTCACAGTACACAATTGGACTTCATGCTTGGTTTCTCGACCAAGTGCGACAAGTTGACCCAGATTTATCAGCTTACCTCCACGATGGAGAATCAGAAAAAGCCTTTACTATCTCTGCACTGGAAGGTCAACTGCTACCTAGCGGCAAACAATTAAAATTAGTTGCCAACCAAATCTATCACTGGCATATCAATGCACTATCTCAACGAGTAGCATTGTTTCTCAAGCAGTGGTTAACCAATTTACCCACGGTTATCGATTTAAGAGGGGCAACCTTACAAATCAAACAGGTGAGTATTGCTCATGCCCCAACTACATATTCACAATTACTGCGATCGCCAATTGAACAATCTGTAGTAGATTTGAGCTTTGTTTCACCAACCAGTTTTCGGCGTAAAGGACATCATTTCCCGCTGCCAGTCCCAGAGAATTTATTTCACAGTTACCTCAGGCGGTGGAACGATTTTTCACAGCAGCCAGTAGAACAAGAGATTTTTATCAAATGGATTGATGAAAGCGTTATCATTCATCAGCACCGTTTGGAATCAATGAAGGTGGCCGCTGGCAAGCAAGGGTCAGTCACGGGTTTTACGGGGGCGATCTCCTTGGGTTTGAGCAAACAAGCTTTCACAAATACTGAATTCACCCAGCTATTCTATGCTTTGGTCAGGCTTGCACCATACTGCGGGACAGGGCATAAGACAACCTTTGGATTGGGACAAACGCGCCCTGGCTGGTTAGTACAACAAAAGTCAGCTATAGCCGAACAGTTGATGGCGGATACGTTGGCTCAAAGGATTGAAGAACTCACAGAAATATTTACTGCACAACGCAAACGCAAGGGCGGCGATCGCACCGATAAGATTGCCGTTACTTGGGCGACTATACTGGCTCGTAGGGATAATGGAGAGTCATTGCAGGCGATCGCCCAAGACTTGCAAATGCAACCGAATACAGTCAAAACTTACGTCAAGTTAGCTCGAAAAGCTCTCAAGGAAGACAAACAAACCGCACTAGTCGAGAAAGCTATCGACAATCCTCAGTAATTGTCGTATTATTGCTGTATCAGCTTGATGATTGACAAGTCGAAGCGGGGTCAAAAACCCTGGGGACTCGTCAAAATCGCCAGAACCTTGACAACATAATAATTACAGCGTTTCCAAAATTGGAGAAGTTGCAAATTACTTGCAATAATGACGGCTGAAATCGACTTGATTTTGAGACTCGTCAAAATGCTCTCCAGGAAGCTTGCTCTGGTTAAGTTTCAGCACCGAGCGGTTTCCACAGACTATTACCCCGCGAGGGGGCTGAAACGCTAAATAATAGCTCATAAAATTAGCCATTACGCCCCCTGGTTTCCACAGACTATTACCCCGCGAGGGGGCTGAAACCACGCATTTTTCTGCTCGGAATGCTTTTTCTTAGCGTTTCCACAGACTATTACCCCGCGAGGGGGCTGAAACGATTGGCAGACTTTCCCAGAAACCGCCATTGCACCTAAAGTTTCCACAGACTATTACCCCGCGAGGGGACTGAAACAGTAACTGCTCTGATTCTGAAGCTGTAAGCTCAAACGTGGTTTCCACAGACTATTACCCCGCGAGGGGACTGAAACTTGCAGAGGAATTTGATAAATTATCCCAGAGTGATTCGTTTCCACAGACTATTACCCCGCGAGGGGACTGAAACCGCTAACGAGTTCACTAACTCGTTTTCTCTCTTTACCGTTTCCACAGACTATTACCCCGCGAGGGGACTGAAACTAGCTGTTTTAGCGTCCGGATTAACTTCCGTCTCTAGGTTTCCACAGACTATTACCCCGCGAGGGGACTGAAACTCATGTAGTATGGTCACAAAAAAACCACCTAACGTTAGGTTTCCACAGACTATTACCCCGCGAGGGGACTGAAACATCAAACTATCTGTCTGCGGATCGCTGGTCGCCGCCACACTAAGTTTCCACAGACTATTACCCCGCGAGGGGACTGAAACATAAAAGTTACTAAAGAATTGAAAGAAGCGGAAGCTGCGTTTCCACAGACTATTACCCCGCGAGGGGACTGAAACATTGAAGGATGAAATGGCGATCGCCGCTGAAGAGGTTTCCACAGACTATTACCCCGCGAGGGGACTGAAACCACAAATGTCGTCACTGCCATCAATCACGACGACGGGTTTCCACAGACTATTACCCCGCGAGGGGACTGAAACAAGAAAAGTATATCGACGGTTATCCTGAGGTATACGACGCGTTTCCACAGACTATTACCCCGCGAGGGGACTGAAACGATTTACCCACTTGCCCACCGTCTTCATGCTCCTCAAGTTTCCACAGACTATTACCCCGCGAGGGGACTGAAACAACTTGAGTGTATTTTGTGTATTCCAATCGGGTGAGTTTCCACAGACTATTACCCCGCGAGGGGACTGAAACACGCATCCTTCTGCTAACCAGTAACCAATAAATCGGTTTCCACAGACTATTACCCCGCGAGGGGACTGAAACCCACGACCTTGGATGTCGATCAGGATGGGTTTTTTGGTTTCCACAGACTATTACCCCGCGAGGGGACTGAAACTCAAATACTTCTTCATTGAAATTCGCCAGTTCTACGGGTTTCCACAGACTATTACCCCGCGAGGGGACTGAAACAGGCGTAAGCCTCATCTTTGCAAATAAACTTATAATCGAGTTTCCACAGACTATTACCCCGCGAGGGGACTGAAACTTCAGTTAACTTTCACGGGTTAACGATTTAAATGGCAGTTTCCACAGACTATTACCCCGCGAGGGGACTGAAACAAGCTGTGTATTTAGGTTGCAAAGAAGAGTCAGGCAGAGTTTCCACAGACTATTACCCCGCGAGGGGACTGAAACAATAAATTTAAAACCCCTGTACTCAATCAATTGAGTACAGGTTTCCACAGACTATTACCCCGCGAGGGGACTGAAACATTCCTTTTTGTATTCCTCAAGGGCACTGCTTTTGTCGTTTCCACAGACCATTACCCCGCGAGGGGACTGCTGAGATACGGTTACCGGGGCAGGACTCCCATAACACGCTTAGAAAAAATGTCACTTCCTTTGCCCCCATACTCCAGCCTTTGATGCGATCGCCAACCTCTGGGCATTCTCGAAAGCTATTTGATTCGGGCATTCCACGCCACTTTGCTGCGTTCTAGCCAAACCACTCTTGAGCATGAAAGCTGATATCAAAACCATTCTTGCCGTAAACCATTACCTCTGCAACAGTACGCCCTTGCTCATCTTTCCCCGCCGGAATAACCTTGCCTCTTTCGCCCGTTTCTATAACTTTATCTTCAACGATAACTTCGCGTTAAGTCCAACTCTACACTCCAGCCACTCTAAGGCTTTGGGTTTCGCACTCCTGACTAGTAGTTTAGCAAACCAAAATTGCTGTGTAGACCCAGCAATGGAGCAGCGGAGAATGAAGGTATTCTCTCCTCTGCCCCTCTGCCAACCACCATGCAGAGTTCGTCTTGGCAAACTACTAATCTCAGCTCCAGGTATAAACTAGTCAGGAGCGCATCTGTGAGTGCAACAAATTGAATTTTTCTTTAGTCTTTTGAACAGTCGTTTGATTTTTTAAGAAGGTATCTACTATGAATCGAATTCTCAAACGCGCATTTCTACCCAGTTTCATGG
>JAVRCH010000117.1:0-3558 GCA_034530795.1 Nostoc sp. DedQUE12a
TTTATCAATGAAGGCAGGAGTTAGGGGGCAGGAGGCAGGAGGAAAACTGATCCCTAACTCCTGCTAGTACCGTCAGGACAAGGTGAAACACCGCACCAAATTTTTAATTTGGTGGCTCTCCCTATTGAGGGGTCACCAATCCCCAAATGAGGTAAAAACCTCCAGCATAGCTGCCTTCTGCCTCCTGCCTCCTTCAATTTAATTTATTAATTAAAGTCTTTAAGAGCGGATATTCAGCCCTCTCCTTATTATGGCTCCTAATTGTGATTATCAAATAGGAGGTTTGTGTCTTTGTCAAAAATTTCTTCAATTCATAATACAGAAGATACAGTGCTTTTAGAGAAAATACCGTTTAGTGAATCGCCGTCTCTTAATGGTTTACGAGTACTTGTCGTAGATAATAATGATGATTGCTTGTGCATGATTACGTTGATTTTTGAAGATTGCCAAGCTCAAATCAAGACAGCAAAATTTGTGGAGCAAGCGATAGAGATAATAGAAGAGTGGAACCCTGATATTTTGATCGGTGAAGTTGGTCTGCCTGGCAAAGATGGTTATTCACTAATTCGCTTCATTAGACATAAAGAAGCGAATTATGGAGGCTTTCTTCCTGCCGTAGCTCTTACATATTATGTAGATATAGAATACCTAAACACAGCAATTTATGAGGGTTTTCAGGAGGTTATTTGTAAACCTTTTGTTCTTAATGAATTAGTTGAAACAGTGGCTAATCTTGCACGAACAAGGTCGTTAAACTTGTTAGTTTGAGTATTGGGTATTGTAAATTCGTGAAAAACTTCAATGGATTTCAGCCTGAACCACCTGTGGTTTTAATACTGTTAACATCTAAGATTGGAGTCCCAGCGCTAGATTGTTGATGAGTTTGGCAATAGACTTCCACGAATGCAAAATTTGCCCTCATCCCCCAACCCCTTCTCCCACAATTGGGAGAAGGGGGGCAAATTTCAAAGTCCCTCTCCCACGCTTGCCAGAGGGATTTAGGGCGAGGGCTTTTTATTCATGCAAGAAGTCTAATGATTTTTGGTGCGGCTTCTGGTTTTATCTGTAGCGTACTCAAACTTAGTTGTGTTGTGACTGTATATAAAGCTTTACTATCTTGTGATATCATTTGCGGCTAATCACTTATGATTAACCGGACAGTTACCTGTTCCCTTTTAACAATGCACATCGAATCAACAGAAATTAATTTGCTCGCTTCATCTAGCAAATTACCTCTACATAACAAGAGAATTGTAGTGACAGCACCGAGAAATTATGCTTGTAGATTGTCTGAACAGATCATCAAAAAAGGTGGTTTACCTATTTTGATGCCTACTATCGAAACCTGTTATTTATCAAACTATACTCAGTTAGACAATGCTTTGAGGCGCATCAAAGAATTTGATTGGATTATCTTCACAAGCAGGAACGGAATAATTGCATTTTTTCACCGCATGAATGATTTAAATATTCCTGTATCTGTGTTAGAAAATTGCCAATTATGTGCATTGGGAAAAGATTCAGAAAGCTTATTGTCGTTTAGTGGCAAGGTGGATTTAATTCCCAAAGAATCTAGCCCAGCTGGAATTGTCGCGGAATTAAAAACAATTGCCCAAATTCATGAAAAAAAAGTGCTGATACCTGCTCCAGAAGTTGTGGGTTTGCCGGAACCTAATGTTATACCCAATTTAATTACAGATTTAGAGAATTTGGGCATAAAAGTGAGTCGCGTACCTGCATATATTACGCAGGGTTTAGATAAAAATATTTACAGTATTGAATTAGACTTGATTAGTCAAGGAAAGATTGATGTTATTGCTTTTAGTAGCACGGCAGAAATAGAAAGTTTTTTAACAATGGTCAACTCTCCAAGAGATTACGGAGATTGTGCGATCGCGTGCTTTGGCCCCTACACAACAGCTAATGCTCAAAAGTTGGGAATGACTGTCTCTATCGTGTCTCAGAATTATAGTTCATTTGAGGGATTTGCTGAAGCGATCGCCACATTTTTTGCTCTGTGATTTTCCTGTCCACCTTTTGGTAGATGTAAACTAGCTCCACTAGCTGCTTCTTGAATTTAGAAAACTCAACCACAATTAACTCTAGACTAGCTGCACATAAACCCGTAGTATCGAAAATGGAGTTTATATTAGTTAGGGATTTTTACATGGCAACTTACAAGGTCACATTAAAGACCCCAGATGGCGAAAAAACAATTGAAGTTCCTGATGATGAGTACATCCTAGAGATTGCTAACGAAGAATACGATCTCGACTTGCCCTACTCCTGTAACGCTGGTTCTTGCTCTACCTGCACCGGGAAGTTGATTTCAGGTGAAGTTGACCAAGACGATCAAAATTTCTTAGAGAACGACCAAATTGACGCGGGATGGGTACTTACCTGTGTGGCTAAGCCCCTTTCTGATTGCACTATCCAAACCCATCAAGAGGAAGCGCTAAACGCTTAACTTAAGAAATCTGGATTTAATAAAGAGCAAGTTTTTAGCGTGCGTTACGGGCGTTCTTCCTAACCCACCAAAAATCTTAAGTTGTGAGTTACCCTATGCGATAAAACAACACCCTTTGGGTGACGCTCCTCCGTCTCTCTAAGCGTTCGCGGTAGCGTCTCGTAGAGAAGCCATGCCGCAGGCTTTACCCTGCGCTAACACCACTCGTCTAGAGAAGGAAACCTTTTTGCAGTGCTGGTTCACCAGCTACTACAACTTTGGCAACCAAAGCAACGCACTAGCTCACCTACAAGATTTAAAATTTTGCACTTTCCTAAAAAACCTGCATAGGTTCAGCAAATCACACGAAAAAGCGCTCTCTAAGAAGGAGCGCTTTTTATTGCAAATCTGATATTAACACCACATAAAAAAATATCCTTGCATTGAATTTTGGAATTTTTCTAGAGATAATAAAAGCCTTATAAGCAACTGCTCACAACAGATATGTCAATAAGTTGGATTTACCTCATTGCAGCAATTCTTTTTGAAGTTTCAGGTACAACTTGCATGAAATTATCAGAAGGATTTACTAAAATAGTCCCTTCAGTATTAATATTTGTTTTTTATGCACTTTGTCTTACTTTTTTGACTCTGGCTCTCAAAAAACTTGAAGTCAGTCTGGCTTATTCTGTTTGGGCTGGTTTGGGAACTATCCTAGTCGCAATGATTGGTATGATTTGGTTTCGTGAATCTGCCACATTAACCAAACTCATTTCCATCACCTTAATAATCATTGGGGTAATTGGTATAAATTCGAGTCGATGATTCAAAAAAGCTAAAACGTATTTGGAAAGTTGTTTTGAATACAGAAATCTTTGCTTTAGGAAAGTAAAACCATAGTTCTACGGCAGATTGCAAGTTGGTGAGGTACAGTTCGTAGTCAATACTGCTCGGGTTTTGCATTTTGAAGTCGGAATTTGGTTTGGGGTAAAGGGTAAAGGGTAAAGGGTAAAGGGTAAAGGGTAAAGGGTAAAGGGTAAAGGGTAAAGGGTAAAGAGTAAAGGGTAAAGGGTAAAGGGTAAAGGGTAAAGGGTAAAGGTTTTTTCTTTCCC
>JAVRCH010000118.1:0-95326 GCA_034530795.1 Nostoc sp. DedQUE12a
TGTCCGCAGCGAGGAGGAACGACGACGCAATCACAAAAACTACTGGATAATGCGATTACTTCGCTGCGCTCGTAATGACCATTTAAAGGGTCTATAAAGCCTGAAACCCTTGCCGCTACCACTTGTGTGTACACCGTAGCCGCAGGCGGGGAGGGGAGCTAAATGACAAAATTTACTTTATTCTCACGTGTCACGGATGCCCTTGCTTTGTTCGTTTAAGGAAGATAACTTAATCCGCCGACTTTCACGCGATAGTGGTACTAAAACTGGAGCTTGATTTTGAGTATTACTTTCTTTAAAGCTTTCCACCACTTTAGATAGTTGTGCAATTGTCGATGCTTCAAATACGCTACGTAAAGGTAACTCCACACATAAAACGTCGCGCACTCTAGAGACAAGCTGAGTTGCCAGTAGTGAATGACCGCCTAATTCAAAGAAATTGTCATAAATTCCTACGCGCTTAATTCCCAAAACCTCTGCAAAAATTTTCACTAACACTTGTTCAACAGCAGTCCGAGGTGCAATGTAATTTTCAGGTAATTGGGGCTTGATTGCATCATGGAATGCTCTTAAGGCACGGCGATTAACTTTACCATTAGCTGTTAGAGGTAAAGACTCCAATACTACAAAAGCTGATGGCATCATGTACTCAGGTAGTTTTTGTGTTAGGTAAGTCTGTAATTGCGGCACTAATTTACGCGCAGCTTTGGCTTGTAGGGGATTATTGGCGTAAGATTGCCAGGGACGAGAATGATCTGTGATATGTGGAAAAATAATTCTCTTACCGACTGCATCTTGTCGTACAAAAACCACATCATAATGACCTTCAATACTTGAATGTGACCAGGTAATATTCACCGCATAAGGTACATTCAACGCATATAAATCTTCAGGATCTACTCCGAAATTTTCGATTTCTTGCAAAGCTTTGCGTATTTGACCTACAGTTTTAAAAGTCTCTACATCTGATAGACATTTTAGTGTTTTAACTGCTGACATTACCCGTGCATTAGGTACATTGATAATGTTTAATATTTCTGGTTGATTTTCAATTAATAACTGATGCACTTTTGAGACTGTGAGATTATCTTCAGACCAGTTCAACACAGAATAATTTTTAGTATTATTAACAGCTTCAGTACTAACATGAAGAATCACATTGTAACGAAACTCAGTTAACTCATTGTGATGTTTACCCCGCATAAGTTGGATTTGTACATGATTAATCTGCGGGAAGCGTTGCTTGATTGCAGTAAAAAAAGCTGGGTCAATGACTAACTCTGTTTCTTGAAATATTTGCATTTGTATCCGTTGCTGTAACTCGAAGCTGCTAAGAGAAGGTTCAGCTTGATACAGTTGCACTGACGCATGAAAAGCTTGCAAGAGTGGCAAACTACGCACATCTCCGATGAAGATAAAGCCACCCGGAGCAGTTGCCTTTACAGCACCTTCTAATACACTAATTAAATAATCAATAGTAGGAAAATATTGTACAATCGAGTTCAGAATTACTGCATCAAAAGCTCCTGTTTCTACTTTCTCGAAGTCAGTCGCCATTTGCTGATACAGCGTTACCTGTGGTATTTCTTGCTTTTGTAATTGCTGCTGAATGTAGTTAAGCGAAACTGCGGAAAAGTCTGTCCCCCAATATTTAGTGCAGTGAGGTGCAACCCTAAACAGAATCAAACCTGTTCCACAACCAATTTCTAACACTCGTTTAGGTTGCAAAGCCAAAATTTGCTCGACTTGGTTATCCACCCATTCACGCATCTGCTCTGATGGAATAGGTTGATTTGTATAACTACTATTCCAGCCAACAAAATTGAATGTTGGATCTGAATCAGCAGATTGATTATAAGTTTCGTTATAGAGCATCTGCCATTGCAAAACCTGGTCATTCTGCAATTGCATCAATTGTAAATTCTCCTGTTCGCTACTGTATTCAGTTTTTGGGACTACATAAGCTACTAGGCGTTTTTCCTCTTCATGCTCACGAGTTATTACTACAGTTTGCCGCACTGCTGGATGCTGACTCAGGACTGCTTCAATTTCTCCCAACTCAATACGATAGCCGCGAATTTTTACCTGCTCGTCGAGGCGACCTAAAAATTCAATATTGCCATCTACTCGATAGCGAACTAAATCACCTGTTTTATAAAGTCGTGTTTTTAAATTATTAGTAAAAGAATGATAGATGAAGCATTCAGCAGTTAAATCAGCACGGTTTAAATAACCTCGCGCTAATCCATCACCAGCAATGTACAACTCACCTGGAATGCCAATAGGTACAGGTTGTAAATGTTTATCTAATATGTAAACTTGTGTGTTGGCGATCGCCCGACCAATTACAGGTGCTAAATTATCTTTATTCTTAACAGAAACATATCCCGAAGTTGTAACAACTGTATTCTCAGTTGGGCCATAATTATTAAATACTTGAAACCCGTGAGAAGCTAAAGGATATTGATTTAGTTTGTCTCCACCTGTGAGTAATATTCGTAAAGCTGCATTTTTCGGAAAATCTAATAAGAGAATTTTTTCTGCTAAAGGTGTTGGTAGAAAAGAAATTGTTATCGCTTTTGATACTAGCCAATCTCGGAGATGGTCAGGCATTTGCCTAGTTTCATCATCTACAAAATGAATGCTTGCTCCAGCACTTAAATAAGGCCAAATTTCCCAACCGCAAGCGTCAAAGCCAACTCCCGAAATATGCGACGCTCGGTCGAGGGATGAAACTGTAAACGCTTTTTGATGCCAAAATACTAGATTTAACAATCCTCTATGTTCAATTTTAACCCCTTTAGGTTTTCCAGTTGAGCCAGAAGTATAAATGACATAAGCAAGGTTCTTTACTTGAACTTGGCTGAGAAGATTGTCTTCACTTTCTTGAGTAATAATTTCCCAATCTTTATCTAAACAGATTATTTGTGCATTATAGTTTTTCTGACGTTCAAACCATCGATTGTGAGTTAACAAAACTGAGGCTTTAGTATCTTCAAGAATCAAGTTTAAACGTTCAGATGGATAGCTTGCATCTAAAGATAAATAAGCTCCACCTGCTTTCAGAATGCCCAACATTCCGATTACCATATCAAAAGACCGTTCTACACAAAGTCCTACTAAAAATTCGGCTCCAACTCCTAATTTTTTTAGATAATGTGCAAGTTTGTTACTACGTATATTTAACTCTTTGTAACTGAGTTGTTTATCTTCAAATACCAAGGCTATGGCATCAGGATTATGTTCTGCAACGCTCTCAAATAACTGATGGATACACTTATCTTGAGGATAATCAGCCTGGGTGTTGTTCCATTCAACTAACAATTCATATAACTCAGATTCCCTTAAAAGTGGTAGTTGTGCAATTCGTTGTTCTGGATTTGCAACTATACCTAATAGTAATGTTTGAAAATGCTCTAGCATCCTGGTGATAGTAGCTTCATCAAATAAATCAGTGCTGTAAATTACAAAACCACTAATTCCCTCTGAGCTATCTGCCCATAACCCATTTTGAGTATTTGGCTCCCACAAATGGAACTCCAAATCAAAGCGTGTTGTTTCCGTTTCAAATGGTAGCGGACTTAAAGTTAAACTAGGTAACTCTAACGCGGACGTTGGCGCATTTTGGAGCGCAAAAACTACTTGAAAGAGCGGGTTTTGATTTAAATTCCGCTCTGGATGTAGTTCCTCTACAAGTTTTTCAAAAGGCAAATCTTGGTGAGCATAAGCTCCTAAAGCTACCTCTTTAACTCGGCTCAATAATTCTCGAAAAGTTGGGTTTCCTGATAGGTCTGTACGCAATACTAAGCTATTGACAAAAAAACCAATTAATTGTTCTATTTCACTACGGTTACGATTGGCAATAGGTGAACCAATAGCAATATCTTCTTGTTGTGTATAGCGATAAAGTAAAACTTGAAATGCTGCTAGTAGGGTGATAAATATAGTTACCCCTTCTTGCTGTCCGAGAGTTAAAAGTGCTTTGCTCAAACTTTTTGATAATTGTAGAGTTTGCCTTGCACCCTGATAAGTTTGAACAGCTGGTCTTGACCTGTCGGTTGGCAAATTTAGCATAGAAATGCCATCTAATTGCTTCTGCCAATAACTCAGTTGCTTTTCTAATACTTCCCCTTGCAACCATTGGCGTTGCCAGTGTGCAAAGTCTGCATATTGAATTGTTAGTGTCGGTAGAGGAGAAGGCTGGTTGTTGGCAAAGGCTGTGTAGAGTGCTGCTATCTCTTGCATCAGCACCCCAATAGACCAACCATCGGAAACAATGTGGTGGATAGTCAGCAGCAAGATGTATTGTGTTTCATCCAACCGCAGCAGTTTTATTCGTAGCAACAAATCAGTTGATAAATTGAAAGAACTTTGAGCTTGTTGGGTAGTAAGTTGTCGCGCTTGTATTTCTCGTTCGGCTTGTGGCAGTTGCCGTAAATCTATTACTGGTAAGGGTATTTTGAGCGTAGGATTAATTACCTGAACTGGTTGCCCTGACTGGATGACAAAAGTGGTGCGTAAAGCTTCATGTCGTCGCACAATTTCGTTAAAAGTTTGATCTAGCGCGGCTTGATTGAGGGAACCTGTTAAATTTAGTGCTAATGGAATGTTATAGAAAGGATTATTAGGGATTAATTGGTCAAGAAACCACAGCCGTTTTTGAGCAAAGGAGAGAGGAAGATTTTCTGAACGCGAAATAGGTACAAAAGGTCTAAAACTGTGGTTATTAGTGCGATTAGATGCTTCTAAAAATTCAATAATTTCTGCTTTACGCTCTTGAATTTCTGCACGCAATTCTGGTGTAATAATTCCTTCAGGAGCGTTACAGCGAAACTTTTCACCATCAATAAAAACTTGAATATCTAAGCTGCGAAGATAAGATAAAAACTCAACAGTATTCAAAATTACGCCCCTTCGCAACTATCTGTTACTTACTAGGAATTAATCTCAACTTTTATCACACTTAGGGCAATGTATAAATCATTCTTGGGGGTGAAAGTTTCATAACTGTAACTATGGTATGGCAATCCGCTTTGATTTTTGAATTTCTTATTTATATAGGTGGAAAGTAGGGAAGAAGCGCTTTCGATTTGTAAGCTTCGTAAAAATAAAATAAGAGTCTTGCCTGTAGCTAAGGGACTCCAACAGTAAAAAATATCCAATATTTAGAGTGCTTCAGTCAGATAAAACTTGGAAATACCAAGAAATTATTTGTACTGACGCACCCTACTCACAGGAAATTTGGGATAATTTAATTTTTGGAGTTCACTAATTATAGTGCGATCGCTAATTCACTCCTTCTAAGCAAAAGGTGAAGCTTTTGTTAGTCCACCCTTCCTGAAACTTTGCTTAGAGACTAGTCTTGTCTTCAATAATTCCCTCTTTGTTGATAATAACGACTTCTGGCGTTGGGTTGTTGGAGATACGCGTATCGTTATCGTTAATTTCTTTCTTGGCAGATTCTCCCGCCTTTTGGGCAGATAGCTTAATATCATGGGCTGAATCTTTGGCAGATTCAGTAACATTCTGAGCCGATGATTTAACTGAATCACTTGCACTCTTAGCTGAGGATTTGAGGGATTCAGTCGCATTCTGAGCCGATGATTTCACTGAATCACTTGCACTCTTGGCCGAAGATTTGAGGGATTCGGCAGCACTTTTTACAGATGGTTCCACTGCCTTCGCTGTTTGTTTGACAGTTGAGCGAACATCCTTAGTAGCACCTTCAATTTCCTTAGCTACAGCTTTGGCAGAAGGCTTAATTTCATCGGTAGCGCTTTGAATAGAGTTAGCAGCCCTTTCTACAGAAGGTTGAACACCTTCGATTGTATGCTGAACTGACTGTTTTACGTCTCTAATCGTAGGTTTGACTTCTTCAGATACGTTCTTAACTGCGTCTACTACAGAAGGTTTAGCCTCTTTAACCGTCTCATTTACTGATTCGGCTATACCTTTAATAGAAGGCTTAGACTCTTCAACTGTTTCCTTGACGGCTTCTGCTGTCCCTTTGATAGATGGCTTGACTTCTTCAATGGTTTCCTTGGCTGCTGTACCTATGTCTTCTATAGAATGCTTAACACCCTCTGCCACAGAGTTAGCTGCATCCCCTAAATTATCTACAGCGCGGTTAACTGTATCAGCAGTTCCTTTACCAATGATGGCACCAGCAACTGAGCCTGCGACAGCACCGATAATGCCTCCAGAGCGAGCGCCTAGTACGCCACCAATTGCGGCTCCAGCTACCCTAGCACTAATGCCTGAACCTGATGAAGAGTCTGATGTTTCTTCTGGCTGGGATTCAGAACTTTCTTCAACTTGATTTAAAGGCAATTTTTTCTCACTCTCACTTTTAACAATTTTTTCCTCACGAAAGAGGGGATTGGCATCACTTTGATTCAAAGGTTGCTTGTTGTCATTCATAATGCTTTATACGTTCAATTAGCTTCATCATTAAGGTAACTATTAATCTCAATAATTATCCCTAGCGTAAGGAGTATATATCTACTCATTAATGGTGAACTTGAGTGCAGGTCTATTATCAGTATTTGGTTCACCTGGTGTTCTGGCTCGTGGCACACTGACAATGTTCAAATTTGATGAAACAGATACACTTGCAACTATTAAGGTTCCTGTATTGGTAATGTGTGGGGCTTCAGATATAGCGACTAAGCCGGTGGCGAGCGATCGCATGAAAGCAGAAATACCTTACTCTTAAAAAGTCATTATCATCACAACACTGGATAAATCATTCTTGCGAGTGAAACTTGGATGATTCTAATTATGGTATGAACCTAAAAGCAGTTAACAAGGTATTGCAAGGTTTAGGCTCATGATATTCATGCCTCATAATTTTTTACTTGTATGGCTGGTTCAACTGCTCTCCGTTGGGGTACTTGGCGGAGGAATCTACATTCTCTATGAATGGTACGAAGGAGAACTTACAGGAACATCTTATTTAGTGGCTGGACTAGTAATGGTTCTGTGGTCTTTTGCCGGTGGTTTTATCAGTTTGCCACTGCTGCGCCGTTCTGGAGATGAGGAACCTACGTTTATGCGGAGTAAAACCGTGCAGCGTTTACCACGACCGGATGGTAGTGTACTGCAAGTAGAGTTCTTTGGCCCAGAAGATGGTCAACCGATTATCTTGTCACACGGTTGGGGGCCGAACAGTACTGTATGGTATTATGCCAAACGACAACTAAGCGATCGCTTCCGCGTAATTGTTTGGGATCTTCCAGGGCTAGGAAAATCCTCTAAACCGAAAAACAACGATCATTCTATAGAAAAATATGCCCGTGACTTGGAAGCTGTTATTGCCATAGCAGGGGATAAACCTGTTATCCTGCTAGGTCACAGCATGGGTGGCATGATTAACCTGACTTTCTGCCGCCTGTTTCCAGAGCAATTAAGAAGCCGGGTAGCTGGCTTAATTCTTGTGGATACTACTTACACAAATCCGGTAAAAACTTGTATCTTGAGCAATCTGGTACGGAAATTGCAGAAACCGCTACTCGAACCTGTGTTGTACCTGACTATCGTGCTGTGGCCGATTTTTTGGTTAATGACTTGGCTTTCGTATTTGAATGGTTCTTTGTACATCACCGTAGAACTGTCTGGATTTACGGGTACTGAAACACGCGGTCAATTAAGTTTTGCAGGTCTATTATCAGCATTGGGTTCGCCTGGTGTTCTGGCTCGTGGTACACTGGCAATGTTCAAATTTGATGAAACAGATACACTTGCAACTATTAACGTTCCTGTGTTGGTAATGTGTGGGGCTTCAGATATAGCGACAAAACCGGTGGCAAGCGATCGCATGAAAGCAGAATTGCCTTACTCTCAAAGAGTTACCATCAAACCAGGGGGACACATGGCATTGATGGAACAAAATCAGCAGTTTGCCGAAGCAGTTAGTGTGTTTTGTGCTGGCTGCTCATAGCTGAGATCGCTACCTGAAGCACTAGACTCCCAAGTGAGCGCCTTTTTTTGTACTTTTTCAACCCGTCGAACTCACATTTTATTACTATGGTGCGAGGGTTTTAATGAATGACAAAATGATGCAAATTGAACTTGCATCTGCCAGACATGAAAGCATATTTAATGAATGGGGTAAATTCGATCGCATTGAAACAAAAACCTGTCGTCCTGTCATGGATGGGAAAAGACTACCTTCTAATGGCAAACCAGTAGTTTTGGCATTTCTCATTGATGAATTAGCAGAACCTGTGGGTAGATTTAGATATTTTGATATTAACCCTCGCAATCGTTCAGCAGAATTTGGATACACTGTAAATCCCAAATATAGAAATCAAGGTGTAGGCACAAATATGTTAGTTTTTATTATCAACTACTTATTTGAAACAACAGATTTTAACAAATTGTATTGTCAAACTGCTGCCTTTAATATTGCTTCAGTTAAATTGCTAGAAAAACTGGAATTTAATAAAGATGGAATATTAAGAGAACACCACGAATTAGATGGTAAGCTTTGGGATGATTATATCTATAGTATTTTGCGTAGCGAGTGGAAAATGAGCAAAATATTCAATTATTAAGTACGTGTAGGGTATAGACTCACTTTAACCTTCGTAGCCACTCTCATAAAGCTTTATCACGATATCCCTAACTTAGATGTTTCTCAAAATTCCACTTCTTCTCGCTGAGTTCCCGTAGTTTCAGTCTTATTCACACCTTTTGCTACCCAATACCTTGTGTCAATATACTTAGCAAGTTGTTCTACAGTTGGCGCTTCAAACAAATTGCGTACAGATACATCTATTTGGAAAGCGTCACGAATGCGGGAAGTTAGCTGAGTCGCCAAGAGAGAATGACCGCCCAATTCAAAGAAATTGTCGTGAACGCCTACTTGCTCTTTTCCTAAGACTTTAGCCCAAATTTGGGCAAGTAACTCTTCAACTTGAGATCGCGGTGCCACATAATCTTGATGATTGAAACTAATTGTCTCAGGTATGGGTAAAGCATGGCGATCGACTTTGCCATTAGGTGTTAAAGGTAGAGATTCCAATACCATATATGCTCTTGGCACCATGTATTCTGGTAACTTTTCTTTCAAGAATTGACGAAGTAAATATGCAAAGCTTTGCCCGTCTTTCAGAGGTATCTGTTCCTGGTTAAGAACAATATAAGCCACCAAATACTTATCATCAGGTACGTCCTCACGAGCAATGACAACAGTTTCTCTCACTGCTAGATGTTGACTTAGCACTGCTTCAATCTCTGACAACTCAATGCGGAAGCCACGAATTTTTACTTGAGTGTCAATGCGACCTAAAAATTCAATATTGCCATTTGGTAAATAGCGAGCTAAATCACCTGTTTTATAAAGACGTGTTTTTAATTTATCTCGCTTCGCGAGGGAGGCAGAAGGCAGAGGGCAGGAGGCAGGAGGTTTAATTACACTTTTGGTAGCCTTACTGACTCCCTCGCACTTGGGTTTAAGACCCCCATCAAAATCTCTGATTTGATGGTCTACAATTACTGGTGGGTCAGAATCTCCCAGTAATTGTTTCCTTCTGCCTTCTGCCTTCTGCCTCCTGCCTTCTTCAATATTAAAAGTATGAGTAATAAAGCGTTCAGCAGTTAATTCAGTGCGATTGAGATATTCTCGCGCCAGTCCCTCACCACCTATATATAATTCGCCAGTAACGCCAATAGGCACAGGTTGTAAATGGGTGTCTAATATATATATTTGCGTGTTTGTAATCGGGCGACCAATTGGTAAAGACGTAGCTGATGGTAACTCTTCTACGCAGTAATAAGAAGAAAATGTTGTACTTTCTGTAGGGCCATAAACATGAATTAAATACTTGGGCGCACCAGATTGGAGAATCTTTTTAATCCATCTTTTATCAACGGTTTCACCACCAAACAGTAAATATTTCAAAGTCGCGAAAGCTTGCGGAACATCTCTAACAATCTGTTGAAATAAGGCAGTGGTCAAAAATAGAATGTTGATATCTTTTTCTCGTAGTTGTAATGCTAATTCATGAGGCGAAATAGTTACATCTTTATTAATCCCTACAAGTTGAGCGCCGTTAAGTAGCGCTCCCCAAATCTCGAATGTCGCAGCATCAAAAGAAGTGTTTGAGGCTTGGGCGATTCTATCACATGGTGACAATTTTATATAGTTAGTATTGCACACTAAGCGATTGACAGCTTTGTGAGGTACAGCCACTCCCTTGGGTTTTCCTGTAGAACCAGAGGTGTAAACAATATAGGCTAAATTATCACTATTTAAATCGCTTTTAAGATTGTCTTCCTTTTCTTGGCTAATAATTTTCCAGTCTTTATCTATAGAAATAATTGGATTTGAGAAACCTTCAAAATTCTTGAGTAAGTTTTCTTGTGTCAGTAATACTGAAACTTGTGCATCTTCCAGCATAAAATTTAGGCGTTCTTCGGGATAGCTGGGGTCTAATGGAAGATATGCTCCCCCTGCTTTAAGAATTCCCAATAACCCGATTATCATTTCTATAGACTGGGAAATACAAATACCAACTAAAACTTCTGAACCTACTCCTATTTTTTGTAAGTGGTGCGCTAGTTTATTGCTGCAAGTATTCAACTCTTGATAAGTAAGTTGTTTGTTAGCAAAATTGGCTGCGATAAAATCAGGATACTGCTGTACCTTTTCTTCAAACAATTGATGGATACACTTATCTTGAGGATAATCGGCTTGGGTGTTATTCCATTCCACCAATACCTGATGTAGCTCGGCTTCACTTAATAACGGTAAATTTGCAATTCGTTGTTCTGGATTTGCAACAATAGCTGACAATAGAGTTTTAAAATGTTCCAGCATCCGGCTAATAGTAGCTTTATCAAACAAATCTGTGTTGTAAACCATCACGCCACGCAGTCCGTCAGAATATTCCCAGTTTGCACCCCATAAACTTCTAAAATCCTCAGAACACTTCCACAGATGCAGTTCCAAATCAAAACGCGTTTTTTTCAACTCAATATTCATAAAGCTGGGTACTAATCCAGGCAGCTCTAGCGTTGACATGGGCGCATTCTGGAAACCAAATACCACTTGAAATAAAGGATGGTGGCTCAAGTTCCGCTCTGGATGTAGTTCTTCAACTAACTTTTCAAATGGCAAATCTTGGTGGCTGTATGCTGCTAATGTTACCTCTCGTACTCTGCCTAGTAGTTCTCGAAAAGTGGGATTTCCAGATAAGTTACTACGTAGCACCAAACTATTGACAAAAAAACCAATTATTCCTTCAATTTCACTATGGTTACGGTTAGCAATTGGTGAACCTACCGCGATATCTTCTTGGTATGTGTAGCGGTAAAGTAATGTTTGAAATGTTGCCAAAAGTGTCATAAATAAAGTGACACCTTCTTGCTGTGACAGCTTTTCTAGTGCATCAATTAGCTTTTTTGGTAACTCTATAAATTGTGTTGCTCCTCGATAGCTTTGTATAGCTGGTCTTGGTTTGTCAGTAGGCAGATGCAGTCTAGAAATACCGTTTAATTGCTCCCGCCAGTAAGCTAACTGGGTTTGGAGTACTTCTCCTTGCAGCCACTCGCGCTGCCAGTGAGCAAAATCGGTGTACTGAAGAGGCAGTTCTAATAGAGGGGAAGGCTGGTTTTGTGCAAAAGCTGTGTACAGCGTTCCCAGTTCCCGAATCAGTACCCCCATAGACCAATCATCGCAGATAATGTGGTGCATATTCAGTAATAGAATATGTTCTGTCTCGGAAAGGATGAAAAGTATTACTCGCAGCAATGGCCCGGAGGATAAATCGAAGGGATGTTCTATCTCTGCGCTAATAATGGACTTTGCTTTAACCTCTTGTTTATCAGCTGGCAATTCTTGGAGGTCTAATACAGAAATAGGTATTGTTAAGCTGGGTGCGTTAGCGCAGCTTTCCGCAGGAATCGCCTGTAGGGGTTGCCCATCCAACACTATAAAAGTGGTGCGTAAGGTTTCGTGGCGACGCACAATTTCGTTAAAAGTCTGTTCTAGTGCCGTTAAATTAAGCGAACCTGTTAGGCGAATTACTGTCGGCACATTATAAATAGTATTGCCGGGGATCAGCTGGTCGAGGAACCATAGTCGCTGTTGAGCAAAAGATGTTGGAAAGACGAAGACTTCTTCACAAGACATATCGATCCTTATTTTAAATTTTGTGCTTTCTCAATACAGGCTTTTAGCTGTGCGGCGAGAATTTGGATATGGGGTTTTTTCAACATAGTTAGATGGTTGCCAGGAATATGATGAATTTCCGTTCCTTCGGCAGTTAGCTGATGCCAACCCATACTCGGATCTTCGTTGGCAATCGTTGACTGAACCTTTGTTCTCAAAAGATTAATTCGTTTAGGGTATGTTTGCGGAATGTAGTTGAGAACTGCTTGGCTATTGGCATAGAAAACCCGAAGCATGGGACGAATTGCTAACTCGCTTAGAAGTTTTAACTTGGATTCTTCCGGTATAACGTTGACTGTGGCATCCCCTTTTGGGATGAGGTGAGAGAAGAAATTTGTTTGGAGTAAAGTGTTAATTCTGTTATTGGCGATCGCGATAATCAGATATAAATAATCTAGGAAAAAAGGCCATATATATCGCGCCACTGTTGTCAGCATAAACTTGAAACCATTACCCAAAGAAGGTATATTGCCCGGAATTGGTGCTAAAGTGTCAAGCACAGCAAGTAGAGCCACTTCTTCCCCAGACTTTCGGAGTTGTTGAGCCATTTCAAAAGCAACCCAACCTCCAAAAGACCAACCTCCTATAAAATAAGGCCCTTTGGGCTGCACTGACCGCAATGCTTTAATGTAGTGAGCAGCCATATCCTCAATGTTAGTTAATGGAGAACTTTTTCCGTCAAGTCCAATAGGCTGTAGCCCATAAAATGGTTGATTTTTTCCCAAATGATGAGCTAATTCGTAATAAGGAAAGACAACACCAAAAATTGGATGGACGCAGAAGAAAGGTGGACTTGAACCAGCAGGTTGAATCGGAACTAAGGGTGACCAAGGCAGAGAGTCTGTTGCTGAGGATAGAGAAGTTGCTAAACTTTCAATTGTGGGATTTAAAAATAAGCTAGATAGAGGCAATTCGCGCTCAAATTGCTTGTGTATCTGCTTCATTAGGCGTACAGTTAACAACGAATCTCCTCCCAAGTCGAAGAAATTATCGTAAATACCCACACGCTCAACATTAAGGACTTCAGCCCAAATTTTTGCCAAAGTTGACTCGGTTGGAGTACGAGGAGCAATAAATGTTTTATCTATTAAACGGCTAGCGTAAGTGTCGAGTTCTGTTAGTGCCAAACGATCCACTTTTCCACTAGCTGTTAGCGGCAGAGAATCCAACACTACAAAAGCTTTTGGAATCATGTATTCTGGTAATTTTTCTTTTAAAAATTTACGTAGTAGAGACGCAAAATTTTGTGTCTCTAAATTGGGAACAATATAAGCCACTAAATACTTATCACCAGATACGTTATCTTTAGCAATTACTACTGCTTTTTGCACACTTTGATGATGACTCAGGACTGTTTCAATTTCTGACAACTCAATACGGAATCCACGAATTTTTACTTGATTATCGATACGTCCTAAAAATTCAATATTCCCGTCTGGTCGATACCGAGCTAAATCACCCGTCTTATAAAGTCGCGCTTTATTTTGATCGCTAAAAGGATTAAGAATAAACTTTTCAGTAGTTAATTCTGGCCGATTAAGATAGCCTTGTGCCAATCCCTCACCACTTATGTATAATTCGCCAGCAATTCCAATTGGTAAAGGTTGTAAATGTTTATCTAATATATAAATTTGAGTGTTAGCAATAGGGCGACCAATGGGCGGCTTTTCACTCATAGTACTAATCTCTGCAACGGTTGACCAAACCGTTGCTTCAGTAGGGCCGTAAGCATTAAAAAATCGACGCTGAGAGTTCCACCAACGTTTTAGAATATCATCAGTGCAAGATTCGCCTGCACAAATAATAGTTTGTAATGCTGGAAGTGATTCTGTAGGTAAGACTGCTAATACTGCTGGGGGAAGGGTGACGTGAGTAATAGCTTTTTCTCGCAATAATTGGAGCAAAGGTTGTCCGGGTAGAAGGGATTCTTTGTTTGCTAAATAAAGAGTTGCTCCTGTTTGCAGTGCCATGACAATCTCAAAAATTGAGGCATCAAAACTTAATGAAGCGAATTGTAGAATGTGGTTAGTCGGTTGTAAATTGAAAACCTGAATCTGGGCTTTTGCTAAGTTGGATAATCCTCGATGCTGAAGCAAAACGCCTTTAGGTTTTCCTGTTGAGCCAGAGGTGTAGATAACATAAGCTAAGTTGTCCAATGTTACGCAACTGATTGGGTTTTCTTGGCTGTGTTGTGTAATAGTTGCCCAATCTTTATCTATGCAAATAATTGGATTAAAGAAGTCTTCAAAATGCTTGAGCAACTTTTCTTGTGTCAGCAATACTGAAACTTGTGCATCTTTTAGCATAAATTTAAGACGCTCTTGAGGTAGGCTCGGATCTAAAGGTAAGTATGCTCCACCCGCTTTGAGAATGGCTAATAATGTGACGATCGCCTCTAGCGTTCGCTCTACACAAATACCAACTAAAGATTCAGTTTCTACACCTATTTTTTGAAGATAATGTGCAAGTTGGTTGCTGCGTATATTTAACTCTTTGTAGCTGAGTTGTTCATCGCCAAAAACTAGCGCGATCGCATCGGGAGTTTCCTCTACCTGCGCTTCAAATAACTGATGAAAACACTTGTCTTCTAAATACTCTATTTTAGTGTTATTCCAATCAATTAATAACTTTTGTTGTTCTTCTTCAGTCAGTAAAGACAAATCTGAAAGACGCTGTTCTGGATTGGCGACAATGCTTTCTAGCAGCGTTTGGAAATGTCCCAGCATCCGGGTAATGGTCGTGTCATCAAATAAATCCGTGCTATAAACCATTTGTCCTTTCAAACTATCCAATTCCTGCCACAGATGGAACTCTAAATCAAGCTTTGCGGTTTTGCTGTCGAATTCAAATAGCGAAAGCGTTAATCCAGGTAACTCTAGCGCAACCATTGGAGTGTTTTGGAGGCTAAATACAACCTGAAATAAGGGATTGCGGCTCAAATCTCGCTCTGGATGAAGTTCCTCCACCAGCTTTTCAAAGGGCAAGTCCTGATGGCTGTATGCTCCTAAAGTTACCTCTCTGACTCGATTCAACAATTCTCGAAACGTCGGCTTACCTGAGAAATCTGTACGTAGCACCAAGCTATTGACAAAAAAACCAATTAATCCTTCTAGTTCGCTATGGTTGCGATTAGCAATAGGTGAACCTACTGCAATATCCTCTTGTTGCGTGTAGCGATAGAGTAAGGTTTGAAATGCTGCTAGCAGAGTCATGAATAAGGTTACACCTTCTTGGTGGCTAAGTGCCTCTAGCGCCTGAGTTAAGGAGTGTGGTAGCTCTAGAAATTGTTTTGCACCCCTGTAGCTAGGAACTGCTGGTCTTAGTCGGTCGGTGGGGAGATTCAGTACCGCAATCCCGTCTAACTGCTTTTGCCAATAAGCTAATTGGGTTTGTAGGGGCGAGATACCGTTTGCCCCCATTCCTTGCAGCCACTCCCTCTGCCATTGGGCGAAATCTGCATACTGAATAGGTAATTCTGGCAAGGGCGATTGTTTATCCTCAACAAAAGCTTTATATAATGTCCCTAATTCTCTAATCAGCACTCCAATTGACCAGCCATCAGCAACAATGTGATGTAGATTTAGCAGCAACAAATATTCTGCTTCATCTAGTTGTAGCAGCTTGACTCGCAGCAATGGCCCGGTGGTGAGATTGAAAGGATGTTGAGCCTCTTGGATTACGATTTGCTGCACTTGTGTCTCTCGTTCTTGGCTCTCGAAATTGCGTAGATCTATTAGGGGAAGAGGTATTGTTACGCTAGATGCGATCGCCTGTACTGGTTGCTGTACCATCACAAACGTAGTGCGTAAGGTTTCGTGACGACGTACAATTTCGTTGAATGTCTGCTTTAAGGCGGTGAAGTTGAGGGAACCTGTCAGGCGAAGTGCTGTTGACACGTTGTAAAATGGATTCCCCGGTGCTAACTGGTCGAGAAACCACAATCGCTGCTGGGCGAAAGAAGTGGGAAAAACGAAAACCTCTGCTTCTTCAGAAAAATTCAGTTCTTCATCAGCTGTGAGGCTACTGAGAATATACTGGCTCATAGGTGAATGGCAAACAATTGTGGTGGAATTTGTGGAAACTTTTTCTTTGCCCATTTTGTTATCAACGCTCCAAGAGGAGTTGAGCTATGAAAAACTAATGGTTGTCAGACCAGGAAATCTATGAAAACCTCTTACAGCGTTTTGCAAGTTAACCACAACCCTTGTAGAGACGTAGCAGTGCTACGTTTCTACATTCTTCTTCGGAGATGTTTTCTGCATTAACAAAGTAGACTTAATTCTCTGGTTGGAAAAGAGGAGAGTTTAATTACCTCCTTTTTAAGCATGGTTAAGGAGAATGCACCACAATTTATCATTCCACTCTTTGTAACTGTGCGACTCTGGGGTCAACGATTTTTTGCCCCAAACTGGCAAATTTAATCGCTACAGACAACTTATTACCCGCTCCGAAAACATGGGTTATTTCACCTAGACCAAAAGTTTTATGTAATACGCGATCGCCTACTTGCCAATTATGCGTTGTCTCTTGCTTACCGCTAGAATTAGAGGCACTTTTGGTATAAGTTTGACGACTCACGCGTTGGGTAGCTAATAATTCTTCTGGTAATTCATTGAGAAATTGCGAAGGCATAGCTGGTTCGCGGGAACCATACAAACGACGTTCGCGTGCATGTGATAAATACAACCTTTCTTGGGCGCGAGTAATTCCCACATAACACAGCCGACGTTCTTCTTCCAAAGCTGCGGGGTCACTTAGGGAACGATAACCAGGAAATAATCCCTGTTCTAATCCCACTAAAAATACTACGGGGAATTCTAGCCCTTTAGAGGCGTGTAAAGTCATCAAAGAAACGGCTGTTTGTCCTTCTTTTAAGTTATCCAAATCGGAACTGAGGGCGGTACTTTGGAGGAATGCTGTCAGCGAAATATCTTCGTTTTCTTCTTGAAATTGCAATGCGGCGTTGTAAAGTTCCTGGACGTTTTGTACTCTATCTGTGGCTTCATCTGTGCCTTGATTCATTAAGTCTTGAACGTAACCAGAATCTTCTAATATTCCTTGCAAAACTTCAGTCACGGGAAGCGTACCGATTTGTCCTTGCCAACGGCTAATCATTTCGGCAAAGCTATTTACAGCTTTTGTTGCCCTTCCAGCTAATGTATTCACTGATGTTTCATCGCTGAGGATTTCCCACAAAGTCGTCCCTAATTGTTGAGAGGCATTCACCAAAGCATCAATAGTGGTTTTGCCAATTCCCCGCCGTGGAGTATTGATAACTCGCAATAAACTTACTGTATCTGATGGATTGGCGATCGCTCTTAAATAAGCAATTACATCTTTAATTTCTTTGCGATCGTAAAATTTCATTCCTCCCACAACTGTGTAAGGAATTTGATATTTAACTAACAATTCTTCAAAGGGACGAGATTGGGCATTTGTTCGATAAAGTACAGCAAAACTACCCCAGTTCAATTCTGGATTTTGCTGTTCTAAAGTGCGAATTTGATGAATCACAAATGCCGCTTCTGCTAGTTCTTCATCAGCTTTATGACAATAAATTTGCTCTCCCGGCCCCCGCGTTGGTTTGAGAATTTTATCAATTCGTTGGGTGTTATTTTCAATTAATTCGTTAGCCGCTTGCAGAATATTTTCACAAGAGCGATAGTTTTCTTCTAACTTAACCATTGTCCGGGTATCATCATCTGCTAAACCATCGCCAAAATCTTGCTGAAATTCTAGCAAGATTGTGAAATCTGCCATCCGAAAACTGTAAATTGATTGGTCTGCATCGCCGACAACAAAAACTGAGCGATTTTTCCATTCCCATTCGCTCTTTTTGGTTTCGCCATTAGTCACCAATAAGTTAATTAGTTGATATTGAGTCCGGTTAGTATCTTGATATTCATCTACAAGAATATGGCGAAACTTGCGATGCCAGTAATCCAAAACTTGCTCGTTTTGTTGAAATAATCTAGTAGGCACAAGAATTAAATCATCAAAATCGAGGGCGTTATTTTCTGCTAACTTATCTTGATAACGATTATAAACATCAGAAATTACCCGTCCGCGATAATTGGGTTGTTCTTGTTCAAATTCTTGGGGTGATAACCCTTGGTTTTTGGCATTACTAATAGCGTAGCGGACAGAGCGGGCGTCAAATTTTTTATCGTCTAGATTTAACTGTTTAGTGACAATTTCTTTGATGAGAGTCATCACATCCGATTCATCAAAAATAGAAAAATTGCGATTCCATTGGCGTCCTTTTTCGTCTTGATATTTTTCGATATCAAAGCGGAGAATTCTAGAAAATAGACTGTGGAAAGTACCGCACCACAAATCTTTAATAGTCTTTTTGTAAACTTGCGATCGCAATTGCATTTGTTGGTATTCTGTCAACAAATCCAACCGCTGACCGTGTTGTTTCATTGCTTCTTCTTCGGCAAACAGCCGTTGAATCCGGTCTTTCATTTCCCGCGCGGCTTTGTTGGTAAAAGTAACCGCCAGGATATTTTCCGGATCGACACGGTGTTTTAGAATCAGATTAGCAATCCGATAAGTTAGCGCTCGTGTTTTACCGGAACCGGCGCCAGCAACAACTAGCAACGGGCCGCAGTAATGCTCGACAGCTTGGCGTTGGCTGGGGTTAAGGTGACTGAGAAAGTCAATGGTTGTTGTCATGGATGTGAAAAAGCGATGTCTACGACGGGCTACGCCTACGCTAGGCGTCACATCACTAAAAAAGTGGCTATTGCCCAGGTTACAATATCCTAACGAAACTTGGTTAATAAAGATTGTCGGGCAATGTTGTTAACCAAAATGATACTTTATCACGATTGACGAAAGTTGACGCAGGGTTAGCTTTCTACCGGTAATCCTAGAATTGTAATCAGTGCGATCGCTAACTTCTGTGGCAATACTAAAAGAATGTTGATTTTTTACAGTTTTTGTATGACTACATTCTTTAGTTGGTTTGGGCAATTACTTCAATATCTGCGTACCTTAGCAACGATAGCTATCCTATGTTTTCTTGTCACCTGGTCACTTCCTGCACAAGCCGCTAGCCGCATCGATCCCCAACTAGAACAACAAGTATTACAAATTATCCGCGAACATCCAGAGGTAATTATCGAATCTGTTCAAGCATATCAGCAGCAACAACAACAGAAACTTAATCAAGTACGGCAAGGATTTTTACAGGATTTAAAAACAAATCCTCAAACAGTGATTGGTAACTCTCCAACTACAGGTTCAACTAATTCAAAAATTCTACTCGTAGAATTCTCAGATTTTGAGTGTCCTTACTGTGCTGAAGCGCATAAAACCTTGAAAGATTTGTTAACTAAATACCCAGACAAGATAAAATTAGTTTACAAAAATTTACCGCTTACTTCAATTCATCCTCAAGCATTGCCAGCAGCAGCAGCAGCTTGGGCAGCACACCAGCAAGGTAAATTTTGGGAATATCATGATGCCCTATTTACTAATCAAAAGCAACTGAGTGAAACACTGTATTTAGATATTGCTAAAAATCTAAATTTGGATTTGGTCAAATTTAAACGCGACCAGACTCTTGCTACTCCGGCAATTCAAAAAGATATCCAGTTAGCAGAAAAATTGGCTGTTGCTGGCACACCTTTTTTTATAATTAGTAGTCCAACTATTTCACGAGTGGTGCAGCTACAAGACATTGAAAAGATATTGGCTAATACTAAGTAAATTTGTGTATTTGCTGATGAGCTAACATTGGTAAAATAATCTAGATGTAGAGACGTTGCAATGCAACGTCTCTACAAGGATTTTGATATCATGCACAATCATTTTTATACATCAAATCAGCAACACAGAAATTCTGTTTAGTCATTAGACGTTACCATCGGTTTTATACAAATAATCCCAAACAAATCATAAAGGATAAATAACTCATGACTTTAAATTTAATGATGTCTAATAAACAGCAATAAACTGGATCGATATATACTGAGTAACTATCTATATTCATACTATTGGTTTAGATATATACTTGATTATTTAACATAAATTGCATCTTTAGTTAGAGGTTTTATATATCAGTAAACTGTTGTACTTGAAGCAAGTGTAAGGAGTAGCTTTATGAGGAGTAAGGGGGAGAGATTTTCCTAACTCCTCATGTTCTTAAAGATGCGATTGGTTCACTGAGTTAGAGAAAATTTAGTACTAAAACATTGCAATCATTGACTGATATTTAACCTCAAAAAATCGCGTATGACTTGTTATTTGCTCTTATTGTCTTTATATCTACGCAACCTTACCAAAGCTCTAACTCGCCCTTTAAATAGTTCAAATTCTTCGGCGCTCAATTTAGTTTTCTGCCATGCCGGACGTTGCATCAAGCGATCGCACCACTCATATATTTTGGTGTAATTATTAAGATTAATACCTAAATTAGGTAATGAAAGTACACCTATTCCTGCAACAATGTCTGCTAAAGTTAACTGTTCGCTACCAAAAAAAGAGCAATCGCCAAGCACTTGTGTAAAAAATTGCAGTACTTTATCTATATGCTGCCTTGCTTGTGCAGCTTGTGGTGAATCTTGACTCTCATAAATAAGTGAAACGATTTGCGGAAATAATTCATTACTAGTGGTTAATTGCACCATCCTCACCATAGCTAACGCTTGAGGTTCAGCAGGTAGCATCGCAGGTGTGGGATATTTAGTTTCTAAGTAATCCATAATTGCTAGAGATTCCACAACTCGAAAACCATCATCTACCACAACCGGAATATGATGAAATGGGTTAGTTTCCACAAACTCTGGTTGTAATTGATCGCCATCTAACTTTATTAAAACTGGTTCAAAGGCAATCTCTTTTTCCAGTAAAGTAAGCCACACACGACGAGCATTTGGCGAGATAGGATTGTAGTAAAATTTCAGCATGTTTAATCTTCGATAAGTAAAGTAAAAGTAGGGTGTGTTATGCCGCAGGCTAACGCATTATCTGAGATTTTTTATTTATGTTTCACTGAATTCTCACTCCTGAATTCTTAGATTCATCGTGAGTCACTTGCTGAGAATGAAAATATTTCTTCTGTAATTCTTCTGGAATTCTAATCGGACGACCATTTTGCAAACTAACAAAAGCACCTTTTTGTGTAGCTACTGCTGCTAACTCATCGTTAGATAAAATTTCAGCTTTCACAGTCCACTTTAAGCGACCTACATCACTCAACCATAAACGCCCAATTACGCGATCGCTAATTTTTATCGAACGTTTATATTCAATTTCTGTCCCAGCTAAAATAGGCGCATATCCTTGCTCAAGTTGTTGATTCAATTGCCAATGTTCATCTAAAAATTTTAAACGTAAATCCTCTAGCCATCTGATATAAACAATATTACTAACAATTCCGACAAAATCGATATCATATGTCCTCACAGGAATTGCCAATACTACCTCTAATGGTCTATGCAAGTTGTTACCTAATACCATGATTTCTCCTAAACAAACTAGATTCTAAGACCAATCGGTCTGTAATAAAGCAAAATTTTACCTTAGATAATTTTTGTCCACTTTTAAACTTGACTAAGTAGAATAATTTTAAACTTCTACTTTGTAGTTTAAAGTTAACTCATCACCAGGTAAACCTCTAATTCCCCAGTTAGATTTAGGGGTTTCAAAAATTGTAATTTCAATATCGTTAAGAGAAATATTCAACTTTTCATGAATATTTTGAATCAAGAGACGAATTAGCTGTTTTTTCGTTTCGACCGAGCGCCCCTCAAACATACTAATTTCGAGGATAAGATAATTTTCTGATCTGTCAGTTGGATAATAGAAATCTGATTTTTCAAGTGGGAAAAAGCGGTGAAATCTCTTCTCAGGAGTAAGCTGTAAAATTTCAATAACACAGGCATGAATAATATTTGACAACTCTGTTTTAATAGGATTTAATTTATCTGCTAAACCATATACCTTGATTTGCGCCATATATTTAAAGATGAGTTTCTAAATAGTGATTTAGGTGATTAATTACCCTATGCATGTGAATTGAATCTCCATAAAGCTTGCTCATCATTATGGCTCCTTCTAGAGTTGCAATGATGATGGTAGCGGTTTCATCAGCATTCACATCAGGACGAATTTCACCTTTTGCAATTCCCGTTTGAATAATTCGACGGATCAGATTCAACCAAGAGTTCATCCCCTGTTGAGCGCGATCGCGCAATACTGGATGAGTATCATCACTCTCAACAGCAGTATTTAGCAATGGACATCCCCCCTTGATGGGTGGATTTTCTGCAAAGCTGCTAAAAACTCCAATTATCGCTTGCAGCCGTTCTACTGCATGGCGTTTGTTTCGCAGAGCCGATCTAGTATGCTCTTGAATGCGAGCGATCGCAAACTCAAAAGCCTGGAGCGCTAAATCATCCTTGCTTTGGAAGTGATTATAAATTCCTCCTTTCTGCAATCCAGTGGCACGCATGATGTCAGACATCGATGACCCTGCATACCCCTGCTGATTAAACAGTTCGGCTGCCTGCTGGAGAATTCTGGTTTTTGTTTCTTCACCTTTAGACATTAAATTTTCCAGACCGATTGGTCTGATTTAAATTACCATTCTAAACTTTATAAGTCAAGTATTTTTCAATATAGAGCATTAGGGGTGTTAACTGTTGACCGTTGACTATTTACCAAAAAGTCAAGAATTATTCTGCCCATGCCCCATGCCCCATGCCCCATGCCCAATACCCCATTCACTATACAAAGCAAATACAGTAGACGTTTAACCATAATTGCTATTAAAATACGGTAAGCTAGTCGGATTACCGGGTTTTATGTGTAAAACTGCAAAAAAATTAGTCAGGAGTAGTAATTCAGCAATCGGTGAACACTGAACAGCTATCAAGGCTTCGTTTGGGGAATTTTAACCCTAGCTTAGTCTCCTCGCTGAGAACAAGACTGCGATCGTGCGGACACTTGATAACTGATTCTTGAAATTCCCGAAGAATATGCACTATCTACTATTACCATTTTTAAGCTTCTTCGTTGGCATCATTGTTGGTTTAACGGGAATTGGCGGAGCCTCTCTCATCACCCCAATGTTGATTTTTTTCTTTCAGGTTCCGCCTTCCATTGCTGTGAGTTCTGATGTTGTGGCTGCCACATTAATGAAGATTGTTGGTAGCGTCAAGCATTGGGAACAGAAAACCCTTGACACAGAAATTGTCAAATGGCTGGCATTCGGGAGCGTTCCAGGCTCGCTGTTCGGTGTGGGAATTTTGCACTTCATTAAACTCACCGGCGAGTATAACCTGGATCGGATTTTGCTTCGTTTGCTTGGGGTAATGATTCTGCTAGTCACCTTATTAGCATTAGTACAATTGTTGCTATTGACTTTTTTCCCCAAGTTTAATTTACCCGAACTACCAAAATTAGACTTAGAAACTAATTTTGGTCGTTTTGAAACAATGACTTTGGGAGCAATTTTGGGCTGCTTAGTTGGTCTAACAAGCGTCTCCTCAGGTTCAATGTTTGCCCTAGTAATGATTGCGTTTTTCCGCCTTGATGCGCGTAAGTTAGTCGGTACAGACATTTCACACGCAGCGATTTTGTTGCTATTTACCTCCTTTGGACACCTCAGCCTGGGAACAGTTGATTGGAGTCTAGTAGTACCTATCTGGTTAGGTTCTGTTCCAGGAGTATTACTGGGTGCTAAAGTCTGTCAACTAGCTCCACAACGTCCACTACGGTTTATTATTTATGCAATCTTGATGATGGTAAGTTGGAAATTAGTTCATCAAGTGTAGAGAGAATAGGCAATGGGCAATGGGGCAATAGGCAATAAGCAACAGGAAGAGATTAATTGTCTTCTGCATCCTGTCTCCTGCCTCTCTTGCCTTTCATTGATTACCTTTTCAACCACGGCAATAGGCTGAATGTGCCTCGTTCATACATAATAAATACACCCAAGCCAATTAATACAAAAGGTACGACAGCGTGACCATAGCGACTTAAAATATTCGCAATGGTAGGTTGACGGCTTAATAAATAAGCGATCGCACACCAAAGCCCTACCATGATAAAAAATATACCCAAAATCACTGCTAAACTCGTTAGATCCTGACCAGCAAATAACGGGATATATATACTAATATTGTCACCACCGTTAGCGATCGTTACTGCTGCAACCTTATAAGTTTGGGGGTGCAAAACACTCAAAAGAAAAGCCAATATCGGGTTAGTAGGTGTAGACTGACTAAAATCAGTGCTTACTGTCTGAACTGTTATACTTTCTTCTTTTTTAGATATTAATTGCTGAACACCAATTCCTACTGGTAACAGTCCTAGTAATCCTATCCATTCTCGCTGGATCGCTAAGCCACCAAAAAATCCTGGTAAGCTAGCAATGATAATTGCTGCAAAACCTAAGTATTGACCGAGTAAGATATGCCGCCGTCGAAAATTAATATCTACCTGTGAGAAAAATACTAATAAGATAATGATGTCATCAATATTGGTCGCTGTAAAGCCAATGATTCCTTCAGTAAAAGCTGTTACAAGCTTACTCATGCTCCATGCAAATAATACACAATTTATCACTATACCAAGTTAATGTCCTGGCACAACTATGTTACTGCAATTAGTACAGGTGCAATTACGTTTATTGCTACCAATATTGATGATATTGTTATTCTGTTGTTATTTTTTTCTCAAATAAATTCTAATTTTCGTCCCCGGCATATAGTTACTGGTCAATTTTTAGGTTTTACATTTTTGGTAATCCTGAGTCTTTCTGGTTTATTCAGTGGGTTAGTTTTATCAAAAAGCTGGATTGGATTACTAGGTTTGCTGCCAATTGCCATAGGTATCGGCAGTTTAGTCAATCGAGAAGAAGATTCATCAGAGGAAGTTTTAGCAGAACCAGAAGAATATCAAGGAACAACAATTACTAATTTGTTGTCTCCTCAAATTTATAGTGTGGCAGCCGTTACAGTTGCTAATGGTAGCGATAATATTAGCGTTTACGTACCATTATTTGCGAGCAGCAACTTAGAAAGTTTTGTGGTAACTATAATAATGTTTTTTATCTTGTTAGGAATTTGGTGCTACGCAGCATACAAACTAACTAAGCAGAAAATTATAGCTGATATCTTAACTCGCTATATCAATCATATTGTGCCTTTTGTGCTTATAGCATTAGGCGCTTTTATTGTATTAAAAAGTGAAGCTTTGAGTTTGATAAAACTAATCGCTAGTTGTTTTTGTTTGATGATTTTGGTGAAAAATAACGAAATTGAAGAAAATTCAAGTACTTGACCAAGACAATTTTATCGAGAAAAATTAATACTAAAGCACAACCCTGTGAAAAATATTGCACAGGGTGTACGACTAGTTTGTCATTGAAGAAGAATTCACAAGCAAAGCCACAGACGTTTTTGTTGCTCCGGTCAGAATTCATAAACACAGTAAAATCAAAAATTCGTTTATGGTATCAAACTTTGCTCAACCACTCATTTTCCTCTGGGTCTTTAAACAGTGAGGTGCTGAGGTAGCGTTCGCCGAAGCTAGGTTGCACCATAACGATTAGCTTACCTGCATTTTCTGGTCGCTGTGCGACTTGAATAGCCACATACAAAGCAGCGCCAGTAGAAATACCAGATAGCAATCCTTCTTCTTTTGCTAGACGACGGCTGTAGGCGATCGCTTGCTCATCTGTAACCTGAATCACTTCATCTACCACTTCCGAACGGTAAATTGCTGGGACAAATCCCGGCCCGATACCTTGGATTTTGTGAGGGCCTGGTCTACCACCAGCTAATACTGGGCTACTGGTTGGTTCAACTGCGATCGCTTGAAAACTTGGCTTGCGTTGCTTAATGACTTGGGATACTCCTGTAATCGTCCCACCAGTACCGACTCCCGCCACCAGAATATCCACTTCGCCATCGGTATCATTCCAAATTTCTTCTGCGGTGGTTTCGGCATGAATTTTGGGGTTTGCAGGGTTGCGAAACTGCTGCAACATATAAGCATTGGGGGTTTGAGCTAAAATTTCCTCTGCACGAGCGATCGCTCCTCGCATCCCTTCTACCCCTGGCGTTAACTCTAGTTGTGCGCCGTATGCTCTGAGCATGGCTCGTCTTTCCTGGCTCATTGTGTCAGGCATCGTTAGAATAAGATGGTAACCCTTCGCGGCTGCCACCATCGCCAACGCAATTCCTGTATTCCCAGAGGTTGGCTCAACTAAAACCGTCTTTTTGGGGTGAATCAAACCTTTTTCTTCTGCGGCTTCCACCATACTGGCACCAATCCGATCTTTGACAGAAGATGCTGGATTCATGCTTTCTAGCTTCACCACAATTTGAGCAACCGCTCCCGAAGCTTGGGGAATCTTGTTTAATTGAACTAAAGGAGTCCGTCCGATTAATTCTGTAATATCTCTTGCGATCTTCATATAAGTACTCCTTTGTCAAACAATTTTCGATGAAAGGATTTTAGATTTTAGATTGACTCCATACCCGTCTGTTAGGCGTTCGCGCCGTCTAGGTAGGGGCTTGAGTGAAGAATTGTAGATTTGGAATCAAAGGATTTATTCCATAAATCAACTAAGCTTGCTCTGGAAACTCTTTAGATTTTAAATTTTGAATGAACAATCCAAAATTTAAAATCTAAAATCTAAAATTTGCTGACTAAATGTAATACATGGGACTCTGCTGGGCGCGAATTTCCCTTTCCTGGCACAAATCTTGGAGTGTATAGCGACCCAAAACTTCAATTGAAGCTGCATTGGCTTGCTCCCAGATTTCATAAACTAAAGTCCTTTCTAGAGTGGGAGATTCAGAGCTATCTTTCTCTTTGCGCTCACCTTCCACCAAAGTCACAATTTCTAGCAGAGTGATCTGCCAAGGTTCGCGAACTAAGATGAAACCTCCTTTAGAGCCTCGTTGACTCTGCACCACACCAGCACGCCGGAGGTTGGTCAAAATTTGTTCCAGATAGCGCTCAGGTATGGGTTGTTTAGCAACGATCTCACTCATGGTTAGGGGAACTTTTTTCCCGTGGTGGCTTGCTAGTTCTAAAAGTGCTAGTAGCGCGTATTCCACTTTGGAAGACAGATCGAGGAGAGAGTAGTTTTGGCTATTCAAGACTGTACTCAATATACTACGGTTAATTGAGGGATTTATCGCATTTTAGGCGAAATTTATTTTTCCAGGTGTCGGATGTGATAGCATCCCACTTACGATCCACAAAAACACTATAATCTATCGACTTACCGTAGTTTATCATTTAAGAAAATTCCCATGAATACTTGATTTTTGAGTGGGAATTATCTGAGTTTGGGAACTCCAAAAATCAAACAAAAACTCAAAAAAATATGCTACTAACTGATTTGCGAACCATTTTTGAGCGTGACCCAGCAGCGCGTAACTGGATAGAAGTACTATTTTGTTACCCTGGATTTCAGGCGCTACTGTTCCATCGAGTAGCACACTGGCTGTATAAAATTGGAATTCCTTTTCTACCCAGGTTTATCTCTCATATTAGTAGGTTTTTAACTGGAATTGAAATCCATCCTGGGGCATTAATTGGCAAAGGAGTATTTATCGATCACGGGATGGGAGTAGTGATTGGCGAGACAGCGATCGTCGGGGACTATGCCTTGATTTATCAAGGTGTTACCCTTGGTGGTACCGGCAAAGAAAGTGGCAAGCGCCATCCAACTTTAGGTTCTCATGTGGTTGTGGGAGCGGGTGCCAAAGTATTGGGAAATATTCAAATTGGCGATCGCGTCCGCGTTGGAGCAGGTTCAGTAGTCCTGCGAGATGTGCCCAGCAACACCACCGTTGTCGGGATTCCAGGGCGCGTGACTCGTCAGAACAATTTATCTGGCGATGTTCTAGATCATGATAAAGTCCGGGACGTAGAAGCCGAAGTCATCCGGGCTTTATTTGAACGAGTCAAAGCTCTAGAAAAACACTTAGGCGAATTAGAAGATCGATCGACCCTGTTTCCAAATGAGCTTGGCGACGAACAAACCGACAAACCCAAGTGCAATAATTCTGACGGAATGATTGAAGATTTTCTCGATGGTGCGGGAATTTAAGAATGGGGCATGGGGAAGAAGCAGGGGAGACAGGGGAAAAGGTTAAAGGGAAAAGGAAATAAATTTAATCTTTCCCCTTACCCCTTTCCCTTTCCCCATGCCCTGTTTGCCCAATGCCCCACTCCCTGCATAAAAACATTAATAATTTCAATATACACATGCTTTTATAACCTGATATATATATACTACGGTTAGTTTACCAAAATACAGTATTATGCATTATGGTTTCTTTATACACAAATATTACTAATTTACCAAGTAATAATACTAGGCAAGTTTTTGCACGTCGTTCATTTCTGCCAGAGTATCCAAACAGTCTTTGGAAGATTGAAACGGGTTTTGTTAGGACTTTTACTTATCTGGAAGATGGTACAACTGTTGCTCTGGGATTGTGGGGCCCTGGAGATGTTGTGGGTAAAGGTTTGTCAAAATTAGAACCTTACCAAATGGAATGCTTAACTAAAGTGGGGGCGACAGTCCTACCTTTAGAGGAGTGGACTGAACTAACAGAAACTCTACTTAAACATATCCAACAAGCTCAAGAATTGATGGTGATTCGTAGCCATAAAAAAGTTGATACCATGCTCATCAAGCTGCTAGCATGGTTATCTAAAAAGTTTGGTTCGGAAGTTGAGAAGGGACGTTTAATAGATATGCGTCTAACTCATGAAGACCTGGCAGAAATGGTCGGTTCAACTCGTGTAACCATAACTCGCGTTCTTGGCCAGTTTGAGCAAGAGGGCTTGATCGATCGCCTCTCCTTGCATCGAATTGTCCTACGAGAAGAAGACATTTGGTACTACGAAATCTAGACTACTTTTTAATTCTGAATTCAGTTTCGGGGAGTGTAGCAGGAAAGACGTGATTCGACTTGCCGGGAGATGGGTAGTTCTGAATTCTGAATTCTGAATTCTGAGTTCTGAATTTACCGATCGCCATAGACGCTAGACAAATCCAACCAAATCGGTAGTCCAAGTTTTTCTAAATAACTCAGGCTGGAGTAGAGTTGCTTTGTTCTACCCCATAAATCCAAATCAAACCAGCCGTCATCTTGGCTGTCGGGTTTAAGTATAGCGCTGGTGATATTAACTGTTAGTCCATAACGAGAAACTAACTTGGAAATCACCGGTTGTTCGTAGTAGCTTTTCAAGATGCACAGTTGCAAGCGCAATCGATTGGTTTGGCCTAGAGAAATCCATTGTTGAAATTGTTCTTGCCATTGATCTGTTAGCCATGCAGAGTCTCTAGGACTGAGTTTGTAAGCTGAATCTGGAAAAGATAAGGAGTTATGGGTGGCTTGAATTTGGTTGGCGATCGCTACTTGTACTAGATTTACTCCTAATCCTTGCAAGTAAGATAGGCTATTTGTCAGCTTTTGGGGATTTCCCGAAAGTTCTAAATCAAACCAGCCGTCGCTGTCACTATCTAATGTCAAGGATGCAGCTTTGATATTGACGGTTAAATTATAACGAGACACAAGCCGTGAAATTACAGGTTGCCGATGATACTGCCCAGGCACGAGAATGCGACTGTGGACTGAAGCAGGTTTTGCAGATTTAGTGGCAGACATAATACCATTTGGGATTTTGGATTTTAAATTGTCAAAGAGTTGTTAAATAAACTTTTGGCTATCCATCTGTCGCAATCATTTTTCAAATTGGTATAACTTAATTCCCAGTAGCGATAGCAATTTTTGGTTGGCGGAAAATCTTACTGATGCTGTAGCCTACAACTCAACTGTGCCCAGTTGGATGCCAGTCTTAGAATGATTTTCATCCTTTTAGCTTCAATTAAAATACGGCAAGTCTATCGTATTAATGTATTTTGTGTGATGTAAAGGAGAGTCTCATAAAGCCCAGAAAAAAACAATGGGTGAATTTACGTAAAATATGCTCAATTTATATGAACTAATTGCATCGTAAACAATTGACAGATGAATTTATATGTGATAATTGTGTGCGGATAAAAATTAAGTGTTTCCAGATAGATATTGAAACGCAAATTTAAGGTTTTTTAATCGAAATTAAGTGACTGGCTACTGAGCGATCGCATTAATTCTCATAGGTTGGCAATTTGATTACCCATCAGAATTAATGATGACTGAAAAACTAGGGAGACTCATGTCAAAACCTAGTGGCGGAATTTGGATGTCTGATTTTTATTGACTTAACCTATCCCAGGAATCAGTCTCACCCTCAAGTGTGCTTAGTTTATAGGAACACACAGCAAGTCCGCCTAGTTTTGAAACTTTGGTGTTGCAGGTAAAGTTTTGTGGATGCGATGGAGTTCAGAGTTCCCTGATGCCAGATATGAGTTACTCCCGCAATTACAAAAAACATAGGAGAAAACCATGGCTAATTCAACATTTAATCTTTCAGATCTCAATGGCAGTAATGGCTTTACTATTAATGGAATTACTGTAGCGGATCGTTCTGGCTCCTCTGTCAGCAATGCTGGGGATGTCAACGGCGACGGGTTCGACGACCTAATTATTGGGGCGCCCGATGCCGACCCCAATGGGCAATCTTCTGGGCAAAGCTACGTGGTATTTGGCAGCAGCACAGGCTTTAGCTCTAGCTTCGATCTGTCTACCCTCAACGGCACTAACGGCTTTGCTATCAACGGCATTGCGGTGGATGACCGCTCTGGCTCCTCTAGTGGTGCTGGAGATGTTAACGGTGATGACTTCGACGACCTAATTATCGGAGCCGGCAACGCCGATCCCAACGGTTCGCGATCGGGGCAAAGCTACGTCGTATTTGGCAAGAGCGCAGGCTTTAGTTCCACTCTCAACCTCTCCAGCCTCAACGGTACTAACGGCTTTGCCATCAACGGTATCGCGGCAGGTGACTTATCAGGCTTGTCTGTCAGCAGTGCTGGAGATATCAACAACGATGGCTTCGACGATGTGATTATCGGAGCAATTGGTGCCAATGACTTTTCTGGGCAGAGCTATGTAGTGTTTGGCAAAAGCACAGGGTTTAGCCCCAGCCTCAACCTCTCTACTCTCAACGGCACTAACGGCTTCGTTATCAACGGCATCCAACTGGGTGACATATCAGGCGGCTCTGTCAGCGATGCCGGAGATATCAACGGTGACGGTATCGACGACCTGATTATCGGGGCGACCAATGCTCCTGACGGCTCTTCTGGGCAGAGCTACGTGGTATTTGGCAAAACTACAGGCTTTAGCCCCAGCCTCAACCTCTCTACCCTCAACGGTACTAACGGCTTTGTTATCAACGGCATTGAAGCGGGTGACTTCTCAGGCTCCCCTGTTAGCAGTGCTGGAGATGTCAACGGTGACGGTATCGACGACCTGATTATTGGGGCAATAAATTTTAAGGCTAACAATGGTGGTACAGTCTCGGCTTCTGGGCAAAGCTACGTGGTATTTGGCAAAAGCACAGGCTTTAGTGCCAGTCTTAACCTCTCAGATCTCAATGGTACTAACGGCTTCACCATCAACGGCATCGAAGCGGATGACTTGACAAATTTCTCTGTCAGCGGTGCTGGAGATGTCAATGGTGACGGCTTCGACGACCTGATTATCGGGGTACCCAGTGCCGACCCCAACGGTATCAGCTCAGGGCAGAGCTATGTGGTGTTTGGCAAGGGCACAGGCTTTAGTCCTAGCATGAACCTCTCGGATCTCAACGGCACTAACGGCTTTAGCATCAACGGTATTGTGCCATTTGACAGTTCAGGTAACTCTGTCAGTCGTGCTGGAGATGTCAACAACGACGGCTTTGATGACTTGATTATTGGGGCATCCTTAGCCGATTCCAATGCTTTCCAGTCCGGGCAAACCTACGTGCTGTTTGGCGGGAAGAACATCGGCACGAGTTCTAACCCCACAGGGACTTCTGGTGCAGATACTCTTGCAGGCTCAGCTGCCAACAACATTATCGATGGCAAAGGTGGTAACGATATCCTTACAGGCAATGGCGGTCAAGATAGGTTTGTGATTCGCCGAGGTGATGGTAATGATACCATTAACGATTTTGGCGGTGTTGGTAAAGGCACAAATCCATCACAGGCGGTAATTGCCAATGTTGACACACTGCAATTTATGGGTAGTGGTTTGACTGCTCAAAATCTGCTGTTGACTCAAAATGGCAGTAACTTAGAAGTCACGTTTGACAATGTGTCTAATACAAAAGTCGCTCTGAAAAACTTTCAGTTAGAAAACCTGGATAACTTGAAAGCTTCTGGAGGCAAACCAGCGATCGCCAATATCCTGTTTGATGGGCAAACTACTATAATTGACAGTTTTAATGTCCTTGATGCTAATTCTACTGATACGGCGATCGGCATCCAGAACACGGTAACTTTCCTCAATGACCTGAATAACAACATTATCGGTTTGGACAACTCGGCTGATGTCATCAATGGTCAGGGGGGTAATGACAAAATCGATGGTAAGAGTGGCAACGACTTGCTGCGGGGTGGTGCTGGAAATGATAGTCTTGTTGGCGGTGCTGGCAATGATACTCTTGTTGGTGGTGGTGGCAATGATACTCTGATTGGTGGTGCTGGCAATGATAGTCTGATTGGTGGTGCTGGCAGCGATCGCCTCACAGGTGGTGTGGGTGCCGACTATTTTCTTTACAATACCAATGCTGCCTTTGTTAGTTCTGCTATTGGTCAAGATACCATTACTGACTTCAAGCGCCTCCAAGGTGACAAGATTATCTTAGATAAAACTACCTTTAGTGCTATTACTTCTGCTGCGGGAACTGGTTTCAGTAATGCTAGTGATTTTAAAATCATTTCTAATGGGGCAACCAGCACAGCGAAAATTGTCTACGACCCTGTGAGCGGGCACTTGTTCTACAACCAAAATGGCAGCGCAGCTGGTTTTGGTAGCGGTGGTCTATTTGCTACCCTTAGCGGTACCGCCACTCTCAGAGCTACGGACTTCATCATTCAAGCGTAGCTAAGTAGGCGAGCATAATTAAACGTAAGATGTCATTGGGAGGAACGAAGCAATCGCAAAGACTGGGATTGCTAACCTTCGCGAACATCGTTCCTCCTCTCTACGAGACGCTACACGTAGCTTGCTTCCCCACAAGGGTTGTTATAGCAAGTGCGATCGCCTTTTCGATATCAGCAGAATTAACAGTTCCTAAACTCTTAAAATGAGCGAACGGATAGTTATTAACGATTCGCTCTTAGGACTATGGCAAATTTTATCCAACCACCAAGATTACGCATTGGTGAAGAGACTGAAGAAGAACGACGCGCAACTTGGCTAGAACTTTTTTATGATTTGGTGTTTGTAGTTGCAGTTGCCCAACTCGCTCACAATCTCAAAGAGGATATCTCACTTTCAGGATTATTTGGGTTTGTTGTTTTATTTATACCTGTTTGGTGGTCGTGGATTGGTACTACATTTTACGCTAACCGCTTTGATAGTGATGATGTTGGACATCGGCTGCTGATTGCTATACAAATGCTGACAGCAGCAGCAATGGCTGTGAATATACACCACGGTTTAGGTGAAAGTTCTCCTGGTTTTGCCCTTTCCTACGCTCTCGGTCGGGCTGTGCTGGTGATAGAATATGTCCGTGCTGGAATACACATTCCCTCAGCACGACCTTTGACGACTCGCTACGCAATTGGTTTTGCGATCGCTGCTTTGCTTTGGTTAATTTCGGCATTTATACCCATTCCTTGGCGATTCGCACTCTGGACATTGGGAATCATCATTGACTTTGCCACACCCTTAACTGCACGCAAGTTTCAACTAGGATTACTCCCTCACGCTTCGCATTTACCAGAACGTTTCGGACTGTTTACAATTATTGTTTTGGGTGAAGCAATTATCGCGGTGGTCAATGGTGTTTCTGAGCAGAAATGGAATACTTTAACCGTAATTTCCGCCGTATTTGGTTTAATTATTGCTTTTAGCTGGTGGTGGGTTTATTTTGATAATCTGGGTGGTAAACCGATTGAGATCGCGCGGACGCATGGAAAAATTGGTGTTGTCAATCTCTGGCTGTACACTCATTTACCCCTAGTGATTGGCATTGCTGCGGCTGGAGTCGGCGTAGAACAAATCTTGTTGAGTAAACCAACTCTTGCCTTACCGGATTCTCACCGTTGGCTGATCTGCGGTTCAATAGCATTATGTTCGCTAGCTGTCAGTATTCTCCACAGATTTGGGGTGATTCGTTATTGTAAAATCCGTTCCAAGTATCGACTTGCAGGTGCAGTTGTGTTGATAGCGATCGCTATTTTTGGCAAAGGTTTATTACCGATCACAATCATTGCCCTTGTAGCCCTAGTTTCTGCTCTCCAAGTCGTTCAAGATTTGTACCAAAGTCGTCCCACTACCCGTTTAGCTGACCCAGAAATCTAAGGGATTTCCAAATTGCCATTGTGTTAAGGACAGGGAAGCAGGAGGGAAGAACAGTTGTGTTGAATTCAAGAATGTAGATAATTTATTTTTTTGAGTTCGCTGACTCCTAGCGCATCTTTAGGGCGCACAGCTAGCTGTGCGTCCCTACGACGTATCCAGGCAACCTAAATTTAAATAATATCAAGTTCGGATAATTACTTACTATTCAAAACTCTCCGCGTCCCCGTGTCTTTGCGTCAGTCCTAATAATAAGTCTTCAACTTAACTTAATATAACTCTTTAAAATACATCTATCTTAAGTAGCATTTTAAATAAAAAATCAATAAATATTTATATAGTTGTCTAAAGATTGTGTAATTTCCGCACTAAAGTCTGATGCTGTAACGCTTGAAGCTCAATTTATTACCGTCTATCCGAGGTGGCAGAACCAAAGGAAGAATGTCAAGGTTAGGAGATGTACCTTTGGGTGGTGAAGTCAAGTAGCTGAAATATTTATTAATATTATTAATAGGTGAGTTTAAATTCAGCCTCAAGAGTCACAAAAAGTTCTTCTAGGCGTGTATTCCTCACTAATCACTAGATTCTCCATCAAGGGAGCAAAAAATCGTGAAAGACCAAAAACCATCAGAGTCTAAGGAATTCGTAGGAAATCTCAAGAATGGGATTTGGCTGTTTGGGTTGTCATCTTGGGTATTTGGGATTACAGACCGCAGTATTGCTTCATTTGCAGATGGCTATCTGTCGGCTTTGGATTTGACGCAACTATTCACAGCAGCGACGTTCTTTGTGGCATGGCTATTTTTAAAGCCTACATCTAAAGTTTAAAATCCGCGTAGGCGTAGCCCGCCGCAGGCATCGCTTGAGGGTTGAGTCACTTATCAAGGTAGTCTTGCAAAGATTTAGCAAATTATCTAGAGAAAACTTTTGATTGTGGTAGGAGGTGCTATGTAAAATGCATCATTTTTCTGCATTCTGAATAATCGGGGTCATTCGTTAAAATCTCAAAATTATCTTAAAGCCTGTTGTATGAGGATTAACAAACTTTTTACTTGCTGAGTATAGATTGATTTTAACATGATAGGTTAGGAATTTTTTGGCAGCATTTTTCATGATAATTTAATGTATTCAATAAAATTAATGCTCTACCATAAAGATATTGGTAAATGCCTAGAAAAATTTTGTAACTTTCCGGAATTGATCAGAGTGGGTTGGTAGTCTCTATCAGATAAGTGATTTATACTGAAACTCTATAACTAAACCTCCGGGGTATATAACCCCATATTAAAAGCTCGGTCTTCGCGATCGGGCTTTTAATGTAGCGAAAAGCGACCATAAGCAATATTTTCCGCGACTGTATAGTTGCAGTAATTTGAGGGCAATTGACACCATAGCAGAAGTGAGTCAGCCCAAAGGACTAGACTTCTTGCATAAGTCGGGAAAAGGGGAAAGGGAAAGGGGGAAAGGTTTGGTATTTTCCCTTTCCCCTTTAACATGAGTCCCTTTTCCCATCTCTTGCAAAAAGCACTTTTGCAAGAGGTCTACTGACCCACTTCTAGTACAGACTTCTTAAGCCTCAATAATAAAGTTAGTTGCCGCCAAAAGAGGATTGGTTGTTAGCGTAGCAAACCCAGTCCCTGTTCCGAAACCAGCCGAAGATCCATTCTGGTTATAGAACAGATTTCCTGTTCCCTGGCTGTAGACAATAAAAGCTTTACTGTTAGCAGCAGCAGCGTCATTAGCAACAACAGCAAACTCACTCGACTTACTAAAACCAAAACCTACATTACTAGTTAGAGCAGTGAAAGTTTTCTTACTTAAGACTATCTTGTCATTTCCTGTTTGAAAGTCAGTGATTGTATCCACACCAAGTGTGGCATTGCTAAAGGCAGCACCTGTGGCATACTTAAACCTATCGTTGCCTCCTCCTCCTACCAGTACGTCATTTCCCGATCCCCCAATTAAAGTATCATTACCGGACAAACCACTTAGCGTATCGTTGCCACCGCTACCATTGAGGACATTATTGGCATTATTGCCTGTAATTCTATTATTTCCACCATTTCCGGTGCCGTTGATTGCATTACTTCCTGTCAGGATTAGGTTATCTAAGCGATCGCCCAGTGTATAGCTAACAGAAGACCTAACTGTATCGTTGCCTCCATTGGCCAATTCTATAATCGTATCAGTAGTACTATCGATAATGTAAGTGTCATTTCCGGCGCCACCAATTAGCGTGTCTTTACCTGCACCACCATTGAGAGTATCATTGCCATCTCCACCTGACAGACCGTTGTTACCACTATTACCGTTAATAATATTGTTAAGACTGTTACCTGTACCACTAATTGATGCTGTGCCTGTTAAGGTAAGATTTTCTAGAAAAGTACCTAGTGTCCAGCTTACAGAAGATTGAACTGTATCTATGCCATCTTGAGCACTGTACTCAGTGATGCTGTCACCAATACTATCAACTACATAAAGGTCATTACCAAAGTTACCAATCAAAAAGTCATTTCCTGTGCCACCGATAAGGGTGTCATCCCCGCCGCCACCATCCATAAAATCGGTTCCGGAACCACCAAGTAGTGAGTCATTGTCAGCCCCACCTTGGAGATTATCATTTCCTGCACCGCCATTAATGGTGTCATTGCCACTTCCCCCTTGCAGGTCGTCGTCACCATCAAACCCATTTATTACATCGTTTTCTGGAAAGAAATTTATATCGCCAAACAAAAAATCGTTGCCAGAAGTGCCATTGATAGTAGCCATAAGAGTTATTTCCGGTGAATAGGTAAAAGAAATAAAGGATAAAGTTAAGCTCAGTGAACCTCGCTGTTGAGCTTATGTACGATGGGTTTTATTTTTTATGCACCCCAAGCTGAAAATTTTTTTAAAAGAGCAGGGGGAGCAGGGGGAGAAGAAAGAAAAGTTATAAAACAATACAGTTCAGATAGTACCAAAACACTTGTAGAGACGGCGATTTATCGCGTCTGGTAAAACCCACAATATTGTAGAATTAGCCTTTAACTGAACCGTATTGGATTATTGTTAAAAAAATTAAAAATCGGGGTAACTCTGAACAATTCTAGAGTTACCCCGATTTTTTAAAGTTAGAAGTCAGGAATTATTATTAACTCCTAACTTTTCTTTGATAGCTATAGCTTTTGCTTAATTAAGCAAACGCAGCAGTTTTGACATCGTTATTTGCCAAAATTTCTTGCAATTCTTCCGCGTCTACTGTTTCTTTATCAACCAGCATTTGCGCTAATTGATCTAGGATGTGGCGGTTGCCGACTAACACTTCTTTAGCGCGGGTATAAGCGACATCCACAAGTTTGCGGACTTCTTCATCAATGGCAGCGGCGGTTTCTTCAGAGAAATCGCGTTCTGACATGATATCTCGTCCCAGGAACATGTTACCTTGTTGACGACCGAGGGCGACTGGGCCAAGTTTATCGCTCATGCCAAATCGGGTAATCATCTGACGGGCAACACGGGCGACTTGTTGCAAGTCGTTGGAAGCGCCAGTGGTAACTTCTTCTTCACCAAAGATTAATTCTTCAGCGATGCGTCCACCCAAAGCCACAGCCATCTGATTTTCCAGATAAGCGCGGCTGTATAAACCGGTGTCCATGCGGTCTTCGCTGGGAGTAAACCAAGTTAAACCACCTGCGCGACCGCGAGGGATAATGCTAATCTTTTGTACTGGGTCATAGTCGGGCATCAAAGCACCAACTAAAGCGTGACCAGCTTCGTGATATGCTACCAAGGTCTTGCGCTTTTCGCTCATTACCCGGTCTTTCTTCTCTGGCCCAGCTAATACGCGGTCGATCGCATCGTTGATTTCATCCATCGAAATCTCAGTTAAATTCCGCCGTGCTGCTAAAATTGCGGCTTCGTTTAACAAGTTGGATAAATCTGCGCCGGTAAATCCAGGGGTACGACGGGCGATTTTATCTAAATCCACGTCTTTGGCCAAGGTTTTGCCACGGGCGTGTACCTTGAGGATTTCGCTACGTCCAGAATAGTCGGGACGGTCTACTACCACTTGACGGTCGAAGCGACCGGGACGCAACAGTGCTGCATCTAGAACGTCGGGACGGTTAGTAGCTGCGATAATGATGATGCCGGTGTTACCTTCAAAGCCGTCCATTTCTGTGAGCAGCTGGTTGAGGGTTTGTTCGCGTTCATCGTTACCACCGCCTAAACCTGCACCCCGTTGACGACCTACGGCGTCAATTTCATCGATGAAGACGATACAGGGAGCATTGGATTTGGCTTGTTCAAATAAGTCGCGGACGCGGGAAGCACCGACACCCACGAACATTTCCACGAATTCCGAACCGGAGATTGAGAAGAAAGGTACGCCCGCTTCACCAGCTACGGCACGAGCCAGGAGGGTTTTACCTGTACCAGGAGGGCCAACTAACAGCACGCCTTTAGGAATTTTTGCACCAACGGCGGTAAAGCGATCGGCGTTTTTCAAAAAGTCTACGACTTCGTTTAATTCCAACTTGGCTTGGTCAATACCAGCTACATCACCAAATGTCACCTGAGTTTGGGGTTCCATTTGTACTCTGGCTTTGGATTTGCCAAAGTTCATGGCTTGGCTGCCGGGGCCACTTTGAGCGCGACGTAGCAAGAAGAATAAGCCAACCAAAAGCAATACAGGAAAAAATAAGCTGCTCAGTGCCTTAAACCAAAATCCTTCGTCGGTTTGGGGCAAAACTGAAATATCAACGCCTTTTGATGTCAAAGTATTGATTAAATCTGGGTCGTTGACCAAGGTTACTAAGCGTTTATTCCCATCATATTTGGGTGTAACCAATGCTGTAGAACGGTCTGCACTCAGGCTAACTTTTTCTACTCTGCCTTGTTCAACTTCTTGAATAAATCGGCTATATCGCCATGTCTCTCTGCTTTGGGGTTGTTTGTCAAAAAATGCTGTTCCCAGGGCAATGACAACAATAAATAGCAGCGCATACAGCCCTGCGTTTCTCCATCTTTTATTCACTAAGGTTTATCCTCCTGTATTTTTCGCGCCATCGCGTAGCGAGTGCTGTCTGTGAGCGGAGAGGTCATTATTAAGAATTATGTTAACTTATCTTAAGATATAACAGAATGGCGTGGCTGTCATGCTAAAAAAAGCCCCCTTATTTGCTGAAAACTGGGATGGTGTGGATTATATTGTAGCGATCCTGTAGGCTGATGAACGGTATGAATGGGGATAATCTCTACCACACTATTAGTGTAGGCGATCGCTTCAAATTTCTTGACTAGCTCTACACTCCAAGGTTCTTGCTGTATTGACTTCTGCTGGCTTTGCAAATAATTTATAAGTTGCGATCGCATTATTCCCGGCAAAATTCCGGCGTTTATTGGTGGCGTCCACCAACTACCGTCACACCATCCCCAAAGGTTACCTGTGCTGGTTTCTAGCCAATTTCCTTGACTATCTACTAATATTGCTTCTTGGGCATTTGAGCTAGTTTTTGCTAACCAAGCACTCAGGTAATTTCCAGTTTTATGAGAAGGCAGAGAACGAGAAAATTCTGAATTGGCAACGCAGCACGCAACACCATTTTTTTGTTTTTCTGTCAAATCTGGCGTTAAGAATCTGCCAATTATCCACTCTCGTCCATCGGGAAAAAGGGTAATTCTGAGAACGGGGAAGTGTGAGAGGAGAACTTCGGCACCTTGGCGGACACGCTGCCAATTGGGTTGTTGCCAGCCAAAAGATTGTAGTGAAAAAAGTAGGCGATCGCAATGTGCTTGCCAATTAGTTAAATTACTATCCAGATTCTCATAAACTCGCAAAGTTGTAAAAACTGTCGCTCCATAAAGTAAACCTGGATCGTTAATATTTAATTCCAGAATTTGCGACTGTATTAATTTCCCTTCATACCAAAAAATGTCATTTTTTCCACTCATCTTGCTTGTTGCTATAACTCTATTGAAAAGTGATGAGCTGTAATGCTCATACGCTGCGTGAGATAAAATCTATGGGCAGCAAATCGCTGAACACCAGAATCAAGGCTTAGTTGTTGACAGTGGTTATTTGTTGCATATTCAATTAGCCATTGAAATAACTGTTGACCATAGTTTTGTGACCGCTTCCACTCATCAACTACTAGATCGTCAATATATAAAAATTTACCCGCTGATAAACACGTAGAAATGCGAAATCCGGCAACCGCTAAAGTTTGCTCATCTATTTCCAAGAATGCAATTTTGTATCCTTCTTTCATCTGATATCGAACTTGTTCTATAAACTTGTCCTCCTCAAGGTGAGGGCGCAACTGAGACATCACAGCAAAACACCCTAGTATTTGAATATCAGATTCTGCTAATTGTATTGACACCGCTATTACTCCTAAAGATATTACGTGTTTTCTTTAGTCATTAGTCATCAGTCAACAGTCATCCAGCAATTTAATCCTTTGGCGGAAATATAATTTTATAATTTCCTTCAGTAGTTTGAATTAGTTTACCTCCCAAAGCTTCGATTTCGCTAATTGCGCGTTTACGGGTTTTCTTGTCAACTTGATTATTTAAAACCATTGACCAGGTAGCAATTTGAGCATATTTACTGTTAGGATTTCGGCTGAGAAATTCAGCAGTTTTTTGAGAAGTAGTAGCTATCATCCGGCTTTCTTCATCTGAAAAGCTTTTCGCCCAATTTGCAGCTGTTCCAAAAGATTGTTGGGCAGCTTGAGGATTACCTAAAAATAGTAACTCATCGGTTCCTTTATAACGCCACACGTAATAAGACTTTTCTGGAACTAACGGAGATAGGTATTTTAAGCCTTTTTCTGATAATGCGATCGCTCGTTCTGGCATGGCAGCATACAATGAAGTACTAACGGAAAGACTGCGATACGCTGCTAAAAATCGTGGGTCACGTTCTAAAATTACTTCAAAATATTCTGGACTTAAACTATAACCTGTTTTATCCCGGACTTCATCATCTCCAAAATATTGTAAAAAATTTAGATATACCCAATCTCCAATCAAGTTATCATAACCAAAACTAGGCATTTTTTTCAGAAAATCAAGTCTGGTTTTTTCTGCTTTAATATCTTTTTCTAAAGTTTCTAACGACGCAGATTTTTTACTAGTTAGTAGTTTTTCTAGCCGAGGGAGTTGAATCAAGCCAACTCCTAAAATACACGCACAGATTATAAAAGGTGTGACAATGCCTTTACGCAATAGCAACATGTTACCCAATTCTATATCAAACTGAAAGTATTATATTATACTTTAAGCTGATTGGCATCTTAGGAGCAGCCGCACAGACGGCACACTACCTAATATGAATGACAGAAACACTTTCTTTGCCACTACTTACTTCTATGTTTCTTGAAACATAACTTGCACTTAGCTTGTGATGGCATTTAATAGGGTATTTTATTCTTCAGGAGAAAATTAATTGAATATATTAGCGTTACTTTTGTGGATCTATACTTTCTTAAATTATTAAGTTATTTTGATTTTACTTATTTTTTTCGCTTGAAGTCTTAAAATGTTTAATATTGCCTAAAAATAAGTTTAATTTTGGTTAAAATTTTTTAATTTTATAAGGTTATAGAAAATATAATATGTCTAATAATATTCAAACTAAAGAACGAAATGGGATTCAGACTCTAAACCACAATGGTGTTGAATCCCAAAATATTCAAAACCTAGCTAGAGGAGTCTTAAATAATTTAGTATCGTCTGTACAGACATTAGTTTCTGACATCACAGCTTTAGAAGTTAATACTATAGTTGTGGATAGAATTAATGGGTCAAAATTTAATGCTTGGGAAGCATATCAAGAAATTTATTCTATACATGACCCAAACTATTTTGACGCCAAAGGAATTCCGAAAGAAGGTTCTCAAGCTCAAGAACTGCGTCAGCATTATAAAAGTTTATTTGACCAACTTGAAAGAGAATATTTTTACCTTTTGCTGGAACAGGGTTCTGGTTTTTATAATCCTGAGGATGAGAGAATAAAACGATATCGTCAGAATCTTGAAGACGCAAAAAAACGTCAAAAAAATCTAGTTGAAGCTGATGAAGATAATATCAAGCTAGCCAAACCTATACTACCTCCTCCAACTCCGATTATTGATGAAAAAGATGGAAATGACCAAGAAGATTGGATTGAAAATTATCACGATATTCAAAAACTTTTAAAAAATGGGAAATTTGTTCGGACTTTGCGAAAAATAGCTGAACTAAAAGCAGCACTTGATGGTGGTAACATTACAAGTACTCAAACTGATATTATTTATGCTCAAACTGTGATGCAGTTGGATGGAGATATTATCACTCGTTACAATAAAGAATTGTTTAATTTACCTGAGGAAGCTAAAAATTCCATCATTAGTACACATAACGAAGGGCTGGTTGCTGGGGAAAAGCAATGGCGTGGAACATTTAGTTTTTTAATTAATTTGATACAAAATATTGCAAAATTATCTTGAGAATGAATGCCAGTTTAGAAAAAACAAATAAGAAAATATTACTACAGATTCCTGAAGGCGATCGCTTTGAACTTAAGATTGAAGAAGGACTGTGTAGTTTTTATTTAAATGAAACAATTATAGAACAGATTCAGCAAGCCAAAGAAAATAGCGTTTCTCTTGAAATTCCCCCAAAGCTGATAATTTATCTCTGGTACTATAGCTGTTTTAGTAGTAATTTAGTATTTGAAAATCAAAATTCAATAAGTAAAAATTTATATTTACGTATTTTCCAGATTTTTTTCAGTAAAACTGTACAACAAGAAACAAGCTTACAGTCTGGAATCAACTTCAATTCTTACTACAAACCCGATAAATCAGCTTCAGATACTTATGAAGATGAAGATATTATTTTGCAAACTACTGTAATTTTTAATGGTGATATATTTCACAAAATTAAGCATAACTTTCTCCAAAATTCTAACTTCTCAAAAGTTGTCTCTGCCCACTATTGGCTGACTGAACAATTAATAAGTAGTTTGCAAATTCAACCCAATCTATTAATTTGGGAAATAGCTTCGTCGTTTACTGCCGGTTTTGTAGTCTACAATCTTAATCCAGCAAATGCAATGCTATCAATATTTGCTTGGTTAGGCTTAACTATATTATTTGCTACTACCCGCTATGTGCTTGCTAATCAGTTTCAAAGACTTACTTCTATCAACTCTAAATTTATAAATTGGTTAGCGTGGGCACTAGTTTGTTTAATTCCTAGCATTGCTATTGGTGGTATTCATGGCTTTACTGAGATTAATGTTTTATTATTGCCATTATTGTCAGTTATTGCACCAAAATTGGTGGAGTACATTTTAAGTTTTATCCAACCACGAGTTGGTAAATTGATTCTGCGTCAGTTACTATTTTAAATCAGCGAAGAGTTAACCCTAAGAATACTTACTGCCTCAAACTGTGCCACAAGAACAGTGCTGATATGAAACATTTACTTAATCGTGTATAAAAAATATATACCACCGTTATATGTAAGTAATATATCTTTAGGTAGATAGGAAAAAATAAGTGGTTATGAAAACATAAGTCACAGCAGCAGATTGCTGTTCATTTGGGGTATGTAATTTTGAGTAAAAAATTAGTATTAACCCACGGCTAGCTAGAGATGGTGTACTCGGCAAGCTGTATAGTACATGGTGCTTTATTTGTAAATTGCACTTTGGCTTCAGCAACTTCCCTGATTTAGAGTATCAGATAAAATAACTTTTGTCTGTTCTATAAAGAGCAGAAAATTGTTGTGGAAAAATTACTACCTGTCTATACAATTACCCTATTTGGTATAGGCAAGAGCTATTTAATTGAGTTGTATTAAAACTTAATTAATCGCACATGTATTTGATATTAGCCGACGATTGTAAATACGTCTGCATAGTATAGTATTTTCTTACTTTTATAAATAATTGTAAGAAGAACTAATATATCGAGTTAAGCTCCCAGTGTGAAATCGATATATGAGTATAACTATGCTGGTGTTGTTGCATATATTTCGACCAATACTTTATACGCGTTGAGGAAGACGCTATCAAGTTAAAAATGCTTTTGAAATATCAAAAGCTCACTTCTTGCTGCAACATTGTTGCTAAGAAAAAGTAGCTCTATCTTAATTGAGCAAAAATAATTGAGTCAGATAAGTTATTTAACGAATGAGGTCAAAAAAATGGCAAGACAAATAACAGGCACGAATAACGCAGATAGAATTTATGGCACTGATGAAGATGACATCATAAATACTTTAGATGGCGATGATGAAGTCGTTTCAGCTAAAGATGGAAATGACATTATTGATGGAGGAAGCGGAAACGACAAGCTCAGTGGTGCTGCTGGGGAGGACATCATTTATGGGGATTATAGTCCCAGTGCATCTTCAGACTTGATTGCAAGTGGCAATGACACCATTGATGGTTTTTCAGGAAACGATAAACTCTATGGTCAAGACGGTCAAGATGTTATCTATGGTATTTTTGGCGATGATTATATTGAAGGTGGAACAGATAACGATCTAATTCGTGGTGGCGATCAAAACGACATACTTTACGGTGATGACGCAGGCAGCCCTGGTGTAAGTGGTGACGATACAATCTTTGGTGATAATGGCTACGACAGACTTTATGGTGGTCGAGGAAACGATATTCTCAACGGTAATGCTCAAGATGATTCACTTTATGGTGGGCAGGGTTACGACTCTGTTAATGGCGGTAACGGTAACGATATCTTAATTGGCACTGATATACAGTTCGATGGTCAACTGCAACAAGGATTTGGTTTTGGCGAAAAAGATACCTTAACTGGTGGGGAAAATAACGACACATTTGTCCTTGGACTTGCACAAGCAAAAGCTAATGATACTGACTTTTTTGATGTAGTTTTATACAATGATGGCAATGTTAATGCCAATGGTAATCAAGACTACGCTTTAATTAAAGACTTTGGTTTTAATAACACCGATGTCACACGTGGTGTAGATAAAATCCAGCTAGCAGGTTCAATAAGTCAATATTTACTGGGTACATCTCCTGTTGGCTCTATATCTGGTACAGGAATATTTTTTACCCAAGGCCAATCTGTATCCGAACTCATTGGTATTGTTCAGGGAGTTTCGATCTCCAATCTAAGCCTTTCTAATACCGCGCAATTTATTTTTGTTTGATTAAAAATTCAAACTCAGGGTATTTAACCCAAATCTCATGTCAGCATTTCTGCACACTTAAGTACTTCCAACCAAAATAATATCTAACTTGTAGAGTGCGTTATATTTTTGAGCGAGATGTGATGTTAACCAAGTAACGCACCCTACAAATTAAGATTGGATGATTTATTTTTTGGTAGTCCTTTGATAGCAAAAGGCAGGAAAACGGCATTATTCCTACTTGCAAAAAAAAGGAACAGAGACCTCATGGCTTCAGATCTCGTTATCCAGTTTGCTGAAATACTGGAAAATCCCACAATCTTTCCTGATGAACGAGGAAAACTGAAAATTGTTGTTAAAAATCAAGGTGATACGCTGTTCAACGGGCCTGTAAATCTTAAGCTTTATGGATCGACCGATAAAATTCTCGATCTCAATTCTTTAAACACACTTGGACAACAAAGAGGTGCAAGCGATTTACTCAGGGGCAAAGATGAGCTTTTGGGCAGTTTGAATGGTCAAACAGTTAATTTAACGCCTGGTCAATCTAAAACATTTACTGTGGATTTTGCTGGATCTGATTTCCGGACTGCAAGTGTTGTTTCCCCAGGACTCTACTATCTGATTGGACAGGTAACCCCAAGTAATAATGTTACTGAAAGTAATACAGCCAACAATGTAGCCAGCCAGTTAATTACTAAAGGTGACGTTGTAATTCAATGGAATTCTATTCTTTTGAATGCAGTACAAGCATCGGGAATAGTGCCTCCAATAGCAGCACGTAATCAGGCGATCGTTCAGGCGGCAGTTTATGATGCTGTCAACGCAATTGATCGGAGTTACAAACCTTATTTAGCGAACATTAGCGCCTCGGAAGCTGTCGGGGCGTCGAAAGAAGCTGCGGCAGTTCAAGCAGCGTACCAAACCCTAGTTAATTTGTTCCCAAATCAAAAAGCTACATTTGATGAACAGCGGCAAAGATCTCTTGCAGCAATTCCGAATGGCACGGCTGAGGACAAGGGCATTGCCATTGGAAGCAAGGTTGCCCAACAAATACTGAATATCCGACAAAATGATGGTTCAGCTACTGCACAATGGCCATACACCCCAGGAACTGGTTTTGGCGATTGGAAGCCAACTTTCACCGATGGTGAAACAACAAATAATGCTACCAATTTTGCACCAGCATTATTGCCCCAGTGGGGTCTGGTGACTACGTTTGCTATAGATAGCGTTATCCTGTTCCGTCCGGATACTTTCCCTGAGTATGGTAGCCCTCGGTATGTGAGAAATTTCAATCAAGTTAAAGCGCTTGGTGCCGAAAACAGTACTGTTCGTACCGCAGATCAGACGGAAATTGCCCAATTCTGGGCTTACGATCGCAGCGATACTTTCAAACCACCAGGTCAATTTAACGAACTCGCGCAAGAAGTAGCACTAGCTCAGGGTAATACGCTGGAAGAAAATGCCCGTTTATTTGCGCTGCTGAACATTGCCCAAGCTGATGCAGGTATTGTTGGGTGGGACGCCAAGTATGTCTACGAGCAATTACGTCCGATTACTGCAATCCGCAATGCCGACAAAGATAATAATCCCGACACGATCGCCGATCCAAATTGGGAGCCGCTGCTAGATACCCCACCATTCCCCGACTACATATCTGGGCATTCTGTATTCGGTGGTGCATCAGCCGAAATTCTGAAACTTTTTTACGGCACCGACAACATTAGTTTTAACATTCCTTCACAAGAATTACCTGGTGTTGCTCGCTATTACAGCAGCTTTTCACAAGCAGCCCAAGAAGCTGCCGATAGCCGCATTTATGGTGGCGTTCATATTGAAGCGGCCACTGTAGACGGAGTAGCAGTAGGTAGAAATGTAGCCAGTTCCGTGTTTAATAACTTTTTGACTCCGGTTTAGTTATCACAACCCACTGTGCAAAAGTTCATGGAAAGTAGGGAGTGGGGAATCTTCTACTCTCTCTTTAGTTAAAACTAATACCAATTTTAAAAAAGAATGCAACAGATACATAAGCTCAAACCCTTGTGATATGTATCTTAATTTTGAATTTTGAATTGGTATAAACCCGATCCTTACTCTCTATTACCCTGGTACTCTTCAAAGTTATGACCGTAGTTTTACAAGTTGGGAACCGCACCATTACGACTGAAGAAATCGTCCCCTTGCTAGCTGGTTATCAATTACTGCCTCGGTTGTTATTTGAATTAATCGTTGATGAAGCGATCGCTCCTTTTACCTGTACGTTTGAGGAAGTAGAAAGTGCTTATCAAAAGTTTTGTCAAAAAAATCAACTGAATTCAGATACAGAACTTCAGATTTGGTTAAAACGCAATGGCATGACAATACAACAGCTACAAACCTATGTCACGCGATCGCTAAAAATTGAAAAGTTTAAGCAGGCTACTTGGGGGAACCAACTGGAATCTTACTTCCGAAGTCGTAAGTCAGAGTTTGACCAGGTTATTTTTTCTTTAATTGAGACTAATGATTTGGCTGCCCAAGAACTCTATTTCCGTATTCAAGAAAAAGAGGTAGACTTTGCCGAACTCGCTCGCAAGTACTCTCCCTCTAATGGCGGGCTAATCGGCCCAGTTCCTCTAAGTAATTGCCATCAAACATTAGCAAAGATGTTATCTGTTAGCCAACCTGGTCAACTTTGGCCTCCTACTCGCATAGGTGAATCGATGGCGATCGTCAGAATAGAAAAGTTGATTCCAGCGCAGTTAAACGATCTCATGCGCCAGCGACTTTTGAGTGAACTTTTCGCAGCTTGGCTACAAGAGCAGTTCAATGAGGTAGGTGAAATAGGTCTGTTGCCTCAAGATTTTTGTTAATGTAGGCGGAGTGAAACTATTTGTACCTCTTAAGTTTTATCCAACCGCAAGTTTATGTCTTTTTCCGTATTGAAGCAGAAGCCCTGCGCCTGACTTGAAAACAGACGTGGGCTTGAACACAAACTACTAGTTATAACCCCACCACGTCAAGTAGTGGGTAGTTCTATTTTTGTCTACATACCTAAATATTACAGTTATCCCAACCACTCAGGATTTTTAGCTGTACCGTCAAATTGGCTAGTAGTTTTAAATAATTCATACTGGCCTTTTGCAGCAGGCTGACGAGTTCGATTCAGCAAGGCGCTGACTTGTTCTTGACTCATTGGCTTAAAGGTGCGTACCGCCTCAAACGCTTGGTTGAGAATTTCCATACTCTCAATACCTGTAATTACTGTTGAGGTTGGCAGATTCATTACGTAATGCAGACATTCGATGGGTTTGACTGTGTTGCTTTTGAGAATGTTTCGATCGCCCATTGATTTCATACCTAGCACGGCAATTTGATTTTTTACCAAAAAAGGTAGAACTTGCTTCTCAAAACTTCTAAAATGAGCATCCATTACATTTAACGGCATTTGCACCGTATCGAAACGAAAGTTGTTTTGAGCAGCAACTTCTAGCATTCGCAAGTGAACTACAGGATCTTTATGTCCGGTAAATCCGATGTAACGAATTTTGCCTGCTTTCTGTGCTTCTACCACAGCTTCCATTGCACCGCCAGGAGCAAAAATTCGGTCTGGGTCTTCCATACGAATTATTTCATGATGCTGTAACAAATCAATGCGATCGCTCTGCAAACGTCTTAAAGATTCGTCAATTTGCTTAGTAGCGGCCTCTTTTGTGCGACCATCGATTTTGGTCATCAGAAAAGCTTTTTCTCGATAACCATCTTGGAGAGCTTTACCCATGCGAATTTCGCTACCGCCATTATGATAATCCCAGCAATTATCCATGAAATTAATGCCGCGATCGATGGCAGCACGAATTAGACGGATACCCTCTTGCTCGTCTTTTGGTCGCCCAATGTGATGACCTCCCAAACCAATTACAGATACTTTTTCTCCTGTACGTCCCAGCGTTCTATAGATCATTTCGCCGCTTTTGGTCTGAGTTGGAGTAGGTTGATTTTGGGCTGAAACTTGTTTGAAAATTCCTTCTGAAGTTGCTAAGCCTGTTACAACCAAACCCGAAGTCGAAGCAAACTTTAACAAATCACGTCTGCTGATATCCACAAATATGTCCTTTAGAAAAGCTATGAGAATTCACTCTCATAGCTTTGCAATATTGCACAATCAAACACATCTAACTGTTGAAAGAAAGCAAACATCTTGAGAGTGAGAAATTATTCAACGGCAGGAATAATCGTAAAACGGACGAGCAATTAGAGTAACTCCTTTAAGGCGAGGATGTCTTGGGCAAGAGGATTTCTACTGCCACAATAGCGTTGTTTCGCGAAATATTATTAATAAGTAAAAAGTCAAAATTCAAAAGATAAACCCATAAATAAATTTATGGGGTTTGTTTGATTGTACTTTTTCTTTCTTTTGGCTTTTAACTTTTTACTTTTGCCTTGTTCGGTCAATAATTTTGCAATATCATTTTTACTGCTGTTGTCTGAATTCTTGTTGAGATTGTTGTTGAAGTTGTAATCTCTCCATTTCCCGTCTTTGTTGTTGTCTTAGTTGATCCATTGTAGTAGGTTGCCCAAACGGTTTTTGCCTGAGTTGATTTTGCAAGCGAATTTGTTCAATCCGCTGCTGTTGTTGTAATCTAACTCGATCTTGTTGCTGTCGAAATCCTTGCCATAATTGTTGAGAAGATTGTTGTTTTAGCTGCTTTTGGTTTTGAGATGTGGTCTCTGTGATGCCTGCTTGCACAGGAGAATAATTGAAAAATCCTATTGTCAGGATAAAAAGTAGTAGCCCTGGTTTAACTATCAATGAATGATTCATACAGTTCCTCAAAGGTGTGTAGAACGGCGATCTTAACTGAATGAAAATATCAATTACACTCTTGTCCGTAAATAACTGCTTTTAATCTTGATTTGACTCAATGTCAGCTTCTTCTAGTATAACAGTGAGTAATTTTGCTGTTTTGGTATCGACCATAACAATCTAACTCCTTGTTTATTAAAGCACAATCTTCACCTGGGTGCTACTTCCTAAAGTTCATTTACCTTTTGATAGACCTATGAAATAAGGTCGAGTACAGCGACAATAGACTTCTTGCAGAAGTCGGGGAAAGGGGAAAGGGAAAGGGGGAAAGGTTTGGTATTTTCCTTTCCCCTTTAACATGAGTCCCTTTTCCCACCTCTTGCAAAAAACACTTTTGCAAGAGGTCTAATGAACCTGGCTTGAGAATAGGGAGTAGGGAACAGAAATTTTCATTGCCACTCGTGGAGTCTCTTGGCGATGGGGTTTTACCATCGGTTTATGTTATAAACTATGCTTCAACTGCTATAAATGTGAGAAATATAAAAAACTCTTTCCCCACTCTTACTTCACGTATTATTTTTGGGTTGATACACTACTAGTTTGTCAATGTTTATGCTATAAGTATTAACTTTGAAACCTATTTATCCAATCAATGTTATTTAAATTACTCTAAATTAGATCGAGCAAACTATTTTTGAGTCTTTATTCATAAATGTTGACATGGGATATTTTATTGACTATCATCTTCCATGTCCCGATTTTATTTTTCTTACTGGAAAATTCTTGTAAGTAAATATAAGACTAATTTAGCAACAATACATGAAACTACGCTGGTTTTATCTTAGCCTCATCAGTCTTTTTCTGCTTTCGTCACCAGTAAAAGCTAATCCTAACAGTAATAAAGTTTACTCGTCTAATGATTGGAATAGAAATCAATCTAACTTACAATTACCACCACTGAAATTTGTTCCTCCAGTTCCCAGTAATGTTGTTAGTCCAACAAATAAGCCTCAATTCACTGGTGTAGTTCCTTTAGGGCGTGAGATATCAGAACTAAAAACTCCAATTAATAAACTAGTTTCTCGCTATAAATTCCTGACTCCTGGAATCTTTTTTATGGATTTGGAAACAGGAGACTATATTAGTATCAACGGTAACAAAGCTTTTCCGGCAGCTAGTACAATCAAGTACCCGATTTTGATTGCTTTATTTCAAGAAGTGGACGCAGGAAGAATTAAGCTAGACGAAACTTTAGTGATGCAACGCAAACATGTTGTTGGTGGTTCGGGTAGTATGCAGTATAAACGGGTGGGGAGCAAGTTTAGTGTCTTAAAAACTGCAACCATGATGATGACTATCAGTGATAACACTGCGACAAATATGATTATTGCTCGCTTAGGCGGAATTCCTAAATTAAATCAACGGTTTCGCAGTTGGGGATTGCAAAATACTGCTCTGCGCCGGATGTTAGGGGACTTCAATGGGACTAATAGAACTAGCGCAAAGGACTTAGTAAGACTTTCTGCTTTGATGGTAAATAATCAGCTACTTTCTGATAAAAGTGAGTCTCAAGTTCTAGGTATTATGTATGGTTGTCAAAATAGAAGATTGCTTCCATCTGGTTTGGGTTCTGGTGCAAAAATAGCTCACAAAACAGGAACTTTGCGTTTTGTATTGGGTGATGCAGGTATTATTCAAACGCCTTCAGGTAAGCGTTACTTAGCAGGAATTTTGGTTAAAAGACCAAATCATGACAAGAGAGCCAGAGATTTTATTCGTCAAGTTTCTCAAGTTGTGTATGGCTATTTTGAACATCCAAAAGTTAGCCATTTACCGTAGAGATAAGGGTTAATTGTAGAGAGGCGATTAACCCTTGTCTGTGTTGGATGAGGGAGGTGGGGAGAAATGGGATTTTTAGTGTTTACTTTTACTTTTTCTGTAATTGCCAACATTGTTGACCGATCGCCCAGTCTTCCTGAGTATGTATTACTAATATTCTCACTTCTGAGTCAGGTGTGGCAATATCTTTATCAACTGGCTGCTGTTGATTTTTTTTAAGGTCTATTTTTAGTCCTAAAAACCCAAAAGCTTCACAGGCGGCTTGACGAATTTCTGGAGAGTTTTCGCCTACGCCTGCGGTGAACACCAAAGCATCTAATCCCCCCAAACTTGTAAGCATTGCACCAATATTAGAACACAAGCGATGCACGTAGATATCCCACGCTAGTTTAGCGCGGGTGTTGCCTTGGGCGATCGCTTTTGCCACCTCACGCATATCACTAGATACGCCCGAAATTCCCCGTAAGCCTGAAGCTTTATTTAAAACAGAATATAATTCTTCTACTGAGTAATTACAATACCGTAACAGGTGAATTAAAATCCCCGGATCGATTGAGCCAGAACGGCTGCCCATCATCAATCCTTCCAAAGGCGTAAATCCCATAGTAGTATCAATACTGCGACCGTTTTTAATCGCTGCTAAAGAGCAACCGTTACCGAGATGACAGCTAATCAATCGTAGAGATGCTAAATCTTTACCGAGAATTTGGGCGGCACGAGCAGAACAGTATTGATGGCTGATACCATGAAAGCCATAGCGGCGAATACCTTGCTCTACCCATTCATAGGGGCCGGGATAAATTGCTGCTGCATCGGGGATAGTGCTATGGAATGCAGTATCAAATACTGCAACTTGGGTGACTTCTCCTAAGATATTTTCAATTGCTTTTATGCCTGATAAAGCAGCAGGATTGTGTTCTGGAGCTAGGTTAGAGAGGTCAGCGATCGCCTTTTTCACATCCTCAGTAATTACCACGCTTTCGCGGTAATGTTGTCCACCATGTACTACACGATGCCCGACTAAATCGATTTCTGACAACTGATTAATTACTTTGGTAGCACCGTTAGTGAGTGTGTTGAGCATATAAGCGAGGTGCGCTTCTGGAGACTCACCAGAAATTGATTTTTCCACTTCTGCACCTGTAGCAGTTTTCACCTCAATTTCTGCTACATCCCGGTCTTGAGTCCAGTTGACTTTCCCTTCCCAAAGAGGTTGGGGTGCTTGGGTGGGGAGAGCCTCATCTGCAATTTCATACAGACAACTCTTTTGGCTGCTCGAACCAGCGTTTAGCACCAATATCTTCATAATAGGAAAACTTGACCTGCTGTAATATGCCACAATGCTACACTTAGTCGCGACAGTGTGCTATTGGGCATTAGACATATTTTGAAGGCAGTGCGGGGAAATGCCGAAGGGCTAAAGAGCAAGGTCTTAATTTTTGCAGGGCGATGCAATTGCAATACTGCTCGGGTTTTGCATTTTGAACTCGGAATTTGGTTTGGGGTAAAGGGTAAAGGGTAAAGGGTAAAGGTTTTTTCTTTCCCTTTTCCCCTTCCCCTTTTCCCCAAAACCCGACAAGTATTGGATGCAATTGAGTTGTAAGCCGATGCAATTGAGTTGCCAGTCGATGCAATTGAGTTGTGAGTCGATGCAATTGAGTTGCGAGTCGATGCAATTGAGTTGTAAGCCGATGCAATTGAGTTGTCAGTCGATGCAATTGAGTTGTAAGCCGATGCAATTGAGTTGTGACCTCAATACGCTTGAGATAACCCAGAAAACCCTCATGACCAGACGCGATTTATCGCGTCTAAAAAACTGGCACGTTAATAAGACGCGATAAATCGCCGTCTCTACAGAAAATGTACTCGTCAATTATTCCTTGACAGACTATTATTTGTGACTTGTGTGTACACCGTAGCCTTTTTAAGGAGGGTACGGGGGATCTAAAATATTTTGCTACCAACAAAAAGACTTTTCAAACATCCTCTAGGAATTATGAATTACCAAAGGCTGATATTTAGGAATATTTTCTCCATCAATTAGCTCATCTGATTGAGGACGCAAATTGATTATCCGCTTTAAAACCTGCATGAGGATACCAGGCTGGAAAAATGCGCTGGGTGGCTTGAGTAAATTCATCACTTCCGAGAAAAGCTGATGAATTTCTGGACTGTCAGCTTGCAGTAGTAATAATTGATCCATATACAACTGCATAAATTTGCTGATCGGATCGGGTTTTCCTCCCTCAGTAGCAGGCCAACGGAAGTCTTCGCCTGTAGCCATTAACCAAGGTACAGAAATGGCTTTGCTGAGTTGCTTTTGAAAATATGGTGGAAAACCAATTAAATTACCTTGGGATTGCTTAGATAATTGCTTGCTTAAACATTCATCTAGCGTCAAAGCACCCAAAGCAGCGGTGGTCATACCTTGACCGTAAACAGGATTGAAAGCACAAACGGCATCACCTACCATTATCAAACCTTCTGGTAATCTAGAAAGTTTTTCGTAATGACGCAGGTTATTTTCTGTGCGTTTATAGCCGTAGATGGGGGAGATGGGTTGAGCGTCTTTTATGGCTTGATATAAAATAGGCGATCGCAAACTCTGAGCAAAGTCTAAAAATCCGGCTTCGTCAGTTGGTGGATAATCTCGATTTACACCCGCGAGTGTGACAATCCAACGATTACCTTCAACTGAATAAAGCACAGCACTGCGAGTATTATGTGGTGGTTTTGCAGCAATGAGCAAAATTTTCCAGTCTGCCTGAAACCCTTCAGGAGGATGATACCAGCGGGTAGCATAGCCTAAAAAAGAATTGACAACTGTCTGTTGCGGTGGCTTATAACCCAATTCTTCCAACCACTGTGGTGTGTGGGAATTGCGCCCACTGGCATCTACGACTAAATTAGCAAGTATCTCTGCTTCGGGTTCGTTGCGAAAACTAACTCGTACTCCTGTAATGGTGGTTTTGTCAGGGTTAGACAGCAAGTTAGTTACCTGTGCAGCTTGCACAAATGCAATCCGGTCATTAGCTGCCAAACGGCGGCGGATAGTCCACTCCAAGAGATTACGGCTACAAGCGCAGCTGATTAAATGAGAAGAAAAGCGTGGTGCCCAACCGTTATAACCCAGCCAAGGGCAATCTGCTATTGAGTCTACAATCGGTGTCCCTGCATTAGTTAATTCTGTGATGATGCCAGGAAACAGCTGCTCTAAAATCTGCTGACCCCGAATGAGTAAAACATGGACATGATGAGCTTGGGGTATACCGTGACGTTGTTCTGGTTGTTCGGGAAAGCGATCGCGTTCTACAATGGTCACGCGATCGAAGTACTTGGTCAGTACTTGAGCTGTCAACAGTCCGGCAATACTTCCCCCAATGACAATAGCTTTATTTTCTTTAGCTGAAGAAATTTGTAAATCTAACATTTGAGACTTAATTTAGCTATATTGTTATGTTCTTATACTTAACAAAGCAATTAGATAATAGTCAATAGGGAAGAAGGCAACAAGGCAATAGGCAATAGGCAATATGAAAATCCCTCTAATTGAAATTAGGGGATTTAAAAAGAAAAGATTAAACTATTGCAACAAGCCTTCTAGTTTCAAATGTTTAATTTTCTCCCTAATTAAATTCAGACCAAAGAGTCCAATTAATAAAGCAGATTCTATTGCCCATTGCCCATTGCCCATTGCTTTCTTTAACCAACACTGGTACTAAATAACTTTTCTAAGTTTTTCTTTTCAATAAAATTGAGATACTGGGACACAATTTCTGGACTGAGCAATTCTATCATTAGGCGGTTCTCAATCCAAAATTCGATTACTTCAAATTTACCCCGGCTACAATGCAGTACCCGCCATCCTTCGCTAGCAGCAATTTCTTCAATTTCTTTTTTACTAACAGGCACACTCACCGCTGCGTGGACTGCATCAAATTGGCTGGAATTCTTATTTTCACGAAATTTAACTTGTTGTTCGCCATCACCAGGAATCAATTCAGTTCCTAGCGGATAAACTTCAATTAAAGTGCCTTGCTCATCCATAGCTACTGCTACATAGCTTCCAGGATGGGGGGTAAATGGAGCAACTTTTCCGCCTAAGAGTTTAGCTAAAACCTCAGCAACATGACGGGGGTTATTTGCTGCAATAGAAATGTGGTGAATCATGAGTCTTGCCTCCAAAGTTTATAAAATTTTTAGTTATTTAAAGCTGTAATCAACAGCGAACCTCAACTTCGTATAGCAATCCGCTTTGATTTTTAAAGTTACAGCAGAATTCAAAATTCAGAACTAATACGGGCTTTATAGCAGGGTTTTAGATTTAGATTGTGACTTCATCAACTTAAAATCTGCTGTATTTGCTCCCAGCAAATACTCAGCAGCAGGAAATTCGCCTTTTGAAAACGAGGGCAAACTTTTCTTACCCAATTAAATAGTAGTACTATACATACTAACTATTAAAAAATAAGTTGTTTGATTAATACTTGTTTTTTAACAAAATTTAGTATTAATTATAATCTTTTGAATTTTAGCATTTGGGAAAACTATATAATAATGTATTAATTACATCTATCCTCAGTAGTTTTCTGTTTATATCTGTGGAAAGGTGAATTCATGAGTCTCAATTTCCTCAACATATAAGCTTAGATCGTCTATCGTAAATTTCGATTTATCAAAAAACTAAATTTATGACTTTAGAAAATTATTATTTTAACTATTCTTTAATTAATGCAACAGATAAACCAGTAATTCTTTTTCTACACGGCTTCATGGGTAACATTGATGAATTTGATGAAGCAATCAAATTATTAGCTGATGAATTTTCTTATTTAACACTTGACCTACCCGGACACGGCAAAAGTGAAGTTTTGGGTGGGGATGAATATTATTCAATGCCTAACACTGCTAAAGCCATAATTAACTTATTAGATAAATTAAAAATCCCTAAATGCTTTTTAGTTGGTTATTCGATGGGTGGCAGATTAGCTTTATACCTTGTCCTACATTTTCCCGAGCGTTTCTTCAAAGTGATACTGGAATCAGCTTCCCCAGGTTTAGCAACGGAAACAGAACGATTAGAACGAATTAAGCGTGATACACAAATAGGCAGGAAATTAGCCAGAATTACTAATAAAGTTGCTTTTGTTGATTTTCTGTCCAATTGGTATAATCAAGCAATTTTTGGTTATATAAAAAATCATCCACAATACGACCAAATGGTAGAAAATCGCTCACAGAACAATCCGCAAGAATTAGATAAATCACTGCGCTTCATGGGTACTGGATGCCAGCCTAATTTGTGGACTAAGCTAGCACAAAATACAATTGCTATGCTCTTATTAGCTGGTGAATATGATGAAAAATTTGTAGATATTAATACAGAAATGGCTAAAGTATGCGACCTGACCCAGCTAATAATAGTTGATAATGCTGGACATAATATTCACTTTGAAAATACTTTAGCCTTTGTCAAAATTATGAGAGAGTTTTTGAATTATACTAATCCGCTTGAAGTTTGAGAACTTATACTAACAGGCATTATACCAATTTGAAAAAAGAATGTGACAGATACACACGCCTAAACCCTTGTAATATCTGGCTTTGTTAATGCAAGAATTTTGTTAAGCCGTGTCCGCGTACTTGTGCAAAGAAGCAACCTACGACCAGCGTGTGCTAGAGAGCGTCATTTGAAATTTTTAATCGGTATTATCTATTGCCTATTGCCTTTTGCCTCTTGCCTAGACCTTCAGCGATCGCTTCCTCTACCCTTCTATCTAAACAAAGCATGGTTACCCATTCTTAGTCAATCATTCTTTAGTTAGTTTTTTAATCATCCTTTAGTATAGTTAAAATCAAACTCGTGGAAGAAGCTTTAATGAGTGAGATTTTCTAGTCTTTTATAAGAACTCAAATCAAGCTAATAAGCAAACATAGATAATGCTAAAATAACTGGCACTATCCATATTTCATATTGGGTAATAATCATGAATTAGTAATTTATTGATTATTTTAATTGTCATTTTTGCGTCATATTTATTAACTATATTTTATATCGAGATATGGATATGGGTTTATATTACTATCTCCTAAAAATTGATTATCTGAGGTCATTTTTGATGAAACAAAGCAAAAAGTCCCTGCTCAACACTAAATGAGGAGCTAATGTGAGTAGACCTGAAGACTACAATTTGCTTGATCGGAAAGAGATAATTGAAACAGCATCACCCAAGCCATCACTGACCTTACCAGACGCAGTAGCTCTGATTGTTGGTATAGTCATCGGGGCGGGGATTTTTCAAACCCCGGCTTTAGTAGCAAATCAAGCGGGTAGTAATATTACGGTACTACTTTTTTGGTTCATCGGTGGTGTGATATCTCTGGTAGGAGCGCTGTGCTATGCAGAATTAGCAACAGTTTATCCTGATGTTGGAGGTGCTTATTACTATTTGAAACGTGCATTTGGGCGAGGAGTCGCCTTTTTATTTGCTTGGGCACGGATGACAGTTGTTCAAACTGGTTCCATTGCTCTGTTAGCATTTGTTTTTGGCGATTACGTTTCACAAATATGGCGACTAGGCACGTTTTCATCTTCTATTTATGCAGCAGTGGCGATCGCCCTTTTAACTGCTTTGAACATTGTTGGTTTGCAACAAGGTAAGTGGACACAAAACTTACTCAGTGTTGCCAAAGTTTTGGGTTTGTTGCTAGTAGTAATTATCGGACTGAGTGCCACTCCTAATAATACCCCCGTTGTAGAATCTGCATCATCAGGAACTTGGGGATTGGCAATGGTGTTTGTGCTGCTGTCCTACGGCGGTTGGAATGAAGCGGCTTACATTTCGGCAGAGATTCAAAATGGACGACGTAACATCGTGCGATCGCTCGTTTGGAGTATTGGTATAATCACCGCCATCTATCTTTTGATCAACCTAGCTTACCTGCGGGGACTGGGATTAGCCAACATGGCACAATCAGAAGCAGTAGCCGCAGATTTAATGCGATCGCTTTGGGGTACACCGGGAGCCTTATTCATCAGCATCCTGATTGCGATCGCCACCTTAGGTGCAACCAACGCCACAATTTTTACTGGAGCGCGTACCAATTACGCACTGGGGCAAGATTTTTCCCTATTTAGTTTTATGGGACGTTGGCAGCAACGTCCTAGCAGCCCTACCCATGCCTTATTGTTGCAAGCCGCGATCGCCTTAGCACTTGTTTTTTTAGGCACGCTCACCCGCAAAGGCTTTCAAACAATGGTGGATTACACCGCCCCCGTGTTTTGGTTCTTCTTCCTACTTTCAGGCGTCTCTCTCCTGGTCTTACGGATGCGAGAACCCCACATAGTGCGCCCATTTCGTGTGCCATTTTATCCCTTCACACCATTACTCTTTTGCGCCGTCTGCGGTTACTTACTGTATTCCAGCTTAGTTTACACAGGCGTCGGAGCAATTGTAGGTGTCTTAGTTGTCATCGCAGGTATTCCACTGTTGCTCTGGAATAATCAACCGCGCAGAAGGGACGCGGGGAGATGAGGGGGACGCAGGGACGCAAAGATGAGGGAGTGTGGGGAGATGAGGAAAAAGAGAATTTATGCTTCCCTTTCCTCCCACACCTCCCACACCTCCCACACCTCCCCATGCCCCATGCCCAATGCCCAATAAAAATTCACGAAGGAGAAAATTCATGAACTTCAAAAAAATTCTGTTTTTACTGGTTACAGGAGTTAGTATTACTAGCTTGGGAATTGCTGGGTGCACGACGGAACAGCGTAATGCTGAAGCTCCGACACAACCTTCTACTTTAACGGCTGAGACTGAAACAGTAACTCCCGCAGCTACACCGACCACTCAACCCCAAGAACGCCCTGGTGATGTTCCTTATGTGCCAACTCCACAGCCAGTGGTGGATGCAATGTTAAAAGTGGCAAAAGTGGGCAAAAATGATGTAGTTTACGACCTTGGCAGTGGTGACGGGCGAATTGTGATTACTGCGGCACAAAATTTTGGTACCCGCGGTGTGGGCATAGATATTGACCCCCAACGCATCCAAGAAGCTAATGAAAATGCCAAGAAAGCAGGAGTAACAGACCGCGTGAAGTTTGTTCAGCAAGACTTGTTCAACACTGATTTTAGTGAAGCAACGGTAGTTACGCTTTATCTATTACCAGAAATCAACGAGAGACTCCGCCCCATACTCCTAAAACAACTCAAACCTGGTACTCGCATTGTTTCCCACGCCTTCGATATGGGAGAGTGGAAACCAGACCAAACGCTAAATGTAGAGGGCAAAACTGTTTACTATTGGGTAGTTCCTAAAGAAGTACCAGCGAATTTGCGATAGTGTACTACTCCCTTCCGGTATTCTTTGAGCCGGAAGGGAGTAATTTGAGATTTGGCGAAAAGTTTGAGCGTCGGCTTTTGGCGTTGCCGCAGGCATCAAAACTTTTCAAGACGGATTTTGGATTCAATAAATAATCTAAAATCCAAAATTCTTTGATTAATACCAAATTCCACAAAGTAGTAAGTAGTGTGAAAAAATTCATTACACAATATCATCATTGTAATTGTTCGGAATGAGTGTAAATATTTTTGTCCATCTACTTATTGTTTTGAATTCTATAGCAATCGTAAATGAGTTGCAAAATTACTCATGAAGGTAGGGAACAGGCAACAGGAAAGAAGAACGTACAAATGAAATAGGATTGCTATACCTCACAAGTTAGTAATTAAGACTTTTAATCTAAAATTTAAAATCTAAAATCCTTGGAGTGAGAAAATATGATAGGGTTAAAAGGAAAGAATGCCTTAATTACAGGTGCAACATCAGGCATCGGTCAAGCGATCGCCATTAAACTGGCTCAACAAGGGTGCAATATCGCTATCAATTACCGCAAAGACCCGGAAGCGGCGGAAGATACGCAAGAAATGGCATTGGAAAAAGCTTGTGGAGATATTAACAGTTGTGGTGTGAAGTCATTGCTGGTTCAGGGAGATGTTTCCCAAGAATCAGACATTGTGAAGATGGTCAACACTGTTGTTCAGGAATTCGGCAGTCTAGATATTCTCATCAACAATGCTGGCATTCAAACAGAAAGTCCATCTCATGAAGTTACCACAGCAGATTTTGACCGAGTGATTGCAGTCAATCTCCGGGGTGCTTATCTCTGCGCCCGTGAAACTATTAAACACCTACTGTCTGCTAGTCGTCAGGGAGTGATTATTAATATTTCCAGCGTTCACGAAATTATTCCTCGACCGATGTATATCAGTTATTCTATGAGCAAAGGTGGTATGGGGAATCTAACCAAAAGTTTAGCATTGGAATACGCTAGTCAAGGTATTCGTGTTAACGCCGTTGCCCCCGGAGCGACAATCACACCAATGAATGAAGCCTGGATAGATGACCCTGAAAAAAAGGCGATCGTGGAAAGTCACATCCCAATGGGGCGGGCTGGTACTACTGAAGAAATAGCAGCCGCAGTGGCTTTTTTAGCTTCGGATGAGGCAGCATACATCACCGGACAAACGCTGTTTGTAGATGGTGGATTAACTCTGTATGCTGATTTCCGGGAATCCTGGTCGGCTTAAGAGTTGAGCTGGCGTGCTTTCCACGATTGAGCCGATATAGCAGGGAACAGGCAATAGGCAATAGGCAATAGGCAAGAAAGTCTCTTGATATAAGGCTTTTAGTTCGATTTATTCCCTAAATTCTGCTTCAACTGCTATACATACCATTAGTGGAATTACACACCTATGACTCGCACGAGCAATAATAAGAGTTTGCTAGAAGCAGAAGCTTGGAAATTTCTGGAAAAGTCAATAATTTATTATCAAGGAAAACCCATCGGTACGCTAGCCGCTCACGATCCAAATTTAGATCTACTCAATTATGACCAGTGTTTTCTTCGGGATTTTGTGCCTTCTGCTTTGGTGTTTTTGATGCACGGCAAAGCAGATATTGTCCGCAATTTTTTAATAGAAACACTGAAATTACAAAGTCATGAAAAGCAGATGGACTGCTTTGAGCCGGGAGCAGGGTTAATGCCTGCCAGTTTCAAAGTCCAATCAATTGACAGCGAGGAATTTTTGGTTGCTGATTTTGGCGAACAAGCCATCGCTCGCGTTCCTCCAGTTGATTCTTGTATGTGGTGGATTCTGCTCCTACGCGCTTATGAAAAAGCTACAGGCGATTTGACTTTAGCGCGTCAACCAGATTTTCAAGTAGGAATCAAGTTAATTTTAGATCTTTGTTTGGTACATCGCTTTTCCATGTACCCAACAATGTTAGTTCCCGATGGCGCGTTTATGATTGACCGTCGTCTGGGAGTTTACGAACATCCTTTAGAAATTCAGGTATTATTTTATGCGTCCTTGAGGGCAGCTAAGGAATTACTTTTACCAGATGGCAATGGTGATTATCTGGGTAAAGTTAATAGGCGATTGGGAGCTTTAAAATATCATATCCGCAATTATTACTGGCTAGATGTACAACGATTGCGGGAAATTTATCGTTACAAAGGTAACGAATTTGGTAAAGAAGTTGCGAATAAATTCAACATCCATTCCGAATCTATCCCCAGTTGGTTAACCGAGTGGTTACCGGACACTGGAGGATATTTAGCCGGAAATTTAGGGCCGGGACGGATGGATTTTCGCTTTTTTACTTTGGGAAATCTGATGGCAATCTTAGCTTCCTTAGCAAGCGAAACAGAATCTCAAAGCATCATGAATTTGTTCGCCGAACGCTGGGAAAACTTGATTGGCTACATGCCTGTTAAAATCTGCTTTCCGGCTTTGGAAGGTTTAGAGTGGAGAATTGTTACAGGATGTGACACTAAAAACATTGCTTGGTCTTATCACAATGGTGGTAACTGGCCTGTCTTATTGTGGATATTTACCGCTGCGGCAATAAAAACAGGTAGGATAGAACTTGCCCAAGAAGCGATCGCCATTGCTGAAAGTCGTTTATTTGAAGATAAATTCCCAGAATATTATGATGGCAACAATGGTCGTTTGATTGGCAAGGAAGCCAGAATTTATCAAACTTGGAGCATTGCCGGATTACTAGCAGCAAAACAATTATTAGCAAATCCAGATTACTTGGAATTAATCAGTTTTCCAGAAGGTCTTGAAGGGCCTGGCTGTAGCATATAACATCAGCTAAACGGATGCTCGTAAATACCACCAACAGTGTCAGATTGCTCAGTCATCAAATAGCAGCAATCCAATACTGCTCGGGTTTTGCATTTTGAATTCGGAATTTGGTTTGGGGTAAAGGGTAAAGGGTAAAGGTTTTTTCTTTCCCCTTTTCCCCAAAACCCGACAAGTCTTGAGCAGCAATCCTATTTGATTTGCTCTCCACCAGTGGGCTTGAGATCCCCGACTTCTTCAAGAAGTCAGGGATCTTTTTGTTCGTAACTCATTTAGGACTGCTATACAGAATTGGTATTAGTAAAGCAGTAATTTATATACCAAAACTTTAAGCCTTTTTAGTTGGTGCATTAGTAACTCGCGCATCTACAATATTTTGCGATACATTCGGGATAAACCAATTCACTTCACCAGCTTTCAAGATTTTAGTACCAGCTTGATTGAATTCGATCGCTCCAGTATCCGGATTCGCCTTCAAAACTAAGTTAGTTCCATTGGGAACCTTAATGGCAACACCACCCGGCAATTCTTCTTGTTGTTCACCTGCGCCGGCAGCGATCGCTGTAACATCATTTGGTAGATAAACTCCCTTACAATTCCATCTATCTTGAGTTGTCTCACCATTACCCAGAAAATACAATGCAGCCCCTTCGGAGTATTCATCATCATCATCAACATCTGGTTCGGGGCCGTAGATAGCTAGAGTCTTGCCTGTTTGATTACTGCATTGACCCCAGTCGATTCCTGACTCAAAGGCGTATTTTTGCAACTCTAACTCATTGATTTTTTGGTCAATTTGCTCTGATGTTGCATCCTCTAATTGAGTTTGTGTTTCTTTGAGAGTTTGCAAATTATTTAACTCTTCAGTCAAATTTATATAATCGGGATTCTCCGAATATTTCGGGCGGTCGGCTAAGGAAGGTTCAGCAAATACTAGATTTACAAGTAATAAAACCGCCATCAAAAAATATTTAAAGCTTTTCATGTTTTTTCCAAGTTTTAAAGATTGCAGGTGATGATATTTTAAACACAATTGTCAACATTCTAACTAATCTTAAATCTTAAATCTTTCTCAAAAATCACCCCTAAGTCATCGGCTTTTTGGGAGATTACAAGTATTAATTTCAGTTTTGCATATCATCTAAACCACTTTTTGCCAATACCAAATTATAAATTAATTTAATACATTTATTTTTTAAGTACTAGTATGATGCTATATTCTATTTATCAGGCTATGCAATGATTACATCGTCTATATCAATTTAATTTCAATAATTAATCGCAATTAAACGAGTATTATTTTAAACTAGTATAAAGCAGCCCATATCATATTCATTAGAAAAAATTAATTTGAAATATTTTACAAATAAAAATTGAGTTCAGATTTTTGCTAATACTTGATTGTAGGAAATACATCAGGTAGTATTAAATCTATCTAGAGAAATACAACTAAAGATATAGTGATGTAAGTAAAAGATATATCGATATCGATAATTAGAAATCGGTGGCTGATAAAAAGAAAATTTTACTCAAAAATCAACTTTAATCACCTGTATATCTATCGGCATATGTGTATTTAAAGAGATTAAAACTTACTCAATGAAAACAGAAAAATCATCCCATCAGAGTATTCATGGTTTAAAGCCAGATTGTCTTTCTTTCTCAGAAGTATTAGCGCAATCTTTTGCTGTAATTGCACCGACGACAATACCAGCATCGAATATTGGTTTAATCGTTGCACTTTCAGGAAACGGCACTTGGCTGAGTTTTCTGATTGGTTTGATCGGGCTATTATTTGTGAGTATCAACATCAACCAATTTGCCAGTCGCTCGGCTTCTCCAGGTTCGCTATACTCTTATATTTCTAAAGGACTTGGTTCCACAGCAGGTGTGATTTGCGGTTGGAGTTTGGTGTTGGCTTATTTATTTACAGGCATGTCTGTTTTGTGCGGTTTTGCCAACTTCAGCGGTGTCTTAATTGGTCATTTGGGCATTCATCCCTCCAGTATTACATTGCTGGCGATCGGTGCAGGAATTTCTTGGTATGCAGCCTATAAAGATATCCAACTTTCAGCTGTCGCGATGCTCTGGATGGAAGCAGCTTCAGTCCTATTGATTGCAATCTTATGCATCATTATTTGGGCACACAAAGGTTTTGCGTTGGATATGTCCCAACTAACTCTCTCTGGTACGACTCCAGGGAGTGTGGCCACAGGACTTGTATTGGTAATGTTTGCTTTCTCTGGCTTTGAAAGTGCTACATCGCTGGGTGATGAAGCAAAAAAACCATTACAAACAATCCCTAAATCTGTAATGGGTAGCGTCATCCTCGCAGGTCTGTTCTACATATCAACAACCTATATAGAAGTCTTAGGGTTTAGTGGTACTGGCGTCTCCATAAGTCAAACTGAAGAACCTCTAGGTTTTTTATCCCAACAAGCAGGAGTTGGCTTTTTGGGGCAACTTGTAGGTTTGGGTGCCTTATTTAGCTTCTTTGCTTGCATCCTTGGCAGTATCAACCCAGCCGCTAGAGTATCTTTCCTGATGGCACGTCATGGTCTATTCCATTCCTCATTGGGAACAGCACACTCATCCAACAAAACACCCCACGTTGCAGTCACGATGTGTTCGTTGATTACATTTTTCGTGCCTGCTGTTATGTCCCTATTTAACATCAAGTTGTTCGAGAGTATGGGCTATTTAGGGGCAATTTGTAGCTATGGATTTTTAACGGTGTACATTCTGATTTCCGTCGCAGCACCAGTTTACCTATACAAAATTAGAAAACTTCGGCGGCGAGATGTGGTGTTTTCTGTTCTCGGAGTTGGATTTATGATGATTCCGGTTTTAGGTAGCGTAGGAATTCCTGGCAGTACACTTTTTCCAGTTCCCGAAGCTCCTTACAATACTTTTCCCTACTTGTTTTTGTTATACATACTTGCCACTTGTGGGTGGTTCATCATCAAAAGACTACGTTCTCCAAACCTGGTTGTGAAAATGCGCCAAGGCATTGAAGAAATTCACAACAGATTCAGCGATAACAGGAATTGATTGTGGACTGGGGACTGGGGAGATGGGGGAGTGTGGGGAGGAAAGATTTCTTGCCCAATGCCCAATGCCCAATGCCCAATGCCCAATGCCCAATGCCCAAATCCAAAATTAATATGAGCGGATTAGTTACTGCAATTAGTACAGGTGCAGCTGCCTTCAGTGCCACAAATATCGATGATATTGTTATTTTGACGTTGTTTTTTTCCCAGGTGAATGCTAAGCTTCGACGTTGGCATATAGTCACTGGTCAGTATCTAGGTTTTACAGCGTTAGTAATGGCTAGCCTTCCTGGTTTCTTTGGCGGCTTAATCTTACCAAAACCTTGGATTGGATTATTTGGTTTAGTACCCATAGCAATTGGTATTAAGTGCTTGCTAAATAGAGAAGATGATGAATCAGAAGAAACAGAAATAGAAACAGAGCAGTCTGAAAGCTCGTATTTAAGTAAATTTATCAATTTTCAAACTTACAGCGTAGCAGCAGTAACCTTTGCTAATGGTACTGACAATATTAGTATTTACGTTCCTTTATTTGCTAGCAGTACTTGGGAGAGTCTGCTAATAACTCTGGGAGTGTTTTTTATGCTAGTAGGATTTCTATGCTATGTAGCGTACAAATTAACTCATAATACTGCGATCGCCACCCTTTTGACTCGTTACGGTAACGATTTTATGCCTTTTGTATTAATGGGATTAGGCGCTTTTATCATTATGGATAGTGGTAGTTGGTCATTAATCATTGGTCATTAGTCATTAGTCATTAGTCATTTGCGATCTCCCTCATCCCCCCATCTCCTCATGTCAGCGGTAACCAACTTACTGTTTAAGTTTTAAAGAATACAAAAAATTATTTGGCATCCTGTTATACATAAAAAAAAAGAGGTATTAAATTTGTCAATTTTAGAATTTTCTTTATTAGTTTGGCTTGGTTCATTTAGTGCTGGCTTTTTAGGCGCGTTAACTGGGTTAGGGGGTGGAGTAGTAATTGTCCCTTTATTAACTTCAGTATTTGGTGTCGATATCCGATATGCGGTTGGTGCTTCTCTAGTATCTGTAATCGCTACTTCATTGGGTGCAGCATCTACTTACATTAAAAAAGGCTATACCAATTTGCGATTGGGGATGTTTTTAGAAGTAGGGACAACTGTCGGCGCCATCGTCGGTGCGATGATTGCTACTTTTGTGTCTGTGAAAGCACTAACTATTGTATTAGCGATCGTTCTGATTTATTCAGCATACCTTTCACAACGACCGAGAATAGAAAACACTGAAGATGAACCCGCAGATCCTCTAGCAAATTATCTAAAACTAAATAACAGTTATCCAACTCCTGATGGACTGATGTCTTATCAAGTTCATTCAGTACCAATGGGGTTTGGCATGATGATTTTAGCTGGCGTGTTTTCTGGATTGCTGGGTATTGGTTCCGGCGGATTTAAGGTCTTAGCAATGGATCAAGCCATGCGTTTACCCTTCAAAGTTTCTACCACCACTAGCAATTTTATGATCGGCGTGACAGCAGCAGCCTCAGCCGGAGTTTATTTAGCACGAGGTTACATCGATCCGGGACTATCCATGCCGGTAATGTTGGGAGTGTTACCTGGTGCTTTTTTGGGTGCACGAGTCCTTGCAGGGACTCAAACAGAGATTTTAAGAACTATTTTCAGTGTTGTGCTGGTGGTAATGGCCTTAAAGATGGTCTACAACAATTTAATAGGGGGGCTGTAGAATGTATAAATTAAATGCTGGTTTTCGCTGGGCATTATCGGCACAGCCAGAGAGTAAAGTAATTGCACTAACCTTATCACCAGAAAATTCACACTCTGATATTGAGAAGTTAGAAGAACAGCAAGTTAACAAAGTGGCGCAATTATCGGATACTTCTGAAATTGATGCTAACAAGAATCTAACGAAAACATCAAGCGAACAACAATTAGAATATTTGCTCAGTAACCTACTTAAATATGGCGTTTTGATAGCTAGTGCTGTGGTTTTATTGGGGGGTATCCTCTACTTGATTCATCACGGTGCTGAACCTGCTAGATATCAGTTTTTTCGAGGAGAACCATTACAATTTCGCTCGCCAGTAGGTGTAGTGCAAGCAGTTTTATCAGGTAGCGATGCCTACGACGGGCTACGCCTACGCGGTATTATTCAACTGGGACTATTACTACTAATTGCTACTCCAATTTTACGGGTAGTAATTTCTTTATTGGCTTTTCTAATAAAGCGAGAATTTATTTATGTAATTGTTACTCTATTAGTACTAGCTAGTCTGACTTACAGCCTTCTCGGAGCGTATTATTAATTCTACTTACAATAGTTCAACGCTAAATTAGGAACTGACAAATCAAAAAATATCCAATTAACTATTGTGGGGTGGGCGTCTCGCCCGCCCTATTGATTGGGTGGGCTTTCCAAGCCACCCCACAAGTAGTACTAATTTATTTCTTGGAGTTTTATTAACACCTTTACCCTTAATCCGAAATTTCAATCTTTACCAATCATTATGAACCTTGCAAAAGTTCATTAATTGAGCTTAGACTCTGTTGAATGAGTTCTAGCAGATAAGTTCTTAATAAATCAATATTTGCCAGTGAAAAATTTAATAATCCTACCGCATATAAAAGGCTTGAAATCCCAATAATTAAAGCCAACAATCTGCCAAAGCAACCTGGATTAATTTCAATAAAACCTAATTTAGATTGCCCGATGACAGCAATTGTTACAAACACAATTCCTGCTATGACAAATGTGTTATTTGCAGTTAAATCTGTCATTTTCCTATTCAGATAGTTCAGTAGTTTTATTGTAGCTATTATTATTTCAGATTTTTGCAACTGCTATATACATCCAACAGATGTGCAGACTATTGTACAGACAAGGGTTAATCGCGTCTCTACTAATAACCAATGACAATTGGTAGAGCTTTTAGTGGCAACAGCCCAAAATGGTATCGCTTGTGTACTAGACTTTGGCCTACTTTTTAGATTAAACTACACTAAGTAGGTAGGAATAGTGGGTTTTTATGCAAAGCGTCCCAAAAGTGAGTCAAGAGTTGAGCCTCGAAAACCAGACAATGACTGAGCAGTTAGAGCCAGCTATTTCAAAGGAGTTCAAAAAAGATATTTTCAAAAAGCTCAGAGGTGGGTTTTTTCTAGTACTGGGATATTTATTGTCACCACTATGTTGGTGGAATGACTTACTTTTTAATCTGCCAATAGCTTATGCTTTTGGCTATGGATGCAGTTTACTTTCCCCAAAATTACTTTTACCCTGTTCCATTATAGGGTATTGGCTCTCCAATATTGTAGGAATTTTATTGATGCAATTTGGTTCTAAGGACATCTTTCAAAAAGAACCCAAAGAGCAGAACCTCAAAAAAGAGTTATTTAGTGGTCTAATTTCTTCAACAGTTTATACCTTGTTGATTTTGGTATTGATCCAATTGAAAATTCTCGATTCTCCCCTTTTATTCTCCAACGGTTAAATTAGTTTCTTCCTAACCTTCTCATTTTCAGAGAGAGAAGCAGAAAAACTTTTGTTGGTGTAGTGGGGGTTTTAAAGCCTCTTTCCTACGTGGAGAGAGGCTTTAAGTATAGGAGGCAAGAGCCAATGGGCAATAGCAATAGGTAACAGGCAATGGGCAATGGGCAACAGGCAAAGAAAGGATATTGATGTCTGTATTTTATGGTCAGTTTATGTCCGTAAACATATAGGATTTACGGAGGTGTTATATTTTTTCTAAAGGAAAGGAGCAAAAAATGATGGGTGACCCTGCCATCGATCGCGAAGCATTCAAAGAGTTTGAGCGTGAGGGATTTTCCAGGGTGGCTCAAGGATATGATGGAGCGATCGCTCAGGTAACGTCTCAGGTCAATGAAGCCATATTGGATGCTGTAGAAACAGGGTATGGTACTCGATTGCTGGATGTTGCGTGTGGTACGGGGTGGCTGAGTGCAGCGGCGTTAAAGCGACAGGCTATAGTTACTGGATTAGACTATGCCGATAATATGGTAATGATTGGGCGATCGCGATTTCCTCAAATAGAATTTCAGGTTGGAGATGCCGAGAACCTTCCCTTTGAGTCTAATAACTTTGATGCGGTCGTATGTAACTTGGGTATCTTGCATTTTCCCGAACCAGAAAAAGCGATCGCCGAGTCTTTGCGAGTCCTCAAATCAGGTGGGCGCTATGCCTTCACTTGCTGGACACCGCCAGCACGCAATCCTTTCATGGCCTTGATTCTGGGAGCAGTGCAGACTTATGGCATCATCGACGTGGATTTACCTCTAGGGCCGCCACTGTTTCGTTTCGGCGACCCCGACGAATGCCAAAAGATTTTAAGCACCAGTGGATTCGCGTCAGAGTCTGTCACCGAATTGCCAATAACATGGACTTTTTCTAGACCCCAAGATGTAGTGCCAACGATTATTGCAAGTTCGGCACGTCTTGGGCCGATGCTGGCAATGCAAACCCAACAGCAAAGCCACAATATCGAGAACGCAATTATCGAGGAAGCCAAGAAGTACGCTACAGATGATGTTATTCAAATTCCCGCTTCTGTGGTTTTGGCTGTAGGTCGCAAACCATGAGTTATATCAAGTTCGGATAATCACTTATTATTAAAATTTCTCCGCGTCAGAGCGTCAGAGCGTCAGTCCTAATGATAAGTCTTCACCCGAACATGATATTATGCCAACAGCCAAGGTGGTTATACAAATTCTCTCTCCACTTGCACTCTAACTTAACCAGCAAAGTTATATGCAAGTTGCAATTATGACTACGGCTGTGGTGATTTAGCGATCGCTGCCCACACTCGATGATGCACTTGCAGAATTGGTGCGGGATATTTCGCTTCGAGTAATGCCGCTAATTCCTGGTCAAATATTTCTACTTTTTCTGGTGTTAAGCTGGCTCCCACACCAGCACTGGCGCGAATTCGTCCCCGCCAATCTTCATGTGTATAAGATACAAAGACATCGTAAGAAAATGTGCGGATGTCTCGAAATCCTCCTTCTCCAATGTCTTGTAACCACTGGGGATATAATCCATTACCGCCCGCCAGATTCCACACGGGATTATGAGCCTTAATCAGTTGTTCTGTTGCTTCAACGACATTACCTTTTAAAGGTATCCAATCAAAATGAGCGATCGCAATTAAACCATTTGCTCTCAATATCCTGGTAATTTCCTTGACAGCACGTCCACGGTCAAACCAATGCCAACATTGTCCAGCGGTGACTACATCAGCACTTGCATCTGGTAACTCAGTATTCTCAGCCGTGGCGACTCGATAATCTACTTTGATTTGGGCTGATTCGGTTAACTGTCTGGCTTGTTCTAGAAGTGAAACTGATGGGTCGATGCCAATCACATAAGCACCTCTATTAGCAAAACCCCGTGCTAGCGTTCCTGTTCCCGTACCCAGGTCAACAATATTCTGCCCTGGTAAACCAATACCATATTCAGACAGTTTGTTAAATAATGAATTGGGAAAACCAGCGCGGTGTTTTGCGTAATCAACAGCAGTTGCACCAAAATCAATTTTCATACGTTCAAAACTATTCTTGTAACAATTGCCTTGGCTAGAAATTCTCTACCCACGGACGTAGTTCCACTTCCCATGTCCAAGCACTGCGGGGTTGCCGGAGGATATTGAGGTAAGTTTGGGCGATCGCATCCGGATCGAGAGTACTATCAGTATTATCTACTGGATCTGGGCGGACTGCCGAGCGAATTGCCCCATCAATTATGAAATGTGCCACATGGATATTCTTTGGTGCTAGTTCCTTAGCAATGCTCTGAGCTAAACCCCGCAGTGCAAATTTACCCATTGCAAAGGGAGCAGAGTGAGGAAAACCCTTAACACTTGCTGTGGCTCCAGTAAAGAAAATCGCACCACCCCCCTGCTGCAACATCCGTTTGGCAGCAGCTTGGGCAACCAGAAACCCACCGTAGGCAGTCACTTCTAGAGTTTTTGCCACACCATCGGGATCTAGCTCAACCAAAGGCCCCCGGACACGGAAACTAGGATTGTAAATTACGATATTTGGCGAACCTAGCTGATTTTCAACATCAATAAATAATTTTTCTACCTCATGTGGTTTTGAGGCATCAGCGGCGAAACTCAGCGCCCCAATTTCATTAGTTAGCTGAGTCAGTTTCTCAATTTGGCGAGCAGCTAAAGCCACACTTATTCCCTCTTTCGCAAAGGCGCGGGCTAAAGAGGCACTTAGTCCGCTACCCGCTCCCACTATCAATGCTGTTGTTGCCATAATTTCAAGTTTCCTGTTTTAATAGCTGGGAATTGCCCTTAGTAGGAGTTTGACCAATCCGCAGTACGCAAACTGCGGCAATCAAGCAGAGAACGCCTGATAAAATAAACGCCTGTAAATAAGTGCCCATCGAAGTTCTTAACACCCCGGCTCCGAATGCTGCTGTGGCTGCACCAATTTGATGTCCTGCTACAATCCAGCCGAACATTACACCGACGTTTTCTTTACCAAAGGTATTAGCAATAAGACGTACTGTAGGCGGTACGGTGGCAATCCAATCAAGTCCATAGAAGACAGCGAAGGCAGAAAGTCCATAGAAGGAAAAATTAAAACTGAAGGGTAAGAAAATTAAAGACAAACCCCGCAGTCCGTAGTACCAGCACAACAAGTAGCGATTATTCCAGCGGTCAGATAGCCAACCGGAAATAGTTGTCCCTAGAAAATCAAATAGACCCATGATTGCCAAAAGCCCAGCAGCCTTGACTTCCGGGATACCGTTATCGATACAAGCGGGAATCAGATGAGTGCCAATTAATCCATTTGTGCTAGCACCACAGATAAAAAAGCTACCAAATAAAAGCCAAAAGTCGCGGTTACCCATTCCCAGCCAAAGGGCGTTGAAGGTAGAGGCAATGGAATTTACTTTAGGCTGCGGTACTTCAGCAGTTTCACTGTTGTCACCAAAGGGTCGCAAACCGACTTCCGCAGGCCGATCGCGCATAAAAATAGCGATCGCTGGAATAATTAAAACTGCTGCACCAGCGAGAATCCAAGCCGCAGTTCGCCAGCCAAAGCGATCGGTAATTGAAGCGAGTACAGGTAAAAATACTAATTGCCCAGTAGCTGTACTCGCAGTCAAGATACCTAAAACCAAACCCCGCCTTTCAAAAAACCAGCGGTTAACAACAATCGCACCCAAAACCAGGGCGATAACTCCGCTGCCACAACCGACAACTATGCCCCACAGCAAAACTAACTGCCAAGGCGCTGACATCAAAGTAGTTAAACCAACACCCATCGCAAGTGCAGCCAAGGCAAACACCATCATCCGACGAATGCCGATCCTTTCCATAACTGTGGCAGCAAAAGGGCCGATTAGTCCGTAAAGTACCAAGTTCAGCGAGATTGCCAAAGATATAGTAGCTCTACTCCAGCCGAATTCCTGTTCGAGAGGCACAATAAAAACTCCGGGAGCAGACCGAATTCCGGCTCCCACCAACAAAGCTAAGAATGTTAAACCTGCGACGAAAAAGCCATAGTGAAATGAACGACGCGCTAGGAATGAAGGTAGGGACATGGTTGGGGGGTGGGGAGTGAGGAGTGGGGAGGCAGGGGTAGCTCTTGAGGCAGGGGAAAAGGTTAAAGGGAAAAGGGAAAAGGATTAGACCTCTTGCAAAAGTGCTTTTCGCAAGAGATGGGAAAAGGGACTCATGTTAAAGGGGAAAGGGAAAATACCAAACCTTTCCCCCTTTCCCCTTCCCCTTTTCCCGACTTCTGCAAGAAGTCTATTGAAGAAGGCAGAAGGCAGCTATGCTGAGGGCAGAAGGTTTTGTAAGATCAGGGATTCAGACCCCTCCTAAACAAGAGCCACCAAATTTTCTTGTTTTGTGGGGGTCTTAAACCCTTACTCCCTACGGTCGTGGCTCCAGAGCAGGAGTCAGAATTTCATAAAAGCCAACTGAGCCTCCTGCCCTCTGCCTTTCCCGATAAATTTAATCTTTCCCCTTTTCCCTTTACCCCTTTCCCTTTCCCCATGCCCTATGCCCTGTTTGCCCCATGCCCAAAATTAAGCCTGATATGGGTTACCGATTCTGTCTACAGAGACGTTGTAGGAAAATGGTAAACGACCGGGATTTAAGCGTGGTTCTGCTGCGTAGCCAACGGGGACTAAAACGGCGATCGCTAAATCTGGATTATCCGCAGCACCAATCACTTCTTTTACTTTCTCTTCAATCCAACCGTTCATAAAACAAGTGGACAAACCCAAACTTTCTGCTGCTAACACCAAATGGGTAGCGGCAATAATCGCATCTTTAATGGCATATTCACGTCGCTTGTCGCCTAAACCACCTTGGAATTGTGGGATGGCGGTTTTAAAGTAGTCTACGGTCTTATCATTCCATGCCCCAGTCTGGAGTGCCTGCTCAAAAATAGGGGTCAAATCTTGTTCGCCTGCGTTAGGATTGGCAGCAAATACAAACGTTACAGGTGCTTGAACAATTTGCTGTTGATTCCAAGATGCTGCTGATAGCGCCGCTTTTTGCGCCTCATCTTGCACAAGAATAATTTGCCAATCCTGGATATTAAAACTGCTCGGTGCTGCCACAGTTAACTCTACCAATTGCTTGAGCAGTTCTGGAGGGATGGGGTCTGATTTAAAAGTTTTAATTGAACGACGTTGAGCGATGGCAGTTGGTACATCTAAAGCTTGGATTTGGGTGATTGGACTCATGAGATTCTCCTAATAGTTGAGTTAAACAATTTTGGATTTTCGATTTAGATTTTAGATTCTTTCTACCTAGCTTAATGGCAGCAAACTGAGTATAAATTCGTTTGCTCTCAGGCATTTTTCAAGGATGCAAGAATTGTAAATCCAAAATCCAAAATTTAAAATCTAAAATTATGAGTTGGCTACTGCTTCGCTAGCAGCCGACCAAAATGGATAGTCTGTATATCCTTTTTCATCGCCACCATAAAATGTGGCTTGATTTGGTTCATTTAGTGGTGCATTCAAAGCCAAACGTTGAGGTAAATCTGGATTTGAGATAAATAATGTACCAAAGGCAACTAAATCTGCTGCTTTGCTTGTTATTACAGCATTGCCTTTTTCACGAGTATAACCACCATTGACAATGAGTGTATTTGTAAAGCGATCGCGTATATGACTAGTAGGCACAACAACCGCACCATGTCTGATATCTGCTTCTATTGCTTCAAAAATATGCAGATATGCCAAATTAAACTGGTTCAAAGCACCAGCCGCATAACCAAATGTCTCTAGCGGATTGGAGTCACGCATATCGTTAAAAGTCCCACTGGGAGATAAACGTACTCCTACTCGGTTAGAATCCCACACACTAGTTACCGCTTCTGCCACCTCCAACAAAAATCGAGTGCGATTTTCAATGGAACCCCCATATTTATCTGTGCGCTGGTTGGTGCCATCCCGCAGAAACTGATCTATTAAATAACCATTAGCTGCGTGAATTTCTACCCCATCAAACCCAGCCGCCAAGGCATTTGCCGCTGCTTGACGATACTGTTCTACTATCTGCGGTATTTCTGAAGTTTCCAAAGCACGAGGAGTAACAAACGGTTTTGGCCCCTCAAAAGTTGAGGCTTCACCTTTAGCAGCAATGGCAGAAGGAGCCACAGGTAAAGCTCCATCCGGTTGCAAGTCAGGGTGGGAAATCCTGCCTACGTGCCATAGTTGCAGAAAAATTCTCCCTCCCTCCTGATGCACAGCATTGGTTACTAACTTCCAGCCCTCCACCTGTTCTGGTGAATGAATTCCTGGTGTACCCGGATAGCCTTGTCCTTGTGGACTTACCTGTGATGCTTCAGAAATAATCAATCCAGCTGAAGCACGTTGAGCGTAGTAGGTAGCATTGAGTTGGTGTGGTACGTTTCCCTCCTTAGCCCTATTTCGGGTTAACGGCGCCATCACTATCCGATTCGGTAATTCCAGATTCCCTAATTGATAAGGAGAAAATAAGCTAATATCAGTACTCATTGGTTATAACTCCAAATTGTTATTAATTATTGGGCAAACAGGGCATGGGGAAAGGTAAAGGGGTAAGAGGAAAGATTAAATTTATTCCTTTTCCCTTTTCCCTTTAACCTTTTCCCTTAGGGAAGCCATCTCCCCACTCCGACGCACTAAACAATCGACCGAATAAGACCACCATCTACTCGCAAAGCTGCACCATTGGTTGCTGAAGCTAGAGGACTTGATAGATAAACTACCAGCGCTGCTACTTCTTCATTAGTTGCAAAGCGTTTAATTAGAGAAGTTGGACGCACTTTTTGGAAAAATTCAGCCTCAACTTCGGCTCGACTAGTACTACGTTCCTGCGCTAGGTTGGAAATAAATTTTTCAACGCCTTCTGAACGGGTTGGCCCTGGTAAGACAGAGTTCACCGTGACTCCAGTACCAATTGTCATTTCTGCTAAACCTCGCGCAATGGCGAGCTGCGCTGTCTTAGTTGTGCCATAGTGAATCATTTCTACAGGAATTTGAATGGCAGATTCACTAGAAATAAAAACAATCCGCCCCCAGTTTTGCTCTAGCTGCTTTTGGAGATATTGCCGACTCAAACGTACTCCACTGAGTACGTTGACTTCAAATATTTTTAACCAGTCTTCATCGCTAATCTCAAAGAAGGTTTTTGGTTCATAAATACCTAGATTGTTAATTAGGATATCAACGTGAGGAACTTGTTGAAAAAGTTGTTCTACTCCTGCTTTTGTACCTGCATCAGCAACAACCCCAGAAACTTTTGCTTCGGGGATACTTTGCTGAATTTTGGCGATCGCCTGTGCTACTCTTTCCTCAGACCGACCGTTAACAATCACCGATGCACCCTCTTGAGCTAACCCTTGGGCTATGGCAAAACCAATGCCTGCTGTTGAGCCAGTTACCAGTGCGGATTTACCATGCAATTTCAAGTCCATTTGGCTTTCCCCGCTTATTTGCTCTAGGAATGGGGAGATGGCTTCGCTAAGGGAAAAGGTTAAAGGGAAAAGGGAAAAGGAATAAATTTAATCTTTCCCCTTTTCCCCTTACCCCTTTCCCCATGCCCTGTTTGCCCTATGCCCCACGCCCTTTACCTAGATTAAAGATGCTGTGCTAAGGTCTTATTTAATGTGGTCTTCGGAACTGCCCCCACGACAGTATCGACTTGCCGACCCTCTTTGAAAACCATCAGGGTCGGAATGCTGCGAATTCCATAATGGCTGGCTACAGTAGGATTTTGATCGGTGTTTAGTTTGACTACTTTTACCTGTCCTTCGTATTCAGCAGCAACTTCGTCTACAACCGGAGCCACCATCCGACAAGGGCCACACCACGGTGCCCAAAAGTCCACTAAGACTGGAATTGTACTTTCCAAAACTTCTTGCTTGAATGTGGCTTCTGTGACATTTGTAATGGATGACATAAATTGCCTTCCTGATTTAATTCTATAATTCGATAATATCGAATAATAAAAATATATGCTACTTGATGAGATAATGCAACTATGAGATTCCTTTATCATCCAGATAGAAAAAATATTTCTTTGCCGGGAGTGTTGTATGCATTGGGTGACCCGGTGCGGTTAGAGATTGTGCGGCTGTTGGCGAGTGAGGGGGAACAATGCTGTGCGAGGTTTGACTTTGCGATCGCCAAGTCTACTATGTCCAATCACTTTAAAATTTTACGGGAATCTGGAATAGTATTTACACGTAAAGAAGGGACACAGCACATTAATATCCTGCGGCGTGAAGATTTAGAGATGCTGTTTCCAGGTTTACTGGATGCGGTATTGAAAGCAGCTCAACCATTACCTGTTGACCCCGTTAATAGTAAACAAACAGCCTCAACTAAAGGTAGGGGGTAAGGCTGGTGATGCTAAGGATGCGAGGGTTCCGCCACCGAAGTAAGCAGAACCCTTTCTAAGTATGTCAGAATCTAAGCATTCAAGAACTGTGAGAATTTGATTATGGTGTTCTAACCTGAAGGTCATAAACAAACTTGCAACCAGGATTTATGCTGTCTGGCGAGTTCCTTAAGAAAATTCAGTTCTTTACCCTCAAGATTATCGAATAGGTTACGGTATTGCCAACCACGCTCGTAGCGGCTCAGCATCTCTTTTTGAGTAAACCTATATACATCAGCAGTCTGCCAACAAATTGACTCTAGAAAAGGCAGCTTGTGGGGTACTAATAGTCCATTATTTGTTACTGTTGCGGTTGTCATAACTGTTTTAATCAACCACTTTAGACTTACTTTAGATTAGCATTACCAATTTTGAAATTCAATTTTACCACAACTATAAATTATCTGGGTTGGGATAAACTCTTCCTTTCCAGTTGCCGCCGCGTCCTTGCCAGTGGCGAAGTGCAGAATCTAGAGTCATCAAGGTATAGAGAAAAGCGATCGCAGGTAAACTAAAGGCTAACCAAAAAGAACATTTATAAAGGCGGATTGTCGGGTAATAAGCCAAGGTCATTAATAACCAAGCGAATAAACCTGTAAATAAGATTTCCCAATTTCCCAAAACTACACCCAAAATCACACCGATAGGTGGAACTAAATAAATTAAGCTCATCCCTACCAAAGTTCCTAATAGGAATAATGGAGAATAATTCAATTGTGTATAGGCAGTACGGGCAACCATATCCCAAATCGTTGCCAAGGAATTATATGGACGCAAACTGCGAGTTAAAGTACTCAATCCCAGCCAGATACGCCCTTGACTGGTGATTGGTGATTGGGGATTGGGTATTGGGGATTGGGAAAACTCTTTCCTAGTCCCCAGTCCCCAGTCCCCAGTCCCTCTTTTAACCGCCCCAGCCAAAGCGCAATCATCAATTAAAGCTTGGCGAATCACTTGAATACCACCGATTCGCTCTAAAGCTTCTTTGCGAATCAAAATCGAACCCCCAGCGGCGGCGGCTGTGGGATTTTTGGGATTATTCACCCAGCGGAAGGGATAGAGTTTTTGGAAGAAAAAGACGAAAGCGGGAATCAATAGTTTTTCCCAAAAGCTTTCACATCTGAGTCGCACCATTACAGAAACCAGGTCTAAATTTTCCTGCTCGGCTTTAGCAACGAGTCGCCGGAGATTACTAACATCATGTTGGATATCTGCGTCGGTGAGAAAATAATAGTCAGGTGTCAATAAACTCGCGCTATTTATACCTTGCTCAACAGCCCAAAGTTTCCCTGACCAACCAGGAGGTAGTGGTTCTCCAGAGATGATATGCAATTGCTCGGATTTACCTAAGGCGTAGGCGACTCCTTCGGCGAAATTTGCTGTACCGTCTGTGCTGCGGTCGTCTACTAAAAATACGTCCAAAGAACCAGGATAATCTTGGAGTAAGAGCGATCGCAAGCTGATTGGTATTAATTCAGCTTCGTTACGCGCCGGAACCACCGCACAAACCACAGATTGTAAAGACGTTGTATACAACGTCTCTACCTCTAATTGCTGGTCTAACCGCCAAAACTGTCCCCAAAAACACAGTAACCCTAACCAAATTGCCAAGGATAAAAGCATCAATCCGAATACAATTACACCCATGACCGTCGCTTCGCTCCAATTCAAAATTCAAAATTCAAAAAAAAGAAAAGGATATAAACCTAGTAAATTAATTTATGGGTTTTTAATTTTTAATTCCTCCGAAGGGGGCTGACCTATTGCAAATTCTTAGTGACTCAGACAGAATACTATGTCTACTGATAAAGGAAAATAATTTTTTTCACCTGTATTGCCGTGTTATTAACTAGTGTTGAGTGTTGAGGTTGAACGGTTTTTCATGCAAACACAAGACAGGGTAAAAGTCAAGCAAGTCGCAGAAGCGATCGCAGCTAGTCAAGAATATCTGCTTTCAATTCAAAATCCGGCAGGTTATTGGTGGGCAGAGTTGGAATCTAACGTCACCATCACTGCTGAAGTCGTGCTTTTGCATAAGATTTGGGGAACAGACCAAAAAAGACCTTTGCACAAAGTTGCAGCCTACCTGCGTCAACAACAACGGGAGCATGGCGGTTGGGAGCTTTTCTTTGGTGATGGCGGAGAACTTAGCACCTCAGTTGAAGCCTACATGGCGCTGAGACTGTTGGGTGTGCCAGCAAGCGATCCGGCGATGGTTCGGGCGCGAAAGTTTATTCTCGAACGCGGTGGTATCAGCAAAACTCGGATTTTTACGAAGTTGCACTTAGCTTTGATTGGCTGTTACAACTGGCGCGGTATTCCTTCGCTACCACCTTGGATAATGCTGTTGCCGGAAGCTTTCCCAGTTAATATTTACGAGATGTCTAGTTGGGCGCGTTCCAGCACTGTACCGTTGTTGATTGTATGCGATCGCAAACCGATTTTTCTCACTGACCAAGGTATCAACCTAGATGAACTATACGTTGAAGGTGTGGATCGAGTCCAGTGGGAGTTACCCAAAAATAACGACTGGACAGATTTATTCCTCGCCCTCGATGATGGCTTCAAGTTGGCAGAACGCCTAAATTTAGTACCCTTCCGGGAAGAAGGCATCAAAGCCGCCGAAAAGTGGGTTTTAGAACGGCAAGAAGCTACAGGTGACTGGGGTGGAATTATTCCGGCGATGCTCAATTCCATGCTGGCTTTGCGGTGTTTGGATTATGACCCAAACGACCCCATTGTCGAAAGAGGGTTGCAAGCGATTGATAACTTTGCGATTGAAACAGAGGACTGCTACCGGGTACAGCCTTGTATTTCACCTATTTGGGACACAGCTTGGGCGATGCGTGCTTTGGTAGATTCTGGTTTTGCACCAGATCATCCAGCTGTGGTACGAGCTGGCGAATGGTTGCTGCAAAAGCAAATTTTAGACTACGGAGATTGGGCTGTCAAAAATCGCCAGGGAAAGCCAGGTGCTTGGGCCTTTGAGTTTGACAATCGCTTTTATCCCGATGTCGATGACTCAGCTGTGGTGGTGATGGCATTGCATCAAGCGAAACTGCCCAATGAAAAAATCAAGCAGGCTGCGATCGCTCGTGCCTTAAAATGGATTGCATCTATGCAATGTAAACCAGGCGGTTGGGCTGCTTTTGATTTAGACAATGACCAAGATTGGCTTAACTCCATTCCCTATGGAGACTTGAAAGCCATGATTGACCCAAACACCGCAGATGTGACTGCTAGGGTAGTAGAAATGCTGGGTGCTTGTGGTTTGTCAATTGAACCGCGTAATTTAGAGCGGGCGATGACTTATCTTTTGAATGAACAAGAAACAGAAGGTTGTTGGTTTGGGCGTTGGGGTGTAAATTACATTTACGGTACTAGTGGCGTTTTGTCAGCTCTTGTGTTGATTGACCCTCAAAAGTATAAATTCAATATAGAACGCGGGGCTGCTTGGTTAGTGGGATGTCAAAACCCAGATGGTGGTTGGGGCGAAACTTGCCGCAGCTATGACGATCCCAACCTGAAAGGAAAAGGAAATAGTACAGCATCTCAAACTGCTTGGGCTTTAATTGGCTTGTTGGCAGCAGGTGAAGCAACTGGTAAATTAGCCCTGGAAGCCATTGAACGCGGAATTAACTACCTTGTGACAACTCAACAGCCGGATGGTACTTGGTTTGAGGCTGACTTTACTGGTACTGGCTTCCCTTGCCATTTTTATCTCAAATATCACATGTATCAACAATACTTTCCTTTAATTGCGCTAGGTCGCTATCAAAGGATGATTGATGATTGATGCTGATGACTGATGACTGATGACTGTTAACCGTCAACAGTCAACAGTCAACATTCACCACTTATGTGTAATCAAGTTAGCTTTGATGATAATTCTTCAACTTAAATTGCGGTAAATTCTGTTAGTAATGTATTGATTAAAATATTGATTATTGTATCAAATGAAATGTAGAAAATGAGCCTAAGAGTTTATCGCGATCGCTGATATTAATTTCATTAAAGGCTGACTTAGATTGCTTTCAAGCTTCGATCCTTTTAAGAAGAATACTCACCTCTAGTAAATTCTTTACATTTTTGTCTTGATAGGGAGGTAATCTAGTGTTCAATATGAAAAAAATGGTTTAATTAACAACGTTAAAAGTTTGACCATCTAGTTATGTCTCTATTAATATACCGGATGTTTTACTTGTCAATAAAAAACTATAAAAAACCAGAAGATTAATCTAAAATCAACATATTTAAACCAACCAAAAGGCAGATTCAATCAGCTATAATTGCCTTTAGGATATTGAATACAAAACAAAGGGCGTTAGGACTTGAGGGTGCAGCTAACCCAAGGACATAGATAATCACAGAGTAAGAATTTTGGTTTTTACTCTGTGTTTATTTGTTTATACCAATTCAAATAATGTTTGCGACCCATCAAATATTTGTAAGGGCACAACAATGTTATCCCCCTACACATCTGTCACATTCTTTTTCCAAATTAGTATTACTTATAGCACTTGAAGCAGAGTTTATATCATGTTCGGGTAATTAGTTATGATTTCGGTAATCATTAGACCCCACCCCTTAATCCCCTCCCCGCAAGCGGGGAGGGGATTAAGGGGTGGGGTTCTTCAAGTTTAGTAAGTAACCGGGCATGATATTACTTCCTAAACTCATGGTAAAAGCTCTACTACAAATAGACTCTCAAGCGCATTGCCTATTGCCTATTAACTGCTCTAAATTTCTGCACCTGGTTTTGCTTCTGCACCCATTGGAGCAACGTAGTCGCGGAAAAGAGTAATCTGTTGCTCAAAAGGTAATGCTTGAATTCTGCTAAATAGCGCTTGAGATCCTGAGCTAAGTTGATAATCACCAGGTACAGGGATGATAGTGCCATTGTCCATACCTTGAGATAGTAGATACCAAAAGAGTAGCTTTGTAGTATCACCTAAAGAGCCATATTGGCGAGAAATTTGGGTATCAACTTTGTTAATCAAATCACGCTGAATTTGTAATTGTTGTTCGTGGGATAATTCTTTAACTTGATTAAACAAACCTTCAGCAATTTCTGAAGAAGCTGTACTAGCACCAGGGGCGGCTGGAGTAATCGAGTTACCTATTTCTTTATAGATAAACCAAAACAAACCTAACTGTTCATCTACATTTAATTTTTGCCAAGCTTCTACATGTTGACGAATAGTTGGATCGCCAGTTTGCGTATATGTCATTGTTAACTCCAATTGCAATTGATCGGTATTCAGTGTTATTTGCAACCTTATCAAATCTAGATCTGGAGTTTGACCCCACTGAAGACAGATGTATTTGAACCACAAAGAAGAGGTATTTAGAAAGAAAATATAAATAAATTGGGGGAAGTATAAGTAATATCATGTCCTGTTAAGGACTTACAGCAGTTTCCAACTAAATGAGGTACAGAACCAAGGATTTACAAATCAAATTATTAGACTTCTTGCATAAGTCGGGAAAAGGGGAAAGGGAAAGGGGGAAAGGTTTGGTATTTTCCCTTTCCCCTTTAACATGAGTCCCTTTTCCCATCTCTTGCAAAAAGCACTTTTGCAAGAGGTCTATTCTTCTCCCTCCTGCCTCTTGCCTCCTGCCTCCTGCCTCAAAACCAGTGACTTTGTACCTCATGTAAAAAATAACTGCTGTATCATTTAAAGCAGGGGAGAAAGAATTATATCTGCTTCGGATGAATACCTCACGAGGTGACACAAAGACATGGAGACGCCGGGACACCGAGAATTTTTTTCATAAGTGATTAGGCGGACATGATATTAGAGACTAATCGTTTTTATCAGCTATTGTTTGAAATGGTAAAACTTTATACTAAACAATGTCTTGGGTACAGTCTTCAATGTTGACCCCGATTTATTCAGCAAGCTACCAAAGAATCTTCAGTGTGTAATTTTCTTAATTTTGAATTTTGAATTGGTATTCTTTCTCTTAAATTTATGCAAAATTCAAGCGTTTTTATAGAAAAAATAACAACACCGCCAGAGGATATTTCTTTAATTAGAAGTTCCTAAAAGCGCAGTCCAGAGAATATGGCCAGACAACACAATCATCACGGTAAGACCTAACTGATAAGCGCGAGTGCGAAGGGGTTGTATAGCGCGGAGAAAAGCTATGGTATGTGCAAAGCGCGACAAAACAAACAGTGGAAAATAAATTAACGTGCCTGTTTCCCAACACCCCAAGTTAACGTAAGCAGTCGCTAAAAACAGAAAAATCGGAATATTTTCGCCATCATTGTTGAGGATTTTAGTAGTGCGTTGCAGTAATTGAGACTCTTGTGCAACTCCAGTTGCTCCTTTGCCAAGGGTACCAGCATCTTCTGACGTAGAAAAATTGTTGGACTTGCGACGAGCATTAACTTGGATTAATACAATCGCCAACATTTTTAGAAATAAAGTAACAACAGTTATTCCGTAAATTTTCCAAGTAAACATAGCTGTCACTTATCCCTTAGCACAGAACGGCAACAATCATCATCTCATTTTTTGATACACTTGTGCGATTTTAGATTTTGCCGAAAGCCTCTGAGCGTTTTAGAAACTGCCAGAAGTCGTCAACAGCCGGACTGGTACGCGGACTAAAAATCCATGAACCAGACTGCTTCTTTCCGGCTAAATAAAACCAAGGAGAGGTTCCATACTTGGAAATGTATAGCAAAATCTCGAAATCGAGACTCGCCGCACAAAAGTCGAACGCATCGCTGAACCACAAAACATTCAAGCCATAACTGCGTGCTAGTTCAGCTAATTGAGAGGCTGCTTCGCAACTGATGGGGCTGTAAGCTTGGATGTGCATATGATTGCTAATAATGTAACGCAATCCCCGCTTGTAAATATGTCCAACCCAACTTTCAGCCCAGAACACCTTGGAGTCAGATATTTGGGTGAATACTCGGCCTGCGACACCTTCATAACATTCTAAAAAAACCTCTTCAAAATCCATTCCGAAAACGCCCACAGCTAAACATTGAGAAGGTGGACTTTCGCTCTCTTCCAATTGATAGCTATAGTACTCAAATAAACTTTCTATGTCTGGTGAAGCATCTTCCACAAAAGCACACCAAGGTATCCGTTCGCCCCACCCTGGTTGAGAAGTATCTACAACGAACCCAGGAGCCGATACGCCCATTTTCAACAGAAAATTATAATAATCTAATGGCAAAGTCAGTGCCGAGACTTGATAGACAAGCTCAGCAAAAGCATCGATGTGTGCTAACGAAGCCCCTTGAATTATCTCTGGGAAATCTGGGCGGTAGCGGGCGATGAGTTGGATAAAGCCATCAATACTGGCATCGCACATAATTAATTTCGACTTTTGACATCACTATGACTTACGCAAAAAACCTCTCTAACTCTTATTCCTCTGTGTTCTCTGTGTCGCGCCAGTTGCTTCAAGCCGGGGAACCCGCTGTTAGCGCCTGGCTTCTCTGTGGTAGCCTGCGGCAAGCCGCTCTGCGTCTACGTTTTCCGTGACCTGTGGGTAAGTCCCGATCACATTTGAAAATGTCCGCGCAAAATTTCCTGAATTACTTGTTGTACTGCCTGTTTACTCAAGCTACCATCTACCCGCACAATTCTTGAGGGATGGGATGCTGCCAGAGTTGCGTATCCTTGCTGAACGCGGCGATGAAAAGCAATTGTCTCTTGTTCAATGCGGTCTAGACGTTGCAGTGTAACGTCTTTACTTTTGCGGGAAAGTCCCACCTCGACATCGACATCCAGCCAAATAGTTACGTCGCTTTCTAAGCCACCGGTAGCAATATAGTTGAGTTGATTGATTAAGCCGATGTTCAGACCTCGACCATATCCTTGGTAGGCAATGGTAGAGTCAGTGTAGCGATCGCATAAAATATATTTCCCAACTGCGAGATTTGGCTTAAGTTCTTGTTCAACGTGTTGGGATCTATCAGCAGCATATAACAACAGTTCTGTCACTTCGGCAACTGGTTTATCTTCTGACTTTTCTAATAGCAAGCGCCGAAGATCTAAACCTAACTGCGTTCCTCCTGGTTCGCGAGTTACTACCACGGAAATACCTAGACTTTCCAACCACTGACAACAAAGCTGTATTTGGCTGGTTTTACCGCAGCCTTCCACCCCTTCAAATACAATTAATTTCCCGCCCATGCTTTTTGCTGCAACAATAGCGCCGACTGTAAAATCCTAACCTGCAATTGGATGCCAAGATATTGCTTTCTCAAACTGGAGTTTGCTTTCTCATTTCAATAGATTTAGCAAGCAAAAACAGATATTGCTTTCTCAAACTGGGGTTTGCTTTCTCATTTCAGTATATTTAGCAAGCAAAAACAGATATTGTTTTCTCATTTGAGTACATCGCGTATTCATTATTAGAAAGTTGAGTAAGCAAAAGAAACAAGGTTTCAGCAAAAGCACAGACAATTTCTTAATCAATACGGTTCAGTTAAGGACAGGACTTTCTCAGCCCCCCGAATGATTATCAACAACATCTGTGGTTTTCGGCTGAAGTTTTTCGGTGAAGTGTAGGCATCGGTATCTTCTTCACTGTGCTAATCTTTATTAGCCTCGGCTTTCGCCGCTAATTCCCTTAGCGTCCTGTGCTTATTGAATATCCAAACTATGTCCACCCAACCCACAATCGAAAGCATATACACAGACGGTGCTTGCACCGGTAACCCCGGCCCTGGTGGTTGGGGCGTTGTCGTCTACTTTAGTGATGGCTCAATTCACGAAATGGGCGATGCATCCCCTCACACCACTAATAATAAAATGGAGATGCAAGCCGCGATCGCTGCCTTAAAATTTCTGCAAACATCTCAACAAGCTCAACCCATCACCCTCTATACTGATAGCGAATACCTCATTAACTGCGTTACCAAATGGGTAAAAGGCTGGAAACACAAAGGCTGGAAAAAGTCAGACGGTAAGCCCGTACAAAACCAAGACCTTTTGGAAACCTTAGATGAACTCAATAGCGAACAAGTAAAATGGCAATATGTCAGAGGGCATTCTGGTAACATAGGGAACGAACGTTGTGATGCGATCGCTCGCACCTATGCCAGTGGCAAAATCCCTTCCTTACAACAATTTTCTCCCACAAATATTTATAAAAATTTACCTAACACAAATGAAATAAATGTAGCAAAAGTAGCTGATAATGACAAAAATTCTAGAATAATTAACCAAAATACACACCAAGTCACTACTTCTGCACCAAAAATAACTGTTATGGAACCATTAACTGGGCCAGCTGCAACCGCAACCGACGAAAAATCTCCAGAAATTAGGGTTTTGCAACTCCGCAACTTGGTTGAAACTCTACGTATAGCTGACGAAATTTCCGAAAAAGGCTACTTAATTACCAGTTCCGAATTAGCAGATTTAATGGATGTCCACGCCAGTGCTGTTACCAGTAGAGGGGATCAGTGGCGCTGGCGAAATTGGATAGTCTCACGGGTGCGCCGTGAAGGAAATCAAATTCTTTGGGAACTAGAACGCGGGGATCAAGTGGGGGGGGAAGAGGAGTGAGGGAGATGGGGAAGTGTGGGGAGTGTGGGGAGTGTGGGGAGATGGGGGAGTGTGGGGAGAAAGAGAATTTATGCCCCCGTCTCTTCCCACACCTCCCACACCTCCCACACTCCTGTTTGCCCTATGCCCCACTCATATGTATTTTCTGCCGCGCCATTCCCGTGGGGTGCGGAATGCAGATAAGAATATTCGTAGCACCGCTAGGGGATCGGCGAAAGGGGAAAGCCAGAATAACCAGCTGCCTTTGGCACTTTGGCGATCGTAGGAAGGTGCGATCGCCAATAGCATACCAAAGCGGATTGCTAGCAGGAATAAATTTAGACCCAATAAAACAAGTGAGGGAGTGTGTAGAGACGCAATTAATCGCGTCTGTGTCTCTATCCCGATTAATGGCGTCTGTTGTGAGTGCAAGAGTGACAGAGAAATCAACAAGTAGGTCAAGATTATTAAAAGTGGTAAACCTTGGACTGCAAAGAGTAGCCATAAATCTCCCCACAGTTGAGAACGAGAAGTTGCATCTTTAAGGTCAAGACTGCGCCCCCATTCCTTCCACGTCTCCATCGCCCCTTCATACATCCGTACTTTTAGTACTTTTGCGCCATCCAAAAAGCCTACTTTATAACCTTGAACAGCAATATTTCGTGCCAAGGTCACATCATCACAAAAAGAACTACTCGCGCTGCTGTAGCCGCCCACAGCCGCTAAGACGGAACGCCGACACAAAAAACACTGCCCATTTGCCATTACCCGTTCCGGCTGCTGTGTATTGATCCCAGCTGGGTCAAATCGGTAAAGCAGAGTCATCAACAAAGCCGGTTGTAGCCAGCATTCCCCTGGATATTTGAGGATGAATTGGGGTGAAAGGGAAACTAAATCATAACCTCCGGCTTCGGCCGTCTTCATCAAGCCAGCAACCAACCCAGGATGCGGTTGAATATCAGCATCCAGCCCCAGAAACCACTCACTAGCTTCTGAGCTATGTAGAAAACCATTATGCAACGCCCAAGGACGCCCCACCCAACCAGGGGGTAAGGGATCATCTGTCATCAAGCGAAAGCGTGGATCTTTTTGCTGTATCGCCTTTACCAAATCGGGAGTACCATCACTGGAATTGCTATCCACAACAACAATTTCCCGAACTTCGTAACTTTGCAGACTCAAACCAGCTAACAGAGGGCTAATACGAAGCGCCTCATTCAGCGTAGGAACAACAACGCTCACCTTACCCAGCAGTTCCGGTGTCGGCTGTTGCGGTTGTATTGGCGGATGGCGTCTTGGCCCCTTTAAGAGACGCGAAAGTAGAATCGCCGTTGCTGGTACTTGGATAGCTAGCAATAACAGGGAAATGGCATTAGTCATTGGGCATTGGGCATGGGGCATGGGGCATTGGGCATGGGGCATTGGGCATGGGGCATTGGGCATGGGGAAAGGGAAAAGGGTAAGGGGAAAAGGGGAAAGATTAAATTTATTCCTTTTCCCTTTTCCCGGTTGGTGAGCTTGTCGAACCATTAACCTTTTCCCCTGACCCCCTACTCCCATCTATATGTTTATTTCAAAACAACTTTAACGCTTGCGCTTGCTGCTGAGGCTTCTTGAGTTACTGGTTCAATACCAATTTGAGTGGGTGTGGTTGAACTTCTCAACCACAGTGCCAGGGCGGGAACTACACCTAGCAATGAGCCGAGTAACACAGGGATGAAGAACCCACCTGCTAAGCTGAGTCCGGCGGCGAAGGCAAAGTTACTTAAATAAATTGCTAAGGGAAGATTAAGTTGCGATCGCTGTAATTTTATCGAAGTTTTTCTCCACAATAACCCTGCTACACTCATAAACACTGCACTAGTGCCAAACCAACCTGCATAGTTCTGGTAAGGTGTTCCAAAGAAATCTCCTGGTTGCTCCCAATACCAAAACGGTAGAGAAGATTGGCTCATTGCTGGCTCAAGGGCAAAGTCCCAGCAAGTGAACAGCAAGGCACCAACTCCTATAGCAGCTATATGGCGTCCCAAACTCGGTTTTTGGGCTACCTGCAAACCACATCTGGCAATTAAGTAAGACGACAACCCAACATAAAACCAAGACAAAGGAATTGTGAAAGGAACTAACCCACCAATCTTGTAACCTAAGCCACTCAAATAGCCATAATCACCAAATGGAAAACCTGTGCTGGTTCCTAATAATTCGCTTCCTAAAGAGATAAACACGGCCGGGAGCATAAATGCCAGCCAAGTTCCTAATCCCAGCGTCCGGTAGGCATAAATAGAAACTGCCACTGTTCCAAAGATGATATCAACTACACCGCCGCTAGCCATACTTAATCCTATGGCAGTTTCTCCAACCTGGGATAAATTTAAAATTATTTCGGCATGAGGTAAGACTAGTAGCATCCCTGCTAGTCCAAAAGCCTTTGACAAGATATGAGCAATGAGGCATACGCGCTCAGCAATAACAAGTTGTCTCATGATTATTCCTTAACTAAGATGTGACACGCGGCTACTCGGCTGCTAACAGTTTACAAATCTTTATCAATATATTTAACTACTTTGTGCTGTAATTCTCCACAAACTTGTTTGCCAAGCAAGGCAAAAGCATGGCAGGCTATAAGTGAAACTGAGTCTCTAGTGACTCGACTTAGCGATCGAATAACGCTTTAGCCCTGTACTGGCAATATCAACCCATGTCAATTTTGAAAAGAGTTCCTTGGGTGTCCCTAGCGGTAGTGCTGCTTAGCTACAGTACTTTGGGCTGGGTAATATCTGAAACACATCCTCCTATGTTTGTGTGGTCGGCGATCGTAGCTGCTATTTTGCTGTTAATACTAAGTTTGACAACTCCTTGGCCAAAGGTGACATATTACTACACTCTTGTCTTTGAATCAAATTTCAGAGCTTTTGGCATTGCCGTGTTAGCAGCTTTCTTGTTCTTTATTATGCTTGCCTGGTTTAGGATCTTTCTTGATACTTTACTAATTATTTCGGCAACTATATTACTCAGCATAGACTTTCAAATAGCCGATCTCAAGAGAAAAGTTGCTTTTTGGAGTGCGTCTATTGCTTCATTGACAGGTTTGGTCTTCGGTGCACTAATTTACAAGTTAGTAAATTCTGAAATTTTACTAAAATTCTGAAATAGAAAGAAAAGTATTAGGCGAATAGAATTCGCTACTATACAGGCTAAGTCCGCCTCCGCGGACTAACAGAAAATTAGGGTTTTTAAACCCAGGTCGGTGGGTAAAGTCTCGTGTAGCCGCACCTGTGCCAAGGCAAGTCATAAATTAAACTTTTCAAACAACCTCTAAGGTTTGAGACTTAGATTGTGTATTTCACTTTCTTTGAAATCTCCTGTAAAATTCCTAACTTCTGATAAAAGTTGGGAATTTTATTGTTCAAAATTTGTTTTTGCTTGCAATTAAAAGGACGTGAATTCGACAGACCTCACCCACCTAGCCTCCCTCTCCTTCGAGGGAGGAGTAACGAAAAATTAGGCTTTTTACTCCCTTCTCCTTCAAGGAGAGGGGCTGGGGGTGAGGTCAAAATCCTATACATCTAATTCACGTTAAAAGGGTTTGAAATTTAATAATATTTCCCATGATGTAATGTTAATAAGCTTTTATGAATAGGATAAAATATACGATTTTTCTGTCGCTATTAATACTCTCGTTTTTAGTGGCACTTCCGGCTTTTGCATCTGTGTGCCGGAATTATAATGGCCATCAAATTTGTATTCTCAGTATTAATCGCAGTGCCAAAAATTATTGGGAATACAGGGCGTCTGTAAGTGTAGATGGAGTAAAAACCCCCATTGAGGTCTACAATTGCCGTCAACGAGTTAAGATTCAACAAAATGGAACTGTTTTGCCTTTTAAGCAAAAAAGCGCTGGTGAAATAATATGCAGCTTTTTTAATTCTTCTGGGCGCTAAACACTCGCCAGATAATCAAGACCGTGAAACCTAGATAGGCTAGTACAGTTAACCATTCACTTTAGATAGCTAACTGCTGTTAGATAACTCCCCATAAGGGGAGTCAGAGATTAATTATGAGCTGCAACAGCCCGTTTCAATTCTTTGAATAGCAGCCTACAACCGTAAGCAGCAGTCTGAGAAATAACCAAGTTGCCGAATCCTTTTTTAACTTCTCTCTCTTTGACCCCAGGTGTGATGTCATTGACTGACATACTCGCAGTCAGTGACATTTGCATAGTTTGCATGGTTAATGCTAAAGTTGCTTCAATTTGAGGGGCTAAATCCTTACTGATTAATGGCAGTAGGTTTTGAGAAAGTGTTTTTTTGAATTCGCGTAGTGCTTCATTTTGCAGTCGTGCCACAGCTTTCTTTTTCCAAAGTTCGGGATTGTCCTGGAATTGGGATTTTCTTGTATCGTAGAACTCACCCAGCTTTTGACCAATTTCATTTTTTGGCCTAGCGTGTTCAGGGGCAATGATGTCAAGCACCCACAGATAAAGCTGACTTCGGCACAGTTTAGAACCGGCGCCAGTGTTCATGGTTTCTTTATCGCCGCTAGAGTTTTCATCCTTGGCCATCCCCAAACGCCGTTTAAATCTACCGAGTGACTCAAACTTGGTGACCGGGTAAATTTGGGAAATGAGTAAAGCTTGTGGCCTAACTCCAATACCAAATTTGGTCATGATTTCGCGGTAAGGGGTGAATTCTGGATTGTTCAAGATGTCCAAAATATCAGATTGAATTTCAACTTCCCAGTCTTGCAGGTCACACAGCATGTTAGACAGCTTTCGGGTAAATGTGGTAATACCGACACCGTACTTTTTAGCGATCGAGTTTTCGTAAAGCCTGTCATAGTAACTGCTTTTACGTTTAATGTTTCTTTCACGAGCAGCTAACCAAGCCCAAAGCGGTGGTAGACCGTCTGCTTTAGACGGTTCACTTTTACTAAGTGCTGCTTCTGGGAATTCCCTGGCGAGTTGTTGACGGGCACGATTTACGATCGGGGATTTGATTTTATTGAGTGATTGCAATTGCAACCACAGATGACGCATCTGTGCCACCTTACCCGCTTCAAATTGCAGGAAAAATTCATCATCACCCCAATGCAGTAAAGCATAAGCCGCAAGTGCCAAAGCGTCTGCTTGGTCATTTTTATCAGGTAATTTGTTTTGTTTGCGGTAGTGAACAGCTTCAGCGTGTCCAACCCACAATACGGTTATACCTTCAGCTTCACAAATGTGTGCCCAAATCCAAGAATAATGCACTCCAGTAGGTTCTAAAACAACAGCATCGGGCTTGAGAGATAAAAGTTTTTCGACCCCCGAAGCGTTAGCTTTAAATGTTAAAGTGTCATCATCTTTCGGGCGTTTATTATCCCGAAAATAGCTTCTAAAGCTCTTAGGAATTGATAGCAACTCCTAAGCAACTACACTGTTTTTGCAAACATCTAAACCAACAATTTTCATTTTTCAAGGTTCTGTAATGGGAGTATTTATTTGCAGCAAAAACCGTGCTAAAATAGGTCACGAATCTCCCAAATAGCAAGTACAATTCACTTTTAAACCAAGCAAGGGCGGAAATAATTAACAGCAGTGGATTCGTGAATGGTTGAAACCAATTAGGTCATTTCTTGCCAAAAATCCGTACTGCTGTTGTTATTTCCCTCTGTTACCAGAGGCAGGTGAGTTGCGCGACCCAACCCGCGACTAGGGCAGTTGCCCTAGTTTCGGCTACGGGGTCAAGTAGCCCACACTTATAACTAAAGTGCGATCGCAATTTCCACAATTGCAATTCATCAGGCGGTTATTCTTCTTCATAGGGTAGCTCGCTGATAATTGATACCAATTTATCTGAGGGTGGATCGAGAACTGCTCTAAGTGTTTTGTCAGTTTCGATAGTTGCATGTTCTTCTGTGCTGATAAGTTTTAAAGCCACATCGATTTTTGCTTTAATGTGGTGTAAAGAATGCCAAAGTGGGTAGTAGTCCCAAGCTGGATCTGGTTCTTGATTGTTAGGTGTAATTTCAGAATTAATATTGTTCATAGCTATTAATCTTCATCCTCATCATCTTCGTCATAATCATCGCTGTCATCACTGTCATCTTCCCTAACAACTTCACTTTCGACAGTGACGGCTGTCAGCAAATTTATAAACTGTGGCATTGAAGGAGCGGTGGGGTTTAATCCTTGGGCTTTCAAAAATTCAGCGGTAGCATCCCATTCTTTACGTAATGTATTAAGTCTGTTTTCTAATTCCCTACATTCCTTAGTAAGTTCATATCTCTCGTCATAAAGTTCTTGGGCTTTTTTACCAACAATTCTTTTGGCTCTCTCTCGCAAATTTTCTACAGTTGATTCAACAGATTCGCCTTCGTCTAATTCAACTGAAAATCCGATACGTTCATTACTGTAATTACCAGTTGAAATCAGAAAATGTGCATGTAGTGTCTTAAGTTTCATGTTTTACTATCTCCGATTTTTTAATCTGTAATGAGAGCGTTCAGCCAAGAGTGTTATTGCTTCTTCCCAACCCTGGATTAAAGCAACAGCATCTTCACCGAAAAATGTTTGTCTGTCTCCGTTGTGCCAGGTGACAACAGTGGTACGAGTGGGCATATCCTCAAACTGAATTTGGCGGATTTGGGACAAGTTGAGCCAGCCAGCCGCTGGTAATTTGCAACTAAACACAGATGGGCTGTTGATTATGGTGTGCATTTTGGTAAACTAACTTTGGTATCAATCTGTGGCGATCGCTCTCTTGCCAAGGAATTACGATCGCCACGTAAAAACTAAAATCCGTCGGGGATATCACCGCTGTTTTTCGGCGTATCCCCAGAATCAAAAGGGATATTGTCTTCTTCAGGTTCAGCAAGCGGTGATGGTTCTGTCTGTGGGTTTGGTTGTAACTGCGCTAGTTCACGTTGAAGGTTGATGAACTTCTCTTCAAGCTCATGAACTTCCCGCCTTAAATTACTAGCTTTCGTCTCCAATGACTGAATCCGCTCTATAATCTCAACTTCTTTTTGCTCTCGAATTTTTTCCTCTACGATTTGCATCAAAGCTGTGCTTACAATATCCAAGTCATCATGTGCTGTATTTAGCTCTGCGCTCATCTCCAGGCGCTTTGATTCGTAGTTGCCCAGGTTAAGAACACGCTGATAAGCTCAGATCTTGCACCTGATAAAAACAATCAGTATTAGCCGAAGACAAAAAAATAAAAGTAACATCTAACAAATAGAGATTATTTTTAGATACTGATGCAATAAGCTACATTAATTAGCATGATATTTACGAGTGATATATA